>JAGRIU010000054.1 GCA_020443075.1 Alphaproteobacteria bacterium
GAATCGGGCGACGCCCACCAGGTGCCGGCCGGCAGCGCGCTCGCCGTCGACCGCGACGGTTTTTCCGCCGCGGTGACGGCAAGGCTCGAAGCACATCCGCTTGTGAGCATCGTGCGCGAGGAGATGTCCGGGCTGCCGCCGGCGGAGTGGGACCAGGCGATCATCGCCACCGGCCCCCTCACCGCTCCGGACCTCGCCGAAGCCATCCGCGCCGCGACGGGCGCGGAATCGCTTGCCTTCTTCGACGCCATCGCGCCGATCGTGCATTTCGACACGGTCGACATGGATACATGCTGGTTCCAGTCGCGCTACGACAAGGTCGGTCCCGGCGGCACGGGCAAGGACTACATCAACTGCCCGATGACCAAAGACCAATACGAAACTTTCGTCTGCGAACTCATAAACGCCGAGTATGGCCTGTTCAAGGAATGGGAACTCCCCTCCGGAGCACAAACACTGGCCGAAGCCGAAATCGACACGCCCTATTTCGACGGCTGCATGCCCATTGAGATTATGGCGGCCCGCGGCCCCGAAACCTTGCGCTTTGGCCCGATGAAACCCGTCGGCCTCACCAACCCGCATAAGGGTGAAAACGAACAACCCTACGCCATCGTCCAGCTCCGCCAGGACAATGCGCTGGGAACGCTCTACAACATCGTCGGCTTCCAGACGAAAATGAAATGGGGCGAACAAACCCGCATTTTCAAAACAATCCCCGGCCTTGAAAATGCGCAGTTCGCCCGCCTCGGCGGCCTCCACCGCAACACCTTCATCAACTCGCCCAAATTGCTCGATGCCCAGCTCCGCCTGAAATTCCGCCCACAAATCCGCTTCGCCGGACAAATCACGGGCTGCGAAGGCTACGTTGAAAGCGCCTCCGTTGGCCTGATGAGCGGACGCATGGCCGCCAGTGAGCTACTGGGCATCCCGTTCGAAGCCCCGCCCATCACCACCGCTCACGGTGCATTGCTTGGCCACATAACAGGCGGCGCGAAAAGCGAAACCTTCCAGCCCATGAACATCAATTTCGGCCTCTTTCCGGTTCCCGAAAATCCATTTATCACCATGCCAAACGGCAAACGTAAAAAACTCAAAGGTAAAGATCGTAAAAAAGCGTATACTACCCGCGCACTTGAAGACCTTGAAAACTGGATGAACAATGACCGAAAAGCCGCCTAAAGATATCGTTGTTTTACTGCACGGAATTCTGCGCTCCAAAACTGACATGCTGCTGCTCGAAAATTTTCTTGAGAAAAACGGCTACGAGACCATCAACATCCTCTACCCCTCACGCGAAAAAAGCCTCGAAGACCTCACCGACTTTGTCGCCGAAAAAATAGAGAACCACCCCGGATACAGCCCCAAACGCCCTCTCAATTTTGTAACCCACTCAATGGGCGGCCTCATTACGCGCTACTTCATCGCTACCCATAAACCTGAAAATCTGGACAAAGTCGTCATGCTCGGCCCACCCAACACGGGCAGCGAATTTGCCGACTTCCTCGATGATAATGAATGGCTGGGGCCCATATTTCGTTCGATTTTCGGCCCCGCCTCAGGCCAGCTCAAAACAGGCTACAAGCATATTGACGATGATATCACCTACCCTCTCGGCATCATCGCCGGATCGGCCTCTGTCAACCCTCTTGCTCCCTGGATTTTAGATGGACAGCACGACGGCATCGTTCCCGTAGAGCGCACCAAAATCGACGGCATGAGCGACCACATAGTACTACCCGCCACGCACAGCTTCATGATGTTCAACCCCAAAGTCATGGAGCAAACCTTACATTTCCTGCAAAATGGGAAATTTAAACACGCTTAAGAATGCTTAAAGAAATTTATCAACCCGCTGCCGATCCGCCGAAAGCGTCTCATCAAGCTGCTCTTGCAAAATCGTGCGCGTTTCTTTAGCAGTCTGCTCGGCCGCCTGCTCGTCTCGTGATAACGACAGCGCCTCTTCTGAAATTTGCACCTCATCTCTCACAGGCGCTTGAGACGCTGTTTTTTCAACGCGCTTATCTTCAGAAACTTTGTTATTTTGACCGCGATTAGCCGCTGATAAATTC
>JAGRIU010000055.1 GCA_020443075.1 Alphaproteobacteria bacterium
CTCCTTGCTCAGCGAGGAAGCGGTGTTGGCCTACGAATACGGTTACGCCACCTCTGACCCCTACACTCTGGATATCTGGGAAGCGCAGTTCGGCGATTTTGCCAATGGCGCACAAGTGGTCATCGACCAGTTCATCAGCTCCGGCGAAGCCAAGTGGGGGCGCCTGACCGGGCTCGCCTTGTTCCTGCCGCACGGCTATGAAGGTCAAGGCCCCGAGCACAGTTCAGCGCGACTGGAACGCTTCCTGCAACTGTGTGCCTTGGACAACATGCAGGTCTGCGTGCCGACCACGCCGGCACAGGCCTTCCACATGATTCGTCGCCAGATGCTGCTGTCCACCCGCAAGCCCTTGGTGGTGATGACGCCAAAATCCTTGCTGCGTCATAAGCTGGCCGTTTCCAACATAGAAGACTTCACCGAAGGCAGCACTTTCCACCGTGTATTGTGGGATAATGATCGCGAAGACCTCGCCGCCGCCGATAAAATCAAACGCGTCGTGCTGTGTACAGGTAAAGTCTATTATGATCTGCTGAGCGCGCGCCGCGAAAAAGACATCAAGGATGTGATAATCATGCGCCTCGAACAGCTCTATCCGTTCCCGCACAGCGTGCTGATCGAAGAGCTTAAACCTTACAAAAACGCCGAAGTCGTGTGGTGTCAGGAAGAGCCGGAAAATCAGGGCGCCTGGCAGTTCGTCGATCGCCGGATCGAAGCAGTTTTGAGCGATCTCGGCGGTAAAGCCAAACGCCCCGTCTATGTCGGACGCGCCGCCGCCGCCGCCCCGGCCACCGGCCTGATGAGCCGTCACCAAGCGCAGCAGGAAAAACTGGTGAATGAGGCGTTAGAGGTTTAGGTTTTTATTTCTCTTCCAGGTTCAATACCTCGCCCCTTGGGGCGTTTGTCATTGCGAGGAAGCGAAGCTGACGAAGCAATCCAGAGCCCCAAAGCGAGATTCTGGATTGCCGCGCCGCCCGTCTTCGCAAGGGCTTTGACGCGGCGGCTCGCAATGACGGGATGCCCCGCTGCTTGCGGCGGGGTTGTTCATGGATTGCCCGAACAGGTCGGGCAATGACGCGCTAGGGGCGGGTTGCGCACCATAGTATTATATTTACTTACCAACGCCGTTTTTTTTAATATAATTCAAAGTCATCTGCGTTTATCTGCGTCCATCTGTGGTTCTGGAATCGTTCTGTCTTCAGCGTAGTCGGCGCTAAAAAACTTAGTGTTCTTAGTGGTTCAATAAAACCAGCTTTAAGATTGTGTTATGTATCGCGTAAACTTCAATCCCGCCATCTACTTTGTGCTCGACCCGTCTTTATGTGCGGGGCGGAAGGCCGCGCAGGTAGCGCTCGCCGCGGCCAAAGGCGGCGTGACGATGATCCAGTACCGCAACAAAAGCGGGAATATGAGCGAAATCCTCGCCGAGGCAGGCTATATCGCCGAGCTGCTCAAGCCGTTTAACATTCCCTTTCTCATCAACGATTATGTCGATGTCGCCTTTGCCGTCGGCGCGCACGGCGTGCATCTGGGGCAAGGCGATGCCTCGCCGCAAGAGGCGCGTGCAAAGCTGGATGAAAACGCCATCATCGGCCAGACCGTGTTCACAGAAGAACAAATCGCAGCCCTTGATCCTTCGATTGTCGATTATATCGGCACAGGCCCGTTCTATCCGACAAAAACCGATAAGGGGAAACCCGTCTTGGGCGCGCAAAAATTTGCCGAATTGGTAAAACTATCCCCCGTTCCGGTCGTGGGCATCGGCGGGATTACCCCGCAAAACGCCCCCGCCGTCATCAAAGCCGGAGCACAAGGCGTTGCCATGATGCGCAGCATGAGCGAGGCGGGTAACGTAGAGGAAGCCGCGCGGTCTTTCCAAGTGTCATTGCGAGGAACGAAGTGAGGAAGCAATCCGGAAAATGTAGAGCTTGCCGCTCTGGATTGCTTCGCATACGCTCGCAATGACGAAAGGAAAATTATGCCCGAATTTGATCTCATAGAAAAATACTTTGCACCGCTTTCGATCGACGGGTTGAAAAACGATACGGCGTTGCTGGATATCCCTTCCGGTTATCAACTGGTGCTCACCAGCGATACCTCGAACCGCGGCGATCATTTTGTCGTGGAAATGAGCGCATATGATGCGGCGCGTAAATGCCTGCGCTCGAACCTCTCCGATCTCGCCTCCAGCGGCGCGGACCTGCTGGCCTATCAACTCAATCTCGCATTGCCCAAGGATCTGGAAGAGGGCTGGCTCAAGGATTTTGCCGCAGGTCTGGCCGCCGACCAAGAAGAATACGGCATCAAACTCTCCGGCGGCGATACCACAGGCATGGCCGCAGGAGGCTTGAGCATCTCCATCACCGCGCTGGGGTTAGTGCCGAGCGGAACAGCCGTGCTGCGCGCCGGAGCAAAAGACGGCGATCTTGTCGTTATCACCGGCATTTTGGGCGATGCGTATCTCTGCCGCCTACACATTCCGACCCCGCCCGTGCAGATCGCGCCGCTGGTCCGCCGCTATGCCCGCGCCGCCGTCGATATTTCCGACGGGATTTTAGCGGATTTGGGCCATGTCTGCGCGGCCTCAAATCTAGGCGCACGGCTTGCGTTTGACAAAATCCCGTTCTCGGACAAAGGCCATGCTGCCCTCGACAGCGCAAAGGCTAGTCCCGAAGAGCTGTTAACATGGGGCGAGGACTATGAACTGGCGATGGCCGTGCCGCCGGATGATTTTGAAGCTTTCAAAAAAGACGCCGCTGCTTTGGGGATAACGCTCTCGGCTGTCGGCGTTTTCGAGCAAGGGCAGGGGGTGCGGATTTTCGATTCCAATGGACAGGAAATGCGTTTCAGCAAAACCGGCTGGCAGCATTTTTAATTTCCCCCTTTTAAACCGCTCTCAAAGTTATTTTTCAGTGAAGTCATCCCGGAGGCGATGCAAGGCATCGCTTAAACGTCCGGGATCCATATGCGAGCCGCTCAAAGCGGCTCACCTTCTCCGGATCCCCGCTGTCTAAAGCGGCTATGCCGCTCGCGGGGATGACTTCAGGGTGGGGGATAACGTCAATCCTGTTTTTATCGTTTCAGGGCTTGCCTTTGCCGCGCGCAGAGCGTAAATCTTTTAAAAATAAAATCCTACGATTAAAGAGCGGAAATATTCATGACCCAGATTCTTGTTCCCACATTAGGTGAATCCGTAACCGAAGCCACCGTCGCGCAATGGCTGAAAAAAGAAGGCGAAGCGGTCAAGGCCGATGAGCCGATCGTCGAGCTGGAAACAGATAAAGTCACGCTGGAAGTCAACGCGCCCGCAGACGGCGTAATCTCCAAAATCACCGTCGGTGAAGGCGAAAGCGTCGAAGTCGGCGCGTTGCTGGGTGAAATGGGCGAAGGTTCTGCCGCGAATGATACGGCGGCCCCTAAAGAAGAAACTAAAAAAGAAGAAAAAGCTGCCGCGCCCGCCAAGGCCGAAGCGCCCGCACAAAACACCGCTTCCGGCGAAGAAGCCAAAACCTCTCCGGCTGTGCGCAAAATGCTCGCTGATAACAATATCGACGCCGCCGATGTGCCTGCAAGTGGCGATCGTCTGACCAAGGAAGACGTGCAGAAATTCATTGATGCCAACGCCGGAAAAGCCAAAGCGCCCGCACCGGTCGCACCGACGCCGAACGTTCCCGCAAGTAACGTCCGGCCGCACACCCCGCGTGAAACAGGTCCGCGAGAAGAGCGTGTGCGTATGACCAAGCTGCGTCAGGTCATTGCCTCCCGTCTCAAAGAAGCGCAAAACACCGCCGCCATGCTCACCACCTTTAATGAGGTGGATATGGGCCCGGTCATGGATCTGCGCAAACAATACCAGGACGCCTTCGTGAAAAAACACGGCATAAAACTGGGCTTTATGTCGTTCTTTGTCAAAGCCGCGATCAACGCGCTGAAAGAATTTCCGGCTGTGAACGCCGAAATCGACGGCACCGACATCATCTACAAAAACTACTATGATATCGGTGTGGCTGTCTCCACGCCTCAAGGTCTCGTCGTGCCTGTTCTGCGCGATGCCGATCAAATGTCGATGGCCGAAATCGAAGCCAAAATTGTTGAGTTGGGCACGCGCGCCCGCGATGGCAAGCTCGGCATTGATGAAATGACTGGTGGCACGTTCACCATCACCAACGGCGGAATTTTCGGCTCGATGCTCTCCACGCCGATCCTCAACGCGCCGCAATCCGGTATCTTGGGCATGCACAATATCGTTCAGCGTCCGGTCGTGATGAAAGACGGCTCCATTCAGGCCCGTCCGGTCATGTATCTGGCGCTGTCCTATGACCACCGCATCGTCGATGGCCGCGAAGCCGTTTCGACACTGGTCCGCATCAAAGACGCTCTGGAAGATCCTTCAAGACTTGTTCTGGATGTTTAGGGGTTCGGATAAAAGAATATCCATCATTGAAAAAGTGAAAACCCTCAATGACGGATATCTCCGGAATTTCTATCTGCTGTCATTGTGCTACATTCTGCCGTTTCTTTGTTTTTTCTCATTATCTATCTTTGAGAAAATCGTTCGGTCAGCAAGTTGGCATATGCAGGATTTTATTGTTCTTTTCATTCTAACAGCTTTGTTTGTGCATCATATTCCGAAGCTAAAAAATCATAAGCACGTCAAACAGCAAAATCTTGGAAACCATCACGATAGCCATGGCGGCCATGGCGTAACGTATAAAGCGCGAACCTTTTTTAATGGCAATCTTCGAGCCTACAAAAGCGCCCACGACAGCCGCAAGGAACATAACCGCCATTTGATCAAGTTTGACGCTCGAATGCAGATACAGAATTGTTGCGGACATAAGGGTTTCGGGAATGGCGGCAAAGGTCATGACACCTTTTGCACTAAGGAAAGACTTGTGAAACAAAAGCACAAAAATCAGGACACCGAATGTGCCGCCTGCCATGGCAAAAGCGCCATCCCACAGACCTAAAAGCAAAAGGGCTATGATTCCGATCGCAATATGGGGCTTGGCTTTTTCTTCCCGAAAGTTAAAGGGGTATACCAAAAAGAAGACACCGATCATAACAGCGCCCACGATAATTTTATTCAAAAGCTCTTTTTCTATACCTACAATGAGGTTAGCGCCGATAAAGGCGCCGATGATGATCGGAGGAATCGCGATCAAGCCGAGTTTTCGATCAAAATTATCAACGCGCATATAGTTGTTCAAAGACCCTACAATATTCCCCGTATCGGATATTCTGTTGAGGGCTAAAGCATTGATAGGGGGGATACCGATAGCAATCATGGAGGGAACGCCCAACACACCGCCGCCACCGGCAATGGAATTTACGAATCCCATGACAAAGCTAAGAGGGATGAGAAAGATCAGTGAATCCATAGGCACTCAATAACGTATAAAATTCATAAAAAAACCTGTCATGTCTTAATACTAACAAGCCCCGCATTCCGCAGTTGCTCCAAGGCTCGCGGTCCGTGTTCATCGCGGGCGCTGTGTATGTCGCCGATCCGCAGGCATGAAAATCCCGCGCCGACCAGATTGACCAGCTCGCGCGAACTCGGCACGCGCGAAGAATACAAGCAATCCGGCTTGATTGTATAACCGTAGCGCGCACAAAGCATAAGCACGCGGTTAATCGGTTCCATAACAAAACTGTATTTGCTTTGCGGGTCTTCGGCTGTTTCTTGTGTATAGCCGATTGTTAAATGCGGTGAGGCCGCCACGCAATGAACATGCTGCGCCGTATCTTCTGCAAGGGCCATAGCGAAAGGATCGTAGCCGAAATGCCCGTGCATTGGCGCCAAAGCCTCGGTAAAATCCCCGCATCCGCAGAGGGTAACAGATGGCGGGTTATCCAGCGCCGGTTTGTAATCGTCCGCACGCAACGAAAGCGCCTCGATGGTTTTGGTCTTGCGGTTGATGGTGTAAACATCTATGCCGGCTTTAGCCGCAATGCGCATCGACATATTCTCCACTGCTTCGCCGCGCCGTTGGGCAAAATCTTTTTCGAACCCCTTATGGTCGATATAAAGCCGCCTTATGCCCGCTTCGGCCATATTCTTCATGCAGTTCGGGCAGGGCGGATCGGTCGCATAAACGCTCGCGCCTTTGGTCGCGCCGGGTGCGTGTAACAAGCATTCTGTCTCCGCATGAATTGTGCCGCTGGAATTGCCGATGCGCACGTCCGTGCCGATCCGCTCGGCAATCGCATCCGGCCAGTGATTGGTCTTGCTGATGATATACGGTTTTCCCTCGTGATCTTCACCGACCAGAGTCGCCGCAACCTTATTTGCCGGATGCTTGCTGGTGCCGACGATATCAACGGACCTTTGCATAAAATCGAAGTGAGAGTGTGTCATAGAAATTTTGTCACGGATTAAGTCTTGTCATTACGCGTTGGTAGATTTATCTTTCGACACAATATCAAGGCTTCCTTTCTAAAAACAGGTAAAAGATCAATGTCTGAAAAATTCGATTGTGTAGTGATTGGTGCAGGTCCGGGCGGTTATGTGTGTGCGATCCGCTGCGCGCAGCTCGGTTTGAAAACGGCCTGCGTGGAAAAGCGCGAAACACTAGGCGGGACATGCCTGAATATCGGCTGTATCCCATCCAAAGCGCTGCTGAGCTCGTCCGAAAAATTCGAAGAGGCCGGGCATCATTTCGAGCATATCGGCATTGAAACCAAACCGAAATTAAACCTGAAAAAAATGATGGCCTTCAAAGATGAGGTCGTCGAAGCCAACACCAAAGGCATTGAATTCCTGTTCAAGAAAAACAAGGTCACGCACCTCAAAGGCGCAGGCCGTATTATCGCCGCCGGAAAAGTCGCTGTGGACGGGAAGGAATACGAAGCCGATAACATCATCATCGCCACAGGCTCGGACGTGATTTCTCTGCCCGGCATTGAAATTGATGAAAAGAAAATTGTTTCCTCCACCGGCGCACTCGCGCTGCCGGAAGTGCCCAAATCCATGATTGTCATCGGCGGCGGCGTCATCGGGCTGGAGCTCGGCACCGTCTGGCGCAGACTGGGCGCGCAAGTCACCGTGATTGAATATCTTGATCAAATCCTGCCCGGCATGGACGGAGAGGTCCGCAAGGAGGCGCAAAAAATCTTCAAAAAACAAGGCATAGACTTTAAAACCGGAGCCAAGGTCACGAGCGCCAAGGCCGGAAGCAAAGGCGTCGATCTCACGCTCGAGCCCGCAGCAGGCGGCGCGGAAGAAAAACTCTCCGCCGATATCGTTCTCATGGCTGTGGGGCGCAAACCCTATGTGCAAGGCCTCGGCCTCGAAGCCGTGGGCGTCAAGCTGGATGAGCGCGGACGCGTCGAAGTCGATGAGTTTTTCGAAACCTCTGTCGAGGGCATCTACGCGATCGGCGATGTGATTAAAGGCCCGATGCTCGCCCACAAGGCCGAAGACGAAGGTGTCGTGCTGGCCGAAATGCTGGCCGGTCAAAGCGGGCACATCGACTATGACTGCATCCCCGGCGTGGTCTACACATGGCCCGAAGTCGCCAATGTCGGCAAAACCGAAGAGCAACTCAAGGACGAGGGCATAGCCTACACGTCAGGCAAGTTTCCCTTCATGGCCAATGGCCGCGCTCGCGCGATGGGCTGCACCGAGGGCTTCGTGAAAATTCTCGCCTGCGCAAAAACCGACCGCGTTTTGGGCGCGCATATGATCGGCCCGAATGTCGGCGATCTGATCCAGGAAGTCGTGTCCGTCATGGAGTTCCAGGGCACGGCCGAAGATATCGCCCGCACCTGCCACGCCCACCCGACGCTGACCGAAGCGGTCAAGGAAGCAGCTTTGGCTGTACATAAACGCCCAATTCATATTTAATGGCGTTAGAATAAAAGGAGATAAAAATGAAAACCCGTTATCTCATGCTTGCCGCCGTTGTATTAGGGCTGGCCGCCTGCGGACCATTCGCTAAAGCGGCGCTGGAAGGCAAAGCATTTGGGGAAGAGCACCCCTTAAGCGAGTGCCTGGCCGAATCACAAAAACGTCTGGATACGTGCGCCGCCGGTGATGACGATTGCATGAAAATGGCTGTTGGTTTCGCGCGCGGCTGCGGTCAGGTCGCCAAAAAAGACAAGGGTTTTTGCGCGCAGTTCCCGAACGACATCGACCAAGCCAAAACCTTCGTCGCAAACCAGTGTACGGCCCATGCTATGCCCGCAGCCTGTCAAAATGTCATCGCCGCCGCTGCAACCCGCTGCTATAAACGCCCGGGCGAGTAAGCTCTTAAGCCCGCGGGTGAGCGGCCTTGTAGACCCGCAGTAGCTCTTCTGCGTTAACCTCGGTATAGCGCTGGGTCGTTGAAAGGCTTGCATGGCCCAAAAGCTCCTGAATTTCCCGCAAATTCGCCCCATTCTGCAGTAAATGTGTGGCAAAGCTGTGACGTAGCGCATGCGGCGTCGCATTTTCCGGCAGGCCGAGAGATTTCCGCACAACGCGCATGGATTTTTGCGCCACGCCCTGATTGAGCCGCGCGCCGCGCGCGCCTACAAACAGCGGACTGTCCCCAACAGCCGCAAAGGGGCGCACATCCAGATAATACTCCACCGCGCGCCGCACAAGCGGGAGGAGGGGCACTTGCCGCTCTTTCCGCCCCTTACCCGTGACACGCAGGAACCGGTCCTGCGGCCAGTCCGAAACATTCAAGGACAACGCCTCGTCAATCCGCAAACCCGCCCCGTAGAGCAGGGTAAACAGCGCCTCATCCCGCGCCCCGATCCAATCCTCGCGCGCGTTTAGCGCCGCATTCTCCAAAACCCCCAACGCTTGCTTCTCATGCAAAGGCCGCGGCAGCTTGTGCGCCAGCTTCGGAGATCGCACCACCGAGATAGCGGCATTGTGCAAAATGCCTTGCTTGTCCAGCCAGCGCAGGAAATTTTTGACGCTGGACAGGGAGCGCGCGCGGCTGGCATTGGCCGTGCCCTCTATCGCCTTGCGCGACAGCCATGCACGAAAATCACGGATACCCACCTCCGAGAGCGTATTCAGCCCCGGCGTTTCGCCGTGATGCGTATTCAAAAACCGCACAAAATGCTCGATATCCGCGCTATAGGCGCGAAAGGTATGGCGCGAGACCTGCTTCTCATAGCGCAAATAATCCAGCCATTGCCCCAAAGCCTTGGCCAAATCATCCGCGCATAATGTCAAAGTCTCCGCCTTCATCACGCCGTGATTTTATCACGAAACGCAGCCGGGCGGGAGAGGGCTTATGCTTGACAGAAGGTCACGATATGTGTTTAATACAGAAAAGCTTTTCCATATCTGGGGGGTTATTTGATGCAAAAATTTAAAGACATCACTCAAGGTCCAGCTATCCCAAGTTTTGATTTGTATTTTTCGCAAAACTTCTTGGACGCTACGGAACGAAAAGAAATGTCAATACCACAAGACCAAACTATAGCGCTGTTCCTTGCCAGTGCTGGACAATTGGCCCGGCGATTAAAAAGACCTAAGGAGGAGTTTGCAGATATCTCACTATTTTCTTCTGACGGCGATGAGGGAAAAATTGCAGGTATGAGAATTCAGGCTACGGAACGGCTGGTTCATGAGGTTCAAGCGACAATAGATGAAATATCTATGAGGAACATGAACTGCATCGCATTCAAACACCGCCAACCCGCAGCGCATGAAAAACACCATGATCTTCATTAATATGCATCTCCCTGTCATCCCGGAGGCGATGTAAAGCATCGCTTAAACGTCCGGAATCCATATGCGAGCGGCAAAGCCGCGCACTCTTCTCTGGATCCCTGCAGTTCAAGCACACTAACGCGCGCGCTGCGGGAATGACGTCTCTCCATGGAATGATGTGATGCAGGCCTCTAAACCGGAACGCTCAGCCACACCCGCATGGCGCGTTCAATCACACCGGCCAGAAACAGCACCTGATCGGTAGCTTGTCCATCGCCGAACATCTCCGGATCACGGCTACCGAACGCCAGAATGGCTGCCGGCGCCTCTTCGGCAATGCTCAGGCGCAGCAAAATCTGCGAGCGCACCAACGTGGCCCCGCCGCCGTAAATCGCTTCATGCCCGCCGATATGGCTCTCCAGAATAGCGAGTTTGTCGCCCATCCACCCATCGACCGTTCCGGCCGGAATCATGCGAATGCCCTGCATCTGGATATGCGGAATGTCTGCCCCGTCGCTCTCGACGACCAGTGACGTAATGTCCACATTCAACAGGCTGGACAAATCCATCGTCAGCGTATGAATGAAATCGTTAAAGCTGCGCGCCTCCAGTAACCGCAGGACGGCGGCATAGATGCGCTGCTGGGTGTTCATATTCGCGCGCGAATTCTCGATGATCTCGCGCGTCGTCTCTACAGCTTTGCTTTTGTCCGCACGCAGACGCTCAATCATATAACCTTGAAAATCGGCAACTTCGCCGCGGCGCGGGCGCTTTTTCTCTGGCAGTAAAGCCTCCAGATTCGCGTTCAGAAAATCGGGATTATCCCGCAAAAAAGCAAGCACATCGTCTTCGGTGATCATGGCGTTTTCGGATTTTAAAGAAGCGGTATCAGACATAACAATAAGGCTATCACACCGCGCCGCCGAAGAGAATAGGGCGCAGGATAAAAACTCCGTTATTGCAAATAATAATGTTGACATAAAAGAACGCCTTCAATTAGAAGAAAGCGTTGAGTAAACGGAGAATAAAATGACTACCACTATGCATGTTTTGGACCCGGATCCCCCGAAGCCGGATTATGACCCAGAGCTCGGAGAAACGTTCGATGATACAACGATCCGAAGCCTGTTTGATTTTGCAAGCCAGCAAGGCGGGCCTCTGACCTTCAGGCTGACCGGCGATACGGTAGAGCTCCTCAGCCCCGCCGCTCAAAACTTTTCTCATCACGTACTGGCAGAATATCCGGCGCAAAAAGGCATGCTGCGCTTCGTTTTTGAACGTCTGTGCGATAAAGCGATGGAAAACGGCTACGGCTATTCCTCGACCAGAGATGAGCTCTCGCTCACCCCGCCGGGACATGATTAAGCTTTAAAACAAGGAAAAACAGCGTGGCGAAAAAATTACAAGCCAATCTGCGCGATACTTTTATATATGAGCAAAGTATCGGCCCATGCACAAAAAAAAGCCTGATGTTTCTGCGGGATATGTTTGAAAAAAATCGCGGGGCTGTCGTGACATTCAAAGCGGATACTCGGGGCATAGCCCGTCCTTGCAACCCGGATGCATTCGCTTTGCAAAAAGCAATGCGGGAAGCCTGTACGCCATGGGGGCGCGATATGAACGACGCCAAATTCAACGCCCGCTTGCTTCGTGTGGCGGCCGCCGCAGCAGACAAAAAAGTCGCTCACCTGACGCTGAGCGACGGCACCCTAACCTTAACAGCAGACCTCTGTTACCCTGGAAATTACAAAATAGACTGACCCGTCTTTTTCCAGTCCTCGACAAACGCCGCCAGACCGGATGTCGTCAGCGGATGCTTGTAAAGCTGACGAATCACGCTCGGCGGGCTGGTCATTACATGCGCGCCCATTTTCGCGCTTTCGACGATGTGCAAAGGATTGCGGATCGAAGCCACCAGAACCTCGGTATCGAACGCCGGATAGTTATCGTAGATGCGCACGATATCGGAAATGAGCGAGAGCCCGTCCTGCGAAATATCATCCAGCCGCCCGACAAACGGAGAAACAAACGCCGCGCCGGCCTTGGCGGCTAAAATCGCTTGCGATGGAGAGAAGCACAGCGTCACATTGACCATCGTCCCGTCATCGGACAGCTCTTTACAGACCTTCAGCCCGTCCTCGGTCAACGGCACTTTCACCGCCACGTTATCGGCGATCTTGCGCAGGACTTCGGCTTCCTTGCGCATGGTCGCATAATCGGTCGCCGCCACTTCGGCGGAAACGGGGCCGTCCACCACGGCGCAGATTTCCTTGATGAGGGGAATGAACTCTTTGCCCGATTTGGCAATCAATGAAGGGTTCGTCGTCACCCCGTCCAGCAAACCTGTGCCCGCCAGATCCTTGATCTCGTCCAGATCAGCCGTATCAACAAAAAATTTCATGAGAACACTCCCCTTTGTCTAAAACGTGAAACTGCCCTGTTGTAAAAACTTTCGCGCAGCAACGCAAGAGGGAAAGGGAAGGAAGCACTCTATGCGTCAGCGGTGTGTTCGGGTAACCCTTGAGCTGTAGCCGCACGTCCCGCTTCTTTGGCCTCGATTTTTGCTTTAACAGATGCATCCACATCTTTTATAGTCGCACGAGCGTCATCCAAAGCATTTCTTAAGAGTCTCCCTCTTCTTAAATCTTCTAACGATTTTATTTTCATCGCATTTATCCTTATACCTTATTAGCTTAAAGTAACACGCACACTACACATGAAATAAAGTTATGTCAAACAAAAGTGGTCAAAGTGATTTTTTTGCAGAAGAAGAGAGCAGCGGTGAATCTGTCCGAACCTCTTCTACGCACACTTTATCCGTGCTTGTGCCGTATCCTGTGGGTCGCGCGTATGACTATAGCGTGCCCGAAACCTTGAGTCTAGAAATTGGTGATTACGTCACGGTTCCCTTCGGCGGGCGCGAGGTCGCGGGCGTCATCTGGGGCGAAGGGGCAGGGGACGTCAAACCGGAAAAGCTCAAACCCGTCCTCTATAAACACCCGCTGCGGCCCATGCCCAAAGTCCAGCGCGATTTTATCGAATGGGTCGCGCGTTATTGCGTTGCGCCATTGGGAAGCGTTTTGAAAATGAGCCTGTCCGTCCCCGCCGGCCTCACCCCCCTTAAACCCGCTGTGGGTTATCAAATATCCCCCCCACCCCATCCCTCCCCCCGGCGGGGGGAGGGTGACGCGGCGCAGACGCGGCGGGTAGGGGGGCAAAAATATCGCCCCAAACCACCGGAACATCTTATAAACCGCGCGCAGGAAATGCGATGTGAACCGACCGATGCGGAAAAAAAGATGTGGCAGTCTATAAATCGTGAACAGTTAGGCGTTAAGTTTCGTCGTCAACATCCCGTCGATCCCTACATCGTCGATTTTGTCTGTCTGGAAAGGTGCCTAGTGATCGAGGTGGACGGCGGCCAGCATTCCTCTGAGAAGGATCAGGCGCGCACAGCGTATCTGGAAGAAAACGGGTTCACAGTTCTGCGGTTTTGGAATAACGAAGTGCTGGAGAATATAGAAGGAGTCCTCCTCCAAATCACCGAAAGGCTGCAAGCCGTCCCCCTTCCAAGAGGAGGGAAAAAGCTCACACCCCAGCAAAAAAAGGTTCTGGCCGTCCTCACCGACGGACGCCCGCGCATTGCCGCCGATATAGCGGAAAAAGCAGGGTGCTCGGCCTCCGTTGTCAAAGGACTGGCCGATAAAGGCTTTATCGAGCGCGTCGATATCCATAGCCCGTACCCGTGCAAAGGCCCCGATATAAACCGCCCCGGCGCGGCTTTATCCGAAGATCAGGACGCTGTGGCCAGCCGATTGAAATCTTATATTACTCCCCCCTCCCCAGCGGGGAGGGGGTTAGGGGGAGGGGGAAAGATCGAACACCCCCACCCTAACCCTCCCCCTCAAGGGGGAAGGGACTCTAAGAGAGGAGAATTCTACGCCTGTTTACTCGACGGCGTGACAGGAGCGGGAAAGACCGAAACCTATTTCGAAGCGGTGGCACAAGCGCTCAAGCAAGATAAACAAGTTCTCATCCTTCTGCCGGAAATCGCGCTTTCCAACGCGTTTCTCGACCGCTTCGAGGCACGCTTTGGCTGCCCGCCTGCGCTCTGGCATTCCCATCTCTCGCCGGGCCAGCGCCATAAAACATGGCGCGGGGTCGCCGAGGGCAAAAGCAAAGTCGTCGTCGGTGCACGCTCTGCACTGTTCTTGCCCTTTAAAGATATCGGCCTGATCATCGTCGATGAAGAGCACGATCCGGCCTATAAGCAGGAAGACGGCGTAATTTATCATGCCCGCGACATGGCCGTTGTCCGCGCCAAGCTCGGCGGCTTCCCGATCGCGCTGGTCTCCGCCACACCTTCTCTGGAAACCATGCATAATGCCTGGCAAGGCCGCTATGAGCATTTGCATCTGCCCGACCGTTATGGCGGCGCACGCCTGCCGGAGGTCAATTTGATCGATATGCGCGCCGAAAAGCTAGACGCCTCGCACTTCATCGCCACGCCTCTGCGCGAAGCGATCAAGGAGACAATCACACGCGGCGAACAAGCACTTTTATTCCTCAATCGCCGCGGCTATGCGCCGCTCACCATTTGCCGCGCTTGCGGCCACCGGATGGAATGCCCGCGCTGCACCGCATGGCTGGTCGAGCATAAAAAGGGTGGACGTTTGCAATGTCATCACTGCGGCTTCAATGTCAGCCCGCCCAAAACCTGCCCCGAATGCACGGCGGAAGATTCGCTGGTCGCGTGCGGCCCCGGCGTTGAGCGCGTGTTCGAAGAAATGCGCGCCCATTTCCCCGATGCGCGCATTGCCCTGCTGGCCAGTGATACGGCGGAAGATCACGAAACCCTCAAATCTATGCTGGAGGATATTCGTGAGCACAAAGTCGATATCATCATCGGCACGCAGATCATCGCCAAAGGCCACCACTTCCCGCACCTGACCCTTGTCGGCGTTGTCGATGCGGATTTAGGGCTGACGGGCGGAGAGCTGCGCGCTGCCGAACGCACCTATCAGCTCCTACATCAGGTCGCGGGCCGCGCCGGGCGCGAGGAAAAACCCGGTCGCGTCTACCTGCAAACCTTTGCCCCCGATCATAAAATCATGAAAGCGTTGGAAGGCGGGGCGCGTAATACGTTCTTGGAGGCCGAAGCGCACGAGCGCGAAATCGCCCATATGCCGCCCTATAGCCGCCTGGTCGCGATCATTATCGCCGGACGTGATGAAGAGCAGGTTATTGAGGTGGCCAAAGAACTCGGCCGCACCGCCCCGCAAGGCATGAACAAGGAAGGCCATCAGGTCGCCACTTTCGGCCCCGCTCCCGCGCCCTTTGCGAAGCTCAGAGGCCGCTACCGCTACCGCTTGCTCGTACAGGCCGACAAAGCGATTGATATCCAGAAAACCGTCGCAAGCTGGGTAGGGGGCGTCAAAGTCCCATCGACCGTCCGCGTTTACATAGATATTGATCCGCAAAGCTTTTTATAAGACAATCCTCTCCATGAGCGCGCATGCCAAAACTATCCTGCCCAAGGATTTAACCTCCTACGATCTCCTGAAATCTCTGGCCGTCATCATTATGATCGCCGATCATATCGGTCTGTATTTTTACCCCGAGGCCCTGTGGTGGCGCGTCATCGGACGCACGGGCTTTCCGGTCTGGTTCTTTCTGGTCGGCTATGCGCGCGGGCGCGATTTGCCGCCAAAACTTCTGGGCGGGGCAGGGCTGCTTCTGCTGGGCAATATCAGCGCAGGGATGCCGGTTTTCCCTTTGAGTGCGCTGGTAACTATTGGCCTGCTGCGGGTGAGCATCGACCCTTTGATGCGTATTTTCCTGAAAAGCCCGTGGTTTCTCTGGGGAGGGTCGGCGCTGTTATTCGTGTTGGCGATCCCGACGGGATTTCTCACAGAATACGGCACGCTGGCCATGATCATGGCGGTGTTCGGCTATATTGTCCGCCATAAAGAGACACTGCCGAACAAAGAGCACGTCTTTATGTATGCGCTGCTCGCGTTCCTGAGCTTTATCGTGACGCAGTTCCTGACCTTCAGCTTTTCCCATTTTCAATTCATCATAATGTCGATCGGCACGGCCGCGATTGTCGCTATCCTCTATGTTTTCGGCCTGAAGACCTATCCGGAGCTGACAAAAACGCTGCCGGCGCCCGTGACGTGGCTCTTGCAGTTCGGCGGCCGCCGCACCTTGGAAATTTATGTGGTGCACCTGCTGCTGTTCAAGGCACTGGCCACCTATTGGGACCTGGAAGGCTTCGGCCTGCTTGAGTGGTCATGGTTTTGAGATCAAAACTGATTTGGATTTATCCAGAAAAAGCGTGTTTTTATTATCGGTGTAAATGCCTTTGTCATTTTCACTGTCGCGCTTTTTGTAGATATAAATCGCGTTGACCAGATTGTTCTCGCCATCAACCCATAAATCATAGCGATCATCAATGACGTGCCGCGAGGAAAAAGGAAAAACCGCCCGCCAGGTACTATCGATCCGGCGGCTGAAAGGATCATCAAAACTGGGGTTGGCAATAAAATTGGCAACGGCGACACCCCTGTCGTTCAAGGCGTCCTTGACTTGCTGGAAAAACTCCCGCGTAACCAGATGCTCCGGAATGGAAATGCCGCCCAGATAGGCATCCAGAATAATAACGTCATACTTCGTCTTGTTTTGTGAGAGGTAGGCCCGCGCCGGAACAGGGTGGAAATGCTTGTTTGGCGCCAGTTTCTCTTTGAGAATATAAGTCTCCGCAATGTCTTTCAGGCTGCCGTCGATATCGACAAAATCATAGCTGTTGTTATGGTCGAGATGCCCGAATGTAAAACCGCCCGAACCGATGACCAGAATATTTTTGGGCGGATTGGCATCCAAAACAGGGGCAACCGCTATTTTCTCCATAAACTCTATGTATTTATGCCTCTCCCCATTGTGACCAAGCATGGAAGAGCTATTACCGTTGAGCATCAAATAACGCGCATCTTGAGTTTCAAAGGCCACAACGGTGTTATATTGGTTGTTTTCAACAATGTGAAAACCGCTCATCACCCAACCGCTATTGATCAGCAAAGCAAAGGCCGCTAGCCCCCATGAGCGTAGGGCCACTTGAGAACGCCTGTCTCGGCTCAAAAGTGTAATCAAGGCAGAGAGCGCGGCTATACTCAAAACCGCCGTGTAATGCACGCCGATAATGCTCATTAGTACCACGCTCGTGAAGACCGCGCCCAGAAAAGACCCAAGTGTCGAGATAAACAGCATTTTGCCCGTAACTTCGGCGAGGCGCTCTTTCGAGAAGTAATTGCTGACCAAAGGAATGGTCTGGCCCAAAAGATAAACCGGCGTGACGATAAACAATCCCGAATACAGGCTCGTCAACAAAAAGCGGTTACCGATACTGTTTTGGAGCAGGGTCGAAAAGAACATGTTCAGAAAATAGTAGGAGAGCCCGAACAGCAGAAAAATCTGCGCAATACTCAAATTCTCGAGCAATTTCTGCCGGATACTGTGGTATTGCCCGCTCTGAAAACCCGGCGTGAACTGTCCGCCCACGTGGTATCCAACAGCCAGCGGCATCAAAACAGCGGCAATAATAATCGAAAGCGTATCCGTGCCGCTGCCGACGAACGGAATGGTCTGGCGAATGGCCAGAAGCTCTGTTGAGAGCACAACGTAGCCCTCTATAAGGATCACGCTAAACAGCAGAAAAAGCGGCAAGGATTTATTCATATAAACAACGTCTTAATTTTTTGGCTATTAAAGCGGCCTTTAGCCACTTTGTCACCCATCATTTTTTAAAGCGTTTTTTTGCGCCCAGCGCTGATTTTAACCTTGTCATGCCCGCTAGGCTATGCTAAATCCTGCGCCAATTAATACGGTTTATTTAAAGGAGTTCACGGGCGTGGCATCATCGAAGACAGGAGCATCTCTTCTCGCGCAGCGCTACGCAGGCGCTTTGATCGAAGCCGCCGAAGAGGCTAAAAAGCTGCCGCAAGTCGAAAAAGATATCGCCGATCTTCGCGCGATGCTCAAAGATTCTGACGACCTTTCTGCCGTGATTCGCTCTCCCGTAATCAATAAAGAAAAAATGCTGGCCGCGCTGATGGCGATTGCCGATAAAGCCAAATTCAACGAAATTACTAAAAACTTTTTGGGGACGCTGGTGCATAATCGCCGCCTGCCCGCGTTGCAGGCCGTTGTAGAGGCTTTTGCCGGTATGCTCTCGGCCCGCCGCGGTGAGATTGCCGTCGATGTGACGGTCGCCCAAGACTTGAGCGCCAAGCAGAAAAAAGAGCTGGAAGCCGCTTTGTCGAAAGCGATCGGCAAAGACGTCGCTGTAAACGCCAAGGTCGAGCCGTCCATTCTCGGTGGCCTGATTGTCACTATCGGCTCACAAATGATTGATGACTCCGTCGCCCGTAAACTGGCCCGCCTGAAAAGCGCGATGGGCCTGCAGGCGAATGAGAATGCAAATTCAAACATGGAAAATTCCAACACAAGCGAGGTAATGTAAATGGAAATTCGTGCAGCAGAAATCTCCGAGATTTTGAAAAAGCAGATCGCTGACTTCGGCGCGCAGGCTGACGTTGCGGAAATCGGTCAGGTGCTCTCTATCGGCGACGGTGTGGCCCGCGTCTATGGTCTGGATAATGTACAGGCCGGTGAGATGGTCGAATTCCCTAGCGGAATTAAAGGGATGGCGCTGAACCTCGAGCAAGACAATGTCGGGATCGTGGTGTTCGGCGATGACCGCGAAATCAAGGAAGGCGACATCGTGCGCCGGACGGGGACAATCGTCGAAGTCCCCACAGGTAAAGGCTTGCTGGGCCGCGTCGTGGACGGTCTGGGGAACCCGATTGATGGTAAGGGCCCGTTGAAGAACGTAAAAATGTCCCGCGTCGAGGTTAAGGCTCCGGGGATTATTCCGCGTCAATCCGTGTTCGAGCCAATGCAGACAGGCCTCAAGGCTGTCGATGCTCTGGTTCCGGTTGGCCGCGGCCAGCGCGAGCTGATCATCGGCGACCGTCAGACCGGTAAAACCGCTGTGGCGGTTGATGCGATTGTTAATCAAAAAACAATCAACAAAGCCTCTGACGAGAAAAAACACCTCTACTGTGTGTATGTGTCCATCGGTCAGAAGCGCTCGACTGTAGCCCAGCTCGTAAAAGAACTCGAAGAGCAGGGCGCGATGGAATACTCCATCGTTGTCGCAGCAACCGCATCAGACCCCGCGCCGATGCAATTCCTTGCACCGTACACAGGCTGTACAATGGGTGAGTATTTCCGTGATAACGGTCTGCACGCTTTGGCGATTTATGACGACCTTTCGAAACAGGCTGTTGCGTATCGTCAAATGTCTCTGTTGCTGCGTCGTCCGCCCGGCCGCGAAGCCTATCCGGGGGATGTGTTCTATATTCACTCCCGTTTGCTTGAGCGTGCGGCGAAAATGTCCGACGAACAAGGCGGCGGTTCTTTGACGGCTCTGCCAATCATCGAAACACAAGCCGGTGACGTGTCGGCCTACATTCCGACCAACGTGATCTCGATTACAGACGGCCAGATCTTCCTGGAAACAGGCTTGTTCTTTAAAGGGATTCGTCCGGCGATTAACGTCGGTCTGTCCGTGTCTCGTGTGGGCTCTGCCGCACAGATCAAGGCCATGAAACAAGTGGCCGGCTCGATCAAGCTCGAACTCGCACAATACCGCGAGATGGAAGCCTTCGCGCAGTTTGCCTCTGATCTTGACGCTTCGACGCAGAAACTTCTGGCCCGCGGCCAGCGTTTGACCCAGCTCTTGAAGCAGCCGCAATATTCGCCTCTGCCGGTCGAAGAGCAGGTGGTTGTGATTTACGCCGGAACCAAAGGTTTTTTGGATAAAGTACCGGTCGATCAGGTCAACACGTTTGAAACACGCCTGCTGGAAAGCGTGCGCGCCAGCGGCAAGGATATCCTCGAAGCTATTGCTGAAGAAAAGAAAATCAGTGAGGAAACCGATGAAAAACTCAAGAAATTCATCGGCGACTTTGCACAAGGTTATCAAAAGGATAAAAAGGCCGCTTAAAGGGTTTCAACCGCAAAGACGCAAAGACGCAAGGATGACGGAGGTTGTGGAAATATATGATGCGGAGGACGACCGGATTGGCAAGGCCATTGTCGATGCGTCGATTTTCGTTCATCGCGAATTGGGGCCGGGATTGCTGGAAAGTGTCTATGAGGCGTGCTTGTTTGAAGAACTGACAGATCGCGGTTTTAAAGTGGCCCGGCAGGTTTCTGTTCCTGTCCGTTTTAAGAACAAAACCTTGGACGAAGGATTTCGTTTGGATTTGTATGTTGAAGACAGGGTGATTATTGAATTGAAAACAGTTGAGAAAATATTGCCCGTCCATGAAGCACAGATTCTAACTTATATGAAGCTGGCTGATAAAAGGCTTGGATATCTCATTAATTTCAATGAGAAACTGGTTAAAAATGGTTTGAAACGTTTTGTAAGAAGAAAGGATGCCTTGGCGTCTTAGCGTCTTGGCGGTTTAGTTTTATGCCTTCGTTACGTGATTACAGAGACCGGATTACATCGGTCAAATCGACCCGCAAGATCACCTCGGCCATGAAAATGGTCGCGGCGAGTAAGCTGCGTAAAGCGCAGGAACAGGCCGAAGCCTCACAGCCCTATG
Source organism: Alphaproteobacteria bacterium (assembly GCA_020443075.1). Taxonomy (GTDB): domain Bacteria; phylum Pseudomonadota; class Alphaproteobacteria; order Micavibrionales; family Micavibrionaceae; genus TMED27. Next base: position 20,332 of record JAGRIU010000055.1, read on the forward strand.
CGCGCTCCATGGCCGATATGCTGGCCCGTGTAGCCAAAAACGTTGTGATCAATGAATCCAGCTCGAAATTGCTGGCCGGTACGGGCTCTGATCAAAAGCATTTGCTGGTTGTTGTGACCGCTGATCGCGGGCTTTGCGGCGGCTTTAACGGCAGTTTGATCAAAACGGCGCGCCTGAAAATCTCCGAACTGGTCAAAGAAGGAAAAGACGTCACTTTGCTGTGCGTTGGTCGTAAAGGGCGCGATCTCCTGAAGCGCGAATATAGCTCGCAAATCCTGCAAAGCTTCGTCGGCATTGCCGGATCTTCGAAAATCGAATATGCCGAAGCCCAAAAAGTGACCGATCTGATCCTCGAAAAATACGAGGAAGGCGCGTTTGACGTGTGCTCGCTGGTCTACAACGAGTTCAAATCCGTTCTGGCACAAAAACCGACCGTTCAGCAACTGATCCCCTTTAAATTGCCTGAAGGCGATAAAGATGAGGCTGCAAAAGACGAAAAACCGCAGGAAGAAGGCGCAATTTCACCCTACAGCTTCGAGCCGGAAGAAGACGCAATCTTGAACGCCCTCTTGCCGCGCAATCTGGGTGTACAGATTTTCCGCAGCCTGCTTGATAGCGCGGCCGGAGAACAAGCTGCGCGGATGACCGCCATGGATAACGCAACGCGCAACGCCGGAGAAATGATCGACCGCTTGACGCTCTCTTACAACCGCGCGCGTCAGGCCTATATTACGAAAGAGTTGATCGAGATCATCTCCGGTGCGGAAGCGCTATAGGGAAGGTGGACAATATGTCTTTGAACGAGAAAAAATTCCGCGAAGCCCTCGGCAACATAAACCGCCGCGCGCTTAGCCGCTTCAATCAGGCCCAAAGCCTGCAAAATAAACAAGAAGCCGTGCGGGATTTTTGCGACGGATTTGCAAGCTTAAGCCGCTTGGCAGGAAACGATAACGTCTCGGATGAACTGCGCTTGGAAGTCAGCCGCATCCTGAGTGAATGGTCACAGCGTGGTGCCGAAACAGGCTACCGCGCATAAACTGGAAACAATTAAACGAGCTTTTAAAAAGAGGAACGAAAAAAATGGCAGCTACAAAAAAGACAGCAAAAAGCAAAGCAGCATC
>JAGRIU010000056.1 GCA_020443075.1 Alphaproteobacteria bacterium
AATAATCTGGAAGTCGAGCTGATCGCCCCGATCGCGATGAACGAAGGTCTTCGCTTCGCGATCCGCGAAGGCGGCCGCACCGTCGGCGCCGGCGTCGTCTCCAAAATTATTGAATAAGCGGTCGAAATAAGGAAGTTGAAAAAATGGACGCACAAACGATACGCATAACGCTGAAGGCTTTTGACCACCGCATTCTGGATACCGCCAGCCGCGAGATCCTGAATACGGCCAAGCGCACGGGAGCTTCCGTGCGTGGTCCGGTGCCGTTGCCGAACAAGATCAAGAAATTTTCTGTGATCCGCTCGCCGCACGTGAACAAAAATTCACAAGAGCAGTTCGAAATGCGCACACACAAAAGACTTTTGGATGTGATTGAGCCTACGCCTCAGACAATTGATGCTTTGATGAAGCTGGATTTGCCTGCTGGTGTGGATGTGGAAATCAAGATCGGCCAGATGCAAGCGGCATAGCCGTTTGCGAGGCGATCGCAGTCCCCGCGGAAGCGGGGATCAGGAATAGGATTAAAAACTAAGTTGGGCGCTGTGCCCAACCTCTAGGAAGGAAAAAAGAAAATGACAAACGCCCAAGGATTGAACACTCGAAGAGTTGGATTGATCGCCCGGAAAGAGGGCATGACGAGGATCTTCGACGAAGATGGTCGCCATGTGCCCGTGACCGTGCTTAAAGTGGAAGCCTGTCAGGTCGTTGCTGTGCGCTCCGAAGACAAAGACGGTTACGTAGCTGTTCAGCTCGGCGCAGGCAAAGCCAAGGTTAAACGTGTTTCCAAGCAAAACCGTGGCCATTTTGCAAAAGCCAAGGTCGAGCCGAAGCAAAAAATGGCTGAATTCCGCGTGGCCAATGAAAATATCCTCGAAGTCGGCGCATTGCTGAGCGTCAACCACTTTATCGCCGGCCAGTATGTCGATGTAACCGGAACCTCCATCGGTAAAGGCTTTGCTGGAGCGATGAAACGCCACAATTTCGGCGGGATGCGTGCATCTCACGGTGTGTCGATTTCTCACCGTGCACACGGTTCCACCGGCCAGTGTCAAGAACCCGGTAAGGTGTTCAAAGGCAAGAAAATGGCAGGTCAGTTGGGGAACGCACGTGTAACAACGCAAAACCTGCAGGTTGTCGCTGTTGATGAAGAAGACGGTCTGATCTTGGTCAAGGGCGCAGTCCCGGGCGCAAAATCCGGTTGGGTTCTGATCAATGACGCGGTGAAAAAACCGGCTCCTGAAGGTGTGCCTTATCCGGCAGGCCTGAAAGAAGAAGCTAAACCGGCTGAAGAAGCAAAACAGGATGCTCCGGCGCAAGAAGAGGCTCAAGTTGAAGCCGCTGCCGAAGCCCAAGAAGAGAAAAAGGAAGACTAAGCGATGAAAATGGCAGTCAAAACAATTGAAGGCAAAGCTTCGGGCGAAATTACGCTAGAAGACGGCATCTTTGGTCTGAAAGAGATCCGCAATGATTTGATCCACCGCATGATCAATTATCAGCGCGCCAAGGCACGTTCGGGTAACCATAAGGTCCAAACACGCTGCGAAGTCTCCGGCACGGGTAAAAAACCCTGGGCGCAAAAAGGAACAGGGCGCGCGCGTGCGGGTGACCTGAAACGCACGCAAGACCGTGGCGGCGCTGTCGTTCACGGACCCGTTGTGCGCTCTCACGCGATCGATATGCCTAAAAAGCTGCGCAAGCTGGCGATGAGACATGCGCTCTCAAGCAAAGCCGCAGAAGGCAAGCTGATCATTTTGGATGAAGCCAAGGCGAAAGATCACAAGACAAAGCCGATGGCGGCCAACATGGAAAAGTTGGAGCTGAGCAATGCTTTGATCATCGGCGGCAATGAAATTGATGTGAATTTCGCGCGTGCCACGGCAAACCTGCCGCGCATCGATGTATTGCCTTCGCAAGGCGCGAATGTCTATGACATCATCCGCCGCGACGTGCTGGTTCTGACCAAAGAGGCGGTCAACGATTTGACAGACAGATTGAAGGATTAAGACCATGGCTAAAGCAAAGAAACAGGAAGCAACAGAAAAGAACTACCAGACCATTTTGGCCCCTCACATCACCGAAAAGGCGACGCTGGGGTCCGAGCACGGTCAGGTGACGTTCAAAGTGGCTAAAAATGCAACCAAGCCTGAAATTAAGGAAGCTGTTGAAAACATCTTCGGTGTAAAGGTTAAGGCTGTAAATACGCTGGTGCAAAAAGGTAAAACCAAGCGCTTCAAAGGAATCGTGGGCCGCCGCTCCGATTTCAAAAAAGCAATCGTAACCCTCGAAGACGGTCAAATGATCGACACAGGCGCAGGCGTATAATTTAAAGGTTTAACTATGGCGGCTTCGCCGATAATGAGCAAAAAGGAACTGAAAAAATGGCATTGAAACATTATAAACCCAGATCACCCGGTCAGCGTCAGCTGGTCCAGATCGACCGTAAAGACCTGCACAAAGGCGCTCCGGAAAAGACTTTGACAGAAGGTCTGAAAAAAACCGGTGGTCGTAACAACACAGGTCGCATCACCACACGTCACATCGGCGGCGGTCACAAGCGCCGTTACCGTATCATCGACTGGAAACGTGACAAGTGGGATGTCGAAGGCACGGTCGCGCGTCTGGAATATGACCCGAACCGCACGGCTTTTATTGCCTTGATCGAATATAAAGACGGCGAGAAGCGCTACATCATCGCACCTCAACGCCTGAACGTCGGCGATAAAATCATTGCCGGTGAAAAAGTGGACGTGAAGCCCGGAAACGCAATGCCGCTGCGCAGCATGCCGGTCGGGACGATCATTCACAATATCGAAATGAAGCCCGGAAAAGGCGCGCAGATGACACGCTCTGCCGGAACCTTTGCCCAGCTCGTTGGCCGCGATCAAGGTTATGCCCAGATCAAGTTGTCCTCCGGTGAGCTGCGGATTGTCCGCGCCGAATGTATTGCCACAGTAGGCGCGGTCTCTAACCCGGACCACATGAACACCAATGACGGTAAAGCAGGCCGTACACGCTGGAAAGGCAAACGCCCGACCGTTCGCGGCGTTGTGATGAACCCGGTTGATCACCCGCACGGCGGTGGTGAAGGCCGGACCTCCGGTGGTCGTAACCCGGTTACGCCTTGGGGTGTACCGACCAAAGGTTATAAAACACGTAAGAACAAATCGACGGATAAATACATTATCCGCAGACGGAACAAGAAATAGGAGACTTGAAAGATGGCACGTAGTGTATGGAAAGGCCCGTTCGTAGAAAAAAGCCTCCTCAAAAAAGTTGAGGAAGCCCGCAATGCCGGCAAAAATACGGTGATCAAAACATGGTCCCGCCGTTCAACAATTCTGCCGAACATGATCGGTCTGACATTTGGCGTTCATAACGGCAAAAAATTTATCCCTGTGGTGGTGAGCGACCAGATGATCGGTCACAAGCTGGGAGAGTTCGCACCGACCCGCACTTACGCAGGGCACGGCGCAGATAAGAAAGCGAAGAAGTAATAACGAGTTCTCAAGTAGAGCATTAATAAAAGGAAAAACACAATGGGACAGGAAAAAAACCCAAGACGCGTAAAAGAAAACGAAGCGCGCGCATTCGGGAAGTATTTGCGCACCAGCCCTCAGAAACTGAATCTGGTGGCCCAGACAATCCGTGGAAAATCCGCAGCGAAAGCTTTGGTGGATCTTGAATTCTCCAAACGCCGCATAGCGCAGGATGTCCGCAAGCTGTTGCAGTCGGCTGTGGCGAACGCGGAAAACAATCACGGTCTGGATGTTGACCGTCTGGTGGTTTCCGAAGCGACCGTCGGCAAAACACTGATGATGAAGCGTTTTCACGCGCGTGCCCGTGGCCGCGGTGCGCGCATCGAGAAAAAGATTTCCAACATGACCATCGTGGTCCGTGAAGCACAAGACGCATAGTTAAGGAGCGATTGAAGTATGGGACAGAAAGTTAATCCAATTGGCCTTCGGGTAGGGATCAACCGCACATGGGACAGCCGCTGGTATGCGGGCCGTGATTATGCGGACAAGCTAGTCGAAGACCTGAAATTGCGCGAATTCGTGCTGGAGCACCTCAAAGCCGCCGGCATTTCCAAAGTGATCATCGAGCGTGCTGCCAAAAACACGAAAGTGACCGTGCACACAGCGCGTCCGGGCGTGATTATCGGCAAAAAAGGCGCCGACATTGAAAAACTCCGCTCACAGCTTTCCCGCCGCGCAGGTGGCGATGTATCTTTGAACATCGTCGAAGTGCGCAAACCCGAAATTGATGCTCAATTGGCCGCCGAGGGCGTGGCCCAGCAGCTTGAGCGCCGCGTGAGCTTCCGCCGCGCGATGAAGCGCGCCGTTCAAAGCGCTATGCGCATGGGCGCGGGCGGTATCCGTATTAACGTATCAGGCCGTTTGGGCGGCGCAGACATCGCCCGGACAGAATGGTACCGCGAAGGCCGCGTGCCTTTGCACACACTGCGTGCGGATCTGGATTATGGCACAGCCGAAGCGCTCACAACTTACGGGATTATCGGCGTCAAGATCTGGATCTACAAAGGCGACATCATGGAACATGATCCGATGGCCCGTGATAAACGCGTTGAACATGCAGGGGGCGGCGCACCGCGCGGTTAGGAGTGGGAAGGGCCAAAGGGAAAAGCTCGTTGAAACTTTTCCCTTGCAACTTGTCATTAAACGCAGTATAAAGCCCGCGCAATTACAAACGTCTTTAAACGTTTAACCATATGGGAACTCTCTTTTTAAAAAGAAAAGTCCATGTGATTGATTTTTTTTATGGACTGATTTTGAAGGGTACTAAACATGTTGGCACCAAAGAAATTTAAACATCGCAAGCAGCATAAAGGCCGCATTCACGGCATGGCCAAGGGCGGCACACAGCTGGCTTTCGGCGCTTATGGTCTGAAGGCTCTGCAGCCTGATCGTATTACAGCGCGCCAGATCGAAGCAGCGCGCCGCGCGATTACCCGTCACCTGCGTCGTCAGGGTAAAGTCTGGATTCGTATTTTCCCGGATGTGCCCGTAACATCCAAGCCTTTGGAAGTTCGTCAGGGTAAAGGGAAAGGCTCTCCGGAATATTGGGCCGCCCGCGTTAAGCCTGGCCGTATTATGTTCGAACTCGATGGCGTGCCTCAGGAACTGGCCCGCGAAGCCTTTGACCTGGCAGCGATGAAGCTGCCGATCAAAACAAAGTTCGTCAGCCGTGTCGGTGTAATAACTGAAGAAGCCGCATAAGGATTAGGAACGATGAAAGCAGAAGATTTGAAAACCAAAACTGCAGATGAGCTGCAAAAGCTGTTGCTGGACACCCGCAAAGCCCAGTTCAATCTGCGTTTTCAAAAAACCAGCGGTCAGGCCGATAACCCGTCTGAAATCCGTAAGCTGCGCCGCAATGTTGCGCGCATCAAAACATTTTTAACCCAGCGCCGCAAAGAAGAAGCCGCAGCCCCGAAGGCTAAAAAGACCTCTTCTAAAAAAGCCGCATAAGTTTTAAGTAAGGGACGAAAAAAATGCCAAGACGTATACTGGAAGGCGATGTTGTAAGCGACAAGACAGACAAGACGATCACCGTTCTTGTTGAGCGTCGTTTCAGACACCCGATCTATAAAAAATACATTAAGAAGACTGACAAATATGCAGCGCACGACCCGAACAACCAGTTCAAAATCGGCGACCGCGTCTCCATCATCGAATGTGCACCGATTTCCAAAACCAAGCGTTGGACGGTTGTAACCGGTGATGAAACGGCTGCCGCACCGAAGGCTGAAAAGAAACCGGCCGCCCCGAAAGCTGCGCCTAAAAAAGAAGAAGCAAAAGCTGAGAAGAAGCCGGCCGCTAAAAAAGAAACAGCCAAAAAGCCGGCCGCTAAAAAAGCGCCCGCTAAGAAAAAGGAGTCCTAAGCCATGATCCAGATGCAATCCAGAATGGAAGTGGCCGACAACTCAGGGGCCCGTCAAGTCCAATGCATTAAAGTGCTGGGTGGTTCAAAACGCCGCACAGCCGGCGTAGGCGACGTTGTGATTGTGTCCGTTAAGGATGCAATTCCCCGCGGCCGCGTGAAAAAAGGCAACGTGCAGCGCGCCGTTATCGTGCGGACGAAAAAAGGTATTCAGCGCCCTTATGGCGAAAAAATCAGCTTTGATACGAACGCCTGCGTACTGATCAATAATAGCGGTGAGCCGATCGGCACCCGTATTTTTGGCCCCGTAACCCGCGAATTGCGTGCTAAGGGCTACATGAAAATTATTTCTCTGGCCGGAGAGGTGCTCTAACCATGACACAACAAAAACTGAAGATTAAAAAAGGCGACGAAGTGATCGTCCTGACCGGAAAAGACAAAGGCGCCAAAGGTGAAGTCCTGAAGGTAATTCCTGCGGAAAACCGTGTTCTTGTCAAAGGCGTGAACGTCGTAACAAAACACCAGAAACCGACGCAGTTCTCTGCCGGCGGTTTGCAGAAAAAAGAATTGTCGATCCATGCCTCGAATGTGGCGCTGGCCGACCCGAAATCCGGTAAACCGACCCGCGTTGGCTACAAAACCCTCAAAGACGGGAAAAAAGTCCGCGTGGCAAGAAAATCCGGCGAAACGATAGGGTAAAGAAAATGTCTTCCGGAATGGATGACTACAAAAAGGAATGTGCAATAGGAAAGGCTTTAGCAGAAAAATTCGGACCTCTTGCGGCGAAAAGCGTCGGTATTCGAGTTAAGGATGGAAGAATTACAGATTTAACGTATACAGGTGGTTTTGGCCTAACGTTACAAGAAATAAGAAGATTTGTTAGAGAAGAACTAAAAATTGAATGAACGAAGTGAGTGAACAATGAAACCGCGTTATCAGGAAATATACGAAAAAGAAATCGTTCCGGCTCTGCAGGAAAAGTACGGCTACAAAAACGTGCATGAAATTCCGAAGCTGGAAAAAATCGTCATCAATATGGGCGTCGGCGAAGCGACCCAGGACCGTAAGCACATTGAAAATGCGGCAAACGATCTGGGTCTGATCGCCGGTCAAAAGCCGGTCATCACAAAGGCCAAGCAATCCAACGCCTCGTTCAAGATCCGTGAAAATATGGCGATTGGTTGTAAGGTGACGCTGCGCCGTCAGCAAATGTATGAATTCTTGGACCGTTTTGTAACGATTGCTCTGCCGCGCGTACGCGACTTCCGCGGCATCAGCCCGAAAAGCTTTGACGGGCGCGGCAATTATGCGGTTGGCATTAAAGAACACATTATCTTCCCGGAAATTTCCTACGACAAAGTCGATAAGATCCGCGGGATGGATATCGTGATTTGTACTTCGGCAAAAACAGACGACGAAGCGCGCGAGTTGCTGCGTCTGATGAAACTGCCGTTTAAAAAATAAGCATTTAAACCTTAAAAAAAGGACGAACATTAGATGGCTAAAGTTGCAATGATTGAGCGGGACAAAAAGCGCCGCCGCCTTGTGAAAAAGTACGAGAATAAGCGTGCGAAGCTCAAAGCGATCATTAAAAATCAGGATATTCCGGCTGAAGAGCGTTTTCAGGCTGTGTTGGCGTTGGCTGAATTGCCGCGTAACTCGGCAAAGAACCGCATCCGTAACCGTTGCGCCGTCACAGGACGCCCGCGCGGTCATTACCGGAAAATGAATATTTCCCGCATTGCATTGCGGGACCTGGCTTCTCGTGGTGAGTTGCCCGGTGTAGTGAAGTCAAGCTGGTAAGGAGAGCAAAACAATGGCTATGAGCGATCCTCTTGGTGATATGTTGACCCGCATCAGAAACGGTCAGATGGCAGAAAAATCCGTCATTGAATGTCCGTTCTCGAAGTTGCGTGAAAACGTTTGTAAAGTGTTGGTTGATGAAGGTTTCATTCGCGCTTACAAGGTTGAAGACCGTGAAAATAACAAAAAAGTGCTCTTGATCGAGCTAAAATACGCAGAAGGCCGCGGCGTGATCCGTCAAATCGACCGTGTGTCCAAACCGGGCCGCCGTGTATACACCAGCATGAAAGACATGAAGCGCTTTTATAATGGTCTGGGTGTTTTGGTCGTTTCTACACCGCGCGGTGTGATGGCCGACCATCAGGCACGCGCAGCCAATGTTGGCGGCGAAGTGCTCTGCCAGGTCTTCTAAAGGATTTTAAAGGAACGAAAAAATGTCACGTATTGGAAATAAACCGGTCACCATCCCCGCAGGCGTTGAATTCAGCGTCAACGGTCAGGATGTTAAGGCCAAAGGCAAACTGGGCGAACTGGAACTTCAAATTCACGACGAAGTGTCTGTGAAACTGGAAGAGGTCGCCAACGATGAAGGACAAACATCCAAAATCGTCGTGTTGGCGCCGAAATCCGAAAGCCGCTTTGCCCGCCAAATCTGGCCGACCATGCGTACACTGGTCAATAACATTGTGATTGGTGTGAGTGAAGGCTATTCCAAAAAACTGGAGATCAAAGGCGTGGGTCTGCGCGGAAATCTGCAGGGCAACACACTGGTAATGTCCCTCGGCTTTTCGCACGAAGTACGCTACGACGTGCCGCAAGGCGTAAAAGTAACGATGGACGGTCAAACCAACATTGAAGTCTCCGGCATCGACAAACAACAGGTTGGTCAGGTTGCTGCCAAAATCCGTGGATTTAAACCACCTGAACCGTACAAAGGTAAAGGAATTCGCTATGCCGACGAATACGTCGTGCGTAAAGAAGGCAAGAAGAAATAAGGACCGTTCTCAAGCAGCGAAGCGATAGAACATAAAAAAGGAATTAAGACGATGAAAGCACTGACATCCGCTCAACGCAGAACATATCGTACCCGCAATAAGATTCGCCGCGTCAATATCGACCGCGTATCAAATCGCCGGACGCGCCCGCGTCTGTCTGTTTTCCGCTCCGGCAAGCAGATCTATGCGCAGGTGATCGACGACATCAAAGGCGTAACACTGGCCGCTGCCTCCACACTGGAAGGGGATCTGAAAGAAAAACTCAAATCCGGTGCCAATACCGATGCAGCTACAGAAGTGGGCAAGCTCGTAGCCCAGCGTGCGAAAAAAGCAGGTGTAGAAACAGTGGTCTTTGACCGTGGACGCTACGTGTATCACGGCCGGGTCAAAGCTCTGGCCGAAGGCGCACGCGAAGGCGGCCTGAAGTTTTAGGGATAATTTTGAGAATACTGACCGAGGAAAAAGGACAAAAACATGGCTCGTGGACAAGTAGCAGAACAACAAGCAGAACGCGAAGAACCGGAATTTCTGGAGCGTCTGGTTGGAATTAACCGTGTGGCTAAGACAACAAAGGGTGGGCGCAACATGGCGTTTGCCGCGCTGGTTGTGGTCGGTGATGGGAAAGGTCGCGTTGGCTATGGTCATGCCAAAGCCCGTGAGGTTCCCGAAGCAATTAAAAAAGCCACTGAGCAAGCGCGGCGTAAAATGATTCGCGTCCCCTTGCGCGAAGGCCGCACATTGCATCACGACGTCAAAGGCCGCGATGGCGCAGGCCGTGTGTTTATGCGCTCAGCCCCGCGCGGAACAGGGATTATCGCTGGTGGTCCGATGCGTGCGGTTTTCGAAGCAATCGGTGTGCAGGACATTGTGGCGAAAGCCATCGGGTCTAACAATCCGTACTCCATGGTGAACGCGACTTTTAACGCTCTGGAGCAAATGCAAAGCCCGCGGCATGTAGCGGCTCGCCGCAACAAAAAAGTGAGTGATATTGTCTCAAACCGTGAAGAAACAATGAACGCGGATGCAGGCGTTTCTGAAGAATAAGGATCAAAACAATGGCTGAAGACAAAAAAGACGAAAAGAAAAAAGCCCCGGCGAAGAAAACAACAGCCGCCAAAAAACCGGCCGCGAAGAAAGCGCCTGCCAAAAAGGCTGAAACCAAGGCCGCCGCGCCAAAAGCTGCGCCTAAAAAAGAGGCCGCCGCCAAGACGCCCGTCAAAAAGGCCGAAGCGAAACCGGCTGAGAAAAAACCTGCTGCGAAGAAAACGCCTTCCGGCAAAACCGTGACGGTCACGCAAATTGGCTCGCCGATTGGCCGCCATGATGATCAACGCGCGACTTTGATCGGTTTGGGGCTGAATAAAATGCACCGCACACGCACATTGGAAGACACACCGTCCGTGCGCGGTATGATCCGCAAAGTGCGTCACCTGGTAAAAGTGGAAGAAGCGGCATAAGCCGAGCTTATTTGCTAAAAGGACAAGACAATGAAACTGAATGAATTACAACCCAACGAAGGATCGAACAAAGATCGCACGCGCGTAGGCCGCGGAATTGGCTCCGGTAAGGGTAAAACCTCAGGCAAAGGTCAAAAAGGTCAGAAAGCCCGCTCCGGCGTCGCGATCAACGGCTTTGAAGGCGGGCAAATGCCGATTTACCGCCGCTTGCCGAAAAGCGGTTTCAGTAATGCACCGTTCCGCACACATTTGGCCGAGCTGAGCCTAGGTAAATTGCAGGCTGCGATTGACGAGAAAAAAATAGATGCCAAGAAAACCATCGATGAAGATGCGTTGGTGGCCGCCGGTGTTGTGAGCAAAAAACGCGACGGCATCAAGTTGCTGACCAAAGGTGAACTGAAAACAAAAGTCGATTTGAAAATCACCAAAGCCTCTAAAACGGCTCAGGCCGCCGTAGAAAAAGCCGGTGGCAAAATCGAGTTCATCGAAAAAATCATCGCCCCGATCGAAAAGAAACAGAAATAGATTCGCGCTAAAAGCGTGTTTTCATCCCAAAACCCGCCAAAAAATACTGGCGGGTTTTGTTTTGGACAAAGAAGAGCGAAAAGACATCAAAAATAACTAAAATCTGCGCTCGTCTTTTATTACCATTTGGCATAGTGCATATGATATGCTTAATATCTGAGGAGTAAAAAAGAATATAAGGCCCATGAAGTCAAAAGCGTTAAAATCATTTTTCCTGTTTGCCATCCTGGTTTTCATAGGGCTCGTTTCCCATGCGTCACCCGCGAAGGCCATGCGTTTTTGCCAGTTCGAAGATCCGAAAATGATCGTCAAGTTGGGTAAGCGTCCGACGAAATATATCAAAGGCCACTCTGCGCGCCACCTGACCTCGATGCAGGGCCACACCGCAGGAACCATTCTCGGGCTAGCCGATTCCGGCATGGGACTGGAAATCAGAACACAATTTGAAATTGCTGAACAAGACGGTCGCTATTGTGTTGGTATAAAAGCCATGAAAGTCCTGTGGCTGGCGCTACCGACGGTCTACCTCGCCAGCGATTACAAAAAGGGTTCATGCGAGTACACGGCCGTTTTAGCCCACGAACAAATTCATATCCGCCGTAATAACCAATTCATCAGCGAATACGCCCCGCGCTTCAAAAAAGAAGTCGGCAAGATATCCAAGCAAATGCGCACGCAAATCGGCCCGATTGGTGAAAACCAGATTCAGGCGGCGCAAACAGAACTGGAAAACCAGATGTATGAAAGATTGATCAATCAGTTCTTCGATCGATATATCCCCGAACTCAACCGCCGCCAAAGCAAGGTCGACAGCCCGGAAGAATACGCAAAAGTGTTCGCAAAATGTAAAAATTGGGGATTTTAAAATCCTTGCCCCAGCTCATCAAGGCACCGAAAACAGCCTCGGAAATGAAATATCTGTGAACCTTGAGAATTTTGATCTCTTCGCTCTTGTGCGGCTGTAGACTTTTCACTATGAATAAGAACTTCTAAGATATGCTAGTAACTGTAAGGATGAACATAGATGGCTTCTGCTGCTGAACAGCTTGCGAAAAATGCTAACTGGGGCGCGCTGGCCAAGGCCACGGATCTTAAAAAACGCCTGCTTTTTGTTATCGGGGCTCTTTTGGTATACCGGCTGGGAACCTACATCCCTGTTCCCGGTATTGATCCTTATGTGTGGAACGAGATTTTCACCCAAAAAGGCGGCGGTATTTTGGACATGTTCAACATGTTCTCCGGTGGCGCTTTACAGCGGATGACGATCTTTGCACTGAACATCATGCCGTATATTTCGGCCTCGATCATCATGCAGTTGGCCACCGCTATGTCGCCGAAGCTCGAAGCCATGAAAAAAGAAGGCGAAATCGGGCGCATGAAAATCAATCAATACACCCGCTACTTCACGGTTGTTCTAGCCGCTATCCAGGCCTACGGATTGGCCGTTGGTCTTGAATCTATGCAAGGATCAACCGGTTCGGCTGTGATTGATCCGGGATTGTTTTTCCGTATTTCAACGGTGATTACCATCGTCGGCGGCACTGTGTTTTTGATGTGGCTGGGTGAACAAATTACCGCCCGCGGCATCGGCAACGGGATATCCCTGATCATCTTTGCCGGGATTGTCGCCGGACTACCCCGCGCGATTGCCTCTATGTTGGAACTCACACGCCAAGGCACATTCAACGGCCTGCAGCTCTTTATGCTGTTTGCCATGGTTTGTGGTGTGATCGCCTTTATCGTGTTTATGGAACGTGCTCACCGCCGCGTCGTTGTCCAATACCCCAAGCGGCAGATGGGCAATAAAATGGTTGGCGGCGAACAAAACCATATCCCGTTGAAACTGAATACCTCGGGCGTGATTCCGCCTATTTTTGCCTCTTCGCTGCTTTTGCTACCCTTAACGATTGTCGGTTTCAGCGGCGCCGAAGGCGGAGACATCACAGCAACCATCGCGCGCTACCTCCAGCATGGCCAGCCGCTTTATATGGTGCTCTACGGGGCGTTGATCGCGTTTTTCTGTTTCTTCTACACCGCGATTGTGTTTAACCCCGAAGAAAATGCCGACATGCTGCGCAAGCATGGCGGGTTTATTCCCGGTATTCGCCCCGGTAAGAACACCGCCCAGCATCTGGACTATATCCTGACCCGCATCACGGCGATTGGCGCTTTGTATCTGGTCTTTATCTGTCTGTTGCCGGAATTCCTGATTTCAAAATATAATATGCCGTTCTATTTCGGCGGGACCTCGCTCCTGATCGTTGTGAGCGTAACTATGGATACAGTGGCGCAAATCCACTCGCACCTGATCGCCCACCAGTATGAGGGCCTGATGAAAAAAGCAAAACTGCGTGGTCGAAGGTAAGTAAGTACATAAAAAGCCTAAAGGAGCATATACAGATGAACCTGATCATATTTGGCCCTCCCGGCGCGGGTAAAGGAACCCAGGCCGCTCTCATTCAGGAAAAATACGGCCTGAAACAACTCTCCACCGGAGATATGCTCCGCGCCGAAGTCTCCAGCGGTTCGGACCTTGGGCAGCACCTCAAAACCACCATGGATAAGGGCGAACTGGTTTCCGACGATACCATCATCGAAATTATCGCCGGCTGTATCGCCCGCCCGGATTGCGAAAAAGGCTTTATCCTCGATGGTTTCCCGCGCACCGTTGCCCAAGCCGAAGCGCTGGACAATATGCTCTCGCACATGAAACGCCAGATCGACCATGTTCTGGTTCTCGAAGTTGACGAAGACGCTCTGGTTGATCGTATTCTGGGCCGCGCAGCCGAAACCGGTGGCGCGCGCAGCGATGACAACGCCGAAACGCTGAAAAAACGCCTGCGCGTTTATCACAATCAGACGGCGCCCGTTTTGCCGTATTACGCAGGCCGCGGCGTGATGCGCGGCATCGACGGCATGCGCTCGATCGACGAAGTCCAGACCGAGATTGACGCTTTGCTCGGTAACGCTCGGGCCGCCTGATTTTTTCCTTGACCAGACTTGAAAAAACGCTATAGTCGCGCCGATCCTCTGTAAATGTGGATTTTTGGTTTATGAACTGGCGGGCGCTTAAGTCTCTTACGGTTCAGTGGTAGCAAAGAGCGTTTTGAGTGAATTAGAAACGAGGGACGAAGTGGCCAAGTAGGCCATGAGGATCCGAGTGACGCTATTCAGGCAAAACGATCGAAGCTAGAAAATTGAAAAGGAAAACAAAATGGCACGTATCGCCGGGGTCAACGTACCCGACAAAAAACGCACGCCGATTGCCCTGACATATATTCATGGTATTGGCCGCACATCAGCATTCAAAATTTGTGAGAAACTGGGCATCGATGTCCAAAAGCGCATGGGCGAGCTGGATGAAGACACGCTCAACCAGATCCGCGCCGAGATCGACTCTGAAGCCTACACCATCGAAGGCGATCTGCGTCGTCAGGTTTCCATGAACATCAAGCGTTTGATGGACATGAAATGCTATCGTGGTCTGCGTCACCGCAGCGGTTTGCCCGTAAACGGTCAGCGCACAAAGACAAATGCCCGTACCCGTAAAGGTCCGGCCAAGCCGATCGCCGGTAAGAAGAAGTAAGGGAAGGTGAACCATGGCTAAGCCTAAAATTAAGAAAAAAGAGAAAAAGAACATCATCGCCGGTGATGTGATCGTCAACTCCACTTTTAACAATACGCTGATCACCTTTACCGATAAGCAAGGTAACGTGGTGTCTTGGTCGTCTGCGGGGATGATGGGCTTCAAAGGCTCTCGTAAATCCACGCCGTATGCCGCGCAGGTCGCCGCCGAAGATGCGGGCCGCAAAGCGCAGGAACACGGCATGAAAGAAGTCGATGTCCGTGTCAAAGGTCCGGGCTCAGGCCGCGAAAGCGCTCTGCGCGGACTACAGTCCATCGGCTTTACGATCAAAACAATCGTCGATGTAACGCCCATCCCGCACAACGGATGCCGTCCACCGAAACGCCGCCGCGTATAATCGCTGAAGGCGTCCCCGCGAAAGCGGGGATCTCTTCAACATAAAATTTAAAACCAACCAAGAGGCCGGCTAAGAACCGGATGAAGGAGAAAAGAAAATGATACAGAATAACTGGCAAGAACTGATTAAACCGACGAAACTGGAAATCTCTCAAAATGAGATGCTCAACACCGGTAAAGTTGTGGCAGAACCTTTAGAACGCGGCTTTGGCCTGACGCTCGGTAACGCCCTGCGCCGCATTCTCCTGTCCTCTTTGCAGGGCGCAGCCGTGACAGCCGTTCACATTGACGGCGTGCTGCATGAATTCTCGTCTATCGAAGGTGTGCGCGAAGATGTCACTGACATTATTCTGAATATCAAGGCTTTGGCTGTACGCATGCACGCCGAAGGGCCAAAGAAAATGCGCCTGAGCGCCGAAGGGCCTTGCGAAGTCACCGCCGCCCAGATCGAAGCGGGCGCCGATATCGAAATCATGAACCCGGATCTGGTGATTTGTACACTGGATAAAGGCGCGAAGCTTTCCATGGAAATGACCGTCAATACAGGTAAAGGCTACCGTCCGGCGGCTCAAAACCGCCCTGAAGAAGCCCCTGTAGGTCTGATCCCGGTCGACTCTGTCTTCTCGCCGGTTCGCAAAGTCTCCTACGAAGTGACCGACACCCGCGTGGGTCAGATCACAGACTACGACAAACTGACACTGACCGTACAGACAAACGGCGTGATTGCGCCCGAAGATGCTGTGGCCTTCGCTGCGCGCATCCTGCAAGACCAGCTTCAGGTCTTCGTGAACTTCGACGAGCCGGAAATCGCCAGCGAAAAAGAAGAAGCCGAAGAACTGCCGTTCAACAAAAACCTGCTGAAAAAGGTCGAAGAACTGGAACTCTCGGTTCGCAGCGCAAACTGCTTGAAAAACGACAACATCGTTTATATCGGCGATTTGGTGCAAAAATCCGAAAGCGACATGCTGCGCACACCGAACTTCGGGCGCAAGTCGTTGAACGAAATCAAGGAAGTGCTTTCCATTATGGGTCTGCATCTGGGTATGCAGGTCGAAGGATGGCCGCCGGAAAATATTGAGGACATGGCCAAAAAGGCTGATGACCATCAATTTTAGGCTTCGATCATGCGTTCGTGGCGTCGTTGAATATCGGCTCGTTTACCTCATTGTAAACTTCGCCTCATTCGCCTGGCCACGAACGAAATGCTCTTAGCCTAAAGAGCGAAAAGTTTTGGATCGGAGTGATCTAAAAAATGCGAATAAAGCGGGAGCAATCAACAGGGCGCTCCCATAGAGAGGTTCCCCTCTCCCTCCCAAAGGGTTCGCATTATATAAAATGGCTTTACCCGTTTAAGGCCGCAACGCCGTAAGTGGCAGAAAGTGAAATGCAATGAAACACCGCATTAAACAACGTAAACTGGGTCGCGTAACCAGCCACCGCAAGGCGATGCTGGCAAACATGGCCGCTTCTCTTGTCAAACACGAGCAGATCAAAACGACTCTGCCCAAAGCCAAAGAACTCAAGCCCTATGTTGAAAAACTCATCACAATGGGCAAGCAGGCTGCCGCCAAGCCGGAAACGGCGCTGGCCAAACGCCGTCAGGCGATCTCCGTCATGCGCGACGAAGACATGGTCAAGAAAATCTTCGACGTTCTGGCTGAGCGCTATGAAGACCGCCCCGGCGGCTATACACGCGTGCTCAAGGCCGGTTTCCGTTACGGGGATGCCGCGCCGATGGCCGTGATCGAACTCGTTGACCGCGATGAAAGCGCCAAAGGCCAGGACTCCGGCCCGACACAGTTCGACGATGAAGCCGAAATCGAGGCCCCGGCCGAAGAGCCAAAAGCGAAAAAGAAAAAAGCTGCCGCCGCGTAACCCGATATTCTGTCACCCCCGCTTTATGCGGGGGTCCGGATGTCCGCACAAAAGCGGGCATGACAATTGCAGTTATTTACTGCAACACCCCTTCCCAATCCGCAAAGCGTGAATCGCCGGGGGTAATCAATTCTTGTCGCGCTACATACACGGAATGTAGCCGCCCCTCGATCTCCTCTTCCCAAAAGCCCAGAAATCCATGCAGAACGGGAAAATCCGGAGCGCGGTCGTAATCCTGCCAGATAAACTCCTGCAACAACGCTTCAAAATCCGGCAAGTGATACAAAATCTTCGCCGTAATCAGGCGATAATTCTCAAGCTGCTTGTCCAAACGCGCCATCAAAACCTCCTGTTTAACCTTTATCCGTAAACATCCTGCTACAGACCATTATACCATAATACCGAAAAATCTTTGTAAAACTCTTAAAAGTAAAGCAATGAGCGGGATACATAAAAACCTATGTGATTTATCTTGAAACTTATTTCTACCTGTTCTATATCTCTAGCACTCACCGATACGGAGTGCTAACAGCGCTTCGTGAAGTGAGAGTGGAGGGGCTTTTATCTGGCCTGTGAAGGGAAGACAAAAGCCTGCTTGTGAAAACCAAAAATAGGAGAAACACATATGAAATTTCGTCCTTTACATGACCGCGTTCTGGTTCGCCGCGCGGAAGCCGAAACAAAAACCGCTGGCGGGATCATCATCCCCGGTACGGCCGAAGAAAAACCCTCCGAAGGCGAGATCGTCGCTGTCGGCAAGGGCTACGTCAATGATAACGGTGAAGTTCGCGCCCTTGACGTGAAAGCCGGCGACCGCGTGATCTTTTCCAAATGGGCCGGCACCGAAGTCAAAATCGACGGCGAAGAGCTGATGGTGATGAAAGAATCCGACATCATTGGCGTGATTGCCGCTTAAATCTCTTCGCCGATGTCATTCCTGCGTAAGCAGGAATCCGGTGAAGACATAACGCGATCCCTGCCTTCGCAGGGATGACAACAAATAAGGAGAAAGTTCAATGACTGCTAAAGAAGTATTATTCCGTGAAAATGCCCGTGAAGAATTGCTCAAGGGCGTGGACATTATTGCCAACGCTGTAAAAGTGACGCTGGGCCCCAAAGGCCGTAACGTCGTGATCGAAAAATCATTCGGCGCGCCGCGCACGACCAAAGACGGCGTATCTGTGGCCAAAGAAATCGAGCTGAAAAACAAGCAGCAAAACATCGGCGCGCAGTTGATCCGCGAAGTGGCCTCCAAAGCCAACGACCACTCTGGCGATGGGACAACGACCGCGACCGTATTGGCCCAAGCCATCGTGCGCGAAGGCGTAAAGGCTGTATCCGCCGGTCGTAACCCGATGGATCTGAAGCGCGGCATCGACAAGGCTGTGATCGCTGTTGTCGCAGATCTGCAAAAACGCGCGAAAAACGTCAAAAGCAACGACGAAATCAAGCAAGTCGGCACAATCTCTGCCAATGGCGAGACGGAAATCGGCGAGCTTTTGGCTCAAGCCATGGATAAAGTCGGTAACGAAGGCGTGATCACCGTCGAAGAAGCCAAATCCCTGAATAACGAACTCGAAGTCGTTGAAGGAATGCAATTCGATCGCGGTTATTTGTCTCCGTACTTCATCACCGATGCCGACAAAATGGTCTGCAACCTCGAAAACCCATACATCCTGCTCAACGAAGGCAAGCTTTCGAACCTGCAAGCCATGTTGCCGATCCTCGAAGCCGTTGTCCAATCCGGTCGTCCTTTGCTGATCGTCGCTGAAGACGTTGAAGGCGAAGCTTTGGCCACGCTGGTTGTCAACAAACTGCGCGGCGGCCTGAAAATCGCGGCTGTAAAAGCGCCGGGCTTCGGTGATCGTCGTAAGGCGATGCTCGAAGACATGGCCATCGTCACAGGCGGTCAGGTCGTTTCCGAAGATCTGGGCATCAAGCTTGAAGACGTTAGCCTCGACATGCTGGGCAGCGCCAAAAAAGTGGCTATCACCAAAGATGATACAACCATCGTTGACGGTTCGGGCGCGAAAAAAGACATCGAAGCGCGCTGCAGCCAGATCCGCAAGCAAATCGAGGAAACATCCTCCGATTATGATAAGGAAAAGCTGCAAGAACGTCTGGCGAAGCTTTCCGGCGGCGTGGCTGTTCTGCGCGTGGGCGGGATCACCGAAGTCGAAGTGAAAGAGCGCAAGGACCGCGTGGATGATGCTCTGCATGCAACGCGCGCCGCCGTTGAAGAAGGCATTGTTGCCGGCGGTGGTACGGCTCTGCTGTACGCAGGCAAAGCGCTTGATAAGCTTGAAGGTGAAAACGATGACCAGAATGTCGGCATCGCCATCATCAAGCGCGCTCTGCAGGCTCCGATCCGTCAGATTGCTGAAAACGCAGGCGCCGAAGGCTCTGTGATCGTCGGCAAACTGATCGAGCAAAAAGACACCAACTATGGCTATGATGCGCAAAAAGGCGAGTTCTGTGATCTGGTGAAAGCCGGTATTATCGACCCGGCCAAAGTGGTCCGCACCGCTCTGCAAGACGCAGCCTCTGTTGCCGGTCTTTTGATCACCACCGAAGCCATCATCACCGAAGCCGCCAACGACGATGACGCTGCTGGCGCTGCTGCTGCCGGAATGGGCGGCATGGGTGGAATGGGCGGCATGGGCTTCTAAGCTCTCGTCTGACCGTTAAAAAATAATAAAAGGCCGTATCAATCGATGCGGCCTTTTTTATGATTGCAAAGCAAAACGACGAAAAATTTAATCCCCATACTCCGCCAGCGTGACCTTCAATCCGTCCAGACTTTCATCCATGATAAGCTGGCAGGACAGGCGGGAATTCTCTTTCAAGTTAAACGCCTCATCCAGCATTTCTTCTTCATCTTCGCGCATGTCCGGCAATTTATCGACCCATGCCGGATCAACATAAACATGACAGGTCGCGCACGCACAGGCCCCGCCGCACTCGGCCTTGATCGGTAGGCCATATTCACGGATAATTTCCATCACCCGCCAGCCTTCCACGGCCTCAAGCTCGTAGTCCTTGCCTTCTTGGTCGGTTACAAAAATTTTCATGACCCAACATCCTCTAATTTACAAAATTGAAACCGTTTTATTTTCATCGTTAAACATCGAAGATACGCCATAGGCCATCCCGACACTGGCAATCAAAACCGTTGCATAATCAAACACCGCGTACATGATCGCCGAAGCATAAGCGTGCGGCCCATGCGCGATATTTTGTGCCTCCGGTGCCGCCGGCAATACGCCATCAACAAAGCCGGAAACCACCAATAGCACCAGCCCCGGGGGAATAAAACACATCGCCCACAAGCCGAGCATATAAAATGAGGCCGAAAACGGCATGATTTTTTTTAAAAAATGTTTCACAGAAAAACCCAGAGCCACCGGCACATACAGCCAGAAAAAACGAAAAATCCAGATCATAAAGACAACAAATAAAGAACTCGCGATAAACATCGCCAGACCTGGCTCAGGCGCAGAAACCTGCGTCGCTTCCGGCATATCGCGGATCGGCCCGGAAAACACAAGACCCGCAAAAACCGAAAGGATGATCTTGAATAAAACATACAAAATCATAGAGGCCATGACGGCATTTTTCTCTTCATAGTCTTTCAAGGGCCGGACCAGAACATAGGCTTTGTCGGTTTCCATCTTCAAAGCCTGCGCCATAATCAGGGCAACAGCCCAGCCCTCAAGGAAATAGGACGGCAACAAAAATAGCCCCTGACGCAAGAGATGATCGCTCAAGCCCAACATGATGACGAGAGCAAAGCTTACGATCTTGATTCCGATAACCAGAGCCGACAGACGCGCCAAAGCCTGCCTGTTATCCCAGACGTAGCGATAGGCCTTCGAGGCACATTCAATAAAATCAAAAGCGGGCATGGATTTATGGCTCAGATTGATTTATCCATTAATGCCTAACATACACACAAGGCTGGCGGGTGGCTAGGCTAAGCGTAAAAGAAACTCGTATTCACATGAACGCACCACAAGAGCAAACATCAAAACCTTTGGCCATCTGGCTGTTCATCTGCGCGGCCATGGTTTTTGCGATGATGGTCATCGGAGCAATCACGCGTTTGAGCGAATCGGGCCTCTCCATGGTGGAATGGCGTCCATTAATCGGCACGCTGCCGCCGATGAACGAAGCCGAATGGAACCGGGTGTTCGATCTCTACCAACACAGCCCGGAATTCCAGAAAAAGCATTTCTGGATGGAACTGGGCGATTTCAAAAAAATATTTTTCTGGGAATGGCTGCACCGCTTATGGGGCCGCTCGATTGGTCTGGTTTTCGCGCTGCCATTGGCGTTTTTCTGGATACGCGGCAGTATTCCGAAAGGCTATCACGTAAAATTACTCGGCATGCTGGTCCTAGGCGGCGCGCAAGGCTTTATGGGCTGGTACATGGTCAAAAGCGGATTGGTGGATATTCCGGCCGTCAGCCACTTCCGCCTCGCCGCACATTTATCGCTGGCGTTTTTGATCTCCGCGCTGCTTTTGTGGCTGGGGCTATCGGTCTGGGGCGCCCAAAAACGTCCTTCAAAAGCGCTATTCCTCCATGGTCTGGGCGTACTTACACTTGTGAGTATTACGATTGTCTGGGGGGCGTTTACCGCCGGTCTGGACGCGGGCCTGCTCTATAACGACAGCTTTCCGAAAATGGGCGGTCTGTGGATTCCCCCCGAAGTCACGAGCGCAGGCTCACTGCTCAAAGATCCGGCATCTGTGCAATTTGCGCATCGCTGGCTGGCGCTCATCAGCGCTGCTGCATTACTAAGTCTATGGGCGCATGCTGTCATATTCAAAAAACGCGGATTCTGGGCGTTGCACGCACTGGCGCTCATGGCGCTGCTTCAGCCCACACTCGGCGTTCTCACATTATTTTCCGGTGTTCACCTGCACATAGCCGCCGCCCATCAGGCCGGAGCCATCCTCACCTTTGCACTGCTGATCATCAGCCTGCACGCATTTTATCCAAAAGTATCGAGAAACTCAGGACATCAATCCTGATCGTTTTCTTCTTTTTTAGAAGGAACAAACGTAATGTGCTCTTCTTTTGAAAGAGAAGGATTTGGCGGTGACGGTTGCGTGGCCGTTGGAGTCGGCGAGGCAGATTCCACCGCAGGCCTTGCCGCAAGTTGAGAAGGCTCAGGCTCAGGAGGCGTTATAACAGGCGCATCCGTCGTTGCATAAGGAGAAGCCGGCGGCGGCGCAGCACTGTAAAGAGGGGAGGTAGAAGGGGGCGCAGTCTGGGAATCAGGCTCTGTGTCCATAACCGGAGGCTCCGCATCAGGAAAAATCGGCATAGCCTGTGTTGATGGCGGCGCGGACAGATCAATCGGCCGAATATTTTCGTCCTCCAAAGGATCAAGGGTATGAATATCCACATGCGGTTGCACGGCTGGCGGCGGCGTATCGGAAGACTCGCGATGTACGAAAGGCTGTTCAGAAGGGGGCGAGGGGAGCGGGTCAACATCGACAACAGCGGAAGGCTCGATTTGAGGTTTTTCCGGCGGCGCAAAGCGATCGACAATATGTTCGGCGTAAATATGCAGGGATAAATCGCGCCCCCAAGCGCCGATGAGCCCATGAACATATTCGGTATTTAAAGCCCCGTTTTGCGCGCTTTTGTCTTCAAGAGTCTCCAAAATGTCGAGCAAAGCCAACTGGCGCTCTTCCGCAGCGTGTTCCAGCTCGGCCTTACGCTCGCGCGTGCCCCCGCCTTCCGTGTCATATTGAATGAGTTCAGGCTCGAAAATATAAGGCGCAACGATATCCCACTTTTTGATAAAACGAATACGTCCACTTTGATTCCCGCGAACATACAGCGTTTTAAGAGCTTCAAAAAACGCGTCAAACTGCTCGCTCGTCAGTTTTTTCTTGGAAGTTGATGCAGATTCCGGCTGATCCATGAGTAAGGCGCTCCTGATTTAACCTCTTCTATCTATTGTAAAGCGATCTCGCGCAGGCGCAAGGATGAAGATGCAAAGCCCCGAATTAAAGCTATGGCTGTTTCGCGCCAAAGGACGAAGAAGGCGGCCAGGTCTTGGGATTCCGGCATAGGCCCGTGGAGGCGAGTTCACCGCCCGGATCGCAGTCTGCTTGGGCCGAATTGGCATCCGGTGCACCTGTTTTGGGTTCGTTGTCTCTCGATCCGCCAAACGTTCTTTGCAGCCAGCTGCCGCGTTTGGGCTCATTCTTCTGCCCGTGAACCTCATCCCACTGCTTTTTCATCTTATCCGCGGTATCCCATCCCCGCATCTTCGGGCGCGGGTCATGATAACGCGCGGCTACTTCTTCGCTCAGGCCGGTGGCCACGACCTCCAGCAGCCGAATGTCGGAAGCACTGGGATGCTCGCCGGCACGGCGCAGGCGCAGCTCCAAATCCCGGTCGCCGGAAAAAAGGACGGCCATTTCGTACAGCTCGGGATAATCGTTCTTCAGCCTTTTATAATAATCCATGAAAGCCTGCTCGCGCATCTCCGGCGTGACGGCCTCAGGATCAACGCCCTCAATGTAAATGCCTCTGGCCAGCTCTCTGCGAGCGTCCACATTGCCCTTATCAAAGTAATCCGGCCGGGGCATGATAACGATTTTCTGGCTAAGCCTGTTATAATAGGCCATGGCGTTATCCGGCTCGACGCCAGGCTGTACATCGACCCCCGCCACGCGGATACTCATGCCCAAAGCCTTGCCGAGCGCCAGATTTTTCCCGGCATATTTAAGCAGGAATGAAAGATGCTCCTGATCCAGCATTTGCGGCTCTCCGGCCATGTCATCCGCATCGCGCAGGAGACGGTTGGCATCATCCCGGCTGGCAATGCTGTCATAGGCCACGGCCTCAAATTCACCGGCCAGTTGCGCTTCATAAAGATTGCCGCCGATCGGAATGGTTTTCGGACTTTCCACCTTGTTGGCGGCATTGGCGCGCACGGCTTTGGCAACGGCCATTGTCTCATGGGCCATCGCATCCAAGGCCGAGGATGAATCGGCCGGATTTTGCACGGATTTCATGTGATCCAAAAACGCAAGCGGAGTGGAACCACTGGCCCAGCGCATATCTTCCGGAAAGAGCATCGCAAAACCTGCGCTTTTTTCCCGCAAGGCCGGTGCGGCATGCTCATAGACATATTTTGCGCTGGCCTCACGCGCATCGTATTTTTGCGCCAGCTCTGCTTTCACCGCAATCAGGTGCTCAAGCGTTTGTATTTCTTCCGCTCCCAAACTGCCTTTATGCGCGGCCAGATATTCTTCCGGCTCCAAATAGCGCCCCATCAAATCCATATCGATCTTTTCAACCGAAAAGACCATGGATTTTTTATCAATCACGGCCACGTAAACATCGTTATGATCATCACGGAACGCCATATAGCTTTGCATGCATAAAGGAATCGCTTTGGCCTGTGCCCGGTAATTTGGAGAGGCGTAGGCGATCTGATGATCGTTGTACATATCGATAATATCATCCGCGCTATAGGCTTTGCCGCCCGAAGTAATCGGCGTCATGCTTTCCAGCTTGGGATGGAGCATCGGCTGGATTTCGTAGTTATGCGTATAACCGATCTCGCCTTCTATACCGTTAATCGCATCTTCAACGCCTTGCGCGAATTTATCGCCGTCACTGCCCGCCGCGCGCGCGCTTTTCAAAACGCCTTCACGAAATGCCGTGCGTTGAGCCTCATCGCCGAAAGGCAGCAGGTTTAAAGTTTGCAGACTTGGCAGTAAAAACGCCTCGAAACCGTCATAAGTGCCTTGATCCTTGGCAAACTGCTCGCGCGCCTTTTTATAAAAGATCGCCAGGCGCTCTTTCAAATGCACGCTCTCGGCGCTGGTATCGGGGATCTGGTGCTCTTTATCCAGAACGTCATTCAACCCGAACCCGCCGGTATAGGCGCGCAAGAGCGCATCATGAAGCTGCACCGCATCCAGATGCCCCGCCGCGTTCAACCGCGCAACATCATCGGCCAGAATATCGCGCGTCAGCGGCGCAAAAGCCTGTCCTTGCCCGTGGAACAAGGCATAAGAGGCCAGTTGATCGCGATCATTCATATAATCAAGGGCCGTAAACAGCGCATCCAATTGACCGCTTTTCACCAGATCCTGAAACGCTTTGCGCTCTTTTTCCTCCATGAGCAGTAAAAATGCCGGCGGGTTTTCGGGGTCCGTCAGCCGTTTGAGGATATAATCACCCTTGGCCGCCGTATATTCCCAAGGCTCACCCAGTGCTTTGGGCAGCGGCTTGGGCAGGGATTTCCCGTCGCTCAAAACGGCCGGATTGCTCAAAACCATGATCAGGCCTTGCAAGGCCGCTTGATCGTTAAAATCCAGCCGCCCGTCAAGCGTGATATTGGTTGGAATGCGTTGATCCATCAAGTCTCCGGCAAAGATCTCGACAATGCTTTTGACCAAAACATTATCCTGATTTTTATCCAGAGTTTCGTTGATTTTGGGCACGAGGCCGATCAATGCGGTTTCGATTCGCTGCGCTGCTGTTCCCGTATCAAGAGCGTCATAATCCGAAAGCACCGCTACGCCGCGCGCATCCATCTGCGCCAGACCGTCGACAAGCGTCAAAAGTCTGCCTTTGAACTCTTGTTGCTCTGGTGTGCTTTCCGGCAGTTGCGGCGCAAGGGTTTCGAGCTTTTCTCTGTATTTCGCGCTGTAAATACCGTCCTTTTCCTCGTCCTTCAGCCCCGCCCCTAAAATCGGGTCGTTTTGAAGCTGGCGAAGCGTATCTTTGAGTTTTTGCTGCTCCTCCGCACCCCATTGTCCATCGGGAGAGGGCATGCCGATCATCGCCTCAACGCTCTGGATCGCCGCCGCCAGTTGCATCCGCGGATCATTCTGGTTCAGGTCCGCCGGATTAACCAGCGTATTGAAAAAACCGCCCTGAGCCAGCGCGCCCATATTGGCGAACACATCCTTATAGTTTTGCAGAAGAGCCAGAGACTCTTGCGGCCGCTGAAGCATCTCCGGCGCATAAGTTTTTAAGGCTCCCGCTAAGGCTTTAATTTTGTCATCCGATGATTCTTCTAAAACCTTGGGAATGGCATGTGCCAGATCGTTATTACTATAAATATCTTCCAGCGTTGAACGCGCGAGAGCAGTTTTCGCAAAGTTCATATCCTTTACAAGGAAATCTATATCCTTTGCCGCAATAGCTTTGAATTTTTCTAGTCCCGTAACACCGTCATCATCCTTGGAAAACAGGGCCTCATTAATCGTGGCTTGAAGTTTGGTCGTCATCGCCGGATCGAAATTATCGACCCGTCCGCCATCGCCGAACAGCCCGTTCATTTGCCGTAAAAACAAAATAGAGGCCACCCGCAGCCTGTTTTCCGTGCTGACGTCAAAACCGATCGACCCCAGCGCTTGCCCTAAAGCAGCGGCTTGCGGCGGCAGTGTCGGCGTTGTGGTTGGTGGCTCGGCCATAAAAAATCACACTCTCTAACCTAAGAGACCGGATTTTCTTATAGATTGTCACTCACCCGGATCTCTACATTTTGTCATCTTAACCATTTGATTTTATTTATATTTATACGGCCCAAAACAAAGGGGCCCGGCTAAGATAATCACATTATGCCACAAGCCGCACCGAAATACAAACTTTCAGTGCAATTTTTTCAATGTTTTCAAATGGTTAACAAAAGGTTAACAAGGACGGGGAGGGGCATTTATTCCCCTGTTTTATCGTCTTTGCCTTCGCCGGGAGTAGTCTGTTCTCCTTCAGCATCCGCCTCTTCCTCAGCCTTTTTCTGTTTGGCCAGTTCTTCGGCTTGGGCTTCCGACTCCATGGCCTGGGGCAAGCTAACCAAAGTTTGGCGGAGCAGAGCGCTCATCCCTTCTTGCGTTTGATCCATCTGCTTGAGAACAAATTCACAGGCTTCCGGCGTGCTGACCGGAACACGCTCGATTCGTTTATTGTTTTTCTTGCGTTCTTGATCCACCAGCTTAAACAAGGCCTTAATATCCTTTTTCTTGGCATAGTCCTGGGCGATCATCATGTTATCAATGTTGGCTTGTGCCTCGTCCAAAATCGGATTAACCGCTGTTTTCCATTCACCAAATCGCTTATCCAAAGGATCTTTCATCTCCGGATTAGCCTTTCCGCACGCCTCAATAGCCTCTGATACACTGCCGCGCACCTGCTCAACGACCTTGATCAGATTATAATTGCCGTATAAAACCCCGAAATGCCGGGCTTCTTTTTCACCAAGATCCTTTGTAAAAGCCTTGTAGGCCTCAATAACCGGATTGGCTTTGGATTTATCGGAATCATCGGCCCAGGCCGGAGCGCTAAGGAGGGCAAGAGCTAAAACACAGGTCAAAAAGCGGGGCATAAAGCGCGATCCTTTCCTCTAATGAATGACAGCGTAACAATACTAAGCTAGCGCCGATAAGCGCAAAAAAAAAGCCTGTATGAATAAAATCGAAAAAAAGAGCTGGGATACCCGTTTTTCGACCGCTTCATACAGGCCAGTGCGCATGACATAAGAGAAAAAGTTAAATCTGTTGAAAAATCTCCCCAAAAAGGCGCGGATAACGCGCTAAAATCCCCTAGTGGCAGCCTGAACGCGCCCACATCGCGTAAATTTTTGCTGCCGTATTATATTCCCCTGCTTCCTTAAGTGATGTCCCTGTTATCACTGGTCATTTGTGGTTTGCGAACCAAAATGCGTTCATCAACCTTATATATTTAACATAACATATAAAATATGAATAGAAAGTAAATAAAATTTGAAATGTTTTGTTTTTAATTTCAGGGGGTTGCAGTTGGTTTTGCCTAATCAAAATCACGCATTTTTTTGCGAAAGACAAAAACGGAATCCGTTTACAAAGAGGTGTATAAAAATAAAGTAAAATCAATGCATTAGCGTGGCGTGCTTAGGCGGCTATGTTGTCAATCAGCCGTGTCCGGCCCAAAAAAGCGGCGGCCAGAACGCGTCCTTGCCAAAAACGCACGTAATCGATTTTATCAAATCCGGCCTCCAGCAACGCATTTTCAGCCTCTTGGGTCGCTGTTTCCACCGCCCGGCCACGGGCAATCTCCTCGGCGCAATGGCGCAGGATTTTATTCAGCTTGCGCGCAATCTCCAGCTCTTCCGCACTCAAATACGCATTGCGCGAAGATAGTGCCAATCCGTGCTCATCGCGGGCAATCAGGCCGCCGACAATCTCCACGGATAATCTCTCGGCTGCCGCCATTTCCTTGATGACCTGCAATTGCTGGAAATCTTTCTCCCCGAACACGGCCACATCGGGCTGCACTTGAGAAAACAGCCTGTGCACCACCGTGACGACCCCGTCAAAATGCGTTGGTCGGAAATCCCCCTCCAGCCCCTTGGCCATCGCTCCGGCCTTGACCGTAATATCTTTGCCGTCAGGATAAATATCCGTTTCACGCGGCGCATAAACGATGTCCACACCAGCCGTATCCAGCTTGGCCGCATCGCCCTCTAAATCGCGCGGATACGCGTCGAAATCCTCATGCGGAGCAAACTGTGTCGGGTTGACGAAAATGCTGACGATGATTTTATCGGCATGCCGGCGCGCTAAGTCCACGAGGCTGAGATGTCCGGCGTGCAAGGCCCCCATCGTCGGCACAAAACCGATCGTGCGCCCTTCTTCTTTTAAAGGCGCGATAATCTCTTCAAGCTCCTGTTTTGAATGGGCAATAATCATTTCTTTGAACCTTTGTACAAATACGCATCTGACGGAAAAGCCCCTATGCGCACGTCATGCGCATAGGCTTGAGCAGCCTTGGAAATATCGTTGCGCAATGTTTTGTATTCTTTGGCAAATTTTGGTTTTTGACCATGAAGAAGCCCCAGCATATCCTCGGTAACCAGAACTTGCCCTCCGCACGCCGCCGAAGCGCCGATACCGATGGTGGGAATAGACAAAGCCTGCGTAATCTCGGCAGCGGCCTCCTCGATCGTGCCTTCGATGACGACGCTGAAAGCCCCGGCTTCTTGCACCGCACGCCCGTCTTCCAGTAAACGCGTCACCCCTTCAGGCGTTTTGCCTTTGATTTTATATCCACCTTCATCGGGAGCAGATTGCGGCAAAAGCCCGATATGCCCCATCACGGCAATCCCCGCATCTGTAATGGCCCGAATGCGCGAGGCCATCCGCAGCCCGCCTTCCAGCTTCACCCCGTCTGCGCCGCTGGCCTCGATCAAGGCGCGCGCCGTCTCCAAAGCCTGCGCATCGCTGGCCTCATAGGTTCCATAGGGCATATCGACAATCACAGGGATCGAAATACCCGCCGCATCGCGCCCGCGCACAACGGCCGCCCCGTGCGCCTTCATCATCTCCAGCGTGACCTCTTGCGTACTGGGCAGCCCGTAAAGCACCATGCCCAGAGAATCGCCAACCAGTAATAGATCCACATGCGGAGCCAGACTTTGCGCCATCGGCGCGCTAGAAGCCGTCAGACACACCAGAGGCTGATCCGCGCGCGCATGAGTGTAAAATTTCTCTAATCCGGACATTTTTCTTTCGCTCCCGCCTTGAGATTTACAAAAAGGAGACCTAAATTTCTGCCTATGACTATCAGGTTTAAAACAGCGGCGCTAGTCTCGATGCTTGTTTTTGCAAGCGCGCTTCCGGCTCTTTCAGCAGCGCAGGCGCAGACCGCCATAGAGGTTCCGCGTTCCAAAGAGCAAATAAAGCTGTCCTTCTCGCCGCTGGTCAAGCGCACCGCTCCGGCCGTGGTCAACATCTATACCAAGCGCACCGTAACAGGCTATGCGCATCCTTTCGCCGCCGATCCGTTTTTTGCCCCCTTTTTCCGCGAGGATGTCTTTGGCGGCAGCATGCGCAAACAGATCGAAAGCGCGCTGGGCTCCGGCGTGATCGTCAGTTCCGACGGTCTTGTTGTTACCAACGCCCACGTTGTGCGCGCAGCCGAAGCCATCACGGTGGGGCTGGCCGATGGCCGCGAATTCGATGCCAAACTGGTACTCAAGGATGATCCATCCGATCTGGCGCTTTTACGCATCGGCCCCGTTGAGGAGAATCTGCCGACAATCCCTTTAAAGCCCAGCGAATCCCTCGAAGTCGGTGATATGGTGCTGGCGATCGGTAACCCTTTCGGCGTTGGCCAGACGGTCACCAGCGGCATTGTCTCCGCCCAGGGGCGCTCCAGCCTCGATATTAACGATTTTAATTTCTTCATCCAGACCGATGCGGCGATCAATCCGGGGAATTCCGGCGGTGCGCTCGTTGATCTGGATGGCCGGCTTGTTGGCATCAACACCGCGATTTATTCGCGCGATGGCGGTTCGCTCGGCATCGGCTTTGCCATCCCGTCCGAAATGGTCGCCAGCGTGATTGCCGCCGCTGATGCCGGACAAAGCGGTGATAACGCCGTCATTCGTCCATGGCTGGGCGTGACAGCCCAGAACGTGACATCCGACATCGCCGAATCGCTGGGCATGAAACGCCCGCAAGGCGCCCTCATCGCGGATTTGAATATGGCCAGCCCGCTGCGCAAGGCTGTGCGCTTGAGCCCGAGCGCAAAAGGCGAGAAAGGACGCGAAGGCCTGATGGTTGGCGATGTGATTCTTTCTTGCAACGGCAAAGCCATTCAAACCCCTTCGGAGATGAAATTCCGCATGGCCACCGTGCCCGTCGGCAGCAAAGCGCGCATCGAGATTATGCGCCAAGGCCGGCGTCTGGAATATGAATTCGAAGCCATGGCCCCGCCGGATAACCCGCCGCGCCGCCAGATCACCTTAAAAGGCGATCATATTCTCAAAGGCGCGGTGATTGCCAATCTCAATCCGGCTGTAGCCGTGGAACTCGGCATGGATGATGGAGAGCAGGGGGTGGTGATCATGGAAACCTCATCCGCAGGCTTTGCCGGGCGCGTCGTGCGCATGGGTGATATTCTGCTCGAAATCAACGGCCGGAAAATCAACGATACGGGCGATGTCGAAAAGGCGCTGGCCTCGAAGAATGTCCGCGGCCTGAGCATCACAATCAAACGAGCCGGCCAGATCCAGCGTATCATGCTGCGGTAATACAAAGCCTGTCTCGCATAAAACGACTATGCGTTCCCCGCGCAAGCGGGGATCTTGAGGCCGTTGATCTGGAATAGATCCCCTCTTTCGAGGGGATGCCAAGGAGAGACGGCATACCAATAAAAAAGGCGCCCTGCAGTTAGCGCCTTTCCTCCCCCAGGTAAAAACCTGATTTTTAAAATCTTACGAAGCTTCTTTAAGCTCCAAAGCACCATCAGGATCATTTTGTGCTTCTTGGAAAAAAGGATCGTTAAACAAACTATCGGTTAAATATTCACCCCAGAATTGCTCGTCACCAACCTCGCGCTTGTGTACAATCTTCCTTCCGATAGAGAAGACCTTATTCTGATCCCTTTCACCGGACACCAAAACCTGATCCGTGTAATTCTCAACAAAGCCCTCATCATAAAGTTCAGATATATCGGACATAACTTCCTCCCTTGAGTTAAACGCATGATAAAGGAAAACCGGAAAAATTACAAATTTCGCCCCTTAATATCGCCAAAAACCCTTGAATTTTAAGGGTTAACCCGTCACTGTACATTTTGGATTTTAAAACGAATCATTTGGATAATGGAACATGACCAAAGACATGAAAGACATCGTCGCCCTGTGCAAAAGACGGGGCTTTATCTTCCCCGCCAGCGACATTTACGGCGGCCTGAACGGCTTTTGGGATTACGGCCCGCTGGGCACGGAGCTAAAAAACAACCTGCGTGATCGCTGGTGGAAAGACATGGTCCTATGCCCGCCGTTGGGCCCCGACGGCGCGCCGGTCGAAATCGTCGGCGTCGATAGCTCTATCATTCAAAACCCCAAATGCTGGGAAGCTTCGGGGCATGTCGGCGGCTTTAACGACCCGATGGTCGATTGCAAGGAAAGCAAGAAACGCTACCGCGCCGATCACGTCGTCGTATATTGGCCAAAAGACGGCCAAGGCTCGGGCGTGGCCTTCGATAAGGATGCCGAAGATGCTGAAATCGAAAAACGCCTTAAAAAACTGACGAACAAAGCACTTGCCGATTTCGACACGGCAAAACTTGATCAAATCGACACGGCCAAATTCGCCAATATAATCGGCCCCGATGTGAAAACCCCCGGTACGCTGACCGAACCGCGCCAGTTCAACATGATGTTTCACACCTTTGTCGGTGCGACTTCGGGTGATGAGAACAAAGCGTACTTGCGCCCTGAGACTTGCGCCGGGATTTTCCTCAATTTCAAAAACGTGCTGGACTCCAGCCGCACCCGCGTGCCGTTCGGGATCGCCCAGATCGGCAAAGCCTTCCGCAACGAAGTCACGCCGCGCAACTTCATCTTCCGCTCCCGCGAGTTCGAACAGATGGAACTCGAATGGTTCTGCGAGGAAAGCGAAGTGCCGATGTGGTTTGATTTCTGGGTCGATCAGCGCACCAGGTTCTGGGACGCGGTCGGCATCCCCAAATCTGCGCTGCATTTCCTCGACGTGCCCAAGGACGAACTGGCGCACTATTCCGCGCGCACGATTGATGTGGAATATGCCTTTCCCTTTGCCGCACCGGGCTATGACGAGCTCGAAGGCATCGCTCACCGCGGCAATTTCGATCTGACCCAGCACCAGCAATTCTCCGGCCAGAAGCTGGACTATTTCGATCAGGCCACAAATTCGCGCTTCCTGCCGCACGTCATCGAGCCTTCAACGGGCCTGACCCGCGGCGTTCTGGCGCTTTTGTGTCAGGCCTATACGCCTGATGAAAGCCGCCCCTCCGGCGTGTATATGAACTTCACCCCCGCTATGGCTCCGAAAAAGGCGGCCATCCTGCCGCTCACAGCCAAAGAAGATCATGTCCCGCTGGCGCAAAAGCTCTATCTCGAACTGCGTGAGGATTTCGCCGTCGATCTCGATATCAAGCAAAATATCGGTAAACGCTACGCCCGTCAGGATGAAATCGGCACGCCGTACTGCTTCACCGTTGATAATGATACGCTGGCCGATCACACCGTCACCGTGCGCGACCGCAACACCATGGCGCAAGAGCGCATCCACATGGATAAGGTCGCAGATTATCTTAAG
Source organism: Alphaproteobacteria bacterium (assembly GCA_020443075.1). GTDB lineage: Bacteria > Pseudomonadota > Alphaproteobacteria > Micavibrionales > Micavibrionaceae > TMED27. The sequence goes on from JAGRIU010000056.1 coordinate 32,644, forward strand.
GAAAAGATGAAATAAGCTTTTATTAGAAAATAAAGTGGAAATTGTTACTGTAAAAATACATTTTTTATGTATTTCAGACTCGACTCTGTTATGGAATCCTCTTAAAATGCTAAGGCTGAGTCGTTAAGTAGCACTTCCCGACCCAGCCTTGTAGAATCATTGTCCTTAAATCCTAGGGCATCATCATAATATTTGCAAGTGGTTAAAAGTGCCGCACAATCAAATATGGAGTTTTTCTATGAAGACACCTTCAAGAAAGATGACGGCAGAAATGGTAAAGAAGATAAAGGACTTGTTGGACACTCGCCAATATCATCAACACCAGATCGCCGCCATCGTTGAAGTCAACCAAGGCCGAGTATCGGAAACGAAACAAGGCAAATGGGATTGGCTGCTTAATATAGAGGATAGACAACAAAGTCTAATATAATCTTAAAGCATACTAAATTATTGCGAGCCGCCCTGCAAGGGGCGGCTTTGCCTTTTAAAAGACAATCAGCAGTTTATAGTTAAAGCCCGAACCGTGCCCACAGCGCCCGCGTTTCCAGCGTCTCGGCCAGATCGTTCGCGATATTGGCCTTCGCATCCGCACCGACCAGAGAAGAGATCAGCGCGCGTTCTGGCCCGAAATCCACGAACTTGACCTCATCGCCGAAGGTCTCTTTCATCAAAGCCTTCATTTCGCCGATCCCGTCGATCAGCCCGAGTTCTAAAGCTGCGCCGGACTCCCAGAACTCTCCTTCGAACAGGGCTTTATCACTGCCCGTGAGCTTCTCCCCGCGCCGCGTCTTTACCCAGTCGATAAACCGCGCGTGTAGCGCGCTTTGCAAAGCCTTGAGCCGCTTCACATCGCCCGGTTTTTCATCCTCGAACGGATCGAGAAAGCTCTTGTCTTTGCCCGAAGTATGCACGCGCCGTTCGATCCCGTAACGCCCGATTAGCTCCTTAAACCCGAAGGACGAAGAAATCACCCCGATCGACCCTATAATCGACACATCGGTCGCGTAAATCTCGTCCGCCGCGCAAGCTAGCCAGTAGCCCCCCGACGCCGCCACATCCTCGACAAAGGCATAGACCGGCACATCTTTGTCCTCGGCCAGAGCGCGGATTTGCCCAGCTACCAAAGCACTCTGCGCCGGAGACCCGCCCGGCGAGTTAATCACCAGCGCCACGGCCTTGAGATTATAGGTTTCAAAAGCCTGCTCGATCGTCTTCTCATAACGCGCATGGCTGATCCCCCCGCGCTTGACGCTGCTATCGGCAATCACGCCCGACAGGCGGATCACCGCGACTTTTTCTTTCGGCTTCAGTAAACCGCCGATCAGCGGCAGACTGGAAAAAGCATCACAGGTTTCACAGACTTTGTTTTTCACAGACATAAGATTTTCCTTCAAACTAAGGCCATAACCCTAACCAATCGCCCCCATGCCTCGCAAGACGTTTTCGGCTTCCTCCGTATAATCGCCGTTATCCTGATGCAGCGTCAGTCCCGCATGCAGGGTTAGCGGTTTTTTGCTGTTGCGCACAGCCCGGATAATAACGCGTTTAGCAGGCACGCCAATGCGCGGCCACAGCGGGATAACCTCCACCGCCCCGAAACGGGTTTTAAAGCCCTGTAAAATCTTATCCAGCATCTCCGCCTTATGAATGATGCTCAACGTCCCGCCGTGTTTGAGCAACTTACACCCCGCATCCAGCCAGTCTTGCAGGCTCGCCTCCGCATGGCCCATCGCCAGCGCCTTGGCTTCGGACGGTGAGCGCGTATGCGCCCCGGCCTCGTTATAGGGCGGATTGCAAATAATATGATCAAACGGCCCGCCGTCATAACCCCGCACATCGGCGCACATAAACGAACACCGCTCAGCCATATCATTCAGCGCTGCATTGCGCCGCGCCAGTTCGATATGATCGGCCTGAAGATCAACCCCTGTGAGCTGCGCGCCCTCCACGCGTTTGAGAACGCACAACCCCGCGCTGCCGACCCCGCAGCCCAGATCCAGAACATGCTCGCCTGTTTTCACCGGGCACGCCGCCGCCAGCATCACGCTATCCAAAGACGTGCAAAAGCCGCCCGCTGCCTGCAACAGCCGCACGCGTTGATCCAGAACACAAATTTCTTCTGCTTTGTCCATGTTGGATTATTTAAGGGAAAATACCGGAAATCTCTAGCTTTTCTTACCCGGTGAATAAACGCCCGGCACATCAAGCTGTGTCAAAAGCATCAACTCGATCGGGTTTTGCAGCAAGGCATGATAGGGCGCTGGCGCATAAGAGCGGATAAAGCTATCGCCGGAAACGCGCGCGGTTTTCGCCGCGCTGTAAACGCTGGACGGTGCATAAGGGGCAGGGGTGGAGGGCTCCGACGCTCCAAAACCAAGCTGGGCAATCTGGCCTGGATGGGACGGCATCGTCTCATTGCCGAGATCAGGTTTAATCTGAGGCAGGGGCGCGGCCGCGGCATATTGCGTCTCTTGCGTATAATCAGGCTGCGGCGCGTCTTTAATCGAAAACTTTTTATCAAAAAACGCATAAACCTCTTCCATAGATTTTGCGCGGCCCGATTTTACGTCATAAAACACATTCCGGTTGGCTTTGGCCGCTTTGGGGAATAGAACGGCCGCCTCTTGCAACGGATTGTCATCACGCGCTTTTAAAAATGCCGAGGCCCCGCCCGCGCCCATAAAATGCGCGAAATACAGCTCCGTAGGCCCGATCTCGCCGCCCCAGTGAGAGCGCAGGAAACGCTCGTTTTCCGAGGCAAACTCGGCCGCCATATTTGCCGAGGCCACCGGATCGTTGCGCAGGGCCAAAATCTCTTTGCGGCTCATCCCGTCCGTTTCGATGCCGTGCTTGGCTCCGTATGTCTTGACCATATTCATCCATGTACTTTCGATGAATTGATAAAGCCCTGAAGCACTGGAGGATTTGGCTTTCGCGGTGGGGTTGAAACTGCTCTCGGCCCCGGCTTGTTGCACCATATAGGCAAAATTGACCCCCGTTTTGGCGCTGGCCTGCTTGATCGCATTCATCACACCAGTGGGCGCGCGCCGGGTCAGCGTGGCTAAAGCATTGTTAACAAAAGAATTTGCGTGTCCTTGCATCGGAGAATGATTTTACCTTTAAAAGTCTCTATACTGTGTCCTGCAAAGAGATTTGCAACGCCCGTGCCAAATTCAGAAAAACCCCATAAGGATATACATGAGCACCTACCGCCCCCCGATCGAAGATATGCAGTTCTGGCTCCATGACGTGCTGGGATTTGCTCACGAAGAGCTCGACCGCGAAACAACGGCGGCTGTGTTGGACGAGGCTGCCAAGCTGGCCTCGGACGTTCTGGCCCCGCTCAATGAAACGGGAGATAAAACGGGCGCGCAGCTTAGCGGTGAAAACGTTAAAACCGCGCCGGGCTTCAAAGAGGCTTACATGCAATATTGCGAAGGCGGTTGGAACGCTGTTCCGTTCGACCCCGAATTCGGCGGACAGGGTTTGCCCTACGCGCTGGCCTTCCCGATTCAGGAAATGTGGCAAGGCGCGAATATGAGCTTCGGCCTGTGTCCGTTGCTCAATCAAGGCGCGGTCGAGGCTATTCACCATCACGGCAGCGACGAGCAAAAAGAGTTCTACCTGCCCAAACTCATCAGCGGCGAATGGACCGGTACGATGAACCTGACCGAGCCGCAGGCCGGCTCCGATCTTGGCCTGATCCGCAGCAAAGCCGAGCCGCAGGGCGATGGGCGCTATAAAATCACGGGCCAGAAAATCTTCATTACCTATGGCGAACATGACATGACGGACAATATCATCCACCTTGTTCTCGCGCGCTTGCCGGATGCGCCCGAAGATGTGAAAGGCATTTCCCTCTTTATTGTGCCCAAGGTTTTGGAAGACGGCCGCCGCAATTCACTGCGCTGCATAGGCCTTGAACATAAACTGGGTATTCATGCCTCGCCCACCTGCACGATGGAGTTTGACGGCGCCGAAGGGTATCTCATTGGCGAGGCGCATCAGGGCCTGAAATATATGTTCACCATGATGAACAACGCCCGCCTGTCTGTGGGCTTGCAAGGCGTGGCCATCGCCGAACGCGCCTACCAGCATGCTCTCTCTTATGCCAAGGAACGTGTGCAAGGCAAAAGCTTTACCACAGGCGAGCGCGTGACCATCGCCGGGCATAAAGACGTGCAACGCATGCTGCTGTCCATGCGCGCGCAAATAGACGCCGCTCGCGCCCTGACCTATGCCGCCGCTCAGGCGATGGATGACGGTGATGCGCCTCGCGTCGAAATCCTTACGCCTTTAGTCAAAGCCTATGGAACGGATATGGCCGTCGAGGTCGCCTCCACGGGTATTCAAATCCATGGCGGTATGGGCTATATCGAAGAAACAGGTGCGGCGCAATTCTACCGCGATGCGCGCATTCTGCCGATCTATGAGGGCACAAACGGTATTCAGGCGCTCGATCTGGCCTTCCGCAAAACCCTGCGCGACGGCGGGCAAAGCGTGCTGGCGTTCATAGACGCTCTGGAAAAGGATGTGAGCGCAGCCGATAAAGAGCTTTTTGCTCCATACTTCAAAGAACTCAAAACGCTGGTTGAAAACATGGCCAAGGCCGGAGCCGAAAACAATCTCGACAAAGTCTCGGCCATGGCCAAGCCCTATTTGAATGCCTTTGCCTTGATTGCCGGAGGGGCGATGCTTTCGAAAGCGGCTGCTATCCTTGAAAAATCCGGCCACGATGATGCATGGGCCACGGAAAAACGGCAAAACGCCTCTTTCTTTCATAAAAACATCCTCCCGCAGGCTGCAGCGCATGTTCGCGCCGCTTTGGAAGGAAGTGACTTTTAGGAAAACCTTCTAATATCGGCTGTTATAAAGCTTTCTAGCCAGCGCCGGATCGGAGCAGGTGACCCGCGCACGAACTTTGAGTGGCACAATGGTCTTTGACTGCAGCATCGGCGCGCGGGCATCGATCATCTTTGAAAACGTATTGGCATAACAGTTACAAAAGGCTTGCGGATCTGTTCCGGGCGGCAATGTGGCATATTCGCGCAAACAGCTGTCATACTCAACCCCGGCAGCCTCGGTCGCATCCCGGCATCTGTCTTGAATCCTGAAAGAAATGGTGGAAGATCCCAAGTCAGGTCCAGCCTCAATTCTCTCCAAAAGATGTTCAAAAGCCAGACATTTACAATCATAATACGCGCGCGTGTTAATATTACCTTTGCAGTTATTATAAGCGGCCTTGGCCTCACGCATGTATGGCTTTGGGATTTTCTTAAAATCAATTCCGCTTTCAGCCAGCCTCTCCTGCGCTGTTTTTTCCGTTGTTTCGGCGGGCTGAGCAGAAGAAGGCGCAGGAAACAAAAGCACAAAAGCCGCCAGACACGCTAGCAGCACACAAAAACGTCGAGGCGACACGAAAGAAAAATAAATCATAACGTCTTTCAGTATACCATTTTTGAAATGGAGGATAAAACAAAGATATCGCTGGATGTTTCATGGAAAAAGAAAAAAGAGCGCAAGGACATCTGGCCCGAACGCTCTTAAAAGCAGATAATAAAAAGATATAAAATCTATGCGCCGCCTTTAGCACGCTTCCATAAGCCGCCGAAGGAGAAATTAGCTTCGTCGTCGGTTTTGCCTTCGCTTTGTTCGGCTTCATCACGCGCATTTTCATTTTGCGCATGCATTTTTTTCATCTTGTCTTCCAGCTTTTGCGCTTCCATTTTCTCGCGGCGCTCACGAGCACGACGCTCACGTTCTTTCAACTGCTCGGAAAGCTCTTCAGCCTGTTTCTGAGAAAATTGGCTTGTAATCAGCACCTGGGAGGCTTGTTTTTGCCACTGATCGCGCTGGGCTTTAAGGTCTTCAAGTTGTTCTTCGGCCGAATGAAGCTGGGTTTCCAGCATCTGGATGCGCATTTTCAAGCGCTCTGTTTCCAGCAAGGCCGTTGCTTTTTCCAGCTCACGCTCGACTTCTTGGGAATGGTTGATATTTTCACTGGCTTTTTTCAGCCCGAAAGCGCGGTCCAGCTCGGACGTATCAATCACGCGCCGGCCATTGGAATCGACCTCATAGGAAAGTTTTCCATTGTTCATCGCCCTCTGTACGGTAGATTTGGAACGCCCTGTTAACTCAGCAGCTCTTTGTGCGCCTACTTTTGCCATGTTTTGACCTCAATTTTTATCGGAATGAAGCATAGCGATAGCATGACTCTGATGCGTAAATCAAGAATCTATTCCGTAAACATCCAAAAAAGCTCACAAGACCTTGCGAGCAATAATTTTTAGGTGATTGGCCATCGAAAAAAATGAAAAATTAAGCCGCTTCTTTTTCCAGTCGCTCGTTAAGCTTGAAACTCAAGCGTTGCCACTGTGCGCCTGAAAACAGATGAGCGTAGATAAACGCCAGCCAGCCTTTCTGGCGCCATTCCAGAAACGTTTGATCGTCCAACTCAGCGAATTTTTGCTCATCAATAATCTTAAAACCGGAAAAATTAATCCGTTTATTGCCGGCTACATTGATCTGCGCTTCGCGCTCAACCAGCAGTCCGCTGGTCGCCAGAGCTTGACTGAAATCCAGCGTTTGCTGGGCGGCCGCGTGATAGGACTTGCAGAACTCCAGCGCATTTTGCGTCAGATCGGTCGGCCCGCCGTCTTTATCAAAGAAGGCTTGCTCACCGCCATCCTCAACCACCGAGTCATTCATATCAATGCAAAGGGTCAACTGATCGCTGTCGGGAACTTCCGAGAAAATGAACGGATAACGCCGGATATACGCCGGAACGTAGCTCATCGCGTCCCATGTATTTTGTGCATCCAAAAACAGATTTTCGTTATCGCGCAGACCCAAAATCGCCACCGGCGTCGCGTTTTCATCCGGCGAAAAGGCAATCGGGTAGAAATGACAGATTTGCGGCATTTCAATCAGATTGATTGGCACAGCGTTGATGCCCTTGGTAAAGCCAAAGCCGAAATTCTTTTTCAAAGCCAATCTGGCATGTTTTTTGGAATCCAGAGGGAGGGGCTCTTTATAAAAAAGCGGCAAATTGGCAGCTTGCCCATTCCCGGTTTCGCTAGCCTTTACGGCATCCTCACTTTTAGCCATTCTGATATATCCTTTTTACTCTGTCATTTATTTTGGAAAAGAATCCGAAACTATAGGATTTTAAGAAATCATAGCAAATTTATGCAACCATGCAACGCCGGATCGTTGAATTCGCGTTTCACAACGCAAAAACGACCCCCTAAGTAATAAGCATAACCTGTTTTTCCTTAACAAGAGGTTTACTCAAAAGCCGGATCGGGAATATCCAAAAGACTTGTAAAAAAGGCCGCAGCGTGTAAAAACGGCTTTCTGAAAGAGTCTTTGAAATCCCAAGGGAGTAAAGTCAGTATGCGCATAGGAATGGTTGGCACAGGCTATGTCGGTTTGGTTTCGGGAACCTGTTTTGCCGAATTCGGTATAGAAGTCGTTTGTATCGACAAGGACGAAAGCAAAATCCAGCGCCTTAAAAACGGTGAAATCCCCATTTATGAGCCGGGCCTCGAAGAACTCGTCGCCAAGCAGGTCAAGGCCGGACGCTTGTCTTTCACGACCGACTTGGCTGAAGGCATGAAGGGCGCCAAAGCCGTATTTATAGCCGTGGGCACGCCCGCGCGCCGTGATGACGGACAAGCCGATCTGACCTACGTATATCAGGCCGCGCGCGATATTGCCGCCCTGATCGAAGATTATACGTTGATTGTTACTAAATCGACCGTGCCTGTTGGCACAGCGCAGGAAGTCAAAAAGATCGTCCGTGAGGAACTGGATAAACGGGGGCGCTCCGATATCGAATTTGATATTTGCTCCAACCCGGAATTCCTGCGTGAAGGCGCTGCGATCAACGACTTTATCCGCCCCGACCGCGTTGTGATCGGCGTGGAATCCGAGCGCGCCATCGAAATTATGCGCGATCTGTATCGCCCGCTTTATATTAATGAAACACCGATGGTGATCACATCGCCGGAAACCTCCGAAACCATTAAATATGCCGCCAACGCTTTTCTGGCGACTAAGATTACCTTTATCAATGAAATCGCCAATCTGTGTGAGAAAACGGGCGCAAATGTCCAGCAAGTTGCCAAAGGGATAGGTCTGGACGGACGCATAGGCTCGAAATTCCTGCACGCCGGCCCTGGTTACGGTGGCTCCTGCTTCCCGAAAGACACCTTGGCGCTGACACAAATCGGCCAGAAATACGGCGCGCCGCAAAACATCGTCGAAACGGTTGTCTGGGTGAACACCGAGCGTCAGCGCTCTATGGCCGAAAAAGTGATTGAAGCGTGCGGCGGCGACGTCGAGGGCAAACGCATTGCCGTTCTAGGCCTGTCTTTCAAACCCAATACGGACGACATGCGCGATGCGCCGAGCCTGCAAATCGTACCCTTCCTCCAAGATGAAGGCGCGCACATCGCCGCTTACGATCCGGTCGCCATGAGCGAAGCTAAAAAGCATCTTGAGGATGTTGAATGGTGCGACGATGCTTACGAAGCGGCTAAAGAGGCCGATGCGCTGGTCATCATCACCGAATGGAACGAATTCCGCGCTCTGGCATTAAGCCGTCTGAAAGACATCATGAAAGACACTGTGATGATTGATTTGCGCAATATCTACAAACCTGATGAAATGCGCGCCCAAGGCTTCCGTTATATCTCCATCGGCCGTCCCGAAGTCGCGCCGCAGCAGGAAAAAACGCCTCTAAAACAGGCATCATAAAGGACTCTATGAGTTTATCATCCTCCGAAGAAAAAATTCTGAATTCTCCTGCGGCGTTGTGCAATATGATCAAGCGCATCGCGCGGCAGGCCGGAGACATCACGCTCGATTATTTCGAGGAGATCGGCCCGGGCGACATCACCAGAAAAGATGATAACTCTCCGGTGACGCAAGCCGATCAGGAAACCGAAGACTTTATCCAAAAAGCGCTGGCCGATATTCTCCCCTCCGTCCCCTTTATTGGCGAGGAAGCTGTTTCCGCAGGGAACGCGCCCGCTATTACGCCGGATCAGGAGTATTTCTGGCTCGTCGATCCGCTCGACGGCACGCGCGAATTTATCCGTGGCGGCCCTGATTTTACCACCAACATCGCTCTGATCAAAAACGGTCGGCCCGTCATCGGTGTTATCTATGCCCCGGCCATCGGCGAACTGTACGCGGGCTGTGGGGAAGGCACGGCTGTCCGCTGGTTGGAAGATACCGATCATGAAAAACCGATCACCGTCCGTCGCCCGCCGCGCGAAGGCCTGACCGTTCTCTCCAGTAGAGGGATGGGAAATGCGGACAAACAGGAGGCGTTTCTAGCCGGTTTCAAAGTGCGCAAGCTGGTCAAACGCAGCTCTTCGATCAAAATGTGCGCCATTGCCGCCGGAAAGGCGGACTTGTTTCCGCGTTTCGGCCCGACTTGCGAATGGGACACAGCCGCCGCCGAAGCTATTTTAAATGCCGCCGGAGGACTTATAACCGATGCTTTCGGAAAACCGTTACTCTACGGAGGACGCGAGCCGGGCTGGTATAATCCCGACTTTATCGCCGCGTCTTTTCCATGGTTTGAAGAAACGCAAGCCTAAACCCACTGTAATTTGGCGATCACGCGCCCGACAAGCTCGAAATCCCCAAGGAAAAGCGTCTTGGCCGGAAAAGCCTGATTAAGAGAAGAAACATGCACCAGCGGCGAGCCGTCTTTCCGGCTCGTCTCACCGGAGACGATTTCACAATGCCGGATCATATAGCCATATCCGTCGGAAATCAGGAACGCGCCGGCCGGCGTCGGTTTTTGCACGGATAGATCGACCAAAACAGGCTCACCACGGCGAAACTCAGGCTCCATCAGCGAATCCTCAACCTCGAAAATGCGAATCTGCTCCGGCGCAGCCTGTGTCCTCTGAGTGATGACATGCGCCGGGATCTGCCAGACCGACTGAGCCTCTTGTGAAGCGCCTGTGTCATGCATCCCGGTATTTTTGTTTTGCATGAACGGTTCCACGATATAGGAACCGCTCTGCCCTCGCGCCGCTTTATCGCCGTCGGTCGGCAACCCGAAAAAACGGCGCATCAAAGCATATTCATGGGCCTTGATTTGCCGGCTGCCGCTCAAGATCTTGCTCACGGCCGAAGGCTCCAGACCCAAAGCCCGTGCAAGCTCAGCCTTTGATTTGTCGGGGGAAGCGGCAAACTGCGCCTGAAGCCATTGAGAGTAATCCATAACCGCTACAATATCGCATGCAAAAACAGCAATTAAAATTTCTATTTAAGAAAATATTTAACTTGAGATTTTCCAAAAAAGAAATTTATATAAGGGTATTGGCTATAGGAACAGAAAAAAGGAAAGAATAATGGAACAAAAACAGAAAGAGCCTTTTTTTGAAATGGATGAGCGGATCGGCCTGAATGTAAAACGTCTGAGAAAAGCCGCCGGCCACTCACAAAAATATCTGGCCGGTATCTTAAACGTATCCTTCCAGCAAGTGCAAAAATACGAAAAGGGCCGCAATCGCCTGCCGGTTGAAAAGCTGTATATGCTTAAAAATTATTACGATGTTCCCTACGAAACTTTTTTTGCAGGACTGGACAGCGCTGGTTTTTCTCGGAAAGAAAACCAAGCTGTGTCTTGTGAAATGCAAATGCTGATCCGGCACATAAAAATCATGCCGGAGGAAGATATAAAAAATATGATCATCCGGATGATAACGAGGCTCTTATACTAAAAATAAACATCCATAACCCTCAAACCCTTAGCATCAAAAACAGGCCCTCGGCGCCCTGAAAACATAATGTTACATACGATGATATGTTGCGTAGCGGCAAAAAATGCGCTACCTCTGTTGAAGTGCTTTCGCACCTGAGAAGGCTGGGAAAACAGAAAATGCGTAAAACAGTTTTAGTGACAGGGGGGGCTGGCTATATTGGCTCCCATATATGCAAGGCCCTTTTGGCAGGGGGCTTTACACCCGTCACTTACGATAATTTATGCTCCGGAAATAAAGACGCCGTGCGTTGGGGGCCGTTTGAAAAAGGCGATATCCGCGATCGTGTGCGTTTAAAAGCTGTTATAAACCGTTACAACCCCTTTGCAATCATTCATTGTGCGGCCTTGATTCAAGTCGGCGACTCTGTCGCCAATCCGGCAGAATTCTACGATAACAACATCTACGGTTCTTTGTGCCTGCTCGAAGAAGCGCGCAGCTACGGCATCAAGCACATGGTCTTCTCCAGCACCGCCGCCGTCTACGGCCAGCCCGGCAGCAGCGCACCGCTCAGTGAAGATCGCCCGCTCAATCCGATCAACCCCTACGGTCAAACAAAACTGGCCATGGAAAACATGATCCGCGACTACGCCGGTGCTTATGGACTAAAATTTGCGATTTTGCGCTACTTTAATGCCGCTGGCGCAGACCCGGAAGGTGAAACAGGGACGGCCTACAAAAAAGACACGCATCTTGTGCCGCTTTTGATGCAGGTCGCAGCAGGCCAGAGGCCCAATATTGAAATCTTTGGCCGGGATTATGATACGCCGGACGGCAGCGCCATCCGTGATTATATCCACGTCACCGATCTGGCCGACGCCCACGTGCGTGCCCTGCGTCATACGTTTTTGACGGGAGAAAACCTCACTCTGAATCTGGGCACAAACAAAGGATATTCCGTACTGGAAGTGATAAAGGCGGCCCGCCGCATAACCGGCAAAACGCTGCCTGCGCTGGCCTGCAATCGCCGCGCTGGCGATCCGGCGATTCTTGTCGCCAATGCCGCCCGCGCTCAAACGCTTTTGAACTGGACACCGCAACATTCCTCGATTGATGAAATTATAGCCACAGCCTGGAACTGGAAACAGCGCCAACTTAAGGCTGGTGACGACGATAACCAAACATCCGGTAAAATGGCAGCCTAAGATATGAGCCTGGAAATCATTTCGACAATGCCGGTTTTGAGCTCACCGCTGAACAAGCCGCAGTGCAAAATGTTTAAGGGTTTAATGGACATAAGCGGCGCTCTCGCCGCGCTTATAATCTTTTCACCGTTTTTCCTCGTCATTTATGTTCTGGTCAAAAGAGACGGCGGACCTGCTTTTTATGGCCATACACGTATAGGCAAGGGCGGCAAATCATTTAAATGCTGGAAATTCCGCTCTATGCGTCCCGATGCTGATGCGGTCCTGCAAGAATTGCTGGAAAATGATCCTGCCGCCCGCGCAGAATGGGAACGTGATTTCAAACTGCGCCATGACCCGCGTGTCACGAAAATCGGTGCGTTTTTAAGAAAAACCAGCCTCGACGAATGGCCGCAATTTTATAATGTTCTATGCGGCGAGATGAGCTTGGTCGGCCCGCGCCCCGTCGTGGAAGATGAGCGGAAATATTATGGTGCGTATTGGAAGGATTATCTTGCCGTTAAGCCTGGTATTACGGGCCTGTGGCAGGTCAGCGGCCGCAATGACACAGGCTATAAGCGCCGTGTAGTGCTGGATAGAGCGTATGTAAGGCGTTGGTCGGCATGGAAAGACATCGCTATAATATTCAAAACAGCGAAGGTCATGCTCGTGCGCGATGGAGCTTACTAAATACACAGAGCTCTACGTGAGCTTAGTGCTTTTTCAAACATTTTTCAGCAAAACGCTCTTCACTTTCGCAGCCTAAAAGCCTATCGTTGAGAAAAATTGAACTTAAATACGCCGCAAAAGGCAGGACCCAAGGCAAAACGATGGCTGAAATCAGATTACCGAAAAATTCGATTGTCCAAGATGGCAAAAAAGTCGATGTTTCGAACGGAGCAGAAAACGCCAGAACCTTCAGCATTTACCGCTGGTCGCCGGATGACGAAGAAAATCCGCGCATGGACAGTTATACCATTAATCTTGACGAATGCGGGCCGATGGTCCTTGATGCCTTGCTCTACATCAAAAACAAAATCGATCCGACCCTGACATTGCGCCGTTCTTGCCGCGAAGGCATTTGCGGATCATGCGCGATGAATATCGACGGCACGAATACACTGGCCTGTACCAAAGCCATCGACGATGTGCAGGGCGAAGTGAGAGTGAGCCCGCTGCCGCATATGCCGGTCGTCAAAGACCTTGTGCCGGACCTCAATCATGCCTATGCACAATACGCCACGATCGAACCGTGGATGAAAACCGACTCGCCGCCGCCCAGCCGCGAGCGTCTGCAAACGCCCGAAGATGCCAATCTGCTCAACGGTGATGATGGGCGCGGCCCCGCAGGCTGTATCTTGTGTTTTTGTTGCTCGACGTCCTGTCCGTCATACTGGTGGAATGCGGATCGCTTCATGGGCCCGGCCGTGTTGATGCAGGCTTACCGCTGGATTGCCGACAGCCGCGATGAAGCCGCAGGCGAGCGTCTGGACCAACTCGAAGATCCGTTCCGTTTGTATCGTTGTCACACGATTATGAACTGTACGAACACCTGCCCGAAAGGCCTCAATCCGGCCAAATCCATCGCTGAAATCAAAAAACTGATGGCCGTGCGCAAGTAATCGCCGTTTTGGGCGGGATTACTTCGAAAAAGTTACGCTTGTTTTGCATACGGCGCTCTGCACCTGAATTACGCCTTTTTTTAACACCAGAACCTGCGCACATTCCGAATCGCCTTTCATCGGCATGTCTTGGCTCATCCCGCCATCAGGCGTTGGTATACTCATAAACCCGGTTTCGAGAGTGTGTGTTTTGACAACGGCCTGCGTGGCCCAGAAATTAATCTTGATATCCTTGACTTCGACATGGTTCTCATAGCCCAAAACCCCTTCAACGCCCTCTTTCACGGATTTTATAAAATCAGATTTTCCAAGGTCCAAAGACATGTTTTGTGGCTCCATATCTGGAATATGATAGGTAATTGTGCTGGCAAAATGCGCGTTATCACTCAGATGTTTTTCCAGATAGGGCTCTACATTATGCGGCTGCATCCGCGCCCCGGCGCCCTGTGTAATATGCGTGGTTTCCGTGATAAAATCCGTCACATTGTCTTCGTTCAAGGATTTGATTGGTTCCGATGCCAAAGCAGGCCATGACATCATCAAGGCAAAGGAAAACAAGCCCAAACACAAATGCGCCTGAAGACCGACACGCAGTGCGAAGTGATGTGCTCCAACGCCCATAAAACGAATATTTTCCCCAAAATTTTACAATTGCCCCCACGGCAATCATAAAAGTATGACAGCAAAAAATGAAAACGCTTATAACTTTATCTAAAATTTTAGCTATCAATTCCGATCAGTTTAATCCGCTCACTCTCCCCGCGCAGGATAGAAAACGCAGACTTCGGCTTTTTGAAATGCTGGGAGAGGAGGGCAATCAGAGCCTTATTCGCTTTGCCTTTTTCAGGCACTGCCGTGACGCAGACTTTTAAGATGTTCTGCCCGCCCGCATCTTCTTCCCAGCCTACAATCGCATTCTTCGATGCCTTGGGTGTCAGCTTCACGGTAATCTGCGAAGGCTCAGACATCAATATCCAGAGCTAGATCCAGTTGCGGTGCGCTGTGCGTCAAAGCACCGATCGAAATGACATCCACGCCCGTCTCCGCAATCGCGCGCACAGTTTCTAAACTCACCCCGCCCGAAGCCTCGGTCATCAAGGCTCCGTTCACCATTTCCACGGCTTTCTTTAAATCCGGAAAATCGAAATTATCCAGCATAACAATATCGGCCTTGCCGTTTTCCAAAACCTCTTCGAGCTGTGCAAGGTTATCGACCTCGATCTCGATTTTTTGCGTATGCCCGCCCAAAAGCTTGGCCTGATCCAGAGCCTCGCTGATCCCGCCCACGGCCGCAATATGGTTGTCCTTAATCAAAATCGCATCATCAAGCCCGAAGCGGTGATTGGCGCCGCCGCCGATCCATACGGCATATTTCTGGAACAAGCGCAGCCCCGGTAAAGTCTTACGCGTATCGCAAATCTCCACGCCCGTATCCTTCACCGCCTCGACATAAGAACGCGTCAGGCTCGCCACGCCGCTCATATGACACAGGAAGTTCAGCGCCACCCGCTCGGCGGTCATAAGGCTGCGCGCCGGGCCTTCGATACTGGCGATCACGTCTCCGGCTTCGATATCCGCGCCGTCCTCGGCGAAAATCTGCATGTCGAAATCAATGTCGGTCAAGGAAAACGCCGACAGTGCGACAATAAGCCCCGCCAGCCGCCCGCTCTTGCGCGCCCGGATCACCCCGCGCGCCGATAAGCCGGCAGGCAGCAAAATCTGCGAAGTCGCATCAAACCCGTGCCCTAAATCTTCCTTTAAGGCGGCTTTAACGGCATCTTCGATGAGCAGGGGAGAAAGGTGCATAAGGTTAACTCATCTCCAGCATACGCTGGATCGGCTTGATAGCGCGCGCGGAGAGGTCCGGATCGATATAAACTTCGGGCCCCTCGCTCTGCAAAGCCTTCAAAATTTTCGGCAGCGTAATGCGCTTCATATGTGGGCACATCTGGCAAGTACCGATCAACTCGACCCCCGGATTGCTGGCGGCAATATTATCGCTCATCGAACATTCGGTATACAGCACGGCGCGTTTAGGCTGTTTGTCCTTGATATAGACATCCATCTGCGCAGTCGATCCGGCATAATCGGCCTCGGCGATAACTTCGGGCGGGCATTCCGGATGCGCCAGCACCACCACGTCTTCATAGTTTTGGCGCATCTGGCGCACATCCTCGGCCGTGAAGCGTTCATGCACCATGCATGTCCCTTCCCAGAACAGGATTTCTGCGCTTGAGCCCTTGTCTTTCAAGGTCTTGGCGACATTTTGCGCCAGAAACTTATCCGGCGTCATCATGACCCGTTGATGCCCCTGCGCGATCAGTCCCTCAACGATCTTCAGCGCGTTCGAAGACGTGCAGCACACATCGCTTTCCGCCTTCACCGCCGCCGATGTATTCACGTAAGTCACCACCGGCACACCAGGATATTTCTCTTTCAAGCCCCGCACATCCTCGGCCGTAATCGATTCGGCCAAAGAACATCCGGCCGCCATATCGGGAATAATCACTTTTTTATCGGGGCAGAGAATTTTCGAGGTCTCGGCCATGAAATGCACGCCGCACTGGATAATCATATCGGCATCACTCTTGGCCGCTTCCTGAGCCAGCATCAAAGAATCGCCAACCACGTCGCCCACACCGTAAAACACATCCGGTGTCATATAATTATGCGCCAGAATAACCGCGTTTTTCTCGGCTTTCAGACGGTTGATCTCGTGGATATAGGGCGCCAGCGTTTCCCAGTGATCCGGCGCATATTGGGCGCGGAGCTTCTCATAGAGCGGCGCGGTCTCGCGGGCGATCTCATCGGTGTATTGCAAATCGGGCATAGTGTCGTTCTTTAAATGTTCACATATCTACAATAAAGAAGTATCTTTCTTATTCCATAGGTCAAGGATGTGCAAGGCATAAGTAAGAGCAAACATAAGGAGGCAACGCAAATGAAGAAATTGATCATAAAATCCAATAAATTGGGCGCATTGCAGGCACAAGTCGCAAGAACAGGAGAGAGCCAAACGATGAAAGGACAGGAGTATCAGCGAGCATTAGACGAAAGCGGCGTGAGAGATAACATCATAGAAGACACCGAAGAAAACCGAAACGCGCAAAGAGCAGCCCATCAAAAATATCATAACCTGATGATCGATTAATAAAGGCTAAAACAAAATGCCCGATCTTTTTGCGGTAGACACAAACGAAAGCCTGGACACGGCGGCGGATCAAAGCCGCCCGCTGGCCGATCGTCTGCGCCCCAAAACGCTGGAAGACGTCGTCGGGCAGGATCATCTGGTCGGCGAGGGCGGCACGCTGATGAAAATGATCAAAGGCGGGCATTTGCCGAGCCTGATCTTCTGGGGGCCGCCCGGATGCGGGAAAACCACGCTGGCCAAAATTCTCGCCGCCCACACCGATTTGCATTTCGAACAGCTCTCGGCCATTTTCTCCGGTGTGGCGGATTTAAGAAAAGTTTTCGAAGCTGCCAAAATCCGCAAAAGAAACGGACAGGGCACGCTTTTGTTCGTCGATGAAATCCACCGTTTTAACAAATCCCAGCAAGATGCCTTCCTGCCCGTGATGGAAGACGGACGCATAACGCTGGTCGGGGCGACGACCGAAAATCCATCCTTTGAACTCAACGCCGCGCTGCTCTCGCGTGCGCAGGTTCTGGGACTCAAAAGACTGGACGAAGCGGCGTTGGAAACCCTGCTGCACAAAGCCGAAACGCTAGCAGTGCAGGATCTTCCTCTTACGCCCGAGGCCCGCGCTTTGCTCATCACCATGGCCGACGGCGACGGGCGCTATGCGCTGTCCATGGCCGAGCAGATGCTTTCCCTGGGAAAGCATCCCCGCGAAGGCGGGGATCTTGCCCCATTGGACGCGGAAGCACTTCTTTCCCTCCTCCAGCGCCGCGCGCCGCTTTACGATAAAGGCAATGACGCGCACTTTAACCTGATCTCCGCCTTCCATAAATCCCTGCGCGCCTCGGACGCGGATGCCGCGCTGTATTGGATGGCAAGAATGCTCACCGCCGGCGAAGACCCGCATTACATTCTGCGCCGTATGGCCTGCGTCGCCAGCGAAGATATCTCCAACGCTGATCCGCAGGCCCTGCAAACCGTGATGGCCGCTTGGCAGGCTTTTGATCGTCTCGGCCTGCCCGAAGGCGAACTGGCCATGGCTCAGGCCTGCACCTATCTGGCCACCGCGCCCAAATCCAATGCGTCCTATAAGGCGCTCAAAGCCGCCAAGGCTGCAGCGAAAGAAACCGGTTCTTTGATGCCGCCGCGCCATGCGATGAACGCGCCGAGCAAAATGATGAAAGCCCAAGGCTATAGCGATGGTTATATCTATGACCATGATACGCCCGAAGGCTTTTCAGGCCTGAGCTATTTCCCCGATGACCTTCCGCGCGAGGCATTCTACCAACCAGTCGAGCGCGGCTTCGAACGGGAAATCAAGAAAAGGTTGGAATATTGGGCAAAAAGGAGAAAGGGCACATAACGCCGCATCCTGACGAAAGTCAGGATCTCTTTGATGATCGGAAAAAAATCCTGATTACTATCAGGATGCAACTTAATCGGTACGCTGGCTAAAACTCCGCCGTTCGCTTTCGATCAGATAAATGCCGCTGGCGATGATGATCCCCGCCCCGATCAGCGTGCGTAAATCCGGTACATCGCCGAAGACGGCATAGCCGATCGCCACGCCCCAGACGATCTGTGAATAATGCAGCGGCGCGGCCACCGCATGCCGTGCATAACGAAAACTGCTCGCCACGCCGACCAGCCCTAATGTCAGCATCGCTCCCGTCAAAACAAAGAGAACCAAATGCGAAAGCGGCGGGATCACCGGATCAACGAGCGTCAAAGGCACAAGAACAAGCGTATTGATCAAATTCGGATAAAACGCCAGCGACAAAATCGTTTCATGCGCATCCAGAGGGCGGGCCAGCAGGTTTAATGCGGAGACAAAAAACATTGTGGCAAAGGCCGCCAAAATCCACGGGTTAAAAAAAGCCGGCCCGGGAGGAAAAGCAATCAAAACACCGGAGAACCCGGCGGCGATCACCAGCCAGTGTTTCAGAGAAACATGTTCTTTATAAACCGGAATGGCCAAAATCGTGACAACAAGCGGCGCCAGAAAAAAAATCGTATAGGCCGAAGTGATCGGCATGTGTGAGAATGTCAAAACGGCGCACAGCGCCACGCCCATATTGAAAAACCCGCGCGCGATATGGATTTTCAACTTTTTCGTCTGCAACGTGCGCTTCATCCCGCCCAGCCACGGCGCAAACAGCAAGCACAGTATAAGCGCGCAGAAATAGGTCCACGCGACAATCTGCATAATCGGATAATACTGAGCTAACCATTTAGCGCCCGCATCGGACACGCAATAGGCACTAAAACCCATTAGGCCGAAAAGAATTGCTTTTTGTGTGGAACCGGGAGTGCTAAACATAGGCCTGTGCGTACAAATTTATTGACGTCATCCCCGCTGTTTTAGCGTTTCTAACGAAACGCCGCGGGGGTGACAAGTGTAAGAACTTATAAGAGGTTTAAATGATCAGCACAATAGGGGCCGTTGCCTTAGGCGGTGCAATCGGAGCCACAGGGCGCTACGGCGTCGGCATCGCCGCGGTAAAACTACTGGGCCACGGTTTTCCGTGGGGCACGATGGTTGTCAATATTGCCGGATCATTCGCCATGGGCTTGATCATTGCGGGCCTTGCCCATATGGACCAATCCTCCCAGGAACTGCGGGCTTTCCTCACGGTTGGCCTTCTGGGCGGTTTTACAACGTTTTCCGCGTTCTCTCTGGATGCGGTCACGCTTTATGAACGCGGCGCTTTACTGGCCGCTGGCGGCTACGCGCTGGCCTCGGTCACATTCTCGGTTCTGGCGCTGTTTGCCGGATTAATACTCATGCGTGGAGTGCTCCCCTCATGAGTGAAAAAACCCTCAGCGACGTTCGGCATATAACAGTCAAGGACGATGACGACGGCCAGCGCCTTGATCGTTGGCTGAAGAAAAATGTGCCTGAACTCCCCTATATCCTCGCGCAAAAATTCCTGCGCACAGGCCAGATCCGCATCGACGGCAAGCGCGCCAAGCCGGAAAGCAAGCTCTCCGGTGGTCAGGAAATCCGCATCCCGCCGATCAAACCGCGCATGCGCCCTGATAAACCAAAGCTCAGCGACAAAGACGCAGCCTTCATCAAATCGCTGGTGATTTATGAAGATGAACATGTGATCGCACTGAACAAACCCTACGGCCTGCCGACGCAGGGCGGCAGCAAGGTCAAAGTCCATATCGACGGCATGCTTGACGCTTTGGCGGATAAAGAGGGCGTCAAGCCGCGTCTTGTCCACCGCCTCGATAAAGACACCAGCGGCGTTTTGCTTCTTGCGCGTTCGGCCAAAATCGCCCGCGCATTGGGTGAAAGCTTTAAGGGTCGCGACGTGAAGAAAATCTACTGGGCTTTGACATGCCCGGCGCCCCAATCCATGGACGGCGCGATCAAAGCGCCGCTGCTCAAGGCTGGCGGCAACAACAAAGAGCGCATGGTCATTGACGAAAAAGAGGGCAAATTCGCCCTCACAGATTTTGTCGTGCTCGAAAACGCATACGAAAGCGCCGCCTTCGTTGCCTTTTGGCCGCGCACGGGCCGTACCCACCAGATCCGCGTTCACGCCGAGCTGATCGGCTGCCCGATCGTTGGCGATAAAAAATATGCGCGCTTGCCCGAACAAACCGAAACCCACGAAGCGCGCCGCAAAGCCGAAGCAAACTTGAAGGAAATGAATTTGGCCGATCGCTTGCATTTGCATGCGCGGCGTGTGATTCTGCCTCATCCGGCCTCACCGCGTAAAAAACTCGATATCACCGCGCCGTTGCCGCCGGAACTAAAGAAAAGCTGGAAAGCGCTGGGCTTTAGCCCGAACTTGAAAACCGATCCGTTTGAAACGTAAGGACAAGCAGATAAGACAATGAGCGAAGAAGACAAAGAAACACAGAAACTGTCGAAAAAGACAAAATTCTCGCCGATGAAAATTATCAGCCGCCTGATCAAACTGACTCTGGTTTTAGGCGTTTTTGTCTTCATCATGCTCACCGTTCTGACCAGAATTGGCGGCTCCAGCCCCATCCTGCGCGAAGCCGTCGAAGATATCCTGACCGAGAAGACAGGCTACAGCGCGACAATCGGCAAGCTGAATTATATGAAATTCTATCCCGATATCGCGCTGGACATGGAGCAAATTGAACTGCGCCGCATGTCCGGAACCCCCGAAATGATTGAAATTGCCGACGCGCCTTCAATCAGTGTCGAAAAAGCAAAAATCGCTCTGGGGTTTTTTGATGTTTTGATGGGCCGTAGCCGTTTTCGGCAATTCGAAATAGAATCCTTGGCCGCCGCGCCGCAGGCTATCACGCCGAAAGCATTATACATCACCAAAGCCTTCATAGACGATCAGGACGGCCCAGCCGCTTTGAAAATCGAAGGCCGCCTCGGCGATAAAGAGATCAGCGGACAGACATCATTGGACGTAAAAGGCAAGCCCGGTGCACAAAGCTACGGTGTCGGCGATGAACGCACAGCTTCTCTGCATATCGACACGCTGGATGTTCGCACAAACATGAAAAACACCCTCAGCGGCCTTGAACTCAATAACCTTGAAATCAAAAACGCCGACAAACCTGTTCTGAACGGTGACATCAAAATCAAGAAAAAGACCAAAGGCTGGAATGTCAAAGGGACATTGAGTCTTGAACCCGGAAAGTCCTCCATTTCCCCCGATATTAATATCGTGCCCGGCCCTGAACTGTCTGTAACAGGCCGCCTGAACAGCGCTGTGTTGAATGTCGAGGATATTGATGCAAGCAGTCCGCTGCAAAAAGCAATCGATAAACTCTTAAGCGTCTGGGAAGATAAAGAGCAATCCGGAAAAGCCGTGAATCTTTCGGGGCTTAAACTTGATCTTGAAGCAACCCTTGAAAAAACCATCGCTCAAGGCTTCGAAATCGGACGTATCAGCGCGCCGCTCAAAATCGAAGGCGATCAATTCTCCGCCGCGCCGCTTTCCGGCAATATAAGCGGTGGCAAGCTTTCCGGCCGTGTTGATCTCGACGCACGCGAAAAAACGGCCAAACTCAAAATTCACGCCCAAATCAAAGGTCTCGATTACGGAGCGCTGCAAAAACGCTACGCCGAACAAGCGCAAATCGAAGGCCATGCGGATATGCTCTTCGAACTTACATCCACCGCAAATGATGCCGCGCGCCTCGCTGATAATCTCAAAGGTACAATCGGTTTCATCAGCGGCGAAGGCCATATGCGCTCGAACATCCTGAATATCTGGGGGCAGGGTTTGTTAAACAATTTGCTGCCGTCTTTTGGCACCGAAGATGATCTTAAACTCAACTGCGCGGTGATGGATCTGGAGCTTGAAGACCGTAACCTGACGACCAAGGCGCTATTGGTTGATACACAGCGCGTTACGGTCAGCGGGGACGGACAGTATAAAATCGATCAAGACCGGCTCGATTTAAAACTCACCCCCAAATCCAAAGACGTCTCCATCGGCGATCTTTCAACAGCCGTGCACCTCAGCGGCCCGCTAAAGGATCTGTCTGTAACCCCCAGTGCCTTGGATATCGGCAAGAAAATCGGCGGCCTGTTGCTCGGCGCAGTCAATCCGGCTTTCTACGCCATCACCTTTGTAGGCCTTAATTTGGATGATCAACACCCGTGCAAGGCCTTTGTTATAGAGAAGGAAAACCTGCCCCCGCCTGAAGACAAAGCGCAGGAAGAGACAAAAGACGAGCAGCCAGCACCCGAAGGTGAGCAAGCGCAGCCTCCGCAAAGCACTTTGAACGAATAAAACAAATATAATGAAAAAATTCTATAAACTTGTTTCCACTCACAAAGAGGGCGGCCTCTATCAAGTCCATCTTGATGGTCGTCCGGTGAAATGTCCTTCCGGCAAAGCTCTGTCGCACCCTTCCGAAAAACTGGTGCAGGCTCTCATGGGTGAATGGGCGGCGCAAGGCGAAACGATCGACCCTGAAACCATGCCGCTAACCCAGATCCTCACCACGCAGATCGACCGTGTATCACGCGAGCGTAAAGCCATGGAAACGGCTCTGTTTAAATATCTCGATACAGATCTTCTATGCTACCGCGCAGGCGACGACCCGCCGGGCCAGCGCGAAGCCCAGGAAACCGCATGGAACCCGTGGCTCGGCTGGTTCGAAAAACGCTTTGGCGAGACGCTGCAGACCACAAATGATCTGCGCGCTCTGACCCAGCCGCAAACCGCCCATGACACAGTGCATATTCATATTCAAAATCTGCAAGACGGGGTGTTTACCATTTTGGGAATCATCACGCCGCTTTCCGGCTCGCTGGTGCTGGGGCTCGCCTTTATCGAAGGCGCGATCACGCCGGATCAGGTCTATGAATGCGCCCATGTCGAAGAAGACTTCAAAGGCAAAATCTATAACGAAGAGCTCTATGGCCGCGCCCCGCTCGAAGAGAAAAAAGACGCTGCCATGCGCCGCGACCTCGAGGCTACTGCCTTGTTTCTAATGTTAACTGAGAGCAAAGAGCGTTGAGTTTGAATTAGAAACGAGGAGCGAAGCGTATAAAAAGGATACGTAAGCGACGAGTGACGCTATTCAGGCTCAACGATCAAAGCTCTAAAACCAGCTTTTCGGATTGGCCAGCCGGTAACCTTTGAGCGCACGGCCCAGCCCCTTCGTAAAGCGATAGCCCAAATAGAGCATTAATGGCAGCGCGGCAATCAGCGCCGCGTTGATCAAAACCGTGTGATTAAAGGCCAAAAACCCGTCCACACAAGGCGCAGCCGCTTCATAAACCACAGCGCTGTTCCCGCTATTGACGGCCGTTTCTCCACTGGAAAGAATGCTCTCCACGCACGGATCAAATGGCGCGTAATCAATCCGCCCCAGCATATAAACAGACGCAAGCGTTGACGTGATCGCGGAAAACAAAGCCGTGATCCAGAATGTACGGATAACATAGGTGGCATGATTGTCTTGCAAGCTCTCAGGCGCGGCGCGCTTGCGCAGCCCGTAAGCCATGAACAAAAGCGCGGTAAAAAACAGCAACGATAACACCGCCGCCGCCGCAAACGGCACCAATGACAAAATAATCGACGCGCCGAATAGCCCGTACAGATTGAGAATCGCTTTTTGTTCTTTGTTGTCGTCCATATCTTTAAAATAGTTCTGTATATTTTGCTTTGTACAAAACGAAAGAGACTAAACTAGCGCCGTCCGAACAGTTTTTCAATGTCGCTCAGACTTAACTCAATATAGGTCGGCCGCCCGTGATTGCACTGCCCGGAGAGCGGCGTTTGTTCCATCTGCCGCAAAAGCGCGTTCATTTCCTGCGCATTCAGCCTGCGCCCCGAACGCACCGATCCATGACACGCCATCGTTGAGAGAATATGATTAAGCCGCTCCTCAAGGCTTTGCGCGTTGCCGTGTTCGGCCAGCTCATCGGCCAGATCACGCAATAAGCCCGGAATATTCGCCTTGGCCCCTAAAAGCGCCGGAACGCTCTGCACGGCCAGTGCGCCCGCGCCGAATGGCTCGACCTCAAGGCCCAGCCGTGCAAGCTCTTGCGCGTGGTCCAAAATCCGCGCGCTTTCGGCCTCATCCAGATCAATAATTTCTGGCGTCAAAAGCCCCTGCTTTTCCACGCCGCGCTCGGCCATCTGCGCTTTAAAACGCTCATAGACAAGGCGTTCATGCGCCGCATGTTGATCAACAATAACCAGCCCGTTTTCGGTCTGCGCAACGATATAATTCTCATGCAGCTGCGCCCGCGCCGCGCCTAGGGGAAAAGCCTCGGCCTGCTCGATATCCTCCGGCTCAATCTCCATTTCACTGCGCGCCTGTGGAGCCATATCCACCGCCAGCGAGCCTTGCATGAAAGCCTGCGCGGACATCGGTGAAAAGGCCGCAAAGTCGCGTTCTCTCATCCCGCCATAGGCATAAGAACGCGGTACAGGCGCGCCGGAGCCGCGATGCAAAGGCAGGGCGGGGGAGGGCGTGCCGCCCACTCTAAACGAACCCAGAGCCTGCGCCGAAACACTGGAAGAGGCAACCGTGCCGCTGTCGTGGATGGCATGTTTAAGGGCGCTGATAATCAGACCCCGCACCAGCCCCGGATCACGAAAGCGCACCTCGGCCTTGGCCGGATGCACATTCACATCAACCTCGCTCGGCGGCACATCCAAAAACAGCGCCAACATCGGATGCCGCCCGGAATGCAAAACATCGGCATAGGCCGCGCGCACGCATCCATGCAGCAGCTTATCGCGCACGGGTCGCCCGTTCACAAACAAATACTGATGCTGCGCCGTGCCGCGGTGCAAGGTTGGTAGCCCCGCATAACCGGACAGCGCAAGGCTCTCGCGCTCGGCCTCTATTTGCATGGAATTCTCGCCGAACTCCCGTCCCAAAAGGCTCGCCAGCCGCGCCTGCGCATCTGTTGCCACTGGCAGGTTTAGAGCTTCTTTATCGTTATGCATCAACCGAAAAGCTACCTGCGGAAACGCCATCGCCAGCCGCAAAATCACATCTTTCACCGCCAGAAACTCGGCCTTTTCTGATTTTAAAAATTTCAGCCGCGCAGGCGTGGCAAAGAACAAATCCCGCACCTCGATCTGCGTGCCCTCGGGATGCGATGAGGGCGAGACCCCGCTTTTCTTCCCGCCTTCAACGCGGATTTCCCAAGCTTCTTCGGCCCCGCGCGCCCGGCTCATAATCTTCAGCCGCGCTACCGCGCCGATTGAGGCCAGCGCTTCACCGCGAAACCCCATATGCTCGATATACACCAGATCATCGCCCGCCAGCTTCGAGGTCGCATGCCGATCTACGCAGGCCGCCAGTTCTTCCGCGTCCATGCCGCTTCCGTTATCGCGCACGATAATCAAACTTTTTCCGCCCTCGCGCAAAGACACCTCGATCTTGGTTGCCCGTGCATCAATCGCGTTTTCCACCAGCTCTTTCACAGCTGCAAACGGCCGCTCGATCACCTCACCGGCAGCAATCTGGTTAATCAGGGTTTCAGGCAAATATCGGATACGCATAGGCGTTAAATTAGGCGCAAAGGCACGCTTTGTCAGGTTTGACGTAAGAGATTTAAAAGATTCAAGGGGATAAGTTATAAACTCGTCAGATCAATCACCGTATCATCCAGCTTCGCCCCTTCAATTTGCGCCCCCTGTAAAACCGCGCCGGTGAAATCGGCGCGCCGCAAATCCGCATGACGCAGGTTCGCATTGCTGAGATCGGCCCCCATCAAAATACAATCGCGTAAATCGGCATGCTTCAAGTTGGCAAAGCGCAGATTTGCTCCGCTCATATCCAGCCGCTGGAGCAGGCGCCGCTCCCCCCGGGTAAACTCCAGCGGACATAAACGTGCCCCGCTCAAATCCACGCGCGCCATCTTCGCGTATTTAAACGACGAGCCGCGCAAATCGGCTTCGATCATTTTGCAATCGCGGAAGTCCGAACGGTCAAAGGTCGCGCTTTGCAGTTCGGCTTCACATAGATTTTGATTGACGAAATTTCCTCCAATGCATTGAATGGCGGTCAAAGGATAGCGCGCCAGCTCCAGAACATCGCGCATGTCATAGCCGCTGAGATCAAGTTGTCGGCCTTGCGCGCCGGTCGTAGCAATCCACAACGTGTGCTCTTCCAAGAGTTCTTGCAGGTTCTTATCCAGATTTTCAAGGCTCTGGCCCATATCTTTTTCAGTCACCGCCGCCGTCAGGTCCAACCCTTTTTTCTCGGCGCTGTCCATGATCACGCCGGCCAGAATAGAGGAGCGCATATTAACCTGCTCCAACGAAGAACCGGATAAATCCGCATCCGTTAAATTCGCCCCTTCGAAGGTTGCCCCGACCAGATTGGCATTCACAAAACGCGCCCCGGTCAGATCCGCATCGGAAAAATCCGCCGAAGCGCCTCGGGCGTTGTCCATACTCGTTTCCACTAGCCGCGCCCCGGAAAAAACAGTGTGATCCCCTTGAATGCCGCCCGGACGTTTCCGGCTTTCTAAAACGCCTTGGGTATCACGCTCCATAATACGGCCTTCGCGCAAATCCACGGCCGTCATATTGGCGCCCGACAGATTCGCACCCGCGACATAAGCGCCGCGAAAATCGGCGCGCGAAAGATCGGCATCGCGAAAATCGGCATTCCGCAGATCACTGGCAAAAAAGCTTGTGCCGATGAAAGTCCCGCCGGAAAAATCCACATCCATCAGGGCCGATCCGGTAAAATCGGCCTGAGACACATCCCGCGCGTTAAAACTCAAACCGGAGAGATTTTGATATTGCAAAACTGCCCGCGCGCCACCAACTTGCCCACGCAGATAAAGCGCGTGCTTATCCAGAATATCGTTAAACTCGCGTTGCCCCATAGGTTTGAGCTCATAAGGCGCGGGAATGTGATGTCGCATGCGAATCCTTCGCTTAAATTGAACATAAAGCCTTCTTTTTAAAGACCTTATCCGATCTATTCTATCGTATCACGGGAGGGATATAAAATTTTAATCAAAACTTTTCAGCAATTTTAACAAGGCCGCCGTCGAGCCGTCATGGGCATCATCCGGCTTTTCGCTAAATTCTCGGTATAAATCTCTGGCAATAACCTTACCCAGTTCAACGCCCCATTGATCAAAACTGTTAATGCCCCAAAGGGCCCCTTGCACAAAAATTTTATGCTCGTAAAGTGCCATAAGCGCCCCGAGAGAAAACGCATCAAGCCGCGGTAAAACAATCGTCGAGCTGGGCCGGTTACCGGGGAAAGCCCTGTGTGGTTCCGCCTCATTTTGCTGCCCTTCCATTAAAGCCTGACTTTGTGCCAGGGCATTGCAGAGCAGCTTTGTATGGTGTTCTTGCAGATCATGAGGAGCCTGCGCAACAATGATAAAATCGGAAGGAATAATCTCCGTACCCTGATGTAAAAGCTGCATAAAGGCGTGCTGGGCATTCGTCCCCGTTTCCCCGAAAACAATAGGACCGGTTGCATAAGAAACCGGACGGCCTTCACGGTCAACGCTCTTGCCGTTCGATTCCATATCCATCTGTTGTAAATAGGCGGGAAGATTGCGCAGAGCATCCATGTAGGGTAAAACAGCCAGCGCGTTATAACCGAGGACGTTCCGGTTCCAGATGCCGATCAGTCCGGCCAGCACCGGTATATTCTCGGCGAGGGGTGTACTCATAAAATGAGAATCCATCGTCCGGGCGCCCTCAAGCAGCGCCGAAAACCGATCAAAGCCGCATCCGATGGCAATCGGCAAACCGATCGCCGACCACAGGGAAAAACGTCCGCCGATCCAGCTTCGCATCGGCAGGATATGCGCTGCCGGGACACCAAAATCCAGCGCGGCTTGGATGTTGCCGGTCACGGCGTATAAACGCTCCGGCTTGGCCAGCCAGTCCTTAAGAATATGAGCATGGGTCAGTGTTTCATCTGTCCCGAAGCTCTTGGAAGAAAGGATAACCAGAGCATTCTCTGGCGCTACGGTGCGCAAAACACGGTCTAAAGGCGCGCCATCCATCGTTGAGAGAAAATGCAGACGCGGCGCTTCAGGGCAGGGCTCCAGCGCTTCATACACCAAACGCGGTCCGAGATCGGATCCGCCAATTCCCACCACAATCACATCGGTGAGCTTTTCATCGGCGCGCACCTCTTCGGAAAATTTGCGGATCAAAGCGAGATTTTCCTGAACAAAATGCGAGACGTTCTCCCCGTCAATCTCGAGGCCCTCACCCAGACTGCCACGCAGAGCCATATGCAAGACGGGCCGGTTTTCGCTGGTATTAATGGCCCGCCCGCTGATCATCTTCTCGCGCCAGCCTTCCAAATCGCAGGCGTGCGCCAGTGCACAGAGCTTTTCGATTGTCTTGCTTGTTACGCGCTGCTTGGAATAATCGTAGACAAGACCGCAAGCTTGCCGGTGGAAATGCTCGAAGCGTTTAGGATCAGCTTTGAACAGGGCGCTGATAGAAGAGGATTCCAGCTCTTGTCCATGCGCCTGAAGGGCTGCCCACTCGGGTTTTTCACTCAAAGAATTATTCGACATTCGGGAGTTCCTTAACAACCTCAACAGCCTCTAAAGAGGGTTTAGGCCCGACAAGGATCGTTGTCAAATCATCCGGTCTCAAGAGCCGCGCCGCCACTGCGCGAATGTCGCCGGTCGTCGTGGCCCGAATAGCGGCCGCGCGCTGATCCAGATAATCCACTGGGCGCCCGTCAAGTTGCAAGGACAGCAAAAGTCCGGCAATCCTGTCGGTGGATGTCAAAGAGAGGGGCAGGGAGCCGATCAGATAATCTTTGGCCGTTTGTAACTCTTCTTCCGAGACGGGATGAGCGATCATCATTTTCATCTCGGCCTCGATCAGCGCCAACATTTCCCCAATGCTTTCATTCTTCGTTGAAGTTGAAATATTCAGCCCCTGCACATGATCCAGATCATAAAAGCTTGAATAAATCCCGTAGGTCAATCCGCGTTTTTCCCGGATTTCCTCGGTCAGACGCGAGCCAAAGCCTGAAGAGCCAAAAATGAAATTCATGACCTGCGCTGTTTGGAAATCCGGATCATCGCGCGCGATCCCGGGCTGCATAATCTCGACGACTGTTTGCGGAATATCGCGTTCGTAAACAAAGATTTTGCCTCCATTTTGTATGGAAAAATCCTCAGGCACTGCAATCTCGACCTCAGGCAATCCACCGAAAACATCATCCAATGTGATCGCCAGATCCTCGGGGGTTATGTCCCCGGCCACAGCTACGACAAGATTGTTCTTCCCGATCCGGCTCGTATGAAAACCTTTTAAATCCGCGCTCGTAATGTTTTGCAGGCTCGAGAGCGTCCCCCCGCTATTCATTGCGTAAGGATGTCCGGCAAAGGCCTTATCATTCAAAAGCCGCGCCGCCATCCACTGCGGGTCAGCCAAGGATGATCGGATACGCCCTAAATTGGCCTCGCGCATGCGCCCGATGGCTTCATTATCAAAACGCGGCTGCGTCACCGCTAGTTTCAAAAGTTCAAAGGCGCGTGCCTTGTTTTTACTCAACGTCTTTAAAGAGGCTCCGAAATGATCGCGTCCGGCGCTGAAATGCAGATCAATCGCCTTGTTGCGCAGTTCGCCCTGAAAGGCCTGCGAATCCAAAGATCCTGCCCCTTCATCCATCGTATTGGACGCCATCCGTGCCAGCCCTTGCTTATCCGCCGGGTCTCCCGCCGCTCCGGCGCCGCGGAAAGAGGCCTCCAGTGATACAACAGGCACGGAGTGATCTTCAATCAGCCACGCCGTTAAACCGCCGGAACTTTTGACCACCTGAATATCTAGCAGCTTTTCCTTGGCAAAGCTGGGCAGGGGCGCAAAAGCGATCAGAAGACAAAGGAAAAATAGGCTCAATCTCATTGGATATGCCCCGCAGGTTGATAGGCACCGGCGGCCGCGCGCTGTTCCGGTGTGGCATTTTCATCTTCCAGCAAATATCCCGTCACCGGCGGGTGTATGGATAAATGTTGAGGATTAAGATAAAGCTGCGCGGCGTGTTGAACATGCGCTGCCGTAACGCTTTGCAGATCATCGGCCCAGTATTCAACGTCATCCAGACTGGCTCCGGCGGCCATAGCGCGCCCGATAATCATCGCCGGGCCGGCCACGCTATCACGAGCATAAATCGCCGCATCACTCATCCGGCCAATCGCATCGCGCAGCTCTTCGGAGGTAACGCCATGCTGGGCGACTTTTTCCAGTTCGCGCTTGAGAGCCTTTTCGATCTCTTCGGGCTTCTTTCCTTCCACCGGAACACCGTAAACCCACAGGCTGGAATCACTCCAGCGCGCGCTGTCATAGTCCAGCCCCGCATCACTGGCGATTTTTTGCTCGCTTACCAAAGCTTTATACAGACGCGAAGTCGGTCCACCGCCCAGTATTTCCGCCAGAACCTCCAGCGCCAAAGACGCTTGTTTATCCAAACGCAGACTTGGCGCGCGGTAGAGAATTTGCACGACAGGCTGGCGAATCGCCGCTGATTTATATTCGATCTTTTGCGGGTGCTGCGGCAAAGCTGACGGACGGTAAGCGCGCGTCGGCACCGCACGTGCAGGAATACTGCCGTAAATGCTGATGGCTTTCGAAAATACATCCGCCGGACTGACGTCACCGGAGACAATCAAAATCGCGTTATTGGGCTGATACCATAGATCGTAAAAAGCCTTGGCCGTATCCCAGTCCAGTTTTTCCATCTCGGGCTTCCAGCCGATAATAGGCCTTCCGTAAGGATGCTGTCCAAAGGCCGCCTTGTCCATTTTCTCGCCGAACAAAGCCCGCGGATCGTTGTCTGTGCGCTGACGTCGCTCTTCCAAAATAACATCACGCTCGGAGAGAACCTCGTTTTCCGGCGGATTTAAACCGCGCATCCGCCCGGCCTCCATCCGCATAACGGTTTCCAGCTTGTCCGAGGGCACGCTTTGGAAATAGGCCGTATAATCATAAGACGTAAAGGCGTTATCCTGCCCGCCCAGCTTTTTAATCGTTTTGGAAAACGCGCCGGGTGCCAGATCCGCCCCGCCGATCTGCGCCGAGCCTTTGAACATCAGATGCTCTAAAAAATGCGCAATCCCTGATTTGCCTTCCGGTTCGTTGGCGGCTCCGACCTTGTACCAGACCATATGCGTTAAGACAGGCGCACGATTATTCGGCACGACAATGACCTGTAACCCGTTATCCAGCGTAAAGCTCTCGGCGTTGAAAATCTTTTCCCCGCGCTCGTGCACTTCAGGCCGCGGCGCAGGCGGCTCTTGCGGCGAACGGGCTGAGGCGGAGGGCGCCAAAGCAAATACTGCCATAAAAAGGGCACACAACCCCGCAATTTTCGAAACAGAAAAACGCGCCATAGCGTTATTCCTCAACCGTCGGCGTTTCACCGTCCGTGACAGGCTTGCCGTCTTCGGCGTTTTTCTTTAGGCGCTCGGCCTCGGCTTTGGCATCGACAACACTGGCCGGAGCCTCGCCTTTCGCTCCGCCCAAAGTCATCAGCTTTTTTACCACAGGCACATTGCTTTCGTTCAGCTCTGCCGTTTCCGCATCAATCTGCGCACGGATAGACGGATCCGCACCGCTCGCTCCGGCTTGCTGCAAGAGCGCCCCTTCACCGGCTGTCGCGGCCTTAATCGCCGCAGGTTTTTGCCCGAACACGGTTTGCGCAGCAGCCTCAGCCGTTGCCTGTTCCTGCGGCCGCGGAGCGCCGGGCACAGGCGGGCGCAGCGCATAATCCGGCGGCATTTCCAGCGGTGCGCGCTTCAAAACCTGAAACTCGTCCGGCGCTTTTTTATTCAAACCCAAGCTTTCTTTAGCCGAAGAGCACCCGCTCAAAGCCGGAACGCACAGCACAGGGAGGAGAGACAGAAAAACTAAAACCTTTGATTTCATTTTACACAATCCAAATCTAAAGAATGCAACCATTATAACCTGCAAAATCAGGTTCTACTTATCTAGCATCTTTCTCGCGCGTTTCAAAAAAGAAGGCGTAAATGATCAACAGGAAAACCCCGACGCAAATACAGCTATCGGCAATATTGAAGGCGGGCCAGTGATAACCCGAAATATGCACGTCGAGAAAATCCACCACAGCGCCGAAACGTGCGCGGTCAATCACATTTCCGATCGCCCCGCCAATGACCATGGCGATAGCCAGCCCTTGCAGTTTCGAGGTTGTACGGAACAACCAGACGAGAAAAATCCCCGCAATCACCAGCGACAAAAAACTAAGCAAAAGCGGTCCGTAATCGCTACCCTGATTAAACAGCCCGAAGCTCACGCCTTTATTCCACACCATGACGATATTGAAAAACGGTAAAACCTCGACTGCGGCAAAAGGTAAGCGCGGCGGCGCGCCGGTAAGCCATGCAAAAAACGCTAAGGGCGCTCCGGCGTCCGGTCCTAAGGCCGGACGGATCATCATTTCCGTCACCGCCCATTTGCTGAGCTGATCGGCCAGCACAAACAAAAACGCCAGAAAAGGAAAAGAGGCTTTGAACATGTATCCCCGTTTAAAGTCTTTCCCAAAAAAAATCGAGTCATAAAGTTGAGTTTCCATGAAAAAACCGCTAGCTAAAAGCGATGCGGATTTTTACAAACCTCAACGCTATTCCCGAAGATGCCAAAGGCGCGATCATAGCCATTGGCAATTTCGATGGCGTACATCGCGGCCACCAACACCTTTTGCAAACCGCAAAGGATCTGGCGCGCGCAAAGTCCCTGCCGTTCGGCGTTTTGACCTTCGAACCGCATCCGCGCCGCCTGTTCCGTCCCGACGATCCGCCCAGCCGCATCACGCCCAGAGCGCTAAAAAATCAACGGCTGGAGGCTTTCGGTGTAGATAATTTGTTTTCCATCCCCTTTGACTGGGATTTCGCCAGCCAGTCGGCCGATCATTTTATTCAAAATGTCCTGACCGACGCTCTCGGCGCGGCGCACGTGGTCATTGGCGCGGATTTCCGCTTTGGCCAGCTTCGAAAAGGCGCGCCCGAAGACATTGAGCGCGCCGGAATAAACCTCACCATCGTCGATAAAATCACATGCGAGGATGGTGAGATGCTTTCCTCCAGCCGCATCCGCCAGCATTTGCGCCACGGCGAAATCGAAGAGGCCAACAAAGCGCTCGGCTGGTCATGGGAAATGAGCGGCGAAGTGGTCAAAGGCGATCAACGCGGGCGAGAACTCGGCTTCCCCACCGCCAATTTCGCGCTCAAAGATACCGTGCATCCGGCCTATGGCGTCTATGCGGTCCTTGCACGCATCGAAGGCGAAGAACAATGGCGTCCGGCCGCCACCAATATCGGCATCCGCCCGATGTTTGAAATCCCTACGGCGCAGGTCGAAACCTATATCTTCGATTTTGATCGGGAAATTTACGGCCAAACCCTGCACGTGCGCCCCGCTGCCCGCCTGCGCAGCGAAGCCAAATTCGCATCCCTCGACGCCCTCGTCGAGCAAATGAAAATCGACTGCGATCAGGCACGGGAAGTGTTGAAACGTTAAGGTCTAACGGGAATTAACAGGTTTGCAAGACACGGGTTCTGCCTGAGGTGGCGGCGTATCGGGAGCGTGTGAAGAACCTTGATCGGCGTTGTGTTTTTTTGAGGCTTTAGCCCGTTTCTCATGGTCTTTAAACAGAATATCTACAATGCGGTTGCGTGGCACATTGAGATCGGGGTTTTCCACATGATAGCTTTTATAATGTCCCTCTGTTCCACCCACAATATAGGTTGGAATAAAATCATTGGCATAATCTTCAGCCTTCATGGGTCTGTCTTTGAGGCTATCCAGAAAGTAATCTCCATGCTCTGTTTTCATCATGAGAGCGGCATGGGACTGATAATATTGCCCGTCCATCTTAAGAGGTACGGAAAGTCCTGCCGCCTGATCCAGTCTGTATTGTTCGTCTGTATAATTCGTTAAACGGGCAAATCCTTGCATGAGATAAAGATTCTCTTCCGCAACACCGAGTTGTTTAAGCACATCGTAATACAGCAGAGCATAGTCTTCACAATCGGCGGTTCCCAATTGAAGAGTTTCAAGCGGATGCTGGGTGTATTGGCAACCGGGCGGCTCATTTTTATACTCTGCCATATTTGCGCCCAGAGCCATGGTAACATAAGCCTTAAGGTAATCCGGATGTTCAACAGGTGCTTCGTCCGGATGGAGTTTTTCCTGCTGTTCCAGCAAGGGAATAGGAGATTCCAGCAAATTCTCGACTTTGGGAATTAATTGATCAAAATACTTGTCTCGCACACTATCCGGGAAATCGTCAAAGCCGTGATGAGGGCGGCTGAAATAGCTGGCATCCCTGAAAGTATAGAAAACAATGCCTTCAAAGCTGTAAGGAACGGCATTATTTCCCAAAATCATAAACGGCTCGTCCGCGCCCTTGGCCGCAGGTTCAAACGCATCGACAAGGCATCGATCCGGTTGTTCTGGGTCACGGTCATAGGAAGGACAGTCCGTCATAGCTCCCAAAATACACCCCAAAAATTAATAAACATTAAAGGGTTATAAAAAATATGCTTTTAAAGCATTGACAGCTCGGGGAGAATGATTCATAGTCCCGCCCGATTTTGAGTGTTTAAGGATAGAAAAATGAACGCGACAAACGCTGGTAAGGTAAAACCCCTGAATACAGGCCACCTGTCAATAAGAGAGCAGACGGGCGTGGCTTTTCGGGCAGCTAAGCCGGCTCCTCGGGTAGTTCTAGACTTCCCGACCAATCAACAACCCGTTGCCGCGCAAGCTGATCAATACTGGGATGCATGCAGCCCGGGCCAGATGAAAGGCTAAATCCAGCCCCTTGGCCAGTCCTTTGGCCAGTCCTTTGGATTGAGCATTGCCGGCTTTGATCTTTTTCAGGGCAATCACCCCCCCCCTTCCCGATTACGACGGCACGAGTTGTTATTCTGCGAATAATATAAAAAATTCATAAAACTTTAACCATTTTATGAAATCATGATCGTGCGTAAAAAGCCCGCGGCAGACGGGCGGTGTAGAATGAATAGAGAGTAAAAGGGTGTAAAATGGCAGTCTACGAAGCGTGTGCGCGCAGCTACCAACTGGAATATAAGGGTGTAGGCATGCCCGTAGTCCATAACGAGATCCTTTTAAAAAAAGATGGTCAAGTTGTCGCAACATTCAATGGTGATCCATCCCAAGGTCTGGTAGACCGCAACGGTGATATAAACTGGGGCAGTATGCTTGGATCGGGCAGTTCCAAGCTGCGTGTCTCGGAAAGTGGAAGCAGTTTTGCCAATCGTGGCTATGGACTTGAGATGGTCGCCGAAGGCACGTTGCTGATGCCGAACGGAGATCCTGCAAAGACAACCGATCCGGCAGTCTTTGAGGAATGGTTGGAAAAAGCCCGCGCGACAAAAAATCATATAAACGGTCAAGGCTTAACCTATCAAGGCGTAGGCATTTTATTTGACGAGGCTTGTAATTCTAATTCGGCGGCCTATACCATCACACAAGCTTTGGGCATGAAATATCCACCGGACGTCGATAGTAAAATAGCGCCGGGCTGTGGAAACGATTTACGGACAAAAGACTTCATCATGGCCAATGAATCACCGGTCAAAGGCCCGTTCATTGTTGCAACGAGAGACAAACCGAATCAGATCAGATATGTCTCGCAAGCGCCGAATAAAGACCTGACAACCAGCATTGATCCGAAGAGCTTAACGGACCTGAAAGCCAAAGCGGAAATCGAAAAAGATGTCGAGGTCAACAACGGACCCAAAGACGATCCGCCGCAATTAGCCCAATCACAAGGTGATTACGACCGTATCTGGGCTATAACGCAGCTATCTTGATACATCCATTCCCCGCTTGATTTCAAAACGCGCCCCTGCCATAGTACGGTCTATGCTAAGACAGGCGAAAACATCCGTTATCCGAATTATGAACCCGGCTCTGATATAAGAGACCGGGAGTTCTTGCATATACAATCCATCCCCGTTAAAACGTGAGCCAGTTTCACATCCCCGCCCCACACACAAGTGGATTATGAAAAATGAATACAGATAATAAAGATAAATACAAAGACACGGTCTTCCTGCCGAAAACCGATTTCCCCATGCGCGGCGGCCTGCCGCAAAAAGAGCCGGAAATCCTGAAACAATGGCAGGGCATGGACCTCTACGCCCGCCTGCGCGAAGCCGGAAAAGGCAAACCCAAGTGGGTGCTGCATGACGGCCCGCCTTACGCCAACGGCAAAATCCATATGGGCCATGGGCTGAATAAAATCCTCAAGGACGTGGTGGTGAAATATAAATCCATGACCGGCTATGACGCGCC
>JAGRIU010000057.1 GCA_020443075.1 Alphaproteobacteria bacterium
ATAAATTACTGCAAAAACTAGCGGTGAACCACACGCTCTCGCCCTATGAAACATGCCCGTGGTTTTTCTATGACGAACAGCGCGGCATATCCTGTAGCGCCGAGGTGCGCATGGGCCCGGGCGGTGACGACATCGAAGCCGAAATCCAGTTTATTCAAGACGAAAGCAATGAAAACGATAACGCCGGAGAAGACAGCGCGGGCGGCCCGCAACAAATCCTGTGGATGCGCGCCCAACCTGCCGGAGATGGTAAATGGTCCCCAAAAGCCTTGAGAATAAAAGATCATGACTACGTCAACGAATTCCACGGCTGGGAAGAAAAAGGCTGCGATTTCTTCCGCTCCTGCGTCGAATCGATAAATATGGGCGAATTGCCCGACATCGACACGCTAATCGAAACCAATATGCAAGACGAAAGCAGCGGAGGCGGCGGACGCGGACGAGTCGGCCGTAAATCACCAAAGGTCAAACCCGGACAGCTCATGGGCATGAAACGTTAGAAAAGCCCGAACGCTCCAAGAGCTACTCCTGATTGATAATCATCCCGTAACGCCGGGCAAGTTCCCCAAGCCCCATGGGAACAACCTCGTCGCTGGCCTTAAAATGCCACTTCGGCCCTTCGCGGTTCAAAAAACCGACAATCAATCCTGTCTCTTCTTTATCTTCCAAAATATCAGTTAAAACATAACGGCAAATTTCAAAATGGTTTTCCGCATTCATAATACGAACATAGACATTACGAAGCATCCCCAAATTCTGCTGCTTTTCATAGCCTTTATAAATCGTCAGGCAAACCGCAATCTGCAAAACATCAAAGGGCACACTCTGCAAATCAATAACAATCTGTTCATCATCCCCGTCCCCGGCGCCGCTACGATTATCGCCCTTATGCAATACCCCGCCATCTAAAGCTTTGGGCTGATTATAAAAAACAAAATCATCATCCCCGCGCGTCATATGCTCTTTGTTGAGCAAAAATACACTCAAATCCGCATCCAGCGCGTCCGAATTAAAAGAATTCAGATCCCAGCCCGCCCCGATCACAATCCGCTTAACCGTCGGGTCTTTCGCCATCAAGTTAACGTCTTCACCGGCGTTAATCCGATTATCATCAAGCTCAACGTCTTTACCTTCAAAACGCGTATCAAAAATGTCAGACATAAAATAAACCCCGAAAAAGATGCTCCCCAGCCCGGCTTAGGCCCCGAAATAAATCGCATAAATATAAATATTATACACAATATACGCACCAACGCACATCATTCCGATAGATCGGTTGATTTTACGGTATGCGAGCAAAAGAAAAGCAAACAACAAACTAACGCCCAACATCACCCAAATATCGAAATTCAAAAGCTGAGGAGCGTACGAACCACTCGCGATCGGTTTAACCAGAGCCGTCACACCTAGAATCATCAATATATTAAACACATTAGACCCGATAATATTGCCCAAAACCATATCGGTGTGTCCCTTGCGTCCGGCAATAAGACTGGTTGAAAGCTCCGGCAAAGACGTCCCTGCCGCAATAATGCTTAAAGCAATCACAGCCTCCGGAACGCCCAAAAGCCCCGCGCTCTCCTTCGCCCCGCGCACAAGAACTTCCGCGCCCCCGGCAATCGCAATCAAGCCAATAACCAAAAACACATATGGAAGCTTTTTCTGTAAACCGGTTGTACACGCCAACTCTTCCTCAATTTCTTCAACCACGTGGTCTCCGTCATGATGGCCGCTGCGAGCCATGCGATATTGTACATACACATAAACCAGCAGCAGAATAATCATTCCCAAACCGGCCATGCGGCCAATACCGCCATAAAACATAAAGCCAAGCAGCAAACCGCTACAGGCCAGCATCATCACCAAATCCCGCACCAACGCCTTAGAAAAATGAACAGTAAATGTAACAAACAAGGAAACAGAGCCGATCACCAATAAAATATTGGCGATATTCGAACCGATCACATTCCCCATGGCAATCCCGGCCGAACCGCGCAGAACGGCCAAAACAGAAACAATCAATTCCGGCAAAGACGTCCCAAACGCCAAAATCGTAAACCCGACAATCAGCGGCGACAAACCGAAACGCCGCGCAATAAAGACCGAAGAATCGATCGTCCAATTTCCCCCTTGAATCAATAAAACAATCCCAGCGCACATCAACAAAACCGGCATAGCCAACGATTGCAACAATACAAAATCCATAAAAACGCTTTCTAAAAAGAAAATGAAACCGGCAGAAAACCGGATTTAAAAGACCAGACTTATTTCTGTCCGTCGCCCCACTCCAAACCAAAACCAAACGCACGGTCCATCTCGGCATGACCGGGAAAATATTCGGTATAATTAGTCAATTTAATCCCGCCGCGCACATTCTCAAGTCCGCCGACCGCGCACAAGGCCAAAGAATCATCATGCGCCCCGAGTGTAACAATCAGATCATCCTCACCGGGCACATCCAGAATAATCTGCGGATTAATCTGGCTCCAGCGCGGCGCGCCTTCATAAATATAGATATAAACCAAAATACGCCTGATATCCGCCCAATGCGCACCATTGACCAAAATACTTTCATCATGCCCTTCGGCATCACCAGTTCGCTCATCCCCCGAAAGTTCCATAAAGGGGGGCGCGTCGTATACTCCAAATTTTTCGCCAAAAGCCTGGATCGCCCCGCGCGTACCATCCTGAAGCTCGTATAAACACCCCAAATCCAGGTCAACCCCGACGCGGCGCGTTTTTTTCAAAATTTTACCGAAAAAACCGCTCTCCTGAACATGAATGTTATCCCAGGCCACGCCGATCAAAATCTCTTCAAAACCATTAGCCCCCGGATTAACGGCAATCGACTGCCCGGGCTTATTCAGAAACTCGCAATTATCAGGATGACTGGCCTCTTCACGGTAGCCCGCCGCCCCCAAAGACCCGCCATGCCCGGAAAATCGGGCACGGCTGCGCGTTGCAGCAGCCAGAGAATCCACAGAGGTTTGAGGCTTTTCGACCATAACGCCCCAAGCATACCATCTTCAGGACCAAAACCAAGAGATTTCAATGAGCCGCCCATTCAAAAAGAAAAAAGCGGTTTTTATTGACAAGAAGCGGTCTTCTGCGCTTTTTTAAACAGACATCTAAACTTTTCAAGAGGAGACTTAACCATGGCACACCCAGCTTTTATCATCAAACAAGCCAAAAACGGCCAGTTCTACTTCAACCTGACAGCGAAAAACGGGCAAATCATTGCATCGTCTGAAATGTATTCCAGCAAATCCGCCTGTGAAAACGGCATTCGCTCAGTCAAAGAAAACGCACCGGCTGCTGACACAGACGATCAATCCGAAGCGGCTTAAAGTATGAGCTAAGATCACAACAAAACCGCACCTGATAACATCCGGTGCGGTTTTTTTATGATGAATAACGCGCGCGCACTTGCTTTTGCAAAACCGAAACATCCTCACACACATAACACCCCTCAAGATGATCATTGACCATCCCCATCGCCTGCATAAACGCATACACCGTTGTCGGCCCGACAAATTTCCAACCCCGCTTTTTTAAATCCTTCGAGAGCGCCTTTGAAACATCCGTCTCGGAGGCAATGTCCGCTGCTAAAGCCACGCTCAAGCGTTCTTTCGGAGCATACGCCCAAAAATACGCAGCCATTGATCCAAACGCCTGTTCCATTTCAACGGCGCAGCGCGCATTATGAATCACCGCCTCGATCTTCCCGCGGTGACGAACAATCCCCACGTCCTCTAACAAACGCTGTACGTCTTTTTCGCCATACAAACAAATTTTGTGAAAATCAAACCCGTCAAATGCCCGCCGGAAATTTTCCCGCTTGCGTAAAATTGTCAACCAGCTCAACCCGGCCTGAAATCCTTCCAGACAAATCTTTTCAAACAGACGCACATCATCCGTAACAGGCCGCCCCCACTCCTCATCGTGATAACGCACATATTGCGGATCATCACCGCACCACCAACACCGGGTTTTCCCGCCGCCGCCTTGAATTAATCCCTTAGGCATAAAACACGTACACTTCTAATCGCGGATCAGGCGCTCGAACAACTCGGCCAGCGCCTGAAATTCGCGCGCGGCGCGGCGTTTATCCTTATGCACCTTTGCGCTCATCAAAAATCCTTCCAAAGTGGCAATCACCACACGGGCAAATTGCCGCGGCTCCATCAACAAACTCCCGCGCCGCCCCTCTTCACGGAAAAAATTGCTCAACTGATTTTCCCAATCCAGAAAAACATGCGCCAGTTGCTGGCGGATTTCATCATCCTGATCGGACAATTCCAGAGCCATATTCCCCAGCATACACCCGCCCTTGAAACGCCGATTCATGGCCTGCGTAAACACATCCTGCGCCCAGATCAAAAGAGCCTCCTTAATATCGGATGTTTGCGCAAAATATTTTTCCAAAGGCCCGGCAATTTCCTCGCGCGCATAACGCTCGATCACCACTTTGGTCACATCGTTCTTGCTGGAAAAATAGTGAAAAAACGCACCCTTGCTCTGCTTGGTCTTTTGCACGATCTCGTCAATCGAGGTCGCCTTATGGCCCTGATACCAGAACAACTGCTCCGCAGCCTTCACAAGCTTGGCAGGTGTGCCCTTTTTAAATTTATCGGAATCAAGACCCTCTTGGTCTTTTAAAGCGGCTTTAGACATGAAAATCCCCTTAAGGCTATAAGGTTTTAGACCTAAAAAATATACCAACCGGTCGGATTCAAATCAATAACAAAAATAACAAAAATACCAAGGACAAACAGCGTTTTATTTGGAGCCGGCGCAAGAAACGAAGTGTATATGACATACATAAGCGACACAGCAACGCACTCCAAGTAAAACGATGACAGTCCTTAGTTCTTCTC
Source organism: Alphaproteobacteria bacterium (assembly GCA_020443075.1). GTDB lineage: Bacteria > Pseudomonadota > Alphaproteobacteria > Micavibrionales > Micavibrionaceae > TMED27. The sequence goes on from JAGRIU010000057.1 coordinate 4,878, forward strand.
GACAAAACTATCCATCACCCGCTTATGGCCGGAATGATCAAAATTGATATCCAGCTTATGCCCTTCGATATTGGTAATAATCCCGTAGCCGAACTTGTCATGGAAAACGCGGTCGCCCCGTGAAAAAATAACCCCGCTTTCACTCAAAACCTTGCGCTCGTGAATTTGGCGTTTCTGCACCTTCGGCGCCAGCCCGCTGCTGTCCCAATGCGAAGACCGCCCCGATCCGGCTAACCCGATATCCGAAGACAGCTCGACATGCTCTTTCGGCAATTCATCGACAAAGCGCGAAGGAATCGCATTAACCCAGCTCCCATACATCCGCCGATTGGCCGCATAGGACACGTACGCCTTTTCTTTGGCCCGCGTCAGCCCGACATAGGCCAGCCGCCGCTCCTCCTCCAGCCCCTTCAACCCATTTTCATCCATCGAGCGCTGCGAAGGAAAAAGCCCCTCCTCCCAACCAGGCAAAAATACAGCTTCAAATTCCAGCCCCTTTGCGCCGTGCAGCGTCATCACGCTGACATACTCACCGCCCGAGGCATCCTGATTCTCCAGCACCAAGGCCACATGCTCCAAAAACGCGGGCAAAGACTCATACTGATCCATCCCCGATATAAGCTCTTTGAGGTTCTCCAGCCGTCCCGGTGCTTCCGGTGTTTTATCCTCTTTCCACATCTGCATATAGCCGGATTCTTCCAAAACCAGAGCCGCCAACTCCGGATGTTTCATCGTATCCAGCAAAGACCGCCAGCGCATAAAATCATCCATCAACTTCATCAAGGTCGTTTTCACCTTGGGCCGAAGCTCATCGGTCTGCGTCAAATCAAGAATAGAATCATGCAGATTAATCCCGTGCGAGCGCCCGTACGCGTACAGCGTTTGCACCGTCGCATCACCGATTCCGCGCTTGGGTGTATTGACAATCCGCTCCAGCGCCAAATCATCGGCCGGTTGCACCACCACCCGAAAATACGCCAGCGCATCACGAATCTCCATCCGCTCGTAAAAGCGCGGCCCCCCAATCACTTTATACGGCACGCCAAGCTGTATAAAACGCTCTTCAAATTCGCGCGTTTGAAAACCCGCGCGCACCAAAACCGCAACCTGATTTAAACTCCGCCCTTTGCGTTGAAGCTGTTCAATCTCTTCGCCCACCCAGCGCGCCTCGGCTTCACCGTCCCACAAACCGCGCACGGTAATTTTCTCGCCCTCACCGGCCGCGCTCCACAGCTCCTTGCCCAGACGCCCTTCATTATTCGAAATCACCGCATGCGCAGCCTTCAAAATCGTGTTCGTCGAACGGTAATTCTGCTCCAGCCGGATAATCTTCGCGCCGGGAAAGTCGGTTTCGAAGCGCAAGATATTCCCTACTTCCGCCCCGCGCCAACCATAAATCGACTGATCATCATCCCCGACGCAGCATATATTCTGTGACCCTTGAGCCAATAACCGCAGCCATAAATACTGCGCCACGTTCGTATCTTGGTACTCATCCACCATGATATAGCGAAAACGCCGATGATATTCGCCCAGCACATCCGCATGCGCAGGATTGCGCAAAATCGTAATCATGTGCAAAAGCAAATCCCCGAAATCACACGCATTTATCGCTCTCAAACGCTGCTGATATTGTGCATACAGTAAATGTAATTTTCCGTCAGCCAGCTCTCCCGCATCCTCAGCGCCCACTTGCTCCGGCGTCAGCCCCCGATCCTTCCAGCGATCAATCATCGCGATCATGGCCTTGGGCACCCATTTCTTGGGATCAACGCCGGAAACCTCCATAACCTGCTTCAAAAGGCGGATCTGGTCATCCGGATCCAAAATGGTGAAATTCGATGACAGCCCGACTAAATCCGCATGCCGCCGGAGCATCCGCGCAGCCAGAGAGTGAAACGTGCCCAGCCACCACCCCTCAACAGGCATACCGCCCAAAAGAGCGCTCACCCGCTCTTTCATCTCCTGCGCAGCCTTATTGGTAAACGTCACCGCCAGAATTTGCGACGGATAGGCCCGCCCCGTTTGCAACAAATGCGCCAGCCGCGTTGTTAAAACCCGCGTTTTACCCGTCCCCGCACCGGCCAAAACCAAAACAGGACCATCCAATGCCTCGATCGCTTCGCGCTGCGGATCGTTTAAATTCTCCAGATAAGCAGGCTCGTGGCTCTGCGGCGGCGTCAATGATGTCGTAGATGAAAGCTCCATCCCTTATGCATAGGAATGTTTAAGCACAGTTTCAAGCCCTGCCGCGCAGCGCTACAGAAATTTTTGGGAAATTTAAAGATCAATCCCCGAAGAAATGCCCTCATCGCCTTCCTCAATACTTTCCGTATCGGGAACATGAATGCGCACATCATTCGCAGAAGGACGGGCAGGCTCTTCGGAAGCACCGTCCGAAACCCCTGAATCATCGATAATTTCATCCTCTCCGGCCGCAGGTTCGATTCGCTGCAAATCCAAAGCCGGATCATTCATATAAGGCTTTAAAAATTCCGGAACCGGCAAAGCCAAAGCCGCCGCCAAAGCTTCAGGCGAAGGATCATCCAGCGCCGCCGCACTCTCCGAGCCAAACCGCGCCCCGAAACCGTCTTCTGCCAATACAGGACTTGAAAAAATCATCAAGAAAACGGCTAAAAATCCCAATCGCACAATATATGATGTCATAACGCCTGGCTCCTCAATATAACCACGGAAGTTTAAGCATACGCCTCGCCATTCAGAATTTCAAATACTACGACCCTCAACGCAAAACGCAGAGACATATAAACACAAATTTAAATTATGTCAAATTTATTGTATAAATAGTCGAGCTGCACACAATAATCTTTACTTCATAAGAAAACGCAGATACATCTGATGGCCTGTTTGCCTAAACAAGACAAAATTAGGAGATATAGCAATGGCAAAAGTACTCATCAGCGATAAGCTGGACCCCTTGGCTGTGGAAATTTTCGAATCCAAAGGCATTGAAGTCGACTTCAAGCCCGGCCTTTCCCCCGAAGAACAAATAGCAATTATCGGCAACTATGATGGTCTGGCCATCCGCTCAGCCACGACCGTCACGGCGGAAATGATCGACGCGGCCAAAAATCTCAAGGTCGTCGGCCGCGCCGGGATCGGCGTCGATAACGTCGATATCCCCAAAGCTACGGAAAAGGGCATCGTCGTGATGAATACGCCTTTCGGTAATTCCATCACCACCGCCGAACACGCCATCGCCATGATGTTTGCACTCGCGCGCCAGATCCCCCAAGCCAACGCCTCCACACACGCCGGCAAATGGGAGAAAAAGAAATTCATGGGCGTCGAGCTCTACAATAAAACCCTCGGCGTCATCGGCTGCGGCAATATCGGCGGTATCGCTGCGTCCCGCGGTGTAGGTCTAAAAATGAACGTCATCGCCTATGACCCGTATCTGACTGAAGAGCGCGCCGCCGATCTAGGCGTTGAAAAAGTCGAACTGGACGATCTGTTCGCCCGCGCCGATTTCATCACCATCCACGTGCCGAAAAACGAGCACACAGCCAATCTGATCCGCAAGGACACGATTGCCAAAATGAAAGATGGTGTGCGCATCATCAACTGCGCGCGCGGAGGCATCGTCAATGAAGCCGACCTTAAAGAAGCGCTGGAGTCCGGTAAAGTCGCCGGCGCGGCCTTGGACGTGTTCGAAAAAGAACCCGCCACCGAAAACCCGCTCTTCGGCCACGAAAACGTCATCTGCACCCCGCATTTGGGCGCTTCAACCACCGAAGCACAAGTCAACGTAGCCCTGCAAGTCGCCGAACAAATGGCCGATTACCTCAACACAGGGGCCGTTACCAACGCGCTCAACATGGCCTCGATTTCGGCCGAAGACGCTCCCAAGCTCAAGCCATATCTAAAACTGGCCGAGCAACTGGGCAGCTTCGCCGGACAAATCTCCAACACGGCCATCCACAAAATTGAAATCGAGTATGAAGGCACGATTACCGATATCAACACCGATCCGATCACCTCGACCCTGATCGCCAATCTCCTCAAAGAGCAAATGGACAGCGTCAACATGGTCAACGCCATGCAAATCGCCGAGAGCCGCGGCATCGAGATCAAGCAAAGCTACAATGATGTCTCGAAAAACTGGCGCTCGATGATCAATGTCATCGTCACCACGGATGATCGCACGCGCAACGTCACCGGCACGCTCTTCACCGGCAAGGAACCGCGCATCGTCAACATCGAAGGTGTACCGATCGAAGCCGCGTTGAGCGAAAACATGCTCTTCATCCGCAACAACGATAAACCGGGCCTCATCGGCGCAGTCGGGAGCCTTTTGGGCGAAAACGCTATCAACATCGCCGACTTCCGTTTGGGCCGCAAACCGGGCAAAGACGAAGCCATCTGTTTGATCGCTCTGGACACTCCGCTGGATGATGCGCTTTTGGACAAGCTCAAAGCCATTCCGCAAGTCAACTCGATCAAGCGCCTGAGCTTCTAAGTTAAGCGTCTAGCCACAGAATTTACGAGCCAAAACGGGGCCCTTCGACCGGCCCCGTTTTTTATGGCACCGCCCCATAAAATCCATATTTGCAATTTCAAAATTTAGGATATGATTAGCCTGAAACATATAGTCGTTTCAGATCGTTTTCCTACAAGGCAGATGGAGCGGTCAGCGTAGAAAACTACGGTAGCGACAGCTAACGATGTCGGAAACGAAAATCAAACGACTACGCTTGCCCTGGAGGGGGCACATGCATGGCCGTCATAATCAGGCGAGCGCAAACTAGTGATATAAGCGATTTAACCCGCATAGAAACACGCACGTTTGACCCCGAAAAATACCATCTCACAAGCCGCGCAAACCTGCGCCACCTGTTAAACAAAGGTAACGCGGAACTCTGGCTAGCCTTCAAAGACAAAACCCCTTGCGGCATGACCATCCTTTTGTTCCGCAAAAACATGTCATGGGGCCGTCTCTATTCCATCGCCGTCTTACCGGAATTTCAGGGCGGTGATATCGGCAAAAAGCTGTTCGAGCACGCCGAAAACACCATTAAAGCCAAAAAACTGCGCGGCATGATTTTGGAAATCCGCGCCGATAACACCCGCCATAAAGAACGCTATCTCAAACGCGGCTACACCCTCTGGGGCCAAACCCCAAACTATTATCCCGACGGTGCGCCGTGCATAAAATTAAAAAAGACATTCCCATGAACGAAATAAAATTCATCATTATCACCGACAAACCCAAGCTCCTGCCCCAAAGCGAGGACAGACTGATTCTCACGCCGCGCGATTTCATCACCCGCGCTGCCGATCCGGCTTTGCGCTCTAAAAAACCGCCCAAAGTCATTAATCTGTCGAACAATTACGACTACCTCAGCAAAGGCTATTACGTCTCCCTGCTCGCCGAAGCCCGTGGCTCGCAATGTATTCCCGATGTATCCAACATCATCACATTGAATTGGCGCCGTCATTACCAGTTCGCTTTCCCCGAACTCAACGCACTCTTGGAAAAACACTACACGGAAGCCTGCAAAGACCCGCTCATCCGCACCTACACAACATTCTTTGGACGCCATGATGATCCGAAAATAGAACCCATAGCTCGGCGCATCTTCGACTTATTCCGCTTCCCCATCATCTCTTTTGAAATCAAATGCGCCGGCACCGGTAAATGGGTCATAGAAAAAATAGACACCCCGTCCTTCAACAACCTGATCGAGACCCAAATCGAAGATTTCCAAAACGCTCTGGCTAAATTTACCGGCTCGGCCTGGCGCAACGCGCCCAAAAACAAAAAACAGGAGCGATACTGGATCGCCATCCTGCACGACCCGAACGAAAAAACGCCGCCATCCAACAAAACCGCCTTACAAAAATTCATCACCATAGGCAAAAAAATGAACCTGTGGGTCGAGCTCATCACCAAACAGGATTTCTCGACCCTGCTTGAATTTGACGCCCTGTTGATTCGCGAAACCACCGCGATTAACAACCACACCTACCGCTTCGCCCACAAAGCCGAACAGGAGGATATCCCCTGTATAGACGATACAAACTCCATTATTCGCTGCTGTAACAAGGTCTACCTCAAAGAATTATTGGAGACCCATAAAATCCCCGTGCCCAAAACCCAGATTCTGGAGAAAAAAAACCTCTCCTCCACCATGGAAAACATAGAATTTCCCTGCATCTTGAAAATTCCTGACGGTTCGTTCTCCCGCGGTATGTACAAAGTCCACAATCATGAAGAACTCCAGCAAAAAGCCCCGCTTCTGTTTCAAAAATCGGAAATTATCCTGTGTCAGGAATTCGTACCCTCGCATTTTGACTGGCGCATCGGCATTTTAAACAATGAGCCTCTATTTGCCTCGAAGTACTTCATGGCCAAAGGCCACTGGCAAATCTACAACCATGAAGCCAAAACCAAAACAGGCCAGACCGGCGACGCCGAAACCATGCTGGTCGAAGATGTCCCGCCGGAAATCATGCAAACAGCCCTTGCAGCCGCGCGCCTGATCGGCAATGGTTTCTACGGTGTTGACCTCAAACAGCTTGAAGACGGCCGTGTCGTCGTCATTGAGGTCAACGACAACCCAAGTATCGACCACGGCGTAGAAGATCTGGCACTCGGCGACGAGCTTTACCGCAAAATTCTTGAGCATCTCGTCACACTCATCGAAGCTTAGAACTCAGGCGCAAAAGCTCGCGCGGCGCGGATATATCTGCTAAAATGAAAACATAGAGGAAAAAAAGCCTATAAAAGGAGCGAAAAAACTATGTTTTCAGCCCTCACACAGCTTTTGGCAACACAGCCGCCGCGCCGCGCCGAAGAAAGCGACACGCGCCAGGCTTTGCAGCACCATGATCCGGACTACCATAAACGCCGGAAAAACAAAGATAAAACCGCGCCGCACATCGATGAGGACGGCAATATCATTATCTCGGTCGAAGCCTTAAGCGAATTCCTGCAAAAAATCATCAAATCGGCCCCAAGACCGGAAACAGAAGAAGGCACACCTGACATTGAAAACATTCCGGAAACACAACCCGTGCCTACACCGCAAGCCTCGACGACCCAATCGGCAAACGCCGCCCACGCCGCCTCGGCTTATGCTTCCATGCAAAATGCACAGAAAAAAGACACAATTCTTTTGGAAACCACAGACAGCGCCCCCTCAGGCCCGGAACTCGATTTAACCGCCGCCGACACCCGTGCCATCCACGCTTTGCTGGAAGATTTAAAAACTCTGGCACAAAATGACATCCATCACCTGCAAATCGAACGTGCAGAAAGCTTCCTGCAAAGCCTGAAAAACGCCGTCAATAAAGCTAAAACACAGATCTAACAACAAAACTTTGCATCCTGACGAAAGTCAGGATCCTTCGCCTTAAACTGCAGATCCTGAAGCAAGTTCAGGATGCATAGAGCTGAGGACCTAAACCAAACAATACCCGTCCCCGTCCGTCAGCAAAATCTCAGGCTTGGCCGGGTCGACCTCTATTTTTTGCCGCAAACGGTAAATATGCGTCTCCAGCGTATGTGTCTCCAGCCCTTCGGCATACCCCCACACCTGCGAAAGCAGCGCAGAACGGCTCAATGCTTCACCACGGCAAGCGGCTAACGCTAAAAGAATATCACGCTCTTTTTCAGTCAAAATCACCGGATTCTCTTCATCTTTAACCAAAACCCCCTGAACCGCATCCAGAGGGTATGAACCGATATAAACAGGGTCATTTGAACCACTTTGACCCACCCGGCGTTGCACAGCGTTCAAACGGTCCAAAAGCGCCCCGAGCCTCAGCGGAAGCTCGAAAATATCCGCCTCTTTGAAACCGGAAAACGCCTTCAAAAACACAGAATCTTTCACCCCGACAA
>JAGRIU010000058.1 GCA_020443075.1 Alphaproteobacteria bacterium
AGCGGCGGGTACGATACCGGGCAGGCGGTCAATTTTCGCGGGGCGGATTTGAGTGGCGCTAAGTTGGCCGGTGCTGTGGCTTCAAAGGCTGATTTTTCGGATGCAAAGCTGACGGGCGCGAATATGGAGAAAGCGGATTTGCGCGGGGCGATGCTGGAAGGGGCGGATTTGTCCAATGCCGAGATCGTTGGAGCTAATCTTGGCGGGGCGAACTTGAAATCGGCGATTTTGACCGGGATTGCGGTTAAGGATATCGTTGGAGAGAATGTGGATTTATCCGGTGCGATTACCGATGATAATATCGGTTCTTCCATTTCTGAGTTGGGTGAGCCGTTGCCGACCTTGATTGAAAAACACAGAACGTGGGTGGAAACAGCCGGTGAGAAGGGCGATCAGCTTGATTTGAGCGCGATGGACTTGCGTGAGCTCGGGAGTCTCAAGGGTGAAGTGTTGACGGCAATCCGCGCGATTGATTCGAAATTTTTGGGTATGAATTTGTATAAAATCCAGTTGCAAAGCGCGCTTTTGGATCAATCGGACTTTCGTAATTGTGATCTGGAAGAGGCGGATTTGCGTGGTTCCAGTTTTAACGAAGCGAATTTTTCTCATGCGAAGATGCGCGGAATTCAGGCTAATCCTCTGATGTTTGGCTCTGGAGGCGCGGGGAAACGTTTTAGCCCGTGTGATTTCTCCTTTGCCAAGATGCGTTATGCGGATCTTTCGGGTGCGCAGCTCAAGAGCGCCAACTTTTCCGGGGCGGATTTGTCTTATGCAAATTTGAGCGGAGCGGATTTGCGTGATGCGGATTTGCGTGATGCCAATATGACAGGTGCGGTTTTGGATGAGGCTCAGACCGAAGGAGCGATGATCCCCAAACCGGATAGGCCCGTGTTTAAGATCCCGCGGGATTAGTTTTTTCTATAGCTTTTCCGTCATTTCAGGGACAGCATCGAAGAGATCGGCGACGAGGCCGTAATCGGCAACGCTGAAGATGGGTGCGTCTTCGTCCTTATTGATGGCGACGATTATTTTCGAATCTTTCATGCCTGCCAGATGCTGGATGGCGCCGGAAATGCCCACAGCAATGTAAAGATCGGGGGCGACAATTTTTCCGGTTTGGCCGACCTGATAGTCATTGGGAACGTAGCCTGCATCGACGGCCGCGCGGGATGCGCCGATGGCCGCGCCGAGTTTGTCGGCGAGTTTTTCGATGATTGCGAAGTTTTCTTTCGAGCCGACGCCGCGGCCGCCGGAGACAACGATTTTGGCCGAGGTGAGTTCGGGGCGTTCGGATTTCGAGGTTTCCTGCGAAACGAAGGCGGAGAGGCCGCTATCGCCTTTTGAGGATGTGTTTTCTATCGTAGCGCTGCCGCCTTCGGCCGGAGCTGCGTCGAAATGGGTTGTGCGCACGGTGATGAGCTTTTTTGCATCACCGGATTTGACGGTGGCGATAGCGTTTCCGGCGTAAACCGGGCGCTCGAACGTATCGGCATCGATGACGGCGGAGATTTCCGAGATTTGCTGGATATCGAGCAGGGCGGCGGCGCGCGGCATGATGTTTTTGCTGTAGGTGCCGGCCGGAGAGAGAATGTGCGTGTAGCCAGCGGCCAGTTCGACGATGAGCGGGGCGATGTTTTCGGCCATTCCCTGGGCGAGTTCAGGCGCATCGGCGTGAAAAACTTTGGATACGCCCGCGATTTTGGCGGCGCCTTGGGCTGCGGGGACGCAATCGTGTCCGGCGATCAGGATATGGATGTCACCACCGATTTTCTGGGCGGCGGTTACGGCGCTGCGGGTGCTGTCTTTAACGTTTCCGTTTTCATGTTCGGCGAGGATGAGGGTGCTCATGATTCTGTTCCTTTTTGATATTCAATTCCAAAAATCATAAATTTTGAAGAGATTAGGTGACCAAACCAGATGAAAAACGCTGTTTGCAAAGGGGCTGCAAAAACTATCAATGCCATCATGATGATCGTGCCCAGAATATCTGTAAATATGTTTTTCATGTCCATGGTAAACAGTAAATACACAGCGAATACCGGAACCACGGAAAAAAGATATCCAACAAAAACAATTTTGCAAAGGCTCAGAAACGACAGGCGTTTTATTTTTACATATTCCATAAATGTACCTTTTGAACTCTGTTTTTAAATGGCCTTTCATTATGTTTCAGATCCCGGATCAAGTCCGGGATGCTTTATGTGGCTAAATGACTTTGGCCTCATTGCTCAGTTTATCAATCAGTTCGTCAACATTGGCGACTTTTCCGCCGCCTTGTCGAACGGGCGGTTCGGTGACTTTGAGGATTTGCAGGCGTGGGGTGAAATCAACGCCGAGCTCTGCGGGTTCTATCATATCCAGCGGTTTTTTCTTGGCCTTCATAATATCGGGGAGCTTGGCATAGCGCGGCTCGTTCAGGCGCAAATCCGTAGTGATGACGGCGGGCATTTTGAGCTTCAGGGTTTTGAGGCCGCCATCGACTTCGCGGGTGACGCTTAAGGACTCGCCCTCGATGGTTAGTTTCGAGGCAAACGTGCCTTGCGCCCATCCCAAGAGCGCGGCGAGCATTTGGCCGGTCTGATTGGAATCATCGTCGATGGATTGTTTGCCCATGATGACGAGATTCGGAGATTCCTTGTCGATGATCGCTTTGAGCGCTTTGGCCACAGCCAGAGGCTCGACGCCGCCCAGATCAATCGGGGTGTCGGTTTTGACGAGAATTCCGCGGTCGGCGCCGATGGCCATGGCGGTGCGCAGTTGTTCCTGCGCTTTTTCAGGGCCGATGGATACGGCGATGATTTCGCCGGCCTTGCCGGATTCCTTAAGGCGGACGGCTTCTTCGATGGCGATTTCGTCGAACGGATTGACCGACATTTTGACGTTGGCCAGTTCAACGCCGCTTTGATCGCTTTTGACGCGGATTTTGACGTTGTAATCGACGACCCGTTTGATGGGGACCAGAATTTTCATGGTTTGACTCTCCTTAAGTAGAAGGGGGCGCGGGAATCACCCTTGAGAAGCAAAGTATGCCAAAGCCAGCAGGGCCAAGGCAACCCCTTGGAGCGCGACGCGGGCTTGCATCAGGCGGTTGCCGTATTTTTCATTGAATTCTCCGCCTTTGAGCATGGAATAGATGCCCAGTGCCAGAACCAGAAGGACGGAAAACATGGCGGCGAGCAGGAGGATGATGAGGGCTGTGTTCATGGGGATTTAATCCTCGTTTTTGCTAAAACTTACGAGATAGTTTACATCCAGATCGGTTTTGGAGAGGGCGAATTCGTTTTTGAACGGGTTAAAGACAAGGCCGCGGATGGTTTTGGCTTTTAAATTGTGGGCCGTTGCCATCTTGACGAGTTCCGAGGGACGGATGAATTCTTTCCAGCTATGCGTGCCGCGTGGGACCCAGCGCAGAATATATTCGGCGGCGATAATGCCGAGTGCGTAGGATTTCGGGCTGCGGTTTAATGTTGACATGATCAGCAGGCCGCCGGGTTTAAGAAGTTTTTCGAGGCTGGCGATGAACTCTTCGGGATTGCTCACGTGTTCGATGATTTCCAGAGCCAAAACGACGTCGAAGGTTTTTTTGATTTCTTCGGCGGGTTTGTTTTGATAGTCGATGGATAAACCTTGCTGCGCGGCGTGCTTTTTAGCGGTATCTGTAGCTTTTGCATCGGCATCCGCGCCCGTGACATTGGCACCGAGGCGGGCGAGGGGTTCGCAGACCAGACCGCCGCCGCAACCGATATCAAAAATATCCAGACCTTTTAGCGGTTTCAGGTTGTTGGCGTCGCGTTCTAAAGCAGTGCAAATTTCATTCTTAATGAAAGACAGGCGCACGGGGTTTAATTTATGCAGCGGTTTAAAGGGGCCTGTTTCGTCCCACCACCGGGCAGAGTCTTTGGAAAAATTTTCGATTTCCTGTTGATCGACGCTGGACATATTTTGCGGTTTCCTTATAACTACGTTTGGTTTTAAACGATTAGAGAAGAAAAAGAAATGTCTTTAATTGTCGTGAAATTTGGCGGCACGTCTGTGGCGGATGTGGACAAGATCGAGCGGGCGGCCGAGAAGGTCGTGCGGGAAGTTCGAGCCGGTCATCAGGTTGTGGTTGTCGTTTCGGCGATGTCGGGCGTGACAAACCAGCTTGTTGGTTACTGCAATGAAGTTAGCACGATGCATGACCTTTATGAATATGATGTTGTGGTGTCCAGCGGAGAGCAGGTGACGGCCGGATTGATGGCTTTGGCTCTGCACAAGCACGGGATTGCCGCGCGGAGCTGGCTGGGCTGGCAGATTCCGTTCAAAACCGATGAGATGCACAGCAAGGCGCGGGTGCGCGATATCGAGACGAAGCATTTACTGGAGGCTCTGGAGAAGGGGGAAGTGGCGGTTGTGCCCGGATTTCAGGGGGTGACGTTCAATAACCGGATTTCAACATTGGGACGCGGGGGGTCGGATACTTCGGCGGTGGCTCTGGCGGCTGCTCTGAAGGCGGAGCGCTGCGATATTTATACCGATGTGGATGGGGTGTATACGACCGACCCGCGGATTGTGCCGGGGGCGCGTAAATTAAAGACAATTTCATTCGAGGAAATGATGGAGCTGGCGTCCTTGGGGGCGAAGGTCTTGCAAACGCGCTCGGTCGAGATTGCGATGAAACACGGTGTGGCGCTTCAGGTTTTATCCAGCTTTGAAGATGCAATCGGGAGCGATATGCCCGGAACCCTTGTTGTGAGAGAGGACAAGATTATGGAAGAAGAACTTGTGAGCGGGATTGCGTGCGGCCGGGACGAGGCCAAGATTACCTTGCTGCGCGTTGCGGACAAGCCGGGCGTGGCTTCGGCTGTGTTTACGCCTTTGGGTGAGGCCGGGATTAATGTTGATATGATCGTGCAGAATATTACGTCGGACGGTCAAAGTACGGATATGACCTTTACGGTTTCCCGCGCTGATCTGGAGCGGGCTTTGAAGGTTTTGAAGGACGCGAAGATCGAGTGTGACGAAATTCGCTCGGCAGCGAATGTGGCGAAGATATCTGTTGTCGGCGTCGGAATGAAAAGCCATGCCGGTGTGGCGCAGAAAATGTTTACGGCGCTGGCCAGCAAGGGAATCAATATCCAGGTGATTTCAACGTCCGAGATTAAAATCAGTGTTTTGATCGAGGAAGATTATGCGGAACTGGCCGTGCGGACCCTGCATAGTGCTTATGGTCTGGAAGAGGCCGCGTAAATCGTATAATCTGCGCCGAGCATGGCAGAGACATCTGATCAACAGCAGAAAAAATCTTTAGAAACGACTGATATTCCGGTCGGCGAGATTTTGCGCCGTACGCGGGTGCATTACAAGCTGTCCTTGCAGGATGTGGAGACGAATTTGCGTATTCGCGCCGAGCAATTGGAGGCTCTGGAATCCTGTGATATGAGCCGTTTGCCGGGGCAGGTTTATGCTTTGGGGTTTGTCCGGACTTATTCCGAATATCTGGGGCTGGACGGGGATAAAATGGTGGGCTTGTTCAAGGCGCAGTTGAATGTAAAGCCTGTGCGGGTCATGAGTGCTCCCAATGTTCCATCATCCGAAGCTGTTTTGCCGCCGCGCTGGCTTGTGATTGGTGGCCTTTTATTGCTTTTGGTTTTTGTGGCGATCTGGATGACGATGCAGGGCCGTGAACGGATAGCGGTTGAGGAAATACCACCGGTTACGCCGGCGATTCAGGAGGCTATTTATCAACCACCGGAGCCTGTGGTTGAAGAGGTGCCGGTGGTTGAAACAGAAGGAGGCGAGTCGACCCTGCAAGGGATTGTCTTGAATATCCGGGAAAATAGCTGGGTAGAGATTCGTGACGGGAAGGGAGACAAAATTCTTTCCCGTGTGTTGCGTGCGGGGGATCAGTATTTTGTGCCGGACAGGCCGGAGCTGACGATTTCGATCGGGAATGCCGGCGGGGTTGATCTGGTTGTTGACGGGCAAATTTTGAAGACCCTTGGGAGCAGCGGAGAGGTTGTGCGGGATATGCCTTTGAATTCTCAAGAATTGAAATTAAAATACGGCGGGTAATGAGAAGGGTTTAGGGATGTCTTTGAAGGAAAAGTTGAATTCCATCCGCAGCCGGCATGATGAGTTGTCGGCTCTTATGTCACAGGGCGGGCTGTCGGGGGATCAGTTTGCGAAATATTCCATGGAATATGCGGAATTGTCGCCTGTGGTGGAAGCTATTGATGCTTTGGAAGTGGCAGAGGCCGAGAAGACGGATTTGCAGGAGATGCTCGGCGATCCGGAGATGAAAGAGATGGCGGCCGAGGAATTGCGCGCCTTGGAGGACAAAATTCCGGTTTTAAATCAGCAGATTCGTATGGCCTTGATCCCTAAGGATGAGGACGACACCAAAAACGCGATTTTGGAGATTCGCGCCGGAACGGGTGGGGATGAGGCGGCTTTGTTTGCCGGAGATTTGTTCGCGATGTTCAAAGGCTATGCGGCGACGCAAGGCTGGAAGATGGAGGTTGTCGAGGCTTCGGAGAGTGATGTGGGTGGATATAAAGAGATTATCGCCGAGATTACCGGGCGCAATGTGTTTCAGAAGCTCAAATACGAATCCGGCGTGCACCGCGTACAGCGCGTTCCCAAAACAGAAAGCGGGGGGCGGATTCATACTTCGGCGGCGACGGTGGCGGTGTTGCCGGAGGCCGAAGAGGCGGAAGTCAATATCGAGGAAAAGGATTTGCGGATTGATACTTATCGCTCGCAAGGGGCCGGGGGGCAGCACGTGAATACGACGGATAGTGCGGTGCGGATTACGCACGTTCCGACCGGAATCGTTGTCGAGATGCAGGAAGAGCGCTCCCAGCATAAAAACCGCGCCAAGGCGATGAAGGTTCTGGCAACGCGGATTTATGATGTGCAGCGTCAAAGGCTGGCGGCTGAACGCGCGGAGGATCGTAAATCTCAGGTTGGTTCTGGTGATCGTTCGGAGCGGATTCGCACTTATAACTATCCGCAGGGGCGGGTGACCGATCACCGGATTAATCTGACGCTTTATAAGCTGGAGGATGTTTTGCGCGGTGAGGCGCTGGATGAAATTATCGAAGCCTTGATCGCCGAGGATAATGCGGCGGCCTTGGCGGCGATGGGCGCATAGTTTTTATGCCTGTTTCCATGACATTACGGGAGCTTTATGATCGGATTCGAGAGGTTTTGCCCGAGGTCGATGCGCGTTATGTTTTGAACAAGCGAGCGGGCGTTACGGCCGCGGATTTGATTGTAGCGCCTGATTCCGGTGTGCCGGAGGGCGCTGTGGGATTGGTTATGCGTGATTTGGAGCGCTTTCAGACCGGGGAACCTCTGTCCCGTATTTATGAAGAGCGGGCATTTTGGGGGATGGATTTCGTGCTCTCTCCGGCGACGTTGGATCCGAGAATCGATACGGAAGTCTTGATTGAAGCAGTTTTACAGCGGTTTAAAGATCGTTCGCCGCTCCGGATTCTTGATTTGGGGACGGGATCGGGGTGTATTCTTGTGACGTTGTTGAGCTTGTTTCCGCAAGCTTATGGTGTTGGGGTGGATTTATCGCCTGCGGCGCTTCAAATCGCCCGGAGTAATGCGCAGCGGCATGGTGTGGACGCACGGGCGGGGTTTGTATGCGCGGATTGGGGGGGGGCTCTGGAGGGGCTATTTGATCTTGTGGTTTCGAATCCGCCTTACATTGAATCAGATGTGATTCTTGATCTGGATGAAAATGTGCGCAAATTCGATCCGATTCTGGCTTTGGATGGTGGGCAAGATGGATTGCAAGCCTATAAAAGAATTTTTTCGGATTTAAACCGGTTGTTGGATGAGGGGGGATTTTGCTTTTTGGAAATAGGATTCGATCAGGAGGAAAAGCTGACGCGACTCATTAAAGAATCGCGGTTTTTGCTCAAGAGCGTACACGCTGATTCGGCAGGGCATCCGCGGGTTGTGGAAATCTTTTCTGCGAAATGAGTGGGGATAAGTAAAAGTTTTTTTTAAGTGGTTGTTGATCGGAAAACGGGGTTGCGCGTAGTTTAAAATTCATCGAAACATAAGAAGCGCAACATGCGGTTTGGTGGTTTATAGAGAAACCCAATATGTTGTGATTTTTGGCTTAAGACTCTAGCCAGACGTACATTAATAGTGTAAGGTGTACGTGTATGTATTTTTGAGTTTGGATAAACGCACACTAAAGAAACGGATTGGATATGAGACACGGAACATCGACACGTCGCCAGCGCGGTAGAGGGAATGGCGGCCGCCGCGCAAACAGCCAGCGTATGCAGGTTTTTGATAGTAATGGGCCCGATGTTCGTATTCGTGGAACGGCGCATCAGGTGGCCGAGAAATATGTGGCTCTGGCGAAAGATTCTGCCGCAGCCGGGGACCAGATTATGGCTGAGAGCTATCTGCAGCATGCCGAACATTATCAGCGCATTATTAATAGCTGGAATGAAGACGTACAGGAGCGTTCGGTTCCTAGAGATGTTCGAGAAGATTTAAATATTGAGCAAGATGACGATTTATCTTTGCCTTCCAGTATCTTAGGGGCGTCTTCTAAGGTTAAATCTTCACTTGTTTCCGGTGAATGTGCTGCCGAAATGGCGGCAGGTTAAAAAGATTTTATCTATTGGTTCTTTCTGTGTTTTACAAAGGCGGCTCTTCGGGGCCGCTTTTTTTATTTTTCAGTGTAATTGCTTTGTTTCTTTTGGGACAATTGATTTAAAACAATTGAAACTCGAATTTTCAAATCTATAATTTTATTCATGGACTTTGATAAATTTACCGAAAAAACGAAATCTTTTCTGCAGGCCGCGCAGACGCTGGCTATGCGCAATAAGCACCCCTCGCTTGAGCCTGAGCATATGCTTAAGGTGATGCTGGATGATCAGGATGCTTTGATTCCCAAGCTCTTAAAAGCAACGGATACGAAAGTTGCGGCCCTGCGCAGTGATGTGGATAAGGCACTGGCCAAGTTGCCTGTGGTTGAAGGGCCGGGGGCCGGGCAGCTCCGCATTTCAAGTGATCTTTCAAAAATACTTTCTAGTGCATTGTTATTAGCTGAAAAATCCGGCGATAAGTATGTGACTGCCGAGCGGATTTTGCAGGCGATGCTTATGGAGAAAAAGGCCGAAGTTTCGGGGTATCTCGAAGGGGCCGGTTTGACGGATAAGGCGCTTAATGGGGCGGTAAATGATATGCGTAAGGGGCGTACGGCCGATTCTGCGACGGCGGACGATCAATTCGATGCGCTCAACAAGTACGCGCATGATCTGACCGAGGCGGCGGAAAATGGCAAGATGGACCCGATTATCGGCCGCGATGAAGAGATCCGCCGTACGGTGCAGGTGCTTTCACGGCGGACGAAAAACAATCCCGTTTTGATCGGGGAGCCGGGGGTCGGGAAGACGGCGATTATCGAGGGGCTTGCACAGCGCATCGTGAATGGGGATGTGCCGGAAAGTTTGAAGGATAAGCGCTTGTTATCACTCGATCTTGGGGCTTTGCTGGCCGGGGCGAAATATCGCGGGGAATTCGAGGAGCGTCTTAAGGCTGTGCTGGATGAAGTGAAGGGCGCGGCGGGCGAGATTATCCTGTTTCTGGATGAGTTGCATACGCTTGTCGGGGCCGGGAAGACCGACGGGGCGATGGATGCGGGGAATATGCTGAAACCTGCTCTGGCGCGCGGTGAATTGCATATGGTCGGGGCGACGACGCTGGATGAATACCGCAAGTACATTGAAAAGGATGCGGCGCTGGCGCGGCGTTTTCAGCCTGTCTTCGTGTCCGAGCCGACAGTTGAGGATACGATTTCGATTTTGCGGGGCTTGAAAGAGAAGTACGAGCTGCATCACGGTGTACGTATTACCGATACGGCGATTGTAGCGGCGGCGACACTTTCGAATCGCTACATCACGGATCGTTTTTTGCCGGATAAGGCGATTGACCTTGTGGATGAGGCGGCGTCACGTATTCGCATGCAGGCCGATTCCAAGCCGGAGGCGCTGGATGAACTGGATCGGCGGATTATCCAGCTTAAGATCGAGCGGGAAGCCTTGAAAAAGGAAAAGGATAAGTCCTCTAAGGACCGATTGGAGAAGCTTGAAGAGGAACTTTCAGATCTGGAGGGAAAATCTGCGGATATGACCTCTCAGTGGCGCGCCGAGAAGGAAAAGCTCAATGCCGGGCAAAAATATACGGAGGCTTTGGATAAAGCGCGCATAGAGTTGGAGCAGGCCGAGCGTGAAGGGAACTGGGCGCGGGCGAGTGAGTTGAAATACGGCGAGATTCCCAAGTTGGAGGAAAAGATTGGTGAGGCCGGCGAATCTTCGAACGGGGGGGCACAATCTAACCTGATTCACGAGGAGGTGACGGAGGACGATATTGCCAGCATCGTGAGCCGCTGGACGGGCGTTCCAGTTGAGAAAATGCTTGAAGGTGAGCGTGATAAGCTTTTGAAAATGGAAGAAGTTTTACGTTCGCGTGTTGTGGGTCAGGAGGAGGCTGTGACGGCGGTGTCGAATGCGATCCGCCGCAGCCGGGCGGGCTTGCAGGATTCGCGCCGTCCGATCGGGTCTTTCCTGTTTCTTGGTCCGACAGGGGTTGGAAAGACCGAGCTGACAAAGGCTTTGGCCGAATTTATGTTCGATGACGATACGGCGATGGTGCGGCTGGATATGTCGGAATACATGGAAAAGCATGCAGTTTCGCGGATGATTGGCGCGCCGCCCGGTTATGTCGGTTATGAGGAAGGCGGGGCTTTGACCGAGGCTGTACGGCGGCGTCCGTATCAGGTTGTGCTGTTTGACGAGGTTGAAAAGGCGCATCCGGATGTGTTTAACGTGCTGCTACAGGTTCTGGATGACGGGCGTTTGACCGATGGGCAAGGGCGTACGGTTGATTTTTCCAATACAGTTTTGATTATGACGTCGAATCTGGGGGCGGAATATCTGGTGAATCAGGAAGAGGGCGCGAGCGTCGAGGATGTGCGTGATCAGGTTATGGAGGCTGTGCGCGGGGCGTTCCGGCCTGAGTTTTTGAACCGTCTGGATGAAATCTTGCTGTTTAAACGTCTGGATCGCTCGCAAATGACGGGAATCGTTGATATCCAGCTTCGTTATCTGCATGATCTGTTGGCCGGACGGCATATTGATCTGGATATTGATGAAAAGGCCAAGGCTTGGTTGGCCGATAAGGGCTATCAGCCGGCCTATGGCGCGCGGCCTCTTAAACGCGTCATTCAGACAGAGCTGCAAAACAAGCTGGCAGAGATGATTTTGGCCGGTGAGGTGAATGACGGGGCGCATGTACGCATCGGTGTCAAAGGGGATGCGCTCAGTTTTGATGTTGATTCTTCTCATATGGCCAAAGCGTCTTGAGTTTTGTTGCTTGTTTGTTTATCTCGCTGTATTTGCGATGATTGTCATAGGCGGTGAATTGCGCTAGTATGAGGACTGGTTCAAGTCTTCTTCCAATGCCTTGGAAAATCTCATGTTTAAAAAGTTTCTTGTTGTTTCTTCTCTTCTGGCTGTCGGGGCGTGTGCGTCCGTTTTGGATGGCGCAAAGCAAGATGTTCGATTTGTGACGCCGGGGGCATATGATGCGGTGTGTCAGGTTTATGTTGACGGGCTGCGTTACCGTGTCCGTCCGCCGCAAACGATTAATATTGTCAATTCCAAGAAAGATTTGCATGTGGATTGTCTGGCGCCGGGGAATCGTCGCCGCGAGATTTATATTAAGCCGGAAATTGCCGGTGATGCGCTGTGGAATGTTGGAACGGCGGGCGCGGGATTTGTGGTTGATTATGCTTCAGAGGCGCTCTTTAAGTATCCTGATATTGTCGAGATTAACTTTACGGATATGCCGGTGACGGATCAGCCTTTGCCGGCGCAGAATAATCCGGATATTCGTCAGCCTGAAGATTATCCTTTGGAGGAGTTTTCGCCTGCGCAGCCGCGCTTGAATAGAGATCGCTATGCACCGAAGGTAAAGATTTTGAAGCGTGGGGAGGCTGATCCGGCTTATGGTGATGCGTATAGGCCTGATGCGTTTTCAGAGCCGTCTGATATGAGCGGCGATAAGGGCGATTTACAGGATGCTGCGCCTGTGACGATTATTCCCGGGCAGTAATTCTTTATGGATACCTCGAAATCCAAAGGCTATTTTTTCTGCGGGATCGGCGGGTCCGGCATGGCGCCTTTGGCGGCTATCGTGGCTGAGCGCGGTGGCCGGGTTTATGGTTCTGACCGGGCTTTTGATCAGGGGAAAAGTCCGGAAAAATTCAGGGCATTACAGGATGCGGGGATCTGGTTATTTCCGCAGGATGGTTCAGGGGTTGATGCCAGAGCGGATGTTCTGGTGGTTTCCAGCGCGATCGAAGAGAGTATTCCTGATGTGGGGGCAGCGCTTTCACGCGGTATTCCTATTCAAAAACGTGCGGAATTGCTGGCGGAGCTGTTTAATGAAAGCCCTTGCGGCATTTCTATTGCCGGAACGAGCGGCAAATCTACTGTGACGGGCATGGTTTCGGTTATGTTGAGCGCGATGGATATTGATCCCACTGTGATGAATGGCGGGGTGATTGTTAATTTTAAGGACGCGCCTGAGCCGGGGCAGATTATACCGTCTATGCGCGTGGGAGGTGGCGGCGTTTTTGTAACTGAAACCGATGAAAGCGATGGATCGATTGAGCTTTATAGGCCATCAGTCGCTGTGGTAAACAATGTTGCGCTTGATCATAAGCCGGTTGCAGAGCTTCTCGGGTTGTTCGGTGATTTTATTGCGCGCGCGGAGAAGGCTGTTGTTCTGAATTTTGATGATCCGCATCTTCGTGAACTGGCGCAGAAGGCAAAGGTTCCTGTTTATAGCTATAGTTTGGGGGTGCAGGAGGCGGCGCTGCGCGCGTATGATCTTGAATATTTACCCTCGGGGGTGCGTTTCCGGGTCGAGCGCGAAAGGCGGAGCTATCCGGTGTGTTTGCAGGTTCCGGGCGGGCATAATGTAGCCAACGCGCTGGCGGCGCTGAGCGTGGGGCTGGCTATGGGCCTTGATCTGGATAAGTTGATTCCGGCGCTGGAAACATTCAAGGGGATTTCGCGGCGGCTGGAGGTTACGGGCGGGCGCGGCGGTATTACAGTCATTGATGATTTTGCGCATAATCCCGATAAAATCGCGGCAAGCCTTAAGACTTTGAAAGAGTTTGACGGGCGTTTGTTTGTGATTTTTCAACCTCATGGTTTTGGTCCGCTCAAACTTATGGGGCGGGAAATTGTCGAGAGTTTTGCCCGCTATTTAGGAGCTGAAGATCAGCTCTTGATGCCCGAAGTTTATTACGCGGGCGGCACGGCTGACCGGAGCGTTACTGCGCGCCATGTTATCGGCTGGGCGCAAGAGGCGGGGGTTGATGCGCATTGTTTTGATGTGCGCGGGGATATTATTCCTTATATCAAGGCGCATGCGAAGACGGGTAACCGGATTGTTGTTATGGGCGCACGTGATGATACGCTCAGCGATTTTGCGTGCGAGATTCTTGAGCTATTTTAGGGTGTTATTTTAGGCGTAGCGCTCTTTCAAATACACAAACATTGTGCGCAAGCCTGTGTCGGCGGCGCCTTTGGGTCGGCCCGGTCGGCCTGTTTGTTCCCAAGAAAATACATCCAGATGCATCCAGTCGGTTTTGTCTTCGACAAAGCTTTGCAGGAATAGCGCGCTATAGATGCCGTCGCCGGGGATGCCGGTCGAGTTTATAAGGTCGGCATCGGGGCTTTCGATGTGTTTGCGGTAGGGCTGCCAGAGCGGCATCGGCCAGATGGGGTCTTCAGCTTTGGCGGCGGTCTTGCGCAGAGGTTCATGGTGTTTGTCGTTGCTGCAGAAAACAGGCGGGATGTCCGGTCCTAATCCGGCGCGGGCTGACCCGGTTAGTGTGGCATAGTCGATGACAAGATCGGGATTGTCTTCGCAGGCATAGGTCAGGGCATCGGCCAGAATGAGGCGGCCTTCGGCGTCTGTGTTGGTGTTTTCAACGAACAGGCCTTTGCGGCTTTGGATAATATCGCCGGGGCGGAAGGCCGCGCCGCCGACGGCGTTTTCAACGGCCGGGATGAGGAGGCGCAGGCGCACGGGTAATTTGGCCTCCATGATCAGTTTGGCGAGCGCTATGACGTGTGCGGCGCCGCCCATATCCTTTTTCATTAGGCGCATATATTGAGAGGGTTTGATGTCGAGGCCGCCAGTATCAAAGACGACTCCTTTGCCGACGAGGGTGAGTTTGGGGTCGCGGGCTTTGCCCCATTTCATTTCGATCAGGCGCGGGCGGCGCGGGCTGGCCTGGCCGACGGTGTAGATGAGCGGAAAGTTTTGTTTGAGCAGGTCCTGGTCCTTGATGATTTTGACGCTGGCTTCGTGTTCATGGCTGAGTTTTTTGACCGTTTTTTCGATTTCTTCGGGGCCGAGCAGGTTGGCGGGCAGGTTGACAAGATCGCGCAGCAGGTTGATGCTTTCCAGCATTGAGAGCACAGCTTTTTTATCGGCTTTTTTGCTCCAGAGCAGGGCTGGCAGGGCGTCGGTTTTGGACTTTAAAGTATCGAAGCTATAGCAGGCCAGACCCCAGCCGATATGGGCGTTGTTGATTTCTGCCGTTTTGAGCTTTGATGTGTCGAGTTCGAAAGCTGTGTCTTTGAGAGTTTCGGCGTTGAGGATTTTCTGGAGCATGCTTATAGCCGGAGATAGATCGTAGTGACCTAATGTTTCATTGACGCCGATCAGAAAGCTTTCAGGTTCGCCGTTTTGGAAAATAATGCGCGTTTGCCCCGGTTTCCCGGTAAAGATGCTGGTGGCGATCTGTTTTTGTACGGCGGCGTTTTGTTTGTCCAGCCAGCCTTTGTAATCTTTGCTTTTTATAGGGATGATCGTAACGGTGTGTTTACGTTTGCGGGCGGTAAAGCCTTGGACGGGGCGGAATATTTTATCGAGCATGCAGAGGGCCTGATGTTAATAGGTGATTCATCGAATTATAGTTTAGACATTGCTTGTACGAACCAGCAAGGCGTTTGAAGAGGTATTTAAATACCGTTATTTTAATCCTCTGTTTTTATTGCTTTTTTGTTGACAGGTATGTTGGATTGGTGCATAAGAAGCCCTGTTTTTCAAACAAGGATGATACAGATGACAAAAACATATTCTGCAAAACCCGCAGAGATCGAGAAAAAGTGGATTGTTGTCGATGCTCAGGATGTTGTTCTGGGGCGTCTGGCCAGCATTATCGCTTTGCGTCTGCGCGGTAAACACAAGCCGTCTTATACCCCGCACATGGATGACGGTGATAACGTGATCGTGATTAACGCCGATAAGGTCCGTTTGACCGGTAAAAAACGCGAAGACGATATTTTCTATTGGCACACAGGGTATCCCGGCGGGATCAAGCAGCGTTCCAAAGGCCAGATTCTGGATGGCAAGCATCCGGAGCGCGTGGTCGAGAAGGCTGTGGAGCGTATGCTGCCGAAAGGGCCTTTGGGCTATAAAGTTTTCAGCAATCTGCATGTTTATGCCGGGGCTGAGCATCCGCATGAAGCGCAAAAGCCTGAAGTGCTGGATGTTGCTGCGATGAACCCCAAGAATAAGAGAGGCTAAGGATTTAAGATGGCCAAGAAAGACGATACAAATAAAACAGAAGAAGCCGTTAAAGATCTTAAGGATCTGGGCGCGGCTGTGAAAGCTGAAGACAAAAGCGAGGCGAAAGCCGGTTCCAAGGCCGTTGCAGAGGAAAAACCTGCGAAGCGCGAGCCTCAAGTCGATGCGCAGGGTCGTGCTTATGGTACAGGCCGCCGTAAAGATGCTGTGGCCCGCGTTTGGGTTAAACGCGGTAGCGGTAAGGTAACGGTGAATGGTCGTGACCAAAGCATTTACTTTGCGCGTCAGACCCAGCAATTGATCTTGAACCAGCCGTTTTTGATTGTAAATGCTGTTGGGCACTTTGATGTGGTTTGCACGGTTAAAGGCGGCGGTTTGTCCGGTCAGGCTGGCGCCGTGCGCCACGGGATTTCCCGCGCGCTGGAAAGCTTTGATCCGGCGATGCGTCCGGCCTTGAAAAAAGCCGGTATGTTGACCCGTGACAGCCGGATTGTCGAGCGTAAGAAAGTCGGTAAGCACAAAGCGCGCCGGACCAAACAGTGGGCTAAAAGATAATAAATTTGCCCGTACGCTGCGTTATCCTGCGGTCTCGGTGTGCTCATGTATTATCTATACATTCTGCGCACCGTTAGGAGGGCTGGGCCTTGGATGCCTATCGTACAAACAAATTGTATTACTTTTTGGTTTTGCTATCGGTTTTTGGATTTTTAGCTGTGGATTTATTCTTTTGAGATATTGCCTGTATTTATACAGGCTTTATTTCTATGGGGAGAATTGTTTTTCAATCTCTCTAGGATATTTTCTTTCGGACTTTGCAATCTCCTCTACCAAAGGCTTGCTGTGCGAAAGATATAAAGAGCGCCGTTCTTATTATGGGAGCGGCGTTTTTTTTAAATTATAGACGGAAGTCTGTTAAGGGGGTGAGGGGGCGTCCCAGTGGTCCAGGCGTGTAGAGTGCTTGTAGCGGTGTTGTTTCTTGGGTTGTTCCGCTCGCAATGTCTTCGAGAATTACACTTGGTCCGCCTTTTTTAATTTTTTGGAGGCCAACAAGGCTAAGAAGTTTTTTGGCAGATATACCTTCGGTGGTGTGATGTATATCTCCATCATCAAATTCGATGCTTGTTCTTACAGAACCACTTAGAGTTATTTGTTCCCTTATGACGCTAATATGAGGCCACCATTGGTTGACAGCCAAATGAAAATTTAGGTCAAGGTTAGGTGTTGTTTTGTTAACCACTGATACACATCCTTTTTATTACGGAAAATATTTATAGGGCATCGTATAAGTTTTGTCAAATTTTTCTTTATGTATTTTGAGTAAGTTTTTGTTGCATAGCACCTTTTATTATGCAAATAAGGTGCAGCTATGGATATTGAGAGATTAAATCTTCAACACGGTTTTCGTACTGCGTTTTCTCTGCGGGACTATTTCTGTTTGAACTCTCGGAGTTTTTTAACGGCTTCTTTCGCTCAAGGACGGGGTGCCTTTCTGGATATTTCGGAGAAAGGGCATTTGTTTTTGGGCAGTAAAGATGTTGTTGTTCGTCTGCGGATTCCTTTTATGGAGGCGACCCATCAATTTGCGGATTCTCCAAATTGGACTATACGTTTGCAATATGGGCAGTACATGCCTTTTTCCAAGTTGGTGCTTAAGGGGGTTGAATGGGGTGGCTCGGAGTTTCCGGTTCCTCATATTGCGGATGCTGCGACTGAAGATGTGAGGGGCTGGAAGATGCGGAAACTGAATCTTGGCATCGGCGTGCAGGCGATTGTGCAACAGTTTGTCACAGATATTGCTCAAGATGAGTCTGTTTTACCTTCTCGGGTTGATTTGGAGCGCGTAGGGATTTGGATGCGTTGGTGCCAGCAGAATCGCGCGGCTTCCGGTGTTTCTGATACCGCATATCTTCAACTTATCCGTGGCGTCAATCCCCGCGCATCCGCACATAACGACCAGGAGCCGCCTCAAGGCCTTTCTTGAGCATACGCGGGCTTGTTTTGTCTCCGGCGTAGGTTTCGATCCAGCTTTGCCAGTGCGGCCACCATGAGCCGTTTTGCTCTTCGGCGTTTTCGAGCCATTTGTCAGGATTGGCCGGTGCGTTTTGGGCGCTCCAGAAGCAGTATTTATCCTGCACGGGCGGGTTTATGACTCCGGCGATATGACCGGAGGCGGCGAGGGTAAAGACTTTCGGGCCGCTGACCAGCTGGGTGGTCTGGTAAGTGGCTTTCCACGGGGCGATGTGATCGTCCTTGGTGGAGAGGAAGTAGCATGGCGTTTTGATCTTGCGGATGTCGATTTTAACACCGCCGATTTCAATGCCGCCGGGCTGGGTTAGTAAATTATCGCGGTACATGTTTTTCAGGTAAAAACTATGCATGGATGCGGGCATGTTGGTGGAGTCATCGTTCCAGTACAGAAGATCGAAGGGGAAGGGTTCCTTGCCCATCAGGTAGTTATTGACCACGAACGACCAAATCAGGTCGTTGGCACGCAGCAGAGAGAAGGTTTTGCGCATATTGCTGGCGGGCAGGACACCGCTTTTGCGCATGAGTTCATCGAGTTGGTCGATTTGCTGATCGCCCATGAAGAGCTTCATGTCTCCGGCGTGTTCGAAATCCACCAGTGTTGTAAGGAAGGTCGCGGAGGTGATGGGGTTGCGCTTTTTGCTGCATTCCAGATAGGCCAATGTGGTGGCTAGCAGCGTGCCGCCGAGGCAGTAGCCTACCGCGTTGCATTCTTTTTCGCCGGTGATTTTTTCGATTTGCTCCAGCGCTGTTAACGGGCCTTCACGCATGTAATCTTCGAATGTCTTTTTGGCGAGCTTTGTATCCGGGTTGACCCACGAGATGCAGAAGACCGTATGGCCTTGTTCCAAAGCCCATTTGATGTAGGAGTTTTCCGGCCTGAGGTCGAGGATGTAATATTTGTTGATCCAGGGCGGCGTGATCAGGAGCGGGCGTTCGAACACGCTCTGGGTTTTTGGCGCGTACTGGATAAGCTGCATAAGATCGTTTTCATAGACGACTTGTCCTTCTGTTGTGGCGATGTCTTTGCCGAGTGTGAAGGCGTTCGGATCGCTCATCTTGATGTCGAGTTCGCCCTGGCCGCGTTCGAGGTCGCGGTTGAAGTTTTCCAGCCCTTTTACAAGGTTGGCGCCGCCGGTCTTGATAGTTTCGTGTAAAACTTCCGGGTTTGTGAAAACGAAGTTGGACGGAGAGAGCGCATCCATGATCAGGCGCGCGGTAAAGGCCAGCGTATCTTTTTTCTTTTCCGATAAGCCGGTGGTGTTTTCGATGGTTTTATTGACCAGATCGCAGGCCAGTAAATAATATTGTTTTATGAAGTCGAAGAACGGGCTTTCCTCCCATTCTGCGGCGCGGAAGCGGCGATCTCCTTTGGGTGGTTCGATGACGGGCGGGACGTCCTCGCCAGCCATTTTTTTGATTGTGCTCTGCCATAAATCGGCTTGTTTTTGGGCGTGTTCCATTTGCATCGCCCAGTATTTCATCGGGTGGGAGGCCATGGTTCCAAGCAGATCGAAGGCCGGTTCGACCATATTAAAGGGCAGCGGATTGGCAGCGGCCTCGCTTTGTTTCTTCGCAAACTCCTTATTATAGTTTTCGATCATTTCAGCGAAAAGCGGCTGGGATTTCTGATAGGCATTCATCAGGGCCTGAGACAGCGCCAGTGGATCCGGCATATGTTCCAGATTAAGGTTTTTCTTGTCTTTATCGTTGTCGTTGTCCGCAACGGTTTTCTTTGATCTAGGCATGTCTTTTCGCTGGGTTGTCATGGTGAATATCTTTTGTTTTGGAAGGGATGTCGAGAAGAATCGACGGAATCGTCGTAGGGCCACTATAGCAGAGATTCAGCAGGGAAGAGAAGTTTCCTCCTGTTTTTATATTTGAATCCGGCACTTGGCTTGCATTCAAGATTGAATCAGGTGATGATGTGCGCATCATATTTAAAAGCTTTAATTACTGGTTGGTGGCTTATGCGTTTTATCTCTACGTCCCGGAATATTGCATGCATGTTGTGTGCCAGTTCCGCTTTGGTGGCTTGTTCTTATTTTCAAACAGACGAACAGGCGTTGCAGCTTGATAAGAATACGATTGAAACCGTAGACCTGGCGGGGCCGCAGGGATCCTCGTTGCAAAAGACTTTGCCTGAGCTTGTGTCTGAGGCGACAGAGGGCCGGGTGCAGCTTTATTCTTTGGATGATGAGCCGCAAGATATTGCGCCTTTGTCTGCGCATATGAGTGATGAATTGGGTGTTGAGGGCATACAATCTTCGAATGCGCGGGAGATTGATCCGGCGCGCGCGGTTCCTGTGGATTCTGTTTTTGGAGCGAATGATTATTTGTCGTATATGACGCATTCTTCGAGCGTGCAGATTTTTTCTCTGGATGACGGTTACGAAAACGTGCCGGTATCTATTCAGGAGATGGTGATGCCGTCTGCGGCTTTGGATCTTAATCCCGCTATTCCTGCGGACCCAGCGAAAACGGTGGTGTATTTTGATCACGGTTCGGCGATTTTGAATACACAGGGACGGCAAAAAGTCGATGGTGTGGCCAGCCGGTTTAATGTGGCTGCCGGACGCGGTTTGCTGATTGAAGGTCATGCCAGTGTGCGGGCCAATTATGCTGATGCGGCGCAGCGTAGTCTTGTGAACCTGAAAATATCTCTGGACCGGGCGCTGGCTGTTTCACGGGCGTTGATTGAACGCGGGATTCCGGCTGAAGCGATTAAAACCGTCGGGTGGGGGGATGCACGTCCGCCGATGCAGGTTGAAGGGATGTCTGCTGAAGCGGCAGCTCGCCGTGTGGAGATTTCCGGATAATTTTACGGTTGTTTATTTTTTAGGACAAAGGCGAATTTATCATGTCAAAGCCGCTTCGTTTAGGGCTGGCCGGGTTGGGAACGGTTGGAACGGGTCTGGTTAAGATAGTGCAGGAGCATGCGGATGTTTTGGCCGCGCGCGCTGGTCGTATGATCGAGATTGCTGCCGTTTGTGCGCGTGATCCGTCCAAGAACCGTGGCGTGGATTTATCCGGCTATGACTGGGTGGATGCGCCTTTGGAACTGGCGCGTCGCGAAGACGTTGATGTTGTGGTCGAGATGATCGGCGGTAGTGAGGGTGCGGCGCGTGATCTTGTGACGGCGGCCTTAGAGGCGGGTAAGCATGTTGTGACGGCCAATAAGGCTTTGTTGGCGCATCACGGGTATGAGCTCGCGTTGCTGGCGGAGAGGCATGGTGTGGGTCTGTGTTACGAGGCCGCTGTGGCAGGCGGTATCCCGATTATTAAATCCTTGCGCGAAGGCTTTGCCGGAAACCGGATTGACGGGGTGTACGGGATTTTGAACGGGACGTGCAATTATATGCTGACGGCGATGCGCGAGACGGGCAGGGATTTTGACGTGATTTTGAAAGAAGCGCAGGATTTGGGCTATGCAGAGGTTGATCCGACGTTCGATATTGACGGGATTGATGCGGCGCATAAGTTGTGCTTGCTCTCGGCGCTGGCATTTGGGACGCAGCCTGATTTTGACTCTCTTGAAATTACAGGTATTCGCGGGATTACGGCGACCGATATCAAGTTTGCGGGCGAGTTTGGTTATCGCATTAAGCTGCTCGGGATTGCGCGGCGGATTGACGGGCAAGTGATGCAGGTTATGGAGCCGTGCATGGTGCCGGAGGATTCTGCGCTGGGCGGGGTTGAGGATGCCTATAACGCGGTGTACGTGGATGGGGATTCCGTCGAGACGGCTTTGTTGACCGGTAAAGGGGCCGGGGCCGGGCCGACGGCTTCGGCGGTGATGAGCGATATTATGGATCTGGCGCGGGGAACTGTGTTGCCTGTCTTCGGCATTCCGGCAGATAAACTGGCACCGCCGTGCTGGATGTCTTTGAATGATGTCGTCGGGGGCTATTATTTGCGTTTGGATGTTCTGGACCAGCCGGGGGTTCTGGCTGATGTATCGGCGATTTTGCGCGATGAGCGGATTTCGATTGAATCGATGGTTCAGCATGGGCGTAATCCGGGGCAGCCTGTGTCGATTGTGATGATTTTGCACGATACGGCGCATGCGGCGATTGTCGGGGCGTGTCAAAAGATGGAAAGCTTGCCGGCGGTCCTTGCAAAACCTTGTTTTATTCCGATTGAAGAGCTTTAACAGCTTGAACCTTTATGCCGGGCGGCCTAGGATAGCGCGATGATGAAGACAGCGATACAAGAAGAGCAAAATACGATGCAACTGGATAAAGAGATGATGGACCGAAATCTGGCCCTTGAGGTCGTGCGCGTGACAGAGGCGGCGGCTTTGGCGGCCTCTAAACTTGTCGGGCGCGGGGATAAGGTCGCGGCGGATCAGGTGGCTGTGGATGCGATGCGCGATGCTCTTAACGCTTTGCATATTCAAGGGAGGATTGTGATCGGTGAGGGCGAGCGCGATGAAGCGCCTATGCTTTATATCGGCGAGGAGGTCGGCGATGGCTTGGGGCCGAAGATTGATATTGCTCTGGACCCGCTGGAGGGGACGGATATTACGGCGGCCGGTGGGCCGAATGCGCTGGCCGTGGTGGCGATGACCGATGAGGGCGGGTTTTTGAATGCGCCGGATGTTTATATGCAGAAGATTGCTGTGGGGGCCGGCGTTGATCCGCGTATTCTCGATCTGGATGCGCCGATTGGCGATGTGTTGAATAAGCTGGCCAAGGAAAAAGGTGGGCGCGTCGATGAGTTGATGGTCTGTATCCTTGATCGGCCGCGTCATGCAGATCTGATCCGTGATGTGCGGGCTTCTGGTGCTCGGATTACCTTGATCGGGGATGGGGATGTGAGCGCTGTGATCGCGACGACGGAGCCTGATACCGGGATTGATCTGTATGTTGGTTCTGGCGGGGCGCCGGAAGGTGTTTTGGCCGCTGCGGCGTTGCAATGTATCGGTGGTTCGATGCTTGGACGCTTGATCTTCCGCAATGATGATGAACGCGCACGGGCCGAGAAGTGGGGGATTAGCGATCTGAATAAGATTTACAGGACCGATGATCTGGCCAAGGGCGATAACGTGATGTTTGCGGCCACGGGCGTAACGGACGGGACGATGCTGCGCGGCGTGCGGCGTTTTGCCGGTGGGGCGAAGACCTCTTCAATCGTGATGCGGTCTAAATCAGGAACCGTGCGCCGCGTCGAGGCTACGCATGACTTCAAGCGCAAGACGTGGGTGAAATCGGCTTAGGGGGTTAAGTCAATTGTGCAGGCTCAGGCTCCTACTTCGGTTTCAGGACGTCAACTTCGCAGTTTTGTACGCCGGTTTGTTGGTTGGTGGTTCCGGCAAATGTCTGGAGTGCGCT
Source organism: Alphaproteobacteria bacterium (assembly GCA_020443075.1). Taxonomy (GTDB): domain Bacteria; phylum Pseudomonadota; class Alphaproteobacteria; order Micavibrionales; family Micavibrionaceae; genus TMED27. Next base: position 22,992 of record JAGRIU010000058.1, read on the forward strand.
CGGGTTGTTTGTTTGTCCTCTAAAAATACGCATACCCACATTTACCAGATGTTCGCTGCCTGTTACTTGGCTTCCAGCTTGTTGCATGGCTTGCCGGGCGCCGTTCATGATTTGGGCTTGTTGGTCCGGTGTTGAGGTTTCACCGAAAGAAATTAACAAGCGAAAATTTTGACCGGTTTGCTGCATAATATATAGCCCTTTTGTTATTTATTGTGGCATATAGTATGTTTGATGGGGAAAGGCAAGTTTTTTCTTTTCGGCGGTGGTTTTTGGTGGGGGAGATGTCGTAAAACAGTCTTATGGAGCCTGCGAATCTTTGTCTAGAAAATGATGCGGCGCTGTCTTTGAATAAGGCGCGCTGGGTGTTTCCTGATGCCCCGATGGCGCAGGTGGAACAGATTGCGCGCCGATTTGACCTGCCGGAGATTGTGGCGCGGTTGCTGGTTGTGCGCGGGGTGGCGATGGAGGATGTGGAGGGGTTTCTTCATCCGACCTTGCGAGAGCATTTTCCGGACCCTTATTTGATGGCCGGTATGGAGGCCTTAGCAGGCTATGCGGCGCGGGCGATTGCGGATGAGCGCAAGATAGCCATTTTTGGGGATTTCGATGTGGATGGGGCGACGTCTTCGGCGCTGTTGCATCGTTTCCTCAAACACTGTGGGGTTGAAGCGCCGATTTATATTCCAGGGCGTCTGACCGAAGGGTACGGGCCGAACGAGCAGGCTTTGCTCTCGCTTAAAGACCAAGGCGCGGAGATTGTGTTTTTGCTCGATTGCGGGACGACGGCGTTTGAGACGGTAGCGGCGGGCAAGGCGATGGGGCTGGAGATTGTTATTCTTGATCACCACGAGGTGGAGGAGCGCTTGCCGGAGGCTGCGCATGTGGTAAACCCGAAGCGGCGGAACGATGTCTCGGGGCTGTCGATGTTGGCGGCGGTCGGTGTGACGTTTATGGCCTGTGTGGCGATTAATAAAAAGCTGCGCGAGGCCGGGTTTTACGAGGGGCGTGAGGGGGGCGAAGCGCCTTTGAAAGAGTGGCTGGATCTGGTGGCGCTGGGGACGGTGTGCGATATGGTGCCGTTGACGGGCGTAAACCGTTTGCTGGTGCGCACAGGCTTTGAGGTGATGCAGCGCACAGGTAATCCGGGTTTGCGGGCACTGATCAAAGTTTCGGGGATAAACGGCGCGGTGGAGCCGTATCATGCGGGATTTGTTCTGGGGCCGCGCATCAATGCGGGCAGCCGGGTGCATAAATCGGAGCTGGGCGCGCAGATGCTGGCCACGGATGATATTGAGACGGCAGAAAATATTGCCTGGACGCTCAATGATTGTAACGACAAGCGCAAGGAGATACAGGCGGAGATGGAGGCTGTGGCTATTGCCGCTGTGGACGGGGCGGGCATAGAGGATACACCCCTTATTTTCGTTGAACATAAGAACTTTCATCAGGGGTTAAGCGGTCTTGTCGCCGGGCGTTTGAAGGAGAAATACGGGCTTCCGGTGTGTGTGGTGAGCTACGCAGAAAATGCGGAAGGCGTTTTAGAAGGGCGCGGGAGCGGGCGTTCTATCCCTGGCGTGCATATTGCGCAGGCTTTTATTGATGCGCGCCATGCGGGGCTGATCGAAAAAGGCGGCGGGCATGCGATGGCGGGCGGGTTTACTGTTATGTCTGATAAAATGGCAGCCTTTCGGGATTTTTTGTTTGATCATATTCGCGGGCAAATGAACGATGGCGGGGTTCATGTTGAAACGCAGATTGATGCGTTGATCACTGTGCGCGGGGCGCGGCCGGACTTTATCAAGATGATCCATGATTATGTCGGGCCGTTCGGGCAGGATTTTCCCGAGCCGCTGTTTTGTTTGCAGAATGTGCGGATTCATAGTGCGGATATTGTCGGTGAAGCGCATATCCGTTTACAAGTCTCAGATTGGGAAGGTGGGAGCCGGATGAAAGCGATGGCGTTTCGCGCCGTGGGTACGCCTTTGGGTGAGGCTCTCTTGAATGCGCGCGGGCAGGGGATGAACTTGCTCGGGCATCTCAAGGTTGATAATTGGGGTGGGTATGAAAAAACGGAGATGCATATCAAGGATGCGTTTTTGCTTGTGAAAGGTGTTTAGGGGTACCAATCATTGCCCATTTTTATTGGGCCATCGTATTGAGTTGTGTCTACGGATGCGATTTGTTCTTGTTTACTCCAATCGTAATCACGTCCTTGTTGATTTCCGTTCATCCTATCCGCTTCGACCAGATGGTTTTCATAACTCTTTATACGTTCATCAAATTTAGGTGAAACTTCTCTCATGCCTTCTATGAGCGCGAGGGAATCTTTCCGTGCGGTAAAAGATGTTTCAAAAGTGAGTTTTCTTATGTGAGATGTTGTGATTTCATCCTCACTTGTTATGGGGCGACACACGTCCGATTTTCCATCGTCGCAATTAGCCATGATAAACATGTTCATTCTTTCGACTAAATCATCGCCTTCATGTCCCATATGTTTAAGTGCGTCGCCCGCAGCGACTTTCAGCTTTGCCTGTTTCGGGTCGTCAAGTTGGACTGTATTATCCGGAATGCCAACAAAAGCATTGTGGGCTTGCGTTAAATCGGCGTCTTTAAGCGGGTTATTCGGATCAACGCGTTGGGGCGAGTATACTGTGTCACGTTTTCCATCTGGAATATTTGCAGCGATAATATCGAATTCATTCCAATCAGGCATAACCTTTTCCTTTTTATACAGTTACGCGTTTAAAATTATTTTGTTGCTTTCTATTATCGTTCAGGCGGGGTTAAAATTGTGTTAACCGGGAGGAGTTGTTTTGCTTTTGGTGGTATAACCAAGAGGGTCAAAAATGAACGGCGCCTGTGGAGGCGCCGGTTTCGGTTGTATAAGCGGGGTTGGCTTATTTTTACTTCTTGTCTTCTTTTTTGCCGCCTGATGTATCGGCCAGACCGAAATTGCCGAAGCGTTTTTCGAATTTGGAAAGCTGGCCTTTTTCGACCACTTTACCTGTGCCGCCTTGCCAGGCCGGGTGGGTGAGCGGATCAACGTCGAGTTTCAGCACGTCGCCTTCTTTGCCGTAGGTCGAGCGTGTTTTGTATTCTTTTCCATCGGTCATTACGACGGTGATTTCGTGGTAATCCGGGTGTGTATCAGCTTTCATATCTAATCTCTTATCTTTTACGCGTTCTCTTATATCCTTGAACGAGACGACTATTTAGCGTTAAGTGGGCGCGAATGCAAGGAAAAAGTTATGTGGTGGAGCCCTGAAACCTTCGAGAAGAAAAAAACGTATCTTGAAAAGCGCATGTTGATCGTGCGCGCGATGCGGCGATTTTTTGACGAGCGCGGGTTTTGGGCTGTGGAAACGCCGGCTTTGCAGGAGTGCCCGGCGGTGGATCGACATTTGCACGCCTTTAAAACCGAGCGCAAAGGTGCGGATTTAACGCCGCTGGAGACGTTGTATTTGCATACAAGTCCTGAGTTGGCGATGAAGCAGTTGATGGTGGCGGGGGTCGAGAAGCCTTATCAAATTTGTCATGTTTATCGCAATGGCGAGGGCTCGCGCATCCATGCGTGCGAATTTACGATGGTCGAGTGGTATCGGCGCGGGGAGGATTACCGTGCTTTGATGGAGGATTGCGAGGCTTTGCTCAAGGCGATGGCGCAGGAGATTGGTGCGGCGCATTTCGAGCATAGGGGGGTGGAATGTGATCCGTTTGCACCGTGGGTGCATTTATCGGTGCGCGAGGCTTTTGAGCGGTATGCGGGGCTGGAACTGGATGATTTATTAGAGGACCGTGACGCTTTGGCGGCGGCGGCTCGTGGGATCGGTGTGCGGGTGATTGAGAGTGATGGGTGGGACGATATTTTCCATGCGGTGATGGCGGAGAAGATCGAACCGCATTTGGGACAAGGGACGGTTTGTATTCTGTATGATTATCCGGCGTGTCTGGCGTCTTTGGCACGTCTGAAGCCTGAAGATACGCGCTATTGCGAGCGTTTCGAGCTTTATGTTTGTGCGGTGGAGCTGGCCAACGGGTTTAGTGAACTCACCGATGCGCAGCAGCAGAGTGCGCGCTTTGAAACGGAGATGCAGGCTCGGGAAAAATTGTACGGGGCAGGGGAGGCTTATCCACAAAATAAGTCTTTTGAGGCCGCTATGGCATATGGGTATCCTGCGTCAGCCGGAATTGCGCTGGGGGTCGATCGTTTGGTGATGCTCGCATGCGGGGCGGAGAAGCTTGATGATGTGCTGTGGTGCGGTATGTAAAACAATCGTTTTTTGCTTCCTTTTTTGTGCTGTGCAAGAATAGGGGATATGAGCAGCCCCGTAGCACATTTTCTTCAAAAGAAGGATCAGGTCGAAATGCGTCCTGTGTTGATGGGTGATCGCTTGTATCATGTGTCTTTGCCCGTGCGGTATTGGCATTATCTGGACCATCTTTCCTTTTGTTCTTGGGATGTCGAGGTGCTTTTGAAAGAGTGCGGGCAGAACTTGATTGATGATGATCCGTCTTATACGCTGCGCCTGTGGCTTTACTGGATATCGGAAAACCAGCATGTGGAAAACGGTGTTTCGTTGAAGCAAAAACCCGGTTTGCCGCTGTATCGCTGGTTCGAGGCCAAGCGTTTGGACTTTCACAACATGAAATATATGCAGATTGATGAAAGCGGGCGGCATGTGGCGACGGTGGCGCCTCTGGATCGCGCCAAGCCTGTCGAGGCGGATAAAAATGCCGTTTTGTCCGTTTATGACGGGCGCGGGGAGTATGTCCGGCTGGACGGACTGTCTCTGGATGAGGCGTTGAAGCTGGGCGATAAAATGGCTTCGGAATATAGGGCTTGGAAAGCCGGGCGTTCGTTTTAAAAGCATGCAGACACCGATTTTAAAGACAGAGCGGCTGGTTTTGCGGCCGGTTACATTGGAAGATGCGCCTGTGTTGCAGGGGTATTTCAACGATTGGGAAATCATCAAAAATCTTTCGACGGTGGTGCCCTGGCCTTATCCGGATAATGGAACGGAGACGTTTTTGCGTGAGAATGCTTTGCCGCGGATGGAGCGCGGTGAGGCATGTGTCTGGGCGATTTGTTTGCGCGATGAGGGCGAGGCGCCGATCGGTTTGATTGAACTGGAGTTTGAAACCGATCCCGAGAGGGGCAATAGAGGTTTTTGGCTGGCGCGGCCCTATCAACGGCAGGGCTATATGAGCGAGGCGGTTTCGGCCGTGAATGACTTTGCGTTTTTCGAGTGCGGGCTAGAGCGTTTACTCGTGATGAATGCTTATGGGAATGCCGGATCGCGGCGGGTTAAGGAAAAAACGGGCGCTGTGTTTTTGAGAATGGGAGAGCTGGCGCATAATAGCGGCGAGACGCGCTCTGAAGTCTGGGAAGTTACGCGGGAGAATTGGATGAAAATTAGAAGAGTTCTGTAATAAAAAAGGCCGCTGTGGAGCGGCCTTTTGTGTTTCTTGTGCTGAGCAGCGCTGTATTTAAGCGGCTTCTCTTTCGTCATCTTCTTCGATGAGGTCATCTCTTTTGATGCCCATGATGTCTTCGAGTTGCTGGGTGGCTTTGCCTTCGGTGATTTTCTCAACGGCGGCAACTTCGCGGGCCAGACGCTCGAGTGCGGATTGGTAAATTTGGCGCTCGGAGTAAGATTGCTCGCTGTCGTCGTTGCTGCGCTTGAGGTCGCGCAGAACTTCGGCAATGGCTACCGGGTCGCCGGAATTGATTTTTGTTTCGTATTCCTGGGCGCGGCGGCTCCACATTGTGCGGCGGATACGCGCTTTGCCTTTAAGGGTTTTGATGGCTGTATCCATGTGATCGGCCGAGCTCAAGCGGCGCAAGCCGGAGGTTGAGGCTTTCATGACCGGAATTTTCAGGCGCATGCGATCTTTTTCAAAAGATACGACATATAATTTCACTTCGACGCCGCCGATGGTTTGTGTTTCGGTGCCTTCTACCTGTCCGACGCCATGTGCGGCGTACACTACATAGTCACCTTTTGCGAAATCGAAATTGTCGTTGTCAGCCATGTTTTTTTGCCTTTTTTTGTTTTGGTTTTCACATTTTTCCTGCAATCGCAGGGGGCGTCAAAGTCGCCTTCCGCTCATATTAGAAGAGCAGAAAGCTTCGCAGAAAATAAGGTGTTTCCGTCCTGTTTCTGTGACGCTAATAGGGTGAGATCCTACCTGAATTTTCGTAAAAATTCAACAAAAAACTTTTTGCTGATCTGTCTCTGTTTTTTTACGTAAGGCTGACAGTGTTTCTGCCGGGTGGTATGCTTTGTCCAGAACGCGGCTGATGGTGCCTAGTTTTGTCGAGGCGTTCAGCAAGGCTTGTGCCGCGTTTTCATGCGTGCAGCGAAGCTCTATGGCGATTAAATCCTTGATTGTGCGGTCGGACAGGCTGGCAAATAGCTCCGGAATGTCGTTGCCGCGTGCGGATACGATATTGTTTTGCTTGGTTTTTAGACGTCCGACATAAAAGTTTTTACCGGGGTTCGTTGCCGAGGTATATTTTTTGATTTCTATATCCTGAATGCCCGCGTCGCTGGCGAAATGATAAGAAAATTCGCGGTAGCGTCTCTTTTGCAGCATGTAGGCGTAGAGGGAGGTTCTTGTTGTGTGTTTCAAAATAGCAGGGATGCGTTTTTTATCCAAGGTTTCGGCGAGGTTTACTGTTTGATTGTTACTGAACATCAAGGCTTTGATCTGGTTGGTTTTGTCCAGATATTGCAAGTATTCTTCCGGGTTCTGGAAGGCGCTCTTTGCGCAATTGATGCTGATATAGGTATGGGTGTGGGCTTCGTCGTTTATAGACAGCATTTTATCGGAAGGGCAGTAATGATATGAAAATCCCGTGCCTTTGAGTGTGAAGGCTACGTGCGATTCCGATAAGCGTATACTCATTTCGTTATCCCCCGATTTTTTCACACCCCCATGTTGCGTCGCAACATATAGTGGCTGCGGCTTATAAAAGGATGCTTGGTTTTTAATTTAAGCCGATGCTAGCCATAACCGTGTGGATAAGTCAAGCCTTATGTTTAATGGTTTGATTTAATTCCGTAAATTGTGAAGATGCTATATTTTATTCTGTAAAAATAAGTCGATTTTTGCGTGCGAATCGGTCGCTTCGATTCTTGCGAATCCGCCGATCGGAAATGGCGTTAGTTTTTCGCCGTGGCCAAAAGGCGCGTTTTTGGTGATGGGGATTTTTAGACCGTGTGTGTGCTCAGCTATCAGATTATCGAGGGTGAAGCCGAAAGGACGGGCGGTGTCTTTGATGTCTGTGAATTCGCCGAAAATCAGGCCATTTATGTCCTGAAAAACGCCCAGACGTTTGAGGTGTAAGAGCATGCGGTCGATTTTGCTCAGTTCTTCGTTACAGTCTTCGAGGAAGAGGATGCCGCCGGTCCAGAATTTTTTCGGCAGGGTTTGGGGAAGATATTGGAATATACTCAGGTTTCCGCCAATCATGTGGCCGGTTGACCGGCCTTTTTTGACAATGTTTTTTTTGCTGAGGGTTAGGGTATTTTTTTTGGTGGGGCCGCCCAGTATGTCGAGGGTTTTGTTTAGGTCTTTGTGTTTCCACAGTTGTTTGAATACGGGCGCATGAAGGCCCATTTGACCTGTGTGGGCGTATATGGCGTTGAGAAGGGCTGTGACATCGCTGAAGCCTATCAGGGGCTTTTGAGCCTTTTTAATCAGTTTGTAATCAAGGTGATCAATGATGTGTAGGGCGCGGTTACCGCCTCCAGCGCACCATATGGCTTTCACGTCCAGATTTTTCAGGAGGTCGTTTAGAGCGCTTATCTTTTCATCTGTGGTTCCAGCGGATTGATTGTAGCGCCGGAAGGTCTGGGGGTGGATATAGACCTTGTAGCCGCGTTCTTGCAGGGCTTTGGACGATTTTTCTATATCGGCCTTTTCGACGTAACTGGAGGGGGCAAAAACGCCGATAGTGTCGCCTTTTGTGATCGGATACATGCGCGCTTTCTGTGCTCTATAGTTTTAGCCGTCAGCGGTGATTCTTTCGATAATTTCCTGTAGTTTTTCTTCTGCTTCGAGGTTGTCAATTTGACATGTTCCTGCAGCTGTGTGTCCGCCGCCGCCGTATTCGAGGCAGAGCTCTCCGACATGGGTGTTGCTGGTGCGGTTGAGGATGGATTTGCCGACGGCGAATACCGTATTTTGTCTGTTTTTACCCCAAAGAACATGTATCGAAATGTTGATTTGAGGGAAGAGGGCGTAAATGATAAAGCGGTTGGCGGCCCAGATGGTTTCTTCGTTTCTGAGGTCTAGAACCACCAGATTATCTATGATTTTGGCGCAGCGTTCTATTTGTTCGCGCGCCTTGACCTGGTGCTCGAAGTACAAATCGACGCGCTCGGCGACGTCGGGAAGTTTGAGGATTTCCTTGATGTCTTTATGCGCCCGGCAGTGTTCTATCAAGTGCATCATGAGTTGATAGTTTGAAATATTGAAGTCGCGGAAGCGGCCTAAACCGGTGCGGGAATCCATTATAAAGCTCAGGAGTTCCCATCCATCGGGACTCAGGATGTCTTCTTTTGTAAAAGCTGCTGAGTCCGCTTTATCTACGGCATTCATCATTTCTTCGGAAATATCTTTCAGCAAGACATTGCCGTCGAAGTAGCGATAGACGACCCTTGCGGCGGAGGGGGCCTCCGGGTCAATAACGTGGTTTGGCGGGCAATCATCCAGCCTTTTAACTTCGCTGGCGTGATGGTCGAAAGCCAGGTGGACGCCTTCCACGTAAGGCAGGTTTGTGGTGATGTCCCTGCCTGTGACTTCGATCAGCCCGTCTTGCATATCTTTGGGATGTACGAAGCTGATTTCATCGATAATGTTTAATTCTTTCAGCAAAATAGCGCAGACAAGGCCATCCATGTCGCTGCGGGTGATGAGGCGGTATTTTTCTTTGGGATCTGACTGGAGTGTAGAGCTTTGTGTCATGTATCTGGCCTTTTGATGTGTAATTGGCGGGATGTTCCCGGAGAGGACGTGCGCGAATGCGCATATACTCTTTCCATCATAATACATGATGGAGGGTGCGAGAAGATTTTTTTGTTAGTTTACCGTGTTGCGGCGCTTAACTGGCGACTTTTTCTTTTTTGCCTTTGCCTGCGCCTTTTTTGGCTTTTACGACTTTGGGCGGCTTGTTGTCGTTGATGGTGGCGTCATTGACAACGATTTCTTCTACATCCTCCATGTCTGGGAGTTCGAACATGGTGTCGAGCAGCAGGTTCTCAAGAATAGAGCGTAGACCGCGCGCGCCTGTTTTGCGTTCGATTGCTTTTTGAGCGATCGCTTTAAGGGCATCTTTCGTGAATGTGAGTTCTACACCTTCGAGGCTGAAGAGCTTTTTATATTGTTTGGTTAGGGCGTTTTTCGGCTCTGTCAGGATGGTAATCAAAGCGTCTTCGTCCAGATCTTCCAATGTGGCAATGACCGGCAGACGGCCGACGAATTCCGGGATCAGACCATATTTGAGCAAGTCTTCCGGTTCGAGTTCTTTGAACAGGTCGCCGATTCCGCGATCATCAAGATTTTTGACGTCAGCGCCGAATCCCATGACCGTGCCGCGTCCGCGTGCAGCGATGATTTTATCCAGTCCGGCAAACGCGCCCCCGCAGATAAACAGGATGTTGGCGGTGTCGACTTGCAGGAATTCCTGTTGCGGGTGTTTGCGTCCGCCTTGCGGAGGAACGGAGGCCACTGTGCCTTCCATCAGTTTGAGGAGCGCTTGTTGCACGCCTTCGCCGGATACGTCGCGGGTTATGGACGGGTTATCGGATTTGCGTGAAATCTTGTCGATTTCGTCGATATACACAATGCCGCGTTGGGCGCGGTCAACGTTGTAATCGCTGGCTTGCAGGAGTTTAAGCACAATGTTTTCCACATCTTCACCCACATACCCGGCTTCGGTCAGGGTTGTCGCGTCGGCCATGGTGAAGGGCACATCCAAGATGCGCGCCAGTGTCTGGGCCAGAAGCGTTTTACCGCAGCCCGTGGGGCCGACCAGCAGGATGTTGGATTTGGCGAGCTCTATATCGGAGCCGGAGCCCGTTGCGCCGTGCTCAAGGCGTTTATAGTGGTTGTGAACAGCCACGGAGAGGACGCGCTTGGCGGCTTCCTGGCCGATGACGTAATCATCAAGAACCTGTTTGATTTCCGAGGGGGCGGGGATTTTTTCGCCGTCGCGGATGATCTGGGTTTTGTCTTCCTCGCGGATGATATCCATACAGAGTTCAACGCATTCATTACAAATGAAGACGTTGGGGCCGGCAATCAGTTTGCGAACTTCGTGCTGGCTTTTGCCGCAAAAAGAGCAGTAGAGCGTATTCTTGCTGTCGCTTTTGTCTGATTTACTCATGCAGGGTTTCTTCCGTCGTTGGTGGGGTGTTGATTTGTTATGCTGTTCTAATCCTATCCAAGCCGTTATGGTCTGCGCAAGTCCTATATCGGAAAATTCAGGTTTTTCTTTTATGTTCGTTGCTATATTGGTTAAGGCCAGTATGCTAAGGAAGGCTTATGTCACAGGATAATTTAAACGCTTTGGTCGAGGATTTTGCGCTTTTCGAGGATTGGGAGGAGCGTTATCGCTATCTGATTGATCTGGGGCGGGCTTTGCCGGCGATGGACGAAGCGCTGAAGACGGAGGAGAATCTGGTGCGCGGGTGCACTTCGCGGGTGTGGATGAAGGACCGGATCGAGGGCGGGCGGCTGTATTTTGATGCCGATAGCGATGCACATATCGTGCGCGGGTTGATTGCGGTTTTGAATAAAGCCTATCAGGGGGCGGCGCTGGGCGAAATCGCGCAGATTGATATCGAAGGCGCGTTTAAGGCTATGGGCCTGGATCAGAATCTAAGCCCGAACCGCCGGAGCGGGTTTTATGCGATGGTTGAGCGGATTCGGTCTTATGCTGCCTAGTTTTTAGGTTTTTCGTTTGTTTTTTCTTCGGATTCTTCCGGCTCGGCTTTTGCTTCAGAGAATTTAACGCTTTTGAGGATGTGACTGTAGAGCGTGTCGGCTTCTTCCAGTTCTTCGCCGATGAGTTCGGCTTCGACGGAGAAGGCGGATTTTTTGCCGATCCAGAGCTGGGCGATGTAGATGCTGGGGAGCTGGCCGACTTTGCCTTCGCCGATGAGGGCGGCTTGTTTATAGCGGCCTTTTTCATCTTCGTGGATGGATGTTTCGAATGTCTGGGTGACGCTGGGTTTGGTCATAGCTTGCAGTGTGGCTTTCATCACGTCGTTGTTGTAGGTGTCGATGATGTTTTGGTCGATCGGGTTGCAGATGACGCGGACATTGACGGTCGAGGCCATGTCGAAGACTTGCGTGTAGCTGACGAGGTCGTAGCATTTTTCCTGTGTGCCCGGTTTGTCGCATTGGCGCTGTGTGTAGGGTTCGCTCGGGAATCTGACTTCGAATTCGCAGAAATCCGGTGAATAGGTGACAAGCGGTTTTTGCGTTGTTTGCTCAGGCGCGGGGGCTTGCGCGTCTTGCGCCTGTGCGCTGTGCGGCGTCAGGGTGAAAGCAAAGAGCGCGATCAATATATATTTAAGCATCGGCAGGTTTCCAGTCGTTCGGGTCGGCATCGGTTTGTTCGCCTGTGGCCATGTCTTTGACCTGTGCGTCGGCGGGGAACCAAATATAGGGGATGCCTTTTTTCTCGGCATAGGCGATTTGTTTTTTCAGCTTGCCGCCGTGCGCGGTTTCGGTGTTGATGCCGTTTTCGCGCAAGGTGCGGGCGACTTCGTTCATGGCTGCGCGCTGGTCTTCTTCGGGCAGGACGACGAGGACTTTGGCCGGGGATTTCGGGCCGGGGGTGATTTTTCCGGATTGGCGCAGTACGTCGAACAGGCGCGTAAAGCCGATGGAGATGCCGACGCCGGGCAGGTGCTTGTTGATGTAATTGCCCGCCAGATCATCATAGCGCCCGCCGGAGCAGACCGAGCCTGTGAAAAGTGGTTCATTGTCGTCGCCGAAGAGTTGCGTTTCATAGACCGTTCCGGTGTAATAATCCAGCCCGCGGACGATGGACAGGTCGGCGACGACAGCGCCTTCGGGGAGGTGGGCGAGTTGGTCGAGGACGAAAGAGAGTTCTTCTATGCCTTCTTCCATAAGAGCGTTTGATGCGCTCAAGTCCTGAATGTTTTTTGTTTGTACAAAGTCCATTAAGCTTTGAATTTGACCGTTTGTGATATCTTGGAGTTGCATCAGATTCACAGTTTCGTTTTTGCCGATTTTCTCGTATTTATCAATTATGCGTGTGATTTCGGTTAGGTTTTCAAGTTCTAAGCCCTGTATCAATCCGCCTAAAATCTTACGGTTACTGATGCGTAGTTGCACGCGGCCGATGCCTAGGGACGCGAGGGCTTCGTAGCAGACGGCGGCGACTTCGGCGTCGAAGTGCAGGGGCAAGTGATCGACATTGATGACGTCGATATCACATTGATAAAATTCGCGCATGCGGCCGACTTGCGGGCGTTCGCCGCGCCAGACTTTTTGCATTTGATAGCGTTTGAAGGGGAAGGTCAGGTCGTTGAAATTCTGCGCCACATAGCGGGCCAGCGGCACGGTCTGGTCGAAGTGCAGGGCGAGGCGGGCGTCTTTTTTCTCGTCCGGATCGGCTTGCAGGCGTTCCAGTACATAGATTTCCTTATCGACGTCTTCGCCTTTGGCGGCGATGACTTCGAGTTCTTCGACGGCGGGCGTTTCAATCGAGCAATAGCCATAGCGCTCGTACACGGCGCGGATTTTGTCCAGCCATGTCTGTTCGACGGCGCGAATCTCGGGGAGCCATTCGGGGAAGCCGCTGATCGGACGGGGTTTATATATCTGCTTTTTCTCGCTCATAACCGTTTTGATTTAAGGGATTGCTTGAGTAAAAGCAAGCGAAGCGTTCGTTGACATAATGGCTGTGTGTGGTGTATAAAGCGTGCATGCTTGTAAAAATTCCCGGTGTGATTGGACGCGTTCTTGATGCGGCTTTAGATAAAATGGCGTGTGTGCTTCCGAAAAAGGAGCCTGTGGCGGTTATTTCTTTAAAAAAAGTGAACCGTTTGTTTGGAGGGGAATTAAGTGATAGGCCTCGCGCCCACCTCGATGAGCAGACGTTTGAAGATGGCACACAACTGTCGGCACACAGTTTTGATATGAGTTTTTCCGGGAATTGCGTTAAATTACGTTATCTTTTCGAAACGCATGGGCGTGATCCAAATCATGATAGGCTGCAGGTCGATACTCGTAAAAAAATCTTTTTGTCTGGGCGTGTTGTGGATGGGAAACTTCATATTACTCAAGCTTTTAAGGAGCATAGTGCTAATAGGGCTGTTGCGAGATGCCCTTTTGGTAATGGGGATATAGTCCATACGCACCATATTGTTGACGAGAAAGAGATAGAGGATACGCTTTCCAGGCTTGGGAAGGTTAGCAGGGGCGATCTTCCTTTTATTCCGATTCATATGAAGGAAGGTCATTTGCCGAAACTTGTTCCTTCTTCTGCTGACTCGGAGCCGAATTAGCAATGGATCCCGGACGTTTGAGCGATGCTTCGCATCGCCTCCGGGATGACGGGGCTGTATTTGTGCTTTATCTCTCCTCAAACACGTCTTCCAATTGGTGAATGAGGGCTCCGGCGAGTTCGTCGGCGTCGGCGATGGTGATGGCTTTTTTGTAATAGCGCGTGACGTCGTGGCCGATCCCGATGGCGGCCAGTTCGACGGCGGCGTTTTTCTCGATCCAATGAATAACGTGGCGCAGGTCGGCTTCGAGGATGTTATTCGGATTGACCGACAGCGTTGAATCATCGACCGGCGCGCCGTCGGAGATGACGAGCAGGATTTTGCGGTCTTCCTTGCGTGCGGCCAAGCGGTTGTAGGCCCAGACGAGGGCTTCGCCGTCTATATTTTCTTTCAGGATCCCTTCCTTGAGCATCAGGCCGATATTCTTGCGGGTGCGGCGCATGGGGGCGTCGGCGGCTTTGTAGATGATATGGCGGATATCGTTGAGGCGTCCGGGATTGGCCGGACGGCCTTGTTCCATCCAGAGTTCGCGCGATTTTCCGCCTTTCCACGCGCGGGTGGTAAAGCCGAGAATCTCTACGCGTACGCCGCAGCGCTCTAACGTGCGGGCGATGATATCGGTGCTCATGGCGGCCAGCGCTATGGGGCGGCCGCGCATGGAGCCTGAATTGTCTATGAGGAGCGTGACGACGGTGTCGCGGAAGTTGGTTTCTTTTTCCTGTTTGAAGCTTAAGGGGACGCTGGGGTTGGCGATCACGCTGGCCAGACGCGCGGCATTCAGGATGCCTTCGTCGAGATCGAAGTCCCATGAGCGGCTTTGGCGGGCCATGAGCTTGCGTTGCAGGCGGTTGGCGAGCTTGGTGATGATGGTTTGATGGGTGGTGAGCTGCTTATCCAGCATTTTGCGCAGGCGCGCCAGTTCGTGCGGGTCGGCGAGGTCTTTGGCGTCTATTTCTTCGTCGAAGGCGTCTGTGTAGACGTGGTATAGCCCTGCGGGGCCGTGGATAGACTCACGTCCGGCGCTGTTGTGGCCGATACTTTCGGCTTGTCCGTCGGCATTATCCAGCAGGTCTTCATCGACATGCGTGCCGAGCGTATCGTCTTCGCCGCCATCGGCTGTGTCGCTTTCGGTGGGGCCGTCTGCGGTTTCTCCGGTTTGTTCCTGATCTTCGCTAGTGGTTTCGTCGGGTTGCAGGGTTTTATCAGGCTCGGCCCGGCTTTCGTCATTTTCCGGTGTGTCGGAGCCTCTTTCGTCGCTGTGGACGGGCATGTTCAGGCCGAGGATCAGGGCTTTGGCGTGCTCGGCGAAGGCACTTTGGTCGTTTAACACGCCTTTGAGGGCGGAGAAATCCAGTGCGCCGAATTGTTTGTTCATCAGGGCGGCCAGTTTTTTGGCTGATGGCGGTGTGGGTTCGTTGGTTAAGGCAAGGCGGGCGAGGATGTGCGCGGCGTCTTCCAAGGGGATGTTTTCAGCCGCTTGCGCGTCGTCGTATCCGGCGCGCTTGCAGCGCTCTTCGAGTACGGCGTTGAGGTTTGCGCGTATGCCGTTCATGGCGTTGGCCCCAAGAGATTCGCAGCGGGCCTGTTCGAGCGCGTCAAAGAGCTTTCCGGCTTTCGGGTCGGCGGGGCGGTGGCGTTTGTGTAGGGCTGCATCGTGATGGGCGAGGGTGAGGGCTTGCACGTCTGCGCAGCCGCGCAGCAGGCGGATATTCTCGGCATTGAGCTTAGTGTCCGGCGTGGGGAGGCGGATTTTTTTGCTGTCCGGCGGGCGGCCGATCGGGGCTTCGCCGGGGCTGTAGTGGACCTCTATCTCCGGATCGCCGGCAATCGTGCGCAGCGTCGCGGTCGTGACGTGTTTGAAATTTTCGGCGTTGTCGGCGTTGGTGTTCATATCTATGACATATAAAAGTTTGACACAAAAAGCGAGAGTGGTTTATACATGCGCGAGTTTATTTTCGTAATAATAAGAGGCTTTATGGGTAAAGAAGTAACCTTTGTGGGTGCAATCAAATGGACTTTTGGTACGGCTACTGGTAGAGGGTTGTTAGCTGCGGCAGCTTTAAACTTAGTAGTTGCTTATGGCCGAGCGGCATATCAAGAGCATTTAGAAGACTCCCACGAAGTTTTTCTTGATGGCAAAAATTTGCATGTTACAGCACTACAAAACTTTTTTTGGGACAACCCAAAAGATGCTGTGTTGTTTTTACATGATCAATTTACTAAGCCCGAGTAATAGTCTAACTCACCGCGACATTACGAATAGCACTTTCGGGGAGATCGACGTTGAAGCAGCGCTGGTAGTATTCGGCGATCAGCGGGCGTTCGGTTTCATCGCATTTATTCAGGAACGAGAGCTGGAAGGCCAGATCGCGGTTATTGTCGAAAATGATCGTGTTTTCGATCCAGGCCAGCACTGTGCGCGGGCTCATGACGGTTGAGAGATCGCCGTTGATGAAGCCTTCGCGCGTGAGGTCGGCCATGCGGACCATTTTGTCGATCATGTCGCGGCCTTCTTCGGTTTTGAGGTCCGGGAATTTGGCCAGCATGATATTCATTTCATCATCGTGGGGCAGGTAGTTGAGCTGGACGCAGATATTCCAGCGGTCCATCTGGCCCTGGTTGATTTGCTGGGTACCGTGATAGAGGCCTGTGGTGTCGCCGAGGCCGACGGTGTTGGCGGTGGCGAACAGGCGGAAAGCCGGGTGCGGGCGGATGATACGGTTTTGATCGAGCAGGGTCAGGCGGCCTTCGGATTCGAGGACGCGCTGGATCACGAACATCACATCGGGGCGTCCGGCGTCGTATTCATCGAAGACGAGGGCTACGGGGTGCTGGAGAGACCACGGCAGCAGGCCGTCGCGCCATTCGGTGATTTGCTTGCCTTCTTTCAAGGTGATGGCGTCTTTGCCGATCAGATCAACGCGGGAGACGTGAGAATCGAGGTTTATGCGCACGCAGGGCCAGTTCAGGCGGGCGGCGACCTGCTCGATGTGGGTGGATTTCCCCGTGCCGTGATAGCCTTGGATCATGACGCGGCGGTTATGGGCGAATCCGGCGAGAACGGCCAGCGTTGTGTCATGGTCGAACTGGTAGGTCGGGTCGATTTTCGGGACGTTGCCTGTGTCTTCGCTGAAGGCCGGGATTTTCCAGTCTACATCAACGCCGAATGTTTCGCGCGCATCGACTTTTCTATCGGGAATAGTCGAGTATTTGCCTTCTTTGGCTTTGATCGTTGTGATGTCGAAGGACATGCCCGCGACGTCTTCTTTATCGATATCAATGGGGTCTATGCTTTGCATTTAATTTCTTTCCGGCAGATCTGCGAATTTCTCGTAGGCGAGTTTTAATATGGTATAGGCCATATTGATCTGTTTGAGAAGCTCTTCTGATTTCGGGCAGCCTTTATTAAGATCCGGATGGTGTTTTTTGGCCAGTTCCTTATAACGCGTTTTTATGGCCGGCAGGCTTAAGGGGGGCTCCAGGCCCATGATGGCCATGGCTTCGTATTCAGGCGTGTTCTGGGACAGGCTGGAGGTGCTTTTGAAGCGCTTTTGGTCTTGGCGGGGCGGCGGTTCGTCTGTGCCGTGCCAGGTTTGCCATGCGCGGTTGTAAAGCGCTTCTTCTGCGTTGCCGTTAACGCCGTATTTCCATGTCGGACGGTCGCCGTATATGCTTTTGAGCATATGGTCTTCGACTTCGCCGGCGGACATGCCTTCAAAAAAGTTCCAGGCTTTGTTATATTCTCTGACATGGTCGAGACAAAAGTGATAATGACGGTTTAGGTTGCGGTCTTTGGGTGCTTTATACTCGCCATGGGCGCGGCATCCGGGCATGTCGCAAATCCGTGTTTTTTGATGGTGCGCTCCATCGGCAAATTCAGCAGAATTGGGTTTTAAATGAATTTTTGGCATCGCATTCTTGTATTTATCTAAAAGCAGTCTATTCTTTCAGAATATAGGATTTGTAAGGGTTTGGGCAATATTGTTTTTGTGAAAGGCGCAGCGTTTTGAATTTAGAAGCTGTGATTGAAGAGCGGGTTCGTAACGCGTTTTCGCCTTCGTATTTTGAATTGATCAATCAGAGTGATTTGCATGCCGGACATGTTGGCCATGACGGCAGCGGTCACAGCCACTTTAAACTTATAATTGTGTCGCCTGCGTTTGATGAGGTTCCCCGTGTGCAGAGGCAACGGCGTGTGTATTCGCTGCTGGAGGACCTTTTTTCCGAAGGGTTGCACGCTCTTTCGATGACTTTATTAACTGATAAGGAATATTTCTAAAAAATATTTACATCCTAGGGTTGTGTATGTATATACTATAGCATGTTATGATGGAATGCTTGCTATTCGGGGGTATATATGCCGTATTCAGAGACGCTTAAAATTTGTAGTGACCGTGTTTGTAAAAGCTCTCTTGTTAGTCGTAATATTAATGTTTCCAAGCGCCGGACTTCCGTTCGTCTTGAGCCGGAAATGTGGAAAGCTCTGGAGGAGGTCGCGCGGCGCGAACAGTGTACGATCCATGATATCTGTACGCTTGTGTCTGGCCGCAAGAAAGAGCAGACGTCGTTGACGGCGGCGATTCGTGTTTTTATTATGCTTTATTTTCGCGCTGCGAGCACTGAAGACGGGCATAAGCGGGCGGGTCACGGGGATTTTTCTGTAATGCGGATGCGCGGGCGTCAAAACGGGCGGGCTACAATGGTGCCCTCGAATGTTAAAACAGTCTCATCGGGTGATATCACTGTTCGTTCCCCAAAAAGGCTAGTGAGTTAGATGGGCTTGTTTTGCCTCTTCCAGAAGTGGAGACGATGTTTTTTGTTATTTGGCTGTAAAAAACCCCGCCGATCGACATATTCGTGGCGGGGTTTTCTTTGTATTTTGACAAAGCTTACTTGTTTACAGCTTCTTTCAGCTCTTTACCGGCTTTGAATTTAGGCTGCTTGGAAGCCGGAATTTTGATCGGCTCACCTGTGCGTGGGTTGCGGCCTGTTGTGGCAGCGCGCTTAGCAACAGAGAATGTACCAAAGCCAACCAGACGGACGTCATCACCTTTTTTCAGGCTGCCTTTGATGGCATCAATAACGGCGTCAACAGCGGCTGCTGCTTTAGTTTTGGAAATGTCAGCTTTAGAAGCTACTTTAGATACAAGGTCTTGCTTGTTCATGGGAAAATCCCCTTTCGGTTAGAGTTAAGCAACAAAACAACTTTTTAAAAATTGTTGAACAACAAATGTTAAAAAGCTTGGCTCATAAAATCGTCGCAAAGCCCTGCTGCTCAGGGGTTTGGCTGATTCCAAAAAGCCAATACGACTCTTTTATGCTTTTTTTAAAGGGATTTCAATGGCGAATCACATCTTCGCCCTTATTTTCTGCCGTTTTTGGGCTGATTTCTTTAATTTTTTCCATAGAATCGATGTTTAGAGCTTTAGGGACCTCTAATAAAGCGTGAGTAAGGACTTCGTCGATGTTTCGAACGCTGACGATTTCGAGTTCTTTTTTGATGTTTTTCGGAAGTTCAGCGAGGTCTTTTTCATTATCTTCCGGGATTAAGACTTTTTTGATGCCGCCGCGCATGGCACCAAGCAGTTTTTCTTTTAATCCGCCGATTTCAGTGACTTTACCGCGCAGATTAACCTCACCGGTCATGGCGATATCCTTGTTGACGGGAATGTCTGTCAGGCAGGAAATGATCGCGGTGACCATAGCGGCACCGGCGGACGGGCCGTCTTTGGGGACGGCGCCTTCGGGGACGTGCACGTGGATTTGTTTGTTTTTAAGCTCTTCGTAATCGATGCCATACATAGCCGCGCGGGACTTGACCAGCATTTCGGCTACCGTAATGGATTCTTTCATGACGTCTTTGAGGTTCCCGGTCATGGAGACTTTGCCGTCTTTACCATCCAGGCTGACGGCTTCTATTTGCAGAATTGAACCGCCGACTTCAGAATAGGACAAACCGTTGACGACGCCGATATTATCCTGTTCATCAATTTCACGGCTTTTGAATTTGCGCACACCGGCGTATTTTTCCAGTGAACGCGGCGTGACGGTGACCTTTTTGCGGCTTTTCATCAGGATATCCTTGATGGCTTTGCGGCAGAGATTGGCCAGTTCGCGTTCCAGGTTTCGGACGCCAGCCTCGCGGGTATAATAGCGGATTAAGTCACGCAGTGCGTTGTCGCTGATGATAAACTCGCTTTTTCGCAAGCCTGCGGCCTTCATTTGTTTGCTGATGAGGTGCTGTTTGGCTATTTGTACTTTCTCATCCTCGGTGTAGCCGGAAATGCGGATGATTTCCATGCGGTCCAGTAAAGGGCGCGGCATCGTCGACAGGCTGTTGGCTGTGCAGACGAACATGACGTTTGAGAGGTCATAATCCAGTTCCAGATAGTGGTCCTGGAACGTTGCGTTTTGTTCGGGGTCGAGAACTTCCAGCAGGGCGGAAGAGGGATCTCCTCGCCAGTCGGAGCCCAGTTTGTCGATTTCATCGAACAAGAAGAGCGGGTTGACGACTTTTGCTTTTTTCATACCCTGAATGACTTTTCCGGGCAGGGCGCCGATATAGGTGCGTCTGTGGCCGCGGATTTCGCTCTCATCGCGGACGCCGCCCAAAGACATGCGGACGAAGTTGCGGTTTGTCGCGTGTGCGATGGATTTTCCGAGAGACGTTTTCCCGACGCCCGGTGGTCCGACCAAGCACAGAATGGGGCCTCTAACCTTTTGGGTTCGTTGTTGAACGGCCAGATATTCCAAAATGCGTTCTTTGACTTTTTCCAGACCGTAATGGTCTTTATCGAGGACTTTTTTGGCCAGTTTAATGTCTTTTTTGATCCGTGAGCGTTTTTTCCAGGGAACGCTTAGAATCCAGTCGAGATAATTGCGCACGACTGTGGCTTCGGCCGACATCGGGGACATCTGGCGCAGTTTTTTCATTTCTTTCTGGGCGCGGTCTTTGGCTTCTTTGGGAAGACCGGCTTTTTCGATTTTTTCTTCGAGTTCGCCGAGTTCGTCCAGTCCTTCTTCGCCTTCGCCGAGTTCTTTCTGGATGGCTTTCATTTGCTCGTTGAGGTAGTACTCGCGCTGGGTTTTCTCCATTTGGCGTTTGACGCGGCCACGGATGCGTTTTTCGACCTGAAGGACGCCGATTTCACCTTCCATGAAGCCGAAAATCTTTTCAAGGCGTTCGGTGGCGGTGGCTGTTTCGAGTAATTCCTGTTTTTGTTCGAGTTTTAATGTCAGGTGTGATGCGACCGTGTCGGCCATTTTTCCGGGGTCACCGATTTGGTTGACGGATACAATCACTTCAGGCGGTATTTTCTTGTTCAATTTTACGTACTGTTCAAATTGCGCCATGACGGCGCGGGCCAGGGCTTCGAGTTCTTCTGTAACGGTTTCCGTGTTTTGAATGTCGGTGACTTCAGCCTTTAAAAACCCGTCTGTTTCGTCGAATTTCGTGACTTTTACGCGTTGTCCGCCTTCGACCAAGACTTTAACCGTGCCATCGGGGAGTTTTAGTAACTGGAGGATTGAACCGACTGTACCGACCGTATAAAGGCCATCGGCGCTGGGATCGTCTTCTGTGGGCGATTTTTGCGTTACAAGCAGAATTTGCTTGTCTGTGTGCATAACATTTTCCAATGCTTTGACGGATTTATCACGCCCGACAAACAGGGGAACAATCATGTGCGGAAATACGACAATATCGCGCAAGGGTAAAACGGCCAGAGATTGAGGCTTGGCAGGTTTGTGGCTACCTAACATTGAAAATCCTTAAAAAGCTCTTGATTGTCCTTCTATAGTAACACAACACTCAGATGGTGCATACAGGCTTTCAAATCAACCTGCATCTTATAACAATAACAGAAAAATCGTTTATTTTTTCTTATCTTTTACTTTTTCTTTGTGTCGTCGTCATTTGAGGTATGTTGTTTGACAACTTCGTCGATAAGGCCGAATTTTTTGGCTTCGTCTGCACCCATGAAATTATCGCGTTCCATAGCCGTTTCGATGGCGGCCAGCTTTTGGCCTGTGTGATGAACGTAGATCTGGTTCAGGCGTTCGCGCAGGCGCAGGATTTCGCGGGCCTGGATTTCGATGTCTGTGGCCTGACCGCGTGCGCCGCCGCTAGGCTGGTGGATCATGATTCGCGCGTTCGGCAATGCAAAGCGTTTGCCGGCTTGACCGGCGGCCAGCAGCAAAGAGCCCATGGAGGCGGCCTGACCGATACAGACGGTCGAGACTTCGGGTTTGATGTATTGCATGGTGTCATACATTGCCAGCCCCGAGGTGACCACGCCGCCGGGGGAGTTAATGTAGAAGGAAATTTCTTTTTTCGGGTTTTCCGATTCCAAAAACAGGAGCTGGGCGCAAATCAGGCTGGAGACATAGTCGTTGACTTCGCCGGTCAGGAAAATGATGCGCTCTTTGAGTAGGCGCGAGTAGATGTCGAAGGCGCGTTCGCCGCGGTTTGTTTGTTCGATAACCGTCGGGATCAGGGTGTTGTTATAGACTTCCAAGGGGTCGCGTTCGCTCATTTGTTTTATCCAGATTTTGATAGAGGTTGTTAGATTTAGTCCGTACATAAAAGCGTACCCGAGGATATAGGCCTTATTCAAGGGGGAATGTGTGTTTTTGCGGTCTTTAAATTGTTGTATGCCTTTTAATTTTACAGAATATGTTGATTTTTTTTAAGGGCTGTTATATATTCCGCGGAACGACTGTAAATATGGACGAAATATTATGTCAGATGCTTTAGAATATTCCGATGGTTCTTTGGACCGCTTATTTGAATACGCAGCAGAGCTCCGAGATGCGGCGGGGGGGATTGCTCAGTGTAAGGCAAAGCAGTTGACTTCCAAGCAGCGTGAAAGGCTGACAAACATACAAAAGATGGCTTCCGGCTTTATGGATGTTGTAGCAGGGATTAAAGAAGCCGCACAATCACAAGATGCGGTTAGATTGGAGCCTTTTAAAGGGCAAATAGATGACATTCGCGCTATGCTTGCTCGCGCAGAGCAACTCGTGGAAGAGATAGACAAGAAAGCGAAAGCGGGGCCGTTGTCACCGGCGGCCTAG
>JAGRIU010000059.1 GCA_020443075.1 Alphaproteobacteria bacterium
CGTCAAAAACATTGGCTACGGATTGTTCAAACAATCGCTGCCGCTGCTCAAAGATATTTTGCAGCGTCCCTTTTATGTTTTCCTTGGTGAACGGAATATTGCCGTTGCGGTCAATATCGCGGATCAATTCGTTACGCTGTTTCTGGTCAAGCCATTTATGAAACTCCATCCGGCTAAAAACCTTGTGCCAGGATTTGTTTCTATGGATTTTGCTAAACTCGGCTTTGGTCGCGTTGATATTCTCCAAGGCAAGCGGCAGAATATTATCGTAGTCGCTTTTTAAATAATCATGGCCGTTAGCTTCCATATAGATTGCCGCTTTGCGGATATGCTGAAAGGCTTTGAACATATGAATATTGGCCGCATCGTAATAATGCTGCATATTGCCAAGGCTATCCATAACAGCGGGAATATTCCCCGCCTGTATATCGTCGGCTATATCGCGCTCTTGGCTTTCATTCGTCCATAAATCCACGCGATCGTCTTCGGCTTCTTTTTTCAGATAAACCAGCGCGACGCGAACGCCTGTTTTGCGCTCTGCGGTGCTGAAACAATCGCCCAGATATTCAACATCCCCATGCTGTTCAATGATAACGGCAAGGCGTTTGCGGTTCTTGGTGTGGGGGTTCAGAATCGTTTCTTCGTTCAAAAGGCAAACAATCTCGCCGTCATGCAAGAAGTCCCACGCTTTCAGCAAATGCGCGTCCCCATTGGAAAACGGCGGATTCATCACAATAGCGTCATAGTAACAAACGCCGTCATATTCCAGCCAGTCCGTACCGACAACCGGAAAATCCTTGTCCTGCAAGATCGCGCAAAGCTCTGGCGAAATCTCGATACAATCCACTTTTTTACGATCATAGCCACGCTCGCCCCTGATAGCCTCGGCAAGATCGCCCTTGCCCGCGTTCGGCTCTAAAAAATACTGTGCATTTTTTGAAATACGCGCCCGCATTTTTGCGGTGATGGCGGGGGGTGTCGGGAAAAATTCTTGGTCAAACATGGCCTTGTTCCTTTCTTAGCTGGATAAATCAGAGTTGACGGCCTTTTGGCAGTCAGGCGGTAAGTCTTCAAAGTTGATAAGTTGGCCCAGATGCTTGCCGGGCTGTGCTGTGCAATGCTGCCCAAAACCCAGAGGGTCAAAAGGATTGGATGACATGGCTAAGGCTAAATGGTTGCCTTTGCTGTCCCCGATTTCGTCATAAACAACGGTATAACGGTCATAGGTCAAACCGCCATTATCTCGGATTTCCAGCATTTCCATTTCAAAACTCCTTTTTCTGATGCGCTTTGGTTACACTATCGAAGCCAGCTTTTAAGACTGGCTTCCTGTGGGGGTTATGCGGCCTGCTGCTCTTTGGCTTCGTAAAATGCTTTGGCCTGCTCGATGAGGGAGTCCATGTCCTGCAAGGCGCGGCTGTGAACTTCCAGAACGGCTTTTTCCGTGACACGGCGGCACTCTGTAAGAGCTATGCCGCTTTTGTAGAAATCCCCAAAAATCTCCGTGGTTTCGCACATAAAGCCAGCCTGCGCCGCATTTTTGCGAATACACACGCTTGCACTAGCGGCAAGGCCGCCGCGGGCTTTGGCCGTTCTTAATTTCAGGATGCGCGGGCCTTCGGGTGTCTGCCCTATGTCGGCTTCACTAACTGCTTGCCATCCGTCATAGCCTTTGCTGCTTTTGGTTTCGTAAGTCATAGTTTTTTCCTTTCTATGGGTTGGGTTAGGTTGGTGGTTAAAACATCGTTCCAGTCGTCGCCGGGGCGCGCGGGGCTGTGGCGTGTGATTTCACCGTTAAAGCCGCTTTCCTCTATGGCGCTTTGGATTTTGTCTGTGAGGCGGTCGCCCCCTAGATCGTTGTCGGTGATTAAAAAAATGCGTTTCAGGTTTTTAATGCCGTGTGCGGCCTGTTTGATAATCTCGGCCTGTTCTGGGGACATACCCCCGCCAGTGGCGGCATAAATGGCAGTTTCATTTGGAAATAAAACGGCATGGCTCAAGGCATCTATAACGGCCTCTGATAAAATCAGCGTGTCGTCCCCTGCCCTTACGTTTGAACGCCATAGGGTTTTTTCGCTTCCTTTTACGAATACGGCTTTTTCCGCGTCTTTGAGTTCAAGGCCGCAAATAC
>JAGRIU010000060.1 GCA_020443075.1 Alphaproteobacteria bacterium
AAAAGGCTTTGTGCGTCAGGAACAAATTGATCTGGATGTATTCTTAAAGAACCGCTTCGGACAATATTATTCAAGAAGGGAAGCTTCGCGATGAGCTATGACGAGATTTTAACCGCGTGCGGATTGGATGTATCGAGCCTGCAAAACGGTGCGCGTGCAGTGCATACGCCCATCGACGGATCACTCATCGCCCGCGTGGATGATAATACGGAAGATGATGTTCGCGCCGCTATCGCAAAATCGCAGGCTGCCTTTGAGGTCTGGCGCAAAACGCCGGCCCCCGTGCGCGGAGAATTTGTGCGTATTCTCGGCGAGGAATTGCGTGCCGCCAAAGCGGAGCTGGGCCGCCTTGTGACGCTGGAATGCGGCAAGATTTATCAAGAAGGCTTAGGCGAAGTGCAGGAAATGGTTGATATCTGCGTCTTTGCGGCGGGCTTGTCGCGCCAGCTTGACGGCAAAACTATAACGTCTGAACGCCCCGGCCATCACATGCGCGAAACATGGCAGCCTATGGGTCCGTGCGGGGTGATTAGCGCCTTTAATTTTCCCGTGGCGGTCTGGTCATGGAATGCAGCACTAGCGCTGATCTGCGGTGATCCGGTGATCTGGAAGCCATCGGAAAAAACGCCGCTGACCGCGCTGGCTTGTCAGGTCATTTTCGACCGCGCGCTGAAGAAGTTTGGCGAGGCGCCTGAGGGCCTTAATCAGCTCATTCTCGGCGATGGCGCCATCGGCAATATCATGGTCGAAAGCAAAGATGTGCCGATCATCAGCGCCACAGGCAGCACCGCCATGGGCCGCATCGTCGGCCAGAAAGTCGCTGCACGTTTCGGGCGCAGCATTCTGGAGCTCGGTGGCAATAACGCGATGATTGTTGCACCGTCGGCTGATCTGGATATGGCCGTGCGCGCGATCCTGTTTTCCGCTGTCGGCACAGCCGGGCAGCGCTGCACAACGCTGCGCCGTTTGATCGTTCACGAAGATGTTTATGAACCGCTTTTGACCAGCTTAAAAACCGCGTATGGCTCGATTAAAATCGGCGACCCTCTGAACGAGGCACATCTGATCGGCCCACTCATCGATGAACAAGCTTTTGTGCAATATGAAAGCGCATTAAAAGCGGCAAAAGAGCAGGGCGGCGCTGTGCATGGCGGCGGACGCGCCTTGCAAAACGAATATCCGCAAGGCCGCTACGCCCGTCCGGCGATTGTCGAAATGCCCAAGCAAACCGATGTCATGCGCCATGAAACGTTTGCACCCATTCTCTACGCGCTGAAATATAAAACACTGGACGAAGCCATCGCTGCGCAAAACGATGTGCCGCAAGGCTTGTCTTCGTCCATCTTTACGACCGACGTGCGCGAGGCCGAAACATTCCTCTCCGCAGTGGGCTCGGATTGCGGCATCGCCAATGTGAATATCGGCACCAGCGGCGCGGAAATCGGCGGCGCGTTCGGCGGCGAAAAAGAAACCGGCGGCGGACGCGAGTCTGGATCGGATGCGTGGAAAGGCTATATGCGCCGCATGACCTCGACGGTGAATTACTCTTCTGAACTCCCGCTCGCCCAAGACATTAAATTCGGCGAGGATTAGATCACCAAAGCCCTTTGCTCATCAATCCCCATCGACAGGATCAAGGGATCATCTTTTTGCTGCGCTGTAAAATCGTCTTTTGTGCACAGGCCGCGCCAGCCGATCTCGATTAAACTTTGCGCCACCGCCCCGCCTAACGTATTGCCGGGACCCAGAATAATAATCTTATCCGGCGCAAATTCTTTGACGCCCACCTGAACGCTGCGTGTGAAGTTGTAAGGCGTGCATACTTGCGTGCCCAGCGTATACGCACGCAATTGCGCCGGATCACTAGAGTAGGGGCTCCAGATATGCCCGCGCCCGTCGATCAGGGAAAGGACGGGCTGCGTAAACAAATCCGCTCCCAGAGCCGCCTGACCTTTGGCGGCAATCGGCGCCATCATCTCTGTGTGAAACGCGCCGTGATATTTTAAACGCAGAGGAAAACGGCTCTGCGCCGGTTCAAGGCGTTTCATTAGCATATCAAGCGCGGCGCCCTCTCCGGCAAACACAATCATCCCGCCCAGCTCAATCGACAGATAAAGCCCGTCAATCTCGCTGGTCAGCGCCATTAACGCCTCACGCTGCCCCGCTATGGGCTGCCAGTTTTCATCAACAAACGGATATAGCACTTGCCCGCCCGGCGCATTGTGGTGCATGAGCGTGCCCATCGTGTTGACAATCTGCGCTGCATGCTCCGCGCTTGCCGCTCCGCCGCACGCCAGCGATATGTACCAGCCCATCGAATTGCCGCACACCGCCGCCACGTCGTAACGCTCTCGGTTTATGGAGAGAAAATCTGAGTAAGCGCAAGCATAAATCAGCGCCGAGGCATTCTCGCCGCTCATGTGCACCGCTGTCTCATACGCATCGCGTCCGTCCAGTTCGCTGATCGGGATTTGTCCTTGCGCATCGCGCATCGCATCAATTGCGCCGATGAACGCCTTTTGATCGCCGTGATGGCGGCGAAAATACCCCAGCTCATCCTTGTTATACGTTCCGCGCCCGGGGCAAATCACCAGCGCCGTTTGTTTAGTCATGACGGCCCTCCATTAAATTCATGGCGGCTTCGATAATGCTCTCCTTACTCGGCAGGGTCACCGCCGAAGCGCGCCCCAGCGGGATAAAACAATCACTCGCGCTCAGGCGCACCATTTTCGGTGCAGGGGCGGCGCATTCATGGATCAAAGTCATGAGCTCTTCGCTCGGTGATCCGCTCTTGCGGCATTCATCGACAATCAAAACACGCTGGCACGGCTTGATCGCTTCCAGAATCGCCTCGGCAGGCAGCGGCGTCAGCCAGCGCAGATCAATAACGCGCAGCTTTACACCTTGGTCTTCCAAAACTTTGGCCGCCTGACGCGAAAGATAATACTCGTTGCCGTAGGTCAAAATGCACAGGTCTTTGCCGCTGCCGTACTGTCCCACTTCACCAAACGGAATAGCGTTCTGAGCCTCATATTTAAAGGCCCATTCTCCATCGCCGCTTTGGTGCAGATCGCGGGTCATATACAGCGCAATCGGTTCCAAGAAAACGACGACCCGCTGTTCCTCGCGTGCCAGCCGCACGCACTCGCGCAGGAGCGCCGGAGCCTCGCCCGCGTTCGATGGACACGCCACAATAAGCCCCGGAATGTCGCGCAAAACGCCCAGAGCATTGTCGTTGTGAAAATGCCCTCCAAAGCCTTTTTGATACCCCAGCCCCGCAATCCGCACCACCATCGGGTTCGCGTATTGCCCTTGGCTGAAAAAGCTTAGCGTTGCGGCCTCCCCGCGCAGTTGATCCTCGGCGTTATGCAGATAGGCGAGAAACTGGATTTCAGGAATCGTCAGGATGTCATTATGCGCCATCCCGATCCCCAGCCCTAAAATGCTTTGTTCATCCAGCAGCGTATTAATCACCCGCGCACCGCCAAAACGCGCATGCAGGTTTTTCGTCACCGTATAGACCCCGCCCTTGGGGCCAATGTCTTCACCCGCCAGCACGATATTATCCTGTTCCAGCATCAAATCATGCAAAGCCCAGTTCAGCGTTCGCGCCATGTGTTGCGGCTGATCCATCAACGCCCACTCATCCCCGAACAGTTTTTCGCGCTGCTTTTGTGATGGTTTTGCGGGCGGCGGTATGTCGCGCTTCGGAGGGATCAGGCTTTCGGCCACTTCATCTGCGTTCGAAAGTTTAGGCCGTTTAATGACCTCTTCCGCGGCGCGCGCGCATCGCTCCCCGATCCCGTTATAAAGCTCCAAAATCTGTTCAGGACTTAAAATGCTTTGCTGAATAAGCTTCGCCGCCGAGTGCAAAAGCGGATCATGCGCCTCCATCCGCTCGATCTCTTGCTTGCTCAGATAGCTGTTTTGCACGTCCGGCCCCGCATGCCCGAACAGGCGCACGCATTTCATATGCAGGAATACAGGCTTGCGCTGCGTCCGTGCATAGGTTTCCGCTTCACAGGCGGCTTTATAAGTGTCGAAAAAATCCAGCCCGTTACAGGCGATATATTTGATGGACGGACGCGCCTTCATCGTCGCCTCGACCCACCCTTGAGGCGTCATCGTCGAAATGCCGAGCCCGTTATCCTCGCAGAGAAACACCAAAGGCATTTCGAGATTCTGATACGCCGTCCAGCACGCGGTATTAATCGCCCCTTGCGCCGTCGAATGGTTTAACGATGCATCACCAAAGCTGCATAGAATGACCGCATGTTCCGGTAAAACGCCCTCGCGCTTCAGGCGCTTGTTTTGCCCGATACTGAACGCAGCCCCGACCGCCTTGGGCAGGTGCGAGGCAATCGTCGAGGTTTGCGGCGGAATAAAAAGCGCTTTGCTGCCCAGAACTTTATGCCGCCCGCCCGAAATCGGGTCTTCGCTGGAGGCCACAAAGCTCAGCAGCATATCCCACAGCGGCGTTTGCCCCGCCAACATCTTCGAGCGCTGGATAAAAAACGCCCCGCTGCGGTAATGCAGAAAAGCCATATCATCGACGTTAAAGGCAGCCGCAATCGCGGCATTGCCTTCGTGGCCGGAAGAGCCGATTGTATAAAACCCTTCGCCGCGCGCCTGCAATTTGCGGGAAATATTATCGAGCTGGCGGCTTAGCACCTGACTTTCGAAAATCTCGACCGCCTGCGCCGCGCTCAAGCCTGCATCCGCCAAAGACAAAGCGCTCGCCGCCGGTAAATTCTGCGCGGGAACCCGCCTTAAAAAATTCTGGTGAACAATCTCTGCACGATCCTGCATATGGACAAGATTACCATTCCCCCTTTATCATGTATAGCGAAACAAAAGCGCTTACAGTGTGGGGGAAGCATGACCAAAAAGAACACTTTTCACTGGGATGATCCGTTATTGCTGGAGACGCAGCTCGGCGAAGAAGAACGCATGATCCGCGATTCCGCCCGTGCATACGCCGCCGATAAACTAGCTCCGCGCGTGATTGAGGCCTACCGCGAAGACACGTTCGATCCGGCTGTTATGCGGGAAATGGGCGCGCAAGGCTTGCTCGGTGCAACCCTGCCCGAAGAATATGGCGGCGTCGGTGCCAGCTATGTTGCCTACGGACTGATCGCCCGTGAAATCGAGCGCATCGATTCCGGCTACCGCTCCGCTATGTCCGTACAATCCTCGCTGGTTATGTACCCCATCTATGCCTATGGCAGCGAAGAACAAAAGAAAAAATACCTGCCGGGCCTCGGGGCAGGGGAGTTAATCGGCTGTTTCGGTCTGACCGAATCCGATGCGGGCTCTGATCCGGGCGGCATGAAAACAACGGCGGAAAAAACCGCTAATGGCTATCGCTTGAATGGCACTAAAATGTGGATCAGCAATTCCCCCATCGCCGATGTGTTCGTTGTCTGGGCCAAATCAAAAGCTCATGACGGTAAGATCAAAGGCTTTATCCTCGAAAAAGGCATGAACGGCCTTTCCGCGCCGCGCATTGACGGTAAGTTGTCCCTGCGCGCATCCATCACTGGCGAGATTGTCATGGACGGCGTTGAGGTCGGCGAAGACGCGCTGCTGCCCGAAGCCGAAGGGATGAGCGGCCCGTTCGAATGCTTAAACCGCGCGCGCTACGGCATCGCCTGGGGCGTAATGGGAGCGGCGGAGTTTTGCTGGCATGCGGCAAGGCAATATACGCTGGACCGCCAGCAATTTGGCCGCCCGCTGGCCGCAACCCAATTGGTGCAGAAAAAACTTGCCGACATGCAAACCGAAATCACGTTAGGTCTGCAAGCGGCCCTCAGGGTAGGACAACTTTTCGATAGCGGCGAAATGGCACCGGAAATGATCTCTCTGATCAAACGCAATAATTGCGGCAAGGCTCTGGAGATCGCCCGCGCCGCCCGCGATATGCACGGCGGCAACGGCATTTCCGAAGAGTTCCAGATCATGCGCCATATGTGCAACCTCGAAGCCGTCAACACCTATGAAGGCACACACGACATTCACGCCCTCATCCTCGGCCGTGCCCAGACGGGACTGGCTGCTTTTTAAGAGGAGGAAAAACAGAATGGTGGGCCCGGGGGGACTTGAACCCCCACGATCGAAAGATCAACGGATTTTAAGTCCGCAGCGTCTACCATTCCGCCACGGGCCCGTAAAAGAGCATTGCCAAAGACCATAGCGCCCGCGCCTCGTCCATGCAATTCCAAAATTCTAATTTATCTCTTCGAAAACGCCGCTGACCTGCTCCATAAAATGGCGGCCTTTAGGGCTAAGGAAAAGTTCTTTTCGCCGCTTTTCACATGCCGCGATCTGTACATAGATCAATCCGTAATGCCGTCCTTGTTCGGGCGGGTTGCCAAGGGCATGCCCCAGAGCCGTAATGATCCGTGAGATTGTCGGCAGGCTCAGGCCTGTTTGCTGCGCCAGCCCCGTCAGAGATATTCCCTCGTTCAGGGCAATTTCCGCCAGGCACACCGCATATTGCAGAGGAAACTCCGGGTGAATGCTTTGAATCTCCCGGAGCAAGCGCAAAAGGCCCTGTATTCTATTTTTATCCATAGATCAGGGCAGTATATAAAAAAGGACACTATGTCAACCTATAGTTGATTGTTTTTCGGAGGTTGACAAACGCAGGCGAGCGCTCAACTTTTGAGAAAGAGCGTGCAGGCTTTCACGCTTGATCGTCGTATGGCCTTCCTTGATATCCTGATCAAGAATAATCAGCGGATGATGGCTAAGGCCATGAATAACGACCGGGGGATAAGACATTTTTGAAAGCGTTCCAACGGCATCGACGAACAGGCATTCTTCCATATGCAAGGCGGCCGAAAAATTCAGGCTAAAACAGGAAAGGGTGGAAAAGCGGGCGC
The DNA here is from genome assembly GCA_020443075.1 of Alphaproteobacteria bacterium. GTDB lineage: Bacteria > Pseudomonadota > Alphaproteobacteria > Micavibrionales > Micavibrionaceae > TMED27. Next base: position 6,885 of record JAGRIU010000060.1, read on the forward strand.
GCCCCAAGATAGCGCCGAAAATATCTGTCGCGCCGAACGAACTGTCTTCAAAAATACATTCGCTGAGGTTTGAATAACAAAGGCAGGCACCATGCAAGGTCGCATTTTTAAAAACAGCGCCGCGCAGATGACTCTCCGACAAATTCACGCCGTTCAAATTGGAATGACTGAAATCCGCCCCCGGCATAACAGCATTATCCAGATTCGCATGACTGAGGTTTTTATGACGTAAATCGACATTATCGAGCGTAATTTTTTTGCGGACCGCCGATTCAAGGCAGTCCTTGAAAGAAGGAAACGTGCCCTCAAATAAAACTTCCTGGGTTTTAACCGTTTGTAGCGTGTATGTTTTCATGTTTTTGTCTCCCTAATTCCCTCCGTTCATACATTCGAAGGTGCTATGTTGTAAGCCGTGTCTTTTCTTGGGAAAGACACGGCCGTGTGTTATGCATATGAAGCGTGCCCGCATAGTTTGAATACAATCAATAGTTGATAAAGTGCAACTTTTGTCAAGGTAAAAATAGTTTTACATAGCACCGTAAGGGGCGTTTTTTATAAGAAAGTGTTTATATAGAGCTGATTTCAAAGGATTTTATGAAATCATGGATGACGAGCTGAAAAATACAAAAAATCTATCAGGGGTTGTTCTTGTTAAAGAATTCGTGAAAAAACTGCCCGAGACCCCCGGCGTTTACCGCATGATTGGGGCGGGCGGGGAGGTGCTGTATGTTGGTAAGGCAAAATCCCTGAAAAAGCGCGTGGCGTCTTATACGCAGGTCGGGCGCATGACAATGCGCCTGCAAAAGATGGTTTCTTTGACGCAAGACATGGTGTTTGTCCACACCCACACTGAAGCCGAAGCGCTGTTGCTGGAATCCAACCTGATCAAAAAGCTCAAGCCTCGCTATAATATCCTGCTGCGTGATGACAAGTCTTTTCCCTATATCCTGCTGACCGGCGATCATGATTTTGCGCAGGTGATGAAACACCGCGGAGCCAAAAAACGCAAAGGCCGCTATTACGGACCCTTTGCCTCGACGCGGGACGTCAATAAAACCGTTGTCATTTTGCAAAAAGTTTTCCAGCTTCGGAATTGCAGCGATAGCTATTTCGAGACCCGTAAGCGCCCGTGTTTGCAATATCATATCAAGCGCTGCACCGCCCCGTGTGTCGGGCTGGTTGGCAAAAAGGACTACGCCCGGCAGGTGAAAGACGCCCAAGCCTTTTTGGAAGGTAAAAGCGATGCCTTGCAAAAACAAATGGCCCAGGACATGCAGGCCGCCAGCGCGGCGCAGGACTATGAAAAGGCTGCGAGCTACAGAGACAAAATCAAGGCGCTAACCGCAATTAAAACCCATCAGGATATTAATATCGAGGGCCTGAAAAATGCCGACATCATGGCGTTGGCGCAAGAAGGAGGAAAAAGCTGCGTGCAGGTCTTTTTCTTCCGCGCCGGACAAAATTACGGCAACCGCGCGTATTTTCCCCGTCACAGCGCCGACGAACCACCGGAAAATATTATGGCGGCCTTTATCGCCCAGTTCTACGAAGGCAAAGCCGTGCCGCAGGAAATTGTTCTAAACACCGGTGTCGTGGAGAAAGAGCTTCTAGAAGAGGCTTTATCGCGTGATGGGCATCGCATCAGCATATCCGTGCCCCGCCGCGGCGCGCGCAAACGGGCGCTCGAATTCGCGCTTAAAAATGCGCAAGCGGCGCTTAAATCCCATCTTTTGGCCAAACTCAGCGAGCAAAAATATCTCGAAGATCTGGCCGCCTTATTCAAAATGGATAGCCCGCTTGCGCGCATAGAGGTTTACGACAACAGCCATATTTCCGGCACCAATATGGTCGGTGCGATGATTGCCGCCGGAGAAGACGGCTTTATTAAAAGCGCCTACCGCAAATTCAACATCAAAACAGCCGCCGCCGGAGATGACTACGCCATGATGCGCGAAGTGATGCGCCGGCGCTTCCGCAGTGTTTTGGAAGAGGGGGAGAGACAAAATGATAAATATGAATGGCCGGACGTGCTGCTGATTGACGGTGGCAAAGGCCAGCTCGAAGCCTGCTGTGAGGTGCTGGAAGAATACGGTATTCTCGAAGATCTGACGATTGTAGCCATTTCCAAAGGACCCGACCGTAACGCAGGAAGAGAAAAATTTCATATGCGCGGCCATCCGGTTTTCGATCTGCCGGAAAAATCACCGCTTTTGCACTATCTCCAGCGTTTACGCGATGAGGCGCACCGCTACGCGATTGGCGCACACCGGACCCGCCGTAAAAAAGATATCAGCGCCTCTCCGCTGGATGCGGTGTCCGGCATAGGGACAAAGCGCAAAAAGGCGCTGCTCCTGCATTTTGGCTCGGCCAAAGCCGTCGAAAACGCCGGAATTTCCGATCTGCAAAGCGTAGAAGGAATATCACACGCGATAGCTGAAAAAATCTACGGCCATTTCCACGAAGAATAAGCCCATCCAAATATATTTTTTTTGCTTTTAAAACATAGGGTTATCGGAAACATCTAAAACAAGTCTTGCAGGCATCGTTTGGCCGTGCTAACGTCCGCCATACTCAATCATCGTAAAGACTTAAGGTCGCGCTTGTGCGCGGCCGGATAACATCGGAAGGGGATATAAACCATGTTTCATCGTGTGAAATCTGAATCACAGGAAACCACGGCGCAGCCGCAGCCAATGCGAAATGATAATAACAAGCCGGAAATTCAGGCAGAAGAAGCCGAAGAAAACGAGGCTGTAGCTGAAGCGCAAGCAGAGGCGGAAGAACAGGAAGAAACATCTTACGAAGAAGAGCAAGAAAGTACCGAGAGCGAAAATCAAACAACCAGTGAAGCCGAAGAGGATAACGAAGACATGAGCGACAATTCACAGCAGGACACACAACCACAATACCAAAGCGCGCCTTCTGCCGCCGCGCCTTACCAGCGTCCGGGCCAACCCGGCGTTCTGGGCCGCAGCGCACCGGGGGGATACCCTGGGTCCTCCCCTTATTATGCCGCGCAGCCGGATGCTTCGTCTGCTACAGAGCGTCGTCTGACCATTGGCGCCGGCATCACAATGTCCGGGGAGATTGAATCGTGTGACTACTTGCTGGTTGAGGGGACAGTCGAGGCGGCTTTGAAAGGTGCAAAAGTGCTGGACATTGCCGAAAGAGGCGTATTCTACGGCACAGTTGAAATCGGCGATGCGAATATTGCCGGTCGCTTTGAGGGCGATATCACAGCGCATGGCCGCCTGACCATCAGTGCGACAGGCACCGTGACAGGCTCGATTGCTTATAAGGAGCTGGAAATCGAAGCCGGTGCGGTTATCGACGGAAAACTGACCCCGATCTCCGCACAGGGAACCGCTGCGGCAAAAAAGCCGGAAGCGCCGAAGGCAGCAAAGAAAGCGGCGCCGGCAAAAAAGCCTGAAGCCCCGCAAGAGCCGGCTAATAATGACGGCGAATTGTTCAGCAAGGCTGCCACAGCCGCTGAATAAGGCGAAAACCAAGGACATTTGTAAATTGACAAGCATTAAGCCAGACCACCCGATAAATAAGGGGTCTGGCTTCGCTTTTAAAAAAACAGGGTGAAAAAGAGGCTAAAAAAGCCCGAATAATTTGGAGTAAACGGTTTTAAAATGAAACGTAAAATACTGAGTTTTGGGAGTGCTGCGGCGATCGCGGTCTTCTTGATGATGGCGGCGCATTGGTTGAATACAACAGACGGACAGGCTCAAGCCTCGGCAAGCCGTTTCGCCGCGGGCGTGCCTGAGAAATATTCCGCCGGTAAACGCCGTCAATTGCGGCGCAGCGTCAGTATCTCCCCGGCCAGCATTGTCGATCTGTCTGGGCGCGACATCATAGAAATCCTCCATGAACCCGAACTGGTCCGCAAGGATTTGCCGACTGTCATCTGGCAATACCGTAATAAGGTTTGCACGCTCGATCTGTTTTTCACCGCGGCCAAGGATGATGTGTTGAATTCTCCGGTTGTGCACTATGAAATGCGCGCGCGCAGCACAGGCGAAGATGTTCAGCCCGCGCAGGAAAAAAAGTGCATGGGCGCGTTGGTCAGAAGCGGCAAAAACAACTTCAAACCCATAAACTTCCAGGCCTTTTATAAAGCAGGAGTTTAACTCTTCCGTTTAGAGGTTTTTCTCTTTAAACCCGCACAGATCGGCCACAGCACATTGCTTGCACAAAGGCTTACGCGCTTTGCACACGTAACGCCCTTGCAGGATCAGCCAGTGATGCGCATGCAGCGCAAATTCATCCGGCACGACCTTTAACAGCGCTTTTTCCACCGCCTCCGGCGTTTTCCCCGGGGCCATGCCCGTACGGTTGGCGATGCGGAAAATATGCGTATCCACTGCCATGGTTGGTTGCTTGAACACGATATTGAGCACGACATTGGCCGTTTTGCGCCCCACACCGGGCAGCTTGACCAGCGCCTCACGCGTATCCGGCACTTTGCCGCCATGCTCGCGGATCAATTGCTCCGACAGCGCCATCACGTTCTTGGCCTTCGTGTTATACAGCCCGATCGTCTTGATATGCTCTTTGAGGCCATCCAGCCCCAGATCCAGCATTTTCTGCGGGCTGTCGGCGATCTTGAAAAGACCGTGCGTGGCTTTATTCACCCCCGCATCCGTGGCCTGCGCCGAGAGCACAACCGCCACCAACAGCGTATAGGCGTTCGTCCACTCCAGATCACTCTTCGGCTCCGGGTTCTGCGCCTTTAAGCGCGCGAAAAATTCATGAATTTGTTTTTTGGTCATATTGGTGTATTGATTGATATATCCCGTAAAAAATATGAATGACCCTAAATGTAAAAAGAGTAACAAGCAGATGGAAGCAGAATTTAAAGAAAAAAGCGGTGGCGTGGAAATATGGCTGTTGCAAGGGGGCGGCATTCATTCCCCCGTGGATATTGATGATATTTCTGCAAACAGAAAGAAATCCATAAGAGAGGTCATGCATGTTCTGATGGAAGTTGCTGAAGAGACGGGGGCTGAAATCCGCGTGACCCCGGCGCCGGAGTGGCCAACAGAAATTGATATGTATGTTTGCGATCCAGACAGCAAAGAGAGCATCGGTGCGGAACGCTTGGTTTGTACAAATAGACTTTCTTGGGGCGGTTTTGTACCTGTGGCAGGGTTTGTCATGGAGAAAAAATTCAAAGTTGCAACGCCGGAAGGCCGTGAAAGTTTTAAAACGCGAATGACAAAAGCTGTAGAAGCTATTTTGAATTACGAGGCGAAACGGCGTCCGGAAAAAGAACATAAAAAAAGGCAATACCAGCAAGCGGTGAGCCAACTGGAAACAATAGTAAATGGCCCCGAATAAGATTATTTGAGAGAAGGAGGCGTTGTCTCATGGAAAAAATCATCTACGGCCTGCACGAGAGCGAATTCGGCGAAATCATCATCGCCCGGAGCGACAAAGGCTTATGCTGGCTCGGCTTTATGGTGCAGGGCTATAAAGGTGACGGGCTGAACCGTTTGCGCAGCTTTTATCCTGAGAGTGAATGCATTCGCGATGATGCGCAAACCCTGCCGTTATTCAAAAAAACCATGCAAGCCTGGACAAGCGGGCAGAGCAGGGGGCTGGAGCTGGATTTGCGAGGCCGTCCTCTCCAACGCGCCGTGTGGAACGCACTTTTGGATATTCCGCGCGGACAACTCCGCACCTATAGCGATCTTGCCGCCGCCATCGGCCGCCCGAAAGCCGTGCGCGCCGTGGCCAGCGCCGTGGGAGAAAATCCGGTGTCCTTGCTTGTGCCGTGCCACCGGATCGTGCGCAAAGACGGCGGGCTGGGTAATTACGGCTGGGGAATTGAGTTAAAACGCGCCTTGCTGGACGCTGAATGCGCCGCCCCGCTTAAAAACGCCGCTTAAATCCCTAAAACATCGCGCATGGAATAAAGCCCCGGCGCTTTTCCGGCGCTCCACAGAGCCGCCCGCAACGCGCCTTTGGCGAAAATAGCGCGGTCTTGCGCCCGGTGTGTAATCTCCAGCCGCTCTCCCTGACCGAAAAACAGCGCCGAATTCTCCGCAATCACATCGCCGCCGCGCTGCACGGAAAACCCGATCGTGCCTTGCTCGCGCGGCCCCGTATGCCCTTCACGCGCTAAAACCAGCTTGTCATCCGAAGTCTCGTCCTCGCCGCGGCCCTTCAAAATCGCCCGCGCCAGCGCATAGGACGTCCCCGAAGGCGCATCAACCTTATATTTGTGATGCAAATCCAGAATTTCCGCATCCCACTCCGGCCCCAGACGCGCCGCCGCTTGCTCAACCAGCGCAATGAGCAAATTCACGCCCACGCTCATATTCGCCGCATAGATAATCGGCGTAGCTTTCGCCGCCTCAACCATCGCCGCTTCGTCTTCTTTGCGCACGCCGCTCGTGCCGATGATCAGCGTTTTTTTGTGCGCGGCCGCCAGAGCGATATGATCCGCTGTAGCTTCGGGCAGGGTAAAATCAATCAGCACATCCGCGCGCTCGAACAGTTCTTCGGCCTTATCCGTCACAAAATACTCCGCCGCGCCGACCTTGCGCGTATCCCGCACCGTTCCGCCGACCAACGTGAGGCCGCGAGCGTCCCAATCACCCGAGAGCAATTCCTTCACAATCAAGGCCCCGACCCGGCCCGTGCATCCCAATACGCCAATGTTCATCTTTTTATCTTTCGATCTCCATAAAATCTACGAGAAGGGTGGGGTGGGTTTGCCATCGTCGCTAGCTAACACGACCGACCCATATTCTCTTCTGAACGCTTCATCTAGTGCAAGTTTTACCCCGTTGTGGAAAAACGCGTCCACTTCCGCTGCTATAGCAAGATTATCCGCCTTGACGGCCTTGGCAAAATTATCCAATGTCCCCGGTTTTCCTTCTAATAAAGCAATGATTCTTTTTGATCTGTCCTTATCCATAGGGTTTACCCATTAATCCTTCAAATCATCCCAAAATTCACGCACCTTGCCGAAAAAGCCGCTGGCTTCGGGCGAATGTTTGCGCCCGCCGTTTTCCGCCGAAAATTCTTCGTCCAGTTGCTTGAGCATCTCTTGCTGTTTTTTGCTCAAATTCACAGGCGTTTCGACAAAGGTTTCGATATACAGATCGCCGCTCGCATCCGATCCTAAAACCGGCATGCCTTTGCCTTTGAGACGGAATTGCTGGCCCGTTTGCGTGCCGGCCGGAATTTTAACCTTCGCTGCTTTGCCTTCGATGGTTGGCACTTCGACGTCTCCGCCCAGCGCCGCGCGGGTCACGGTAATCGGCACGCGGCAAAACAGGTTCGCCCCGTCGCGCTTAAAGAGCTTGTGCGGCTTCACAGCCAGCAAGACGTAAAGATCACCGCGCGGCCCGCCCATCAGCCCGGCTTCACCCTCGCCGGACAGGCGGATGCGCCGCCCCGTATCCACGCCTTTGGGTATTTTAACCTGAAGGGTTTTGGTTTTCTTGATGCGCCCTTGGCCGCTACAGGCCTTACACGGGTCTTTGATGATACGTCCCGCGCCGTGACAGGTCGGACAGGTGCGTTCAACCGTGAAAAAACCTTGTTGCTGACGGATGCGCCCCTGACCATCGCAGGTCGAACAGTTGTCCGCACCGCTACCGCTTTCAGCCCCGCTGCCGCCGCAGGATTCGCACGTGTCATTGACAGGAATTTTAATTTTGGCGTCCTTGCCCTTAAAGGAATCCTCCAGCGAGATTTCGAGCGTATATTGCAGGTCTGAGCCACGCTGCGGACCAGCCGATCGGCCTCCGCGTCCACCGCCTGCGCGCCCGCCCATAAACTCGCCGAACATGTCTTCGAAAATATCGGAGAACGCGCCCGCGCCTCCAAAGCCGCCAGCCGCCCCGCCAGCACCGCCGCCACCGAAGCCGCTCCCCATGCTGCCGTCGAAAGCCGCCGTACCGAAACGATCATACGCTGCGCGCTTTTGCTCGTCCTTCAGCACGTCATAAGCCTCGTTGATTTCCTTGAACTTGGCTTCGGCTTCGGGATTGTCTTTGTTTTGGTCGGGGTGATATTTCATCGCCAGTTTGCGGTAGGCTTTTTTCAGCTCGTCCGCGCTGGCGCTTTTTTCGACCCCGAGGGTTTTATAAAAATCCTTGCTCATGTTCGTAATCTAAAATCTATGTCTTTTGCTGACCGGAGTTTGCAGGTTTGAAAAAAGCCCCGAACTGCGCCCAAAAACCTTTGGTTATGCGTGTATTGTCATTACCGGCCCGCATATTTTGTTTTTGTAGCCGGAGTTTACGGTTGTAGGCAATACGGTTTTCGCGGGTTTTTAACCCCGCATAGGCTTCGCTGATGAGACGAAAGCGCAGCTCGGCCAGCCTCCGGTTTTGTGGGTTGCGGTCGGGATGAAACTGCTTGGCCAGATGACGATACGCGCGCCGCACCTCATCATCCGAGGCTCGGGAAGAAACATTGAGAATCTCGTAATAAGAGGCCTGAGTGTTATCCACGCTGTTTGTTTTCCAAGTTTTCTAGCCAAAAGCCCCTCTCTCCCGAAGGAAGAGAGGGGTATGGTATGACTTACGCCGATTTCTTTTCGTCATCATCGTCTTCGATTTCCAGATCCGTAAAGTCGGCCTCCAGAACATCATCATCCGAAGAAGACGCATCGGCCGTGGCCGCATCATCGGTGCTTTCATCATCGCCCGATACGCCCGCAGACTCTTCCTGCGCCTTGCGATAGGCGATTTCGCCCATCTTCATGCTGGCTTGGGAGAGAGCCTCGGTCTTGGCTTTGATGTCTTCTGCATCGCCGCTATCCAGAACGTCTTTGAGCTCCTGTAGAGCGTTCTCGACATTGGCTTTGTCATCGTCCGGCAACTCGCCGCCAAGCTCATCCAGAGACTTTTCTGTGGCATGGATCATGCTTTCCGCCTGATTGCGCGCCTCGACAGTTTCACGCTTTTTCTTGTCCTCATCGGCGTTGGCTTCGGCGTCCTTGACCATTTTCTCGATGTCATCATCGGACAAGCCGCCGCTGGCTTGGATGCGAATTTGCTGTTCCTTGTTCGTGGCCTTGTCTTTGGCCGTCACATGAACAATCCCGTTCGCATCAATATCAAAGGTCACCTCGATCTGCGGCACGCCGCGCGGAGCAGGGGGAATACCCACCAGATCAAACTGTCCGAGCAGCTTGTTATCAGCCGCCATCTCGCGCTCGCCCTGAAAGACGCGGATCGTCACCGCATTCTGGTTATCCTCGGCCGTCGAGAATGTCTGGGATTTTTTTGTCGGGATCGTCGTGTTGCGGTCGATCAAACGTGTAAACACGCCGCCCAGCGTTTCAATCCCCAGCGATAGAGGCGTAACATCAAGCAATAGAACGTCTTTTACGTCGCCTTGCAAAACTCCGCCTTGAATGGCAGCCCCATCGGCCACGACTTCATCCGGGTTCACACCTTTGTGCGGCTCCTTGCCGAAATAGTCCTGAACGGTTTTGATGACTTTAGGCATACGGGTCATCCCGCCCACCATAATGATATCGTCGATATCGGACGGTTTCAGCCCTGCATCCTTAAGCGCTTTTTTCACCGGATCAATCGTGCGCTTGATCAGGTCGTCCACGAGGCTTTCCAGCTTCGCACGGCTCAAATTGATTTGCAGGTGTTTCGGCCCCGAAGCATCCGCCGTCACAAACGGCAGGTTTACTTCCGTGTTGCTGGTCGAAGACAGCTCGATCTTGGCTTTTTCTGCCGCTTCCTTCAGGCGTTGCAAAGCCAGCTTGTCTTCGCGCAGGTCAATCCCTTGCTCTTTTTTGAATTCGTCGGCGAGATAATCAATGATGCGCAGGTCAAAATCTTCCCCGCCGAGGAACGTATCCCCGTTGGTGGATTTAACTTCAAACACGCCATCGCCAAGCTCCAGAACGGACACATCGAACGTCCCGCCGCCAAGGTCGTACACAACGATCGTGCCTGCGGCTTTTTTATCCAAGCCGTAAGCCAGCGCGGCCGCTGTTGGCTCGTTAATAATCCGCTCGACCTCAAGACCGGCAATTTTCCCGGCATCCTTTGTGGCTTGGCGCTGGGAGTCGTTAAAGTAAGCCGGAACCGTAATCACGGCCTTGGTCACTTTTTCACCCAGAAACGCCTCGGCGGTTTCTTTCATTTTTTGCAGGATCATCGCCGAAACCTGAGCCGGCGCCATTTTTTCGCCGTCGATTTCGACCCAGGCGTCCCCGTTATCGCCTTCGACAATGTGGAAAGGGGCTTTCTTGACCAGATCCTGCACTTCCGCATCTTTGAAACGGCGGCCAATCAGGCGCTTGATCGCATACAGCGTATTGCTCGGGTTCGTAACGGCCTGACGCTTGGCGGGCTGACCGACCAGACGCTCCCCGTCTTTCGTGAAAGCCACCATGGACGGGGTCGTCCGCGTACCTTCGGAATTCTCGATAATCTTGGCTTCCTTGCCGTCCATAACGGCGACACAGGAGTTGGTTGTTCCCAAATCGATACCAATAATTTTGCTCATTTTATGACCTCTTTTGTTGTGGCGAACATCTCAGGCAGCCCTCCAATAGGCACCGCCCTTTGTTCCCGGAAGTTAAAGTTAATATCTTGAGGCGCCAATATACACAGCCGCCCAAAATATTTCCAGAGCGCAGAGGCAAACAATCCCAAAAAAAAAGTGATGCCCGCCGCTACGAAAATATATGTATGGCAAAAGAAAGTATGGTCAAGGGCCGGAAGCGGGAGTGTTAGGAGGAGTGTTAGGTGCCACCTTGGGGACGTGACGCTTTCCGTGGCTACAAACCTCGTCCCACAAAGGCGTTCTCATGACATCGCCAAGGGCGTTGACGACGGAATCTAAATTGGCCAGATCATCATCGGCAAGAGGACCGCAATGCGCATAGCTATTGATAAGGGATGTATAGACGCTAGCAATGTTGGGCGTGTTTAAGGCCGCTCTCAGAGCCGGATACAATTCGGCTTGATCTGGCTTGAAATTGTCACAATCGACGAAGGTGTGTAATGTAAGGTAAGAGCTCGGTGTCCAGTCCGGCTTTGTGATGATGCGCATATCTGGTTGAAGCCCGTGTAAAACAGGTTTGTTATCCACGCCTGCATGGGCAGATAATATAAATTCACCCGGGTAGTAACTTTCAAGCGCGCATCGGGTTGTATGCCCGAAATACAGCCCGTCGCTGCTGGGGAGAACAACGGGGGCCATGCCGGTGTTTTCTTCGTTTTCGCGCATGATCTGGGGATGTGTTATGGCGAACAAAAGCCCGGTGATAAGAGTCCATTGAAACTCTGTGTCATCATAAACCATAGGACGCTCGGCTCTTTCTTCAAAACGCTCTTCTATGTGCTGAGAAGAAAAAAACAGGGGAAGCTGGCGGTTGGAAAAAGAAAGTAAATCTTGCCGCATCACCGCTTTGATGAGGGTCGGTGTGTATTTATCCGGCATCGGATTGCCTTTTTTGTTTAGGCGAAGCCCCATGCTGGATAAAAATAAAGATATCTCTTTCTCTCCGAGAGGCGCTGTTGGATCGTATCTGTAACTGTCTATGACCTTAACGGGCGCAGCGGCTCTTAATTGTTCAAAATAGTCATGGGCTTGCTCGAAATGTCTCTCTCCAAATTTTCTTTTTTGAAGCGTGTTGCAAAGCTGAATAATTGTTCCACGCTCAGGATGACAAAGCCCAGATTTAGTGAAATCCGTAATAGCTCTTACTATGCGCTGCCCTTCTCGAAAACCCATAAAACATCACCTCTCGCCAAAACGATAGATAACTTAGCCGAGGCGTCGCGTTATGTCAAGCTTGCGTATCAATATGGCCGCCGGGGTGTGGGGGCGTATTCCCGCCGCCTTGCGTGCCGTCATCTTTCGAAATACCCACGCGCGCGGGGCGCAACAGGCGATCATGCAGGATATAACCCGTTTCGATAACCTGCATTACAGTCCCCGCAGGCTTGCCGGGAACGGGCGCTTCGAACATGACTTCGTGGAAATTCGGATCAAACGGCTCATCCAGCGGCTCCAGCTTTTTAATGCCGTGGGTATCGAACGCTTTTAACAGCGTGCGCTCGGTGGCTTCGATGCCGTCCACCAGATTTTTAAGGCGCGGCTCGCTCTCCAGCAAATCCTCCGGCACGGCCTCCAGAGCCCGGCGCAAATTGTCCGAAACATCCAGTAAATCCTTGGCGAAGCGTGCGATGGAATATTTTGTAGCGTCTTCGCGCTCACGGGCGGCGCGGCGGCGGGTGTTTTCCGCCTCGGCCAGCGCACGCATGGCCTGATCTTTGGCTTTGTCCAACTCATCTTGCAAAGCACCAACCACACCGCGCATATCGGCGCCGGCTCCCGTATCATCGGTCGATGGAGGCGGCTCGGGGGCCAACGGGTCCTCGGCCTTTATGTCAGGGGATGGCTCTGCCGCAGCCTGCATCTTCGCCGCTTCGGCCTCCATACGCGCCGAACGTTCGATCAACGATTCTTCGCGCTCATCTGGAGAATTGGAAGAACTGGGGGCGTTTTGATTCGTATTCATAAGGCTTATATAAAGAGCTAGGGATTAAAAAATCAACCGGCGACAAAATGAAAATCAAAAGACCGCCCAAACTGGACGGCCTTCAAGAAAAAAGCAAGGCTTACTCGCGCGCGCCCGGAACGCGGGCATAAACGGGCTTGTTGATCCGGCGCTCCTCCGGTCCTTCGGGACCGTAATACATCTCGCCGAGCTGAATAGAGCCGATATTAACCGTGCCGTGCGTGGCCAGCTGTGCGGCATAAACTCCGCCCTGATCGACGAAATACATTTTATTACGGTTTTCCTTCGTCGTTCTGAACTCCGGATAAATATCCGTCAGCGGTACAAGCCCCTTGGCGCGCGCCATCTCCGCAATCTTGCGCCCGGTTTCTTCCTTGCCGAAATCCAGTCCCGAATTATAAAGCACTAAAGTGTTTTTCGGATAGAACCAGAACTCCTGCTTGTTCACGCCGTTCTTATAAGGAAGCCCCAAACGCATAAGGTCGGTCAGTTTTGCCGTAAACAATACGCGCTCCTCACCGGGTTTAACGTCATAATCCAGCAGCGGCCCTCTGTGTTTGATAATCAACTGAATCTTGTTGATATTGTTCTGTAACAAATCGTCCCGCGTGAAAACATATTCGGCCTGAGCCGCGGCACGTTTAACCTCACAGGCATGCTGGGAGTATTCGGTGTAATTGCGCTCGACATTCAAACGCGGCGGTTTGATCTCGATCCGCATGATCCGGCCCAGGGTTTTGGATTCAATGACAGGGTCTGTTAAATCCATACATCCGCTGAAGGCGCCTGGAAAATGAATAAGAAAAGCCAACTCACCGGGCTCGCTGTGCTCCGGACGCACGATATCGACCTTTAACTGGCCGTTGGTAATCAGGGTCGAGCTTTCGTAAATCTCGTCCTCGTTTTTATTCATTCCCGGCACACCGGGCTGCGGACGGTACTTCGGGTCATACTGGTTGACGAAATCGTCATCTTCCTCGGCCTTATCCTGCGCATAAGCCGGAAAAGCCTGAAAAACAGGGGCGCTGAGAAGAAGAGCGGAAAGAAAAAACAAGAAAAAACGCTTGGACATGATCATAACTTTTACTGGTTTCCCTAATTAACTTATAAAGCATTACAAAATAAAAGCGCTGGCGGCAACATTAAACGTGTTTCATCAAACACTTCATCCACCAGCTTTCTCGATAATCTTCTGTATAACCTTGGAGGTATAATCGACCATCGGTATTATTCTATCGTAGTTTAGGCGTGTAGGTCCAATAACACCGATCGCCCCGACAATTTCCTGCTCGCTGTTTTTATACGGCGAGACAATCATGGACCAGCCGGACTGGTCGAAAATCTGGTTTTCCGCCCCGATGAAAATCTGCACACTCTCCGCTGCGTCAATCGCGCCGAGCAGATTCAGCATATTTTGCTGTTCTTCCAGGTAATTCATCAATGCCCGCGCGCGCTCGAGATCTTCCAGCGCCTTCACATCCTCCAGTAAACGCGATTGTCCGCGGATGATAATATGGCCGCCGCTCTTGTCTTTCGGCTGCACGGCCAGCCCGCGCAACACCAAATCCTGCGTCAGGGCATCAAGCTGTGTTTTGTTTTGCGCGATGTCTTCGTGAATGCGCTGCACCGCTTCTTCAATCGTTTTATTGTTCAAACGTGCGTTGAGATAATTAGCCGCCGCTTGTAGGGACGAAGCGCTATAATCCTCGTCCGTATCCAAAACGCGGTTTTCCACCAACCCGTTTTTGAGCAACAACACAATCATGATCTTGCGTGGCTGAAGCTGGACGAACTGGATGCTCTCGACCGCTTTTTTGCTTTTCGGCGCAATGACAAGCGAAGCGCAAGACGATAAGCCCGCCAACAAAGAAGAGGTTTGCTCCATAAGCACATTCACGGAAGGATCAAGTCCTTCATACATGCCCTCGATTTGCCGCCGCTCTTGCGGGCTCAGGCCGCCCACCTGCATCAGCCCGTCAATATACAGCCGCAACCCCATCTCGGTCGGAAGCCGTCCCGCAGAGGTGTGCGGCGAAAACAAAAGCCCCGCATCCTCCAGATCGGCCATCGTATTACGGATGCTGGCCGGAGACAGCGTAATGCCTGAACGCTGCGAAATCGTGCGCGAGCCTACGGGCGAGCCGGTCGCCAGATAGGAATCCACAATAAAACGGAAAATTTCGCGGGATCGTTCGTTTAACTCGGGTATCATTCTTTAAATTTATCAGTTACAACGAACGCGGATCAAGAGAGTTATTAACGACTAGGATAATGAAAACGATGAGCAGACCTTCGGGCCGCAGTGCCGACCAGATCAGAGCCATAGAAATCATTCCTCATATCTCCAAACATGCCGAAGGTTCCTGCATGATTAAATGCGGAGATACCCATGTGCTGTGCACCGCCAGCGTCGAGGAAAAAGTACCGGGCTGGATCAAGGGCAGCGGACAGGGCTGGGTCACGGCAGAATACGGCATGCTGCCGCGCTCCACAGGTCAGCGCATGGACCGCGAGGCCGCGCGCGGCAAACAATCGGGGCGCACGCAGGAAATCCAGCGCCTCATTGGCCGCGCTCTGCGCGCCGTGGTGGATATGAAAGCGCTGGGCGAGCGTCAGGTTCGCGTAGATTGTGACGTTATTCAGGCCGACGGCGGCACGCGCACAGCCTCGATCACCGGCGGTTTTGTTGCTTTGCATCTGGCCATGCAGCATCTGGTTAAAATCGGCCTGCTTGAAACCGTGCCTTTTAGCGACCATGTCTGCGCCATTTCCTGCGGGATTTATAACGGAATGCCAGTCCTTGATCTCGATTATGACGAGGATTCGACGGCTGAAACAGACGCGAACTTCGTCCTGACCGGCAAGGCTGGCATCGTCGAAATTCAGGGTACAGCCGAAAAAGAACCTTTCAGCGAAGCCGAATTCATCGCGCTGCTGGAACTGGCGAAAAAAGGCTGCGCCGATATCGTCGCGATCCAGAAACAGGTGCTGGAGCAGGGGTAATGGCGCGCCGGTTTGACAAAAACGAACTCGTCATTGCAACCCATAACGCCGGAAAGGCGCGAGAGATTGCCGATCTGCTGCAAGGGCGCGTTGAGAAGTTTTTCACGGCCGCAGATTTAAACCTGCCCGAACCCGAAGAAACGGGCGCGACCTTCAAGGAAAACGCAGAGCTTAAGGCACTGGCCGCCGCCAAGGCTTCCGGCAAAGTCGCGCTGGCCGATGACAGCGGCCTGAGCGTGACGGCGCTCGGCGGTGATCCGGGCATCTATTCCGCGCGCTGGGCGGAAAAGCCCGATGGGACGCGCGATTTTGCCTATGCGATGGAAAAAGTGAGGGCGGCGCTGGGCAATTCACCGGACACAAGCGCCGCCTTTATCTGCGCTTTGTCGCTGGCCTGGCCGGACGGGCGCGTCGAAACGGTCAAAGGGCGTGTAGACGGGCATTTGAGTTTTCCTCCGCGCGGCGACAAAGGCTTCGGCTACGACCCGATTTTTATTCCTAATGGCTACGATATCACCTTCGCCGAAATGGAGCCGCAGGCTAAACACGCAATCTCCCACCGCGCGGATGCATTTTCTAAATTAATCAATCTCTTCTTCTAAAAACCTCATATTTTACATACGAAAAGAGCCGAGTTTTCCACAGGCTCGCTTGAAATTTTGTTTACAGAAAACTTGACTTTTATTTCCGAAAGGCGTAAAGAATTCATCAACACTCGCATGCATAAAAAAGACGAATCAGTCCGCCCCGTAAGGACGGGGAGTGCAAGCCCAAAGGAGAAGATGAAATGAACAAGATTAAACAAAAAATACTGGGTGCTCAGGCCGCTTTTGTTGTCGGTCTTTTAGGGTTTGCAACAGACGCACATGCACAATTCGCGCCGACAACGACATTCGATGATCCTACATTCAGCACGATTGCCCGCAATATTACGCAATCCGTCGAAGAAATTCCGGGCCTGATGGCCAGCGTGGCTTACATGCTCGGCTTGTTGATGGGCGTAATGGGCGTGATCAAAATCAAAGACCACGTTGAAAACCCGACCCAAACACCGATGAAAGACGGCGCAGTCCGTCTGGCCGCCGGTGGCGCTCTCTTCGCTCTGCCGATGGTTTTCGAAGCCATGTTGAACACAATCGGGACGACAAGCACGGCGATTGCACCGGCTAAATTGGCACCGGCAACATTCGAGCTGACGAACTAAGCCGAATAGGCTCAATTAAATGATCGAAACGGGCCAGATGGGATTGTATTTTCACTGGCCCTTTTGTTTGTCCAAATGTCCGTATTGCGACTTTAATACCCATATCCGCGAAAACGTAGACCGGCAGCGCTGGCTGGATGCGTATAAATGCGCGATGGATTTCTACGCCGAAAAGCTGCCGCACAGGATAATATCATCGATTTTTTTCGGCGGCGGCACGCCGTCTTTAATGCCTCCGCAAACGATCGGTGAAATCATCGCTCACGCGCAAAAACTCTGGCCGCAAGTCAACGACCTCGAGGTGACGCTGGAGGCAAACCCGACTTCCGTCGAGGCCGAGAAATTCGCAGCCTTCGCCGATGCGGGAGTTAACCGCGTTTCGATCGGCGTGCAGGCTCTCAACGATAACGATTTAAAGTTTCTGGGCCGCCAACACGATGTAAAAGCGGCCCGCCGCGCCATTGATATCGCCTGCAAAAACTTCCCGCGCTATAGCTTTGATCTGATTTATGCCCGCCCCGGTCAAACGCTGGAAAGTTGGAAAAACGAGCTAGACGAAGCTTTTGATTTGAGCGGCGGCCATCTTTCGCTCTACCAGCTCACCATCGAGCGCAACACGCCGTTTTACTTCGCCCACGCACAAAAGCGTTTTGCCATGCCTGAAGAAGACCTCGCCGCCGACTTCTACCATTTGACGCAGGAAGCTACGTCCAAAGCCGGATTGCCAGCCTATGAAGTCTCTAACCATGCCGCCGAAGATCATCAATCGCGTCATAATATGAATTACTGGCGCTATGGCGATTATATCGGCATCGGCCCTGGTGCGCATGGGCGCCTGACGCTGGAGGATGGCGTGAAATACGCCACGCGCGAACACCAATCACCGGATATCTGGCTCGAATGGGTCGGAGAAAAAGGCAGCGGCGCGCATCCTTTCACGCCCTTAAGCCGCGCCGAGCGTTTTAACGAATGCCTGATGATGGGGCTGCGCATGAGCGAAGGGCTGAACTTCGTTCGTCTGGAAGAGCAAGGGGCGTGCCGTTGGCAGGAGCGCATCAATGAAGAGCGCCTGAAAACCCTTCAGGCAGAAGGCTGGCTCAGCTACGACGATGAACGCATCATCTTAAACGCCGAAGGACTCTTGCGCCTCAATGCTATTTTGCCCTACATCCTGCTTGAGGCAGGCGAGGGGGGCGCGAAAAGCGCGGCCTAAAACGGCCATTTGATTTGCGACAAGATCGGCAGGGCCTCTTGGCCGTTCAACAAAAATTGCCCTTGCTCGGTCAAAGACAGCTCAAAGACATAGGTGTTACGGCCCTCTTCGTCGCTTTCAACGCGTCCGATATTTTTAAGCTGTTGTAAAAACGCGATGCTGTCCTGATAAATGACAATTTTCGATGACTCCGACGCGGCTGTGTTTTCGGCTGCGGCTTTATAAAGATCCAGCTTTTCCAGCAGGCCTTCGAGATTGCTCAGGCGCGCGGTGATAACCCCCGTAGCCCCGCTAAGCGCGGCAATGTCGGCTTTAATGTCGCCCGTTAAATTGAGGTGATACAGCGCATTACCGATATCGCTTTTAAGCTCGAAATGCGTGCCCGCACCGGAAAGCAAGGCGGGGAGTTTCATCAGAAGGATCATCGGCCCCATCGCCGCCATCGGGTTGCTCGGATCAGCCTGTGCGCCGTTATTCAACACTTTGACAATCCCGCGAAGAGGAATCTTTTCGCTGTGCAGGGATAAAGTCGCCTCCTGTGGCAAAAAGTCCCGCACTTGCGGTTCCAGCGGTTCAATGCCCAAACCCTTGTATCCGAAGGCGATCAACGTATTGACCGGACCGCTGCGCACATTGTCTGCCCCCAGCGTGAAGTAGAGTTTATCAAGCTTTAAAGATTCGAGCGTATTCAGATTTTGAGCCGCAGCAGAGGAGCCGCCAAGAACCTCACTGATTTCATCACTACGCGTGCTGTTAAAACTGACGTCACTGATCTTAAAATCGGAAACAACCTCATCAAGACTGTCGAGGATGCCCAGAAAAGCGTCCGCATCAAAGGGAGAAGGGGCTTCGATTGGAGGCGTCGCATCTTCGTTAGCAGAATTTGCATCTTCCAAAGGTCCGCCCGCCGTGATCGCGTTTTCTGCCTTTTTCGCGGTTTGCTGAAGCGCATAGGCGCTTTGAATGGCTTTGCTTTGCGCAGCTAGCCTGAGGAGGTCGACTTTGGCGATGTTTACCGTGCTTTCGATCGTGCCGATATTCAGGCTTCCTGTATTCGTTGCAGAGGCGATTTTAAAGTTATTCAGCCGCACAACCATCGGCCCCGTCCAGGCTTGCGGAGTTTCTTCGTTCAAATCATAACGAGCCCGCACCGCGCCGATGGAAAAGGTTACAGGCTTTTGTTTCTGGTCTATCGTCTGGACCTGAATATTGTCGTACAAAGCATCAAGCTGGACGAAATTCTCGAAATCTTCATGCCATATGCCGCGGGCTTTTTGCCCGCCGAATGTAATGTTGAAAATTTCGGTGTTACGCGCATCAAAGCCGTGGATGGCCGGGGGAAGGGTCAGGTCCATCTTCCACTCTTTGGGCTTTTCGGTTGGCTCCGCATTAATGGAAATTGTACCCAGAGTAATCGTGTTGCCGTCCGCATAGTGCATTTTGGCAGCCGGCAAGCTCACAGCGTAATGCGTATCCGTAGGCTCGACCGTAACAGCGCCGTCAAATTCAATTGTATACTCTTTTTGCACGTTCGCGAGCTGCGCCTGACGTTCCAGAATATTCTCGAAAACGCTTTTGAGATGCTCGGCGCCTTGTGCGCTGATGGCTTCTTGTGCCTGTACGCTGGAAATAGAAAAGGCCAGTACAGCCAAAATGCTCAAAAAGAAAAGACGCATAAAAAACCTCCGGATTTGGCTTGCAAAAAGCAGATATCTTGATGATATGCTCTTATAAACCGTATTTGGTTAGACATCGGCAGTGGTTTTGTTTTATACCCAAAGCCTGTCGGTAAAGGCAAATAAATGTTGGAGAAAATTCGTGAGTATAGTCCAGACGCAGGATTCACAATTAACGCTCGATGAAAACGGATATGTTCTGTATCAGGCAAAGCTGGGCAATCCCTTGCCCGGCGAGCCTGTGGCGAAACTCGAATGCGGCGACACGCCTTTGCGGCCTAAGCTATTATTACTGGATGCGGAAAGCGCAAGAGGCGAAGAGCGTGGCCCCTTGCATCAACGCCTTGAAAGCTGGATGGCCGGCCATATCAAAGCCGTTCTTGAGCCGTTGGCCGCTCTGGAAAACGAAGAGGGCATATCCGGCCCGGCCAAAGGAATTGCTTTTCAGGTCTATGAATCCTTAGGGATTGTCCCGCGCGCCGATCTTGAATCCCTGATCGCCGATCTCGATACCGAAGGCCGTCAGGCCCTGCGCGCCCGCAAAGTACGCCTTGGCCCCATTCTGGTTTTTATTCCGGCTTTGAATAAACCGGCCGCCGTGCGTCTGCGCGCGTTGCTCTGGGGCATTCATCACGGCAAGGCCTTGCCCATGCAAACGCCGAAGGACGGCGTTGTGTCCTTCGAAATTGATCCCTCCGCCGTGGATAAGCGTTTCTATCAGGCCGTGGGCTATCCGGTTTTTGGCCGACGCGCCATCCGCATCGATATGCTCGACCGGGTGATCAACGCGGTCTATGACGGCGCTGAAAACGGCAAATTCCGGGCGCAGCACACGATGGCCGAATGGCTGGGCTGCTCAATCGATGGGCTCTATGATGTGCTGGAGGCTATGGGCCACCGCCGTATCAAGGAAGAGCTTAAAGACGTTACACCGGAAGAAAAGGCAACCGAAGAAACGCCGGAAGCGCCTTCTGAAACACCTTCTGAAACGCACCCCGAAGAAGAACAAGGCGCAGAGAAAAAAGAGGAAGAGACCAAAGCGCAAGAGGAAAAAGCTCAGGACGAAAAACCCGCCTTGGCGATGTTTTTCCTGAAAAAAGGCAAAGCCTTCCAGCAATCGCGTCCGCCGCACCAAAAGCCTCACAAAAAGTTTGATCACGCAAAGGGCGAAAAACCCAAAGGCAAAGAAGGCGGCAAAGGCAAACGTAATCAATCGACGAACCGCACGCCCAAAATCATGAGCACAGGCCCCAAGCCGAAACCCGAGGATTCACCCTTTGCAATCCTGCAACAACTCAAGAAGCAATCCGATGGCTAGAGGCGGAGGCGTTTTTTGCGTACTGGCTGTGCTACTGTTTATGCAGACCGCACCGGTGCGCGCCGCGCAATTCTCCGGCGACTACCTTCTACGGGTGTGTGCGTCCGATAAAAACGGAAACGAACTCAGTCCCGGCTCCCATGCAGCCTGTCAGTCCTATATCGCAGGCATCATGGATTATCACACGCTAATTCGTTCTTTGGGCACGTCCCCCAGCGTTGATTTCTGCGTCCCCGAAGGCACAAGCCTGAATGAAATCCAGCAGCGCGTTGCCAGCTATTTGTTCCACAATAAACACGAGCAAGGCCCGTTTATTGCCGCTCCGGCTGTCGCTTTGGCGCTGTACAAAGCTTATCCGTGTAAAAACTAGGCGTTCATTAAAAGCGCGAGAAATATAATCTGCGGCACGGTCACTAAAGGCAAAGACAACGCAACTTTCCAGGATTGACTGAATTCTTTGACCACCAGAATTTCCGTGTAATCGGTCGATACGCCCGCCATCAAAAACGCAAAACCGTTCCCCGGCGCGCCCGCGCTGTTCATGATTTGCGCGGCAATCGGCGCGGAGCCCTCCGAGCACACCTCGATAATCGTTGCCACAACCAGCGTCACAAAAAGCCCGATCAGGCTCGGCCCCAGCCAATAAGCAAACAAATCGGCGGGAATAAAGGTCTTCATCAGCGCGGCAATCAGTGTTCCGAAAACGATCCAGCGGACGATCATTCGTCCGTCTGCCCAGCCTGCCTTCACAACGTCTTTCACCCATGCGCGTGAAAGCCGGAAAGAGGCGAGGCGCTGCTTCATATCGGGCCAGATTTTGAAATCCTCATCATGCGCCGCCGTATGCGGGTTTTCCGGCAAAACCCCGTTTTTGACCAGCCGCAAATACACAAGCCCGGAAACAAAGGCGATAACCATAGACGCAACCGTAAACAGCAAGGTCCATTTCAAGCCGATCAGAGAAATCAAAACAAAGGTCAACGTCAGGGAGTTCCAAGGGCTGGCGATTAAAAACGCCATAATCTGTGCCAGCGAGAGCCCGCGATCATACAGCTTGGCCGAAATCATCAAAATCCCGTGATTGCAGATATCCAAAGCCACGCCTGCAATCGTCGCCTTAAGGATATCGCGCGCCGTTTCACCGCGCCCCATAACGGCCGTGAAATATTCGCGCGGCACTTTATCCATCAGCCCGACCGTCAATAGCCCCAGAGCCAGCCCCCACCACATCGTCGAAAAAAGCTGGATCAGACTATCGGCCAATGGTCCGATATAGGGCAGGGGGGCATTCAAAAACGACAAGAGAATGACAGGTGCAATGACCGCCAATGACCCGTGCATGATCGGGTCAAAACGGTTCTTTTTATGTGGGTGGCAACAATGCTCTGCGGACTCTTCGCTCATGCCGCTATCGTAGGCGCATTTTATATCGGCGGCAATGCTTTAAGACGAACGCTCGATGCTATAACGCACCAGTTCCTCCAGCACGGGGCGCAAGGTGTGGTCTGGCGCTTCGGCCAGAGCCTCGATGGCTTTCTCCCCGTACCCGCGCGCCATATCCAGCGTTTGTGCGTAAATATCATGTCGCTGCAAAATGGCCTGCGCCTGCTTCAAATCTTTGTCGCTGGTCTCGCGTCCGCTCAAAGTGCGCTGCCAGAAGGCGCGTTCATCATCATCGGCCTTTTGCAGGGCCAGAAGCACTGGCGCGGTCATCTTGCCTTCGCGGAAATCATCCCCCACGGTTTTGCCTAGCGTCTCCCGCTCGGCCATATAATCCAGAGCATCATCGGCGATTTGGAACGCGATCCCCAGATAAAGCCCGTATTCCGCCATCGCCTTGGCCGCATCCGGCCCGGCCACCGCAATCACAGGCCCGACTTCGCAGGCCGCCGTAAACAGCGCCGCCGTCTTGGCTTTGATCACGGCGATATAATCATCCATCGTTGTGGAGAGATTGTTGGCGGTGGTGAGCTGCATCACTTCCCCCTCGGCGATAATCGCCGATGCGCCGGACAGAATGCGCAGCACATCCAAAGACCCGTCCTCGGTCATAAGCTGGAACGCGCGAGAAAACAGGAAATCCCCGACGAGAACGCTGGCCTGATTGCCGAAAACCAGATTGGCCGAATCCTGTCCGCGCCGCTCGGCGCTTTCATCGACCACGTCATCATGCAAAAGCGTCGCTGTATGGATAAACTCGACAGAGGCCGCCAGACGGTGCGCCCGCGCCATCTCGCCACCATATATTGCCGTCGATGCCAGCGTCAAAAGCGGGCGAATGCGCTTGCCGCCTGCCGCAATCAAATAGGCCGCCAGTTGCGGGATCAGCTTCACATGCGAATCCATCTTCTCGATGATCAGCGCGTTAACCGCACGCATATCCTCATCCAGCATCGCATTCAGCCGCGTCGCCGGATTGCCGTCCTGTGAAACCGTTTTTGCCTGTGTCATCGCCATAGAATTGAGATTTAAAGGAGCAAGCCCATCAGAACAAGAAGATTTTTCGGGCTTGAAAAGTGCTCATCCCCTTAATCATTCGCCTGATAGTTCGGATTTTTGATTTTCGGTGTTGGCATAGAGCGGGTCTGGATCTTTTTCTGGGATTCTTTGTTGTGTTTGTATTCCTGTAGCAATTGAAGCAGAGTGTTTTGCTGCTCGGCCTGTAGTTCCTCAAGAGCTTTCTCTTTATCCTCTTCGGAAAGCTCTGCCCCATCTTCATCGTCCGCAGGCTCGTCTTCGGCCTTCTCAACGGCAGGCGGCGGTGCGCTCTTGGCTTTTTTGACGCTGCGTTTATCGGAAGAGCCGTCCTCATCCTCGTTCTCGGCGTCCTGAGCCGCCTTGGCCTCTTCTTCGGCTTTGCGCTCTTCGGCGAGCGACTTATACTTGTTCCAGATACGCTTCTGCTCTTCTTCGCCGTCGGCATCTTCAATGTCGTGCGGTTGCCCGTCGCGCCAGATTTGCGTGGCGCTGCGCTTTTGAGCTTCAACTTGATCCGCATTTTCGCCGCTATCATGGTCTTTAGGCTGAACATATAGCGTTTTGGAATGGATTTGCGTATCATAATCCCGCTCCTGCGCGTGTGCGGCGAAAGGCAGGACGGAACAGGCAGTAATCAACAAAAGACGTTTAAGCATAGAAACAGTGTAAAACAGGTTCTCATCACGATGCAATTGGAAAAACTAGCGATCCGTCCGGCTACCTCTAGAGACTTGAAACTGTTGCAGGATATAGCCAATGCTATGCATTCGGCCAAAGATATCGGCTATTTTGAAAAGAGCCTTCACCTTCAAAGCGAAGGCTCGCGGCTGATTCTGATCGCCGAATATGACGGTGCGCCTGCCGGTTATACGATGCTGGCCTGGCAGCCTAAGTACGCTTTTTTCAAAGCGATGGGCTTTCCCGAAATACAAGACCTCAATGTTTTGCCCGCCCTGCGCCGCAAGGGAATCGCCCGCGCAATCATTGCTCATTGTGAGGCACTGGCGCGCAAGAAAAAGCTCACGCACATGGGGATCGGCGTCGGTATGGATGCCTCATACGGCGCGGCCCAGCGTTTGTATGTGAAGCTCGGCTATATTCCAGATGGCTACGGCATAACCTATGACCGCAAAACCGTGACGTTCGGTGAACTCAAACCCATCGACGACCATCTGAGTTTAATGATGGTCAAAGAGCTTTAGGAGGGCTGCTCCAGCCCCAGTGCGGTAAGGATTTCAATACTTGTAAGTTCGGGAACGTCCTTGAGTTTTTCATGGAGTGGGCCTCCGGGATATATCAGATCAGATATGGCAACCATATTGTATCCATGCTTCAAGCCGTCGTATAAAGCTGCAAAAACGCAGTCTTGACGCTTAGTACTAAGGACCATGCCCAGAGAATCTTTTTGAGGAATGTATTTCTCGAGATCTGTCTTTAAAAAAGGCGACATAAAATGTTTTCCAAGAACTCTGTCACCTTCTTGAGGAGGAGTTTCAGGAAAAAGAAGGTCGTACCTCTGAGAACCGTCAACATCTACAGTATGGCCATACCGCTGTTCAGGAGCATAGAGTTTGTTCTCGGCACGCCAAGCGCGTAAAGCCGCAGTATCGTGCCAGATATGAGTAATATCAACGAAAGGGCGAACATAATTTAAAAAAAGGCTGAACTTTTTGAGCAAGTTCTCTGCAGCCAGATTCATTTATGTACATATTATCCAAATCAACCGACAACAACCACAGGCGCGGAGAGGGGCGGCAGATATCCTGCGCCGCGTCTCTGATCATCGCGAGAGCTTCTTGTTTTTTCATGGTGTGATTTATACAAAAACTTCAATAGAATGTCAAAAGTTATGCAAAAGAAAACTCTTCTTTTGACTCTGCGTCAAAATATGCTAAACCCAGCAGCGGAACGCGTTTTTCAGGAGAGTAATGAATGGCCAAGTGGGTATATAATTTCGGGAAAGACAAAAACGACGGGGACGCGTCTATGCGCAACCTGTTAGGCGGAAAAGGCTGCAACCTCGCGGAGATGGCGTCCCTCGGCCTCCCCGTGCCGCCGGGATTTACGATTACCACCGAAGTCTGCACCCATTACTACGAAAATGGCGAAAATTATCCGGATGAGCTGCAAGATCAGGTCGAATCAGCCTTGTGCGTTGTTGAAAAAGCGATGGATGCCCGCTTCGGCGACAATGAAAACCCATTGCTCGTATCTGTGCGCTCCGGCGCGCGGGTCTCGATGCCCGGCATGATGGATACCGTGTTAAACCTTGGCCTGAACGATGAAACCGTCAAGGGGCTGGAGGCTCAATCCGGCGATGCGCGCTTTGCCTGGGATTCCTACCGCCGTTTTATCCAGATGTATGCCGACGTGGTGCTTGGCCTCGATCACCATGACTTCGAAGAAATCATCGACAGCTACAAACGCAACGAAGACATTACGCAGGACACCGACATCACCGCCGAAGCCTGGCAGGAGATCGTTGCCGATTACAAATATCTTGTGAAACGCGAATTGGGCCGTGAATTTCCAAGCGATCCAAAGGCGCAGCTCTGGGGCGCGATCGGCGCGGTCTTCAAAAGCTGGATGGCCCCGCGCGCCATCACCTATCGCAAGATCAATGAAATCCCCGAAAACTGGGGCACAGCCGTCAATGTGCAGTCTATGGTCTTCGGCAATATGGGTGAGGATTGCGCAACCGGCGTGGCTTTCACCCGTGACCCGTCGACAGGCGAGAATTATTTCTACGGCGAATATCTGATCAACGCCCAAGGCGAAGATGTGGTCGCCGGCATCCGCACGCCGCAATCCCTCACCAAACTGGGCCGGGAAAAAGAAGGCAGCGACTTGCCATCCATGGAAGAGGCGATGCCCGACGTCTTTGAACAGCTCAACGATGTACGTTTGAAGCTGGAAAATCATTTCCGCGATATTCAGGACCTTGAATTCACCGTGCAAAAAGGCAAGCTGTTCATGCTGCAAACCCGCTCGGGTAAACGCACAGCCAAGGCCGCCTTGAAAATAGCCGTTGATCTGGTGAATGAAGGCTTGATCACACAAGATGAAGCTCTGCTGAGAATAGATCCGCAAAGTCTGGACCAGCTTTTGCACCCCACGCTGGACCCGAAAGCACAAAAGGATGTGCTGACCAAGGGCCTGCCGGCCTCTCCGGGTGCAGCCTGCGGGAAAGTCGTATTCTCCTCCGAAGTGGCCGAAGACATGGCCCATGCCGGAGAAAAAGTCATTCTCTGCCGTCAGGAAACATCACCCGAAGATATAGCCGGAATGCACGCCGCCGCAGGTATTCTCACCTCGCGCGGCGGGATGACCTCTCACGCCGCTGTGGTGGCGCGCGGTATGGGCAAATGCTGCGTTGCCGGGGCAGGGGAATTGCATATCGATGTCAAAGCCAAAAGAATCCGCGTGGCAGGGCGTGAAATCTCCGAAGGCGATATCCTGACGATCGACGGCTCCAGCGGCGAAGTCATGGCCGGAGAAGTCTCCACCATCCAACCCGAACTCTCCGGTGATTTCGGCATATTGATGCAATGGGCCGATGCCCGTCGCCGCATGAAGGTGCGCACCAATGCCGAAACCCCGCTCGATTCAAAAGTCGCCCGCGATTTCGGCGCCGAAGGGATTGGCCTGTGCCGTACGGAACATATGTTCTTCGACCCCGAGCGCATTCAAAACGTGCGCGAGATGATCTTCGCCACCAACGCCAATGCCCGTAAGACGGCTCTGGATAAATTGCTGCCCGCCCAGCGCGAAGACTTCGCCCAGCTCTTCGAAATTATGAGCGGCCTGCCGGTGACGATCCGTTTGCTTGATCCGCCGCTACACGAATTCCTGCCGCATTCGCAGGAAGACACCGAAAACTTCGCGCGTCAGGCCGGAATCGATATCGAGCGCGTCAATCACCGCCTCATTGAACTGCACGAAGCCAACCCGATGCTTGGCCACCGTGGCTGCCGCCTTGGCATTACCTATCCGGAAATCTACGAAATGCAGGCCCGCGCCATTTTTGAAGGCGCACTCGAAGCCACAAGCAAAACAGGCCAGCCAATCGTTCCGGAAATCATGATCCCTCTGGTCGGCACACAGGCCGAACTGCAAATCCTGCGCGAAAAAACCGAAGCCATCGCCGCAAAGGTTTTCGAGGAGAAAGGCCAAAGCGTGGACTACACCATCGGCACCATGATCGAGCTGCCGCGCGCGGCCCTGACCGCCGATCAAATTGCGGCCAGCGCCGATTTCTTCAGCTTCGGCACCAATGACCTGACGCAAACCACGCTGGGGATGAGCCGCGATGACGCAGGCGCGTTCTTGCCGGCTTATGTCGGTCACGGCATTTATGAGCGTGATCCGTTTGCCTCGCTTGATACCGAAGGTGTCGGCCAGCTGATCGAAATCGCCCGCGATAAAGGCCGCAGCGTCAACAAAGGCATAAAGCTTGGCATTTGCGGTGAGCACGGCGGCGATCCGGCCTCCATAGGGTTCTGCGAACAAACCGGACTGGACTATGTGTCCTGTTCCCCGTACCGTGTACCGATCGCGCGACTAGCCGCAGCACAGGCAGCGCTCCGCATGGGAAAGTCTGACGCCTCGTCTAAAGGGGCGAAAAAGGCGGCGTAGATTTTAACGCCAAATCATCGTCATCACACGGCTTGTCCGTGTGATCTATTCAGTGCATAATGGATTTACGCGCATGAAACGTGCAAGGACGGGAATAAATTCATGAATCAGGAAGATACAGAGAAAAAACAAGGCGGGTGCGGCGGACATTGCGGCTGTGCCCACAAAGGCGAAGGAAACGGCCCGGAAAATGGTGAAGTCCTCAAAACCTTCGACATGTACCATTTCTTCAGCCGCAAGGACGTTATTCTGGCGATTATATTTCTCATCGTGTTTTTGATCTTTTCGCTGGCAGTGCTGTTTTATCCTGATGTGATCTAACTATTTACATACCATAAAAAGCATTCATCCTGCCCCTCTCGGGCAGGATGAATGCTTTTTTAGTTTGAGAACATGGTCATGCAGAACAATTTCTGTCTCTTAAGTTTCGCCTCAGGTTTGTTATTAGGTGCAGCGTCAGTCGTGTCGGACTGTGGAACTGTGACGGACGCTTTTGTAGATGCGGCAAATAAGAAACGACTGACGCCAAACTTATTGTGCGCGGAATTGGCCCGAGAAAACGGCTATATAGATTACTTAAACGGACGCTTAGTGTATCAACAAATCGTTGTAGCAAGCAAAGAGAAATGCCCTGACGTTTTTCAAGTTGTTCCTAAATAATTGCGATTAGATAAATAAACTTCTCACCAGCGCCAACCCGATATCCCCGCAAGTTGAACGGATTTCCACAATGTCATTGCGAGGAGCCTCGGACAGAGTTCGGGGCGACGCGGCAATCCAGCGATCTGGATTGCTTCGCTCACTTTCGCTCGCTCGCAATGACGATTTGTATTGCACCGTCTCCAAATGCTTCTTTCCCAGCCCGCGGTAATGCATGCGTGCAGTCAGTTCTTGTCCGACATAACAGCCCTTTTTGTAATCAACGCCGTTCCAGCGATCCATATGCCCTTCATCCATGGTCGATGCCCCGACAACTAAATCCCGGCTGCCATCTGGAATGCCGAGTATAATCCGCCGCTTATCCCACTCTTCAAAAAGACGTTCCTCCAAATCCGGCTTGTCAAAGCTGCGCCGCCCCAAATCCGGATGGCGGGGATCAATAAAAGATGTAGGGATATTGGGATGAGGGGATGAGGAGAGCTTCCCGTCATCCCGTAATCCCTTCATCGTCTCATCAAAAATTGCGTAGACGCGATTGTCTTCCTCAACCGAAATCTGCACATCCGCGCGCAGGCGGTACATATTTAGTCGCCGATACAAATCCTGCGCCCGTTCGCCACCTTCGCAGTCCAACAAGGTAAACCCGTCACCCTCCAGCACAAAAAAATCATGCAGGAATTTACCCTGAGGGTTCAAAAGACACGCATAAAGGGGCCGGACAGGGGAGAGCTTGCCCATGTCATTGGTGATTAAGCCTTGCAAAAAAGCATGCCGATCCGGCCCTTCCAGGTGAAGGAGCCCGCGATTTTTAAGGGTTACGAAGAAAGGCTTTTCTGGCATAGTGTCGCTCATGAACATCCTTTTTATCACATCCAGCCGCATTGGCGATGCGGTTTTATCAACTGGTTTGCTAAATCATATTCAAACGCGCTGGCCCGCGGCCAAAGTTACGATTGCCTGCGGCACGCTGGCCGTATCGCTCTTTGACGGCTATCCGCTGCGCGCACGCACCATCGCGATGAAAAAGGAAAAATATAACAAGCACTGGATCAAGCTCTGGCGGCAAGTCATCGCTACGCGCTGGGATATGGTGATTGATTTGCGCGATTCGGCGGTCTCGCGGCTGGTTTGGGCCGGGCAGCGCTATATCTTTAGCCCGCGCCTGAATAAGGACAAAAAACTGCATAAGGCCGAACAAAATGCCGCTGTTATGGGGCTGGAAAATGTACCGGACCCAAAACTCTGGTTCTCGGCAGCGCAAACAGAAAAGGCCGCGCATTTAATCCCGGACGGCGCGCCCGTTTTAGGCGTTGGTCCGACGGCCAACTGGATCGGTAAAACATGGCCGGCCGAACGCTTTATAGAGACTGTAAGCTGGCTCACCGCACCGGATGGGTATATGGCGGGGGCCCGCGTAGCTGTTTTTGGCGCGCCAGGCGAAGAGGAAGAGGCACACAAAGTCCTGCAAAGCATCCCCGAAGAGCGCAGGCTCGATATCATCGCCAAAACCGATCCCGGCACGGCGGCCGCGACGATTGCCCGCTGTGATTTTTATATCGGCAACGATTCCGGCCTGATGCACTGCGCCGCTGCTGCAGGCGTGCCGACGCTGGGGCTGTTCGGGCCGAGCTATGACAGTGTTTACCGTCCGTGGGGCACGCATGCACATTTTGTCCGCACGCCCGAAAGTTTTGACGAGCTTATCGATTTCGAAGGTTATGACCCAAAAACGTTAACGAAAACGCTTATGGGCTCTTTAACGCTGGAAGCCGTCCAATCCGCACTGGATGAAATGTTTTTAGAGCAAAAAAACAAGGCGCCCAAAACAAGCGCCTCGCTCTAAACTGTCATTGAAAAAAACTGAAATCTTAATCGTTATAAACGAGTCGATTGAGCTTGCTGTAGTCACCTGTTTTTCTAGAGTCAAACAAGGCATCATTCTGCTCTTTTCTACGCTTCTCTGCTTCAGTGCGGGCTTTTTGGCCGTAATCGACATGGGCTTCCAAGTAATTCTCGCGACCCTTACGTGAAATGTTATAAGGGACATGTTCGACGCGTTCCCATCCTTTTTCGCCCATACAAGATTCGAAATCTGTGTAGTCGCTGTGCTCGGCAAAGAGCTGCTTATCGCGCTCGGGCGAATCCCAGTCCGCCATTTCCAATTGGTCTTCGCGAAGCACATGGCCTGCTAGATCGGTCGGGATAGCATTTTTAACCGCGCCTAAACGCTCCAGCTCGCGCAATTCCACGACGCAGCGTGAAATATCGCGGTTCAATATTTGCTGGGCTTTGGGGCCTTGAAGATAAATGGACTCTGAAGCATTGGTTCTCTGCCAGAATTCTCCGCCGACGTCACCGACGGCTTTAGCAGTTTCACAGGCAGGAAGGGCAAAGGTGGCGATAACGCCAAGAACAAGAAAGGAGTGTTTCATAGTGGTGCACATCTCAAATAAATCGTTATAACTCTTACACTAGCATAGCAAGCCTATGAAAAAGGCTCAATCATGTTTTACATTTTTCTTGCCTTCGGTCCACCAGCTTTCCAAAACAGAGCCGTAAATCGGCGTTACGGAAGGGTGTGAAAGCGGCGGATGGTAAGCGATATAGTCAACCGGACTATAAAAAAGCGGGATCGAAAGCGTCTTGTCCCATAACAGCATATCCAGATGCCGTGCACGCCGCGTGAGCTCATTATAATCGCGTGCATCGGCAATAGAGGCCGCCACGGTGTCAATTTGCGGGTCACAAATGCCGCTATAATTAAATCCGGCGGGCCGGCCTGCGGCATCGCAGCCCCAATACAGCATTTGCTCGGTCCCCGGCGAAAGGCTGTTCTGCCAGTAATGCAGAACCATGTCGTAATCATAATCGCCGCTGCGCTTTTGAAACGTCGCGCTGTCCAGAACGCGGATATCCATGGAAATGCCGAGCCGTTCCAGAGCTTTTTTTAAGTTGAGCGCGATTTTCTCATCTTCCTGAGCGTTAAGGATGATTTCGAAATGAAAAGGCTTCCCGTCTTTAACGAGTTTCCCGTCTTCAATCACCCATCCGGCCTGTTTTAACAGATCCGCAGCTTGCCGCAATTTCATGCGGTACGAGACGGCCTCATCCGGCGGAAGGGGACGCGATAAAACAGAGTTTGGAAAATAGCTTTGAATGCGGCGTTGTTTGCCGTAGTAAATATTTTTACCGATCCACTCTTCATCCAGCGCCAGCGCCAAGGCTTGCCGTACGTTCAAATCGTCAAACGGTGCGCGGCGCAGATTGAAGATCATCGCTTTAACGCGCTGCGGACGTTGATGCGGCGCTTCGTATTTAATCAGATTCGGATCATCCGTACCGTAGGCCGTCTCCCATTTTGAAGCGTTAAACTCATAACGCAAATCCAGATCGCCCTTCATAAAGGACTCCAGCGCCGCTGTATCATCGCGGAAATAATCATAAGTGAGCGTATCGAAATTATAATGCCCCACGTTGGGCAGTAAATCCTTCGCCCAGTAATCCTTGACCCGTTCATAAACAATTTTGCGCCCCGGATGCACCTCTTTGATCCGGTAAGGGCCGTTCAAAAGCGGCGGCTCCAGCAAAGTTGCTTCGAAATCACGCCCTTCCCAGTAAGTCTTGGAAAGAACCGGCATCATCGCCACAATCATCACCGTTTCGCGGTCATAGCCCTCTCCAAAAGAAAAACGCACACCATGAGCGTCAAGCTTTTTCACATTTTCAACCAGCTTGTAAATCCGGCGCATATTCGGTCGCCCCAGATCACGCAGCGTTTCAAAGGAAAAAATCACATCATCCGCCGTCACGGGAGATCTATCATGAAAGCGCGCTTTCGGATTAATATGCACTGTCAAGGATGAACGATCCTCCGGCACGTCTACGCGCTCGGCAATCAAAGGGTACAGCGTAAATGGCTCGTCCCACACCCGCGCCATCAGCCGGTCGTAAACAAGGTTCAATCCCTGCGCGGCCTGTCCCTTAAGCGCATAAGGATTAAGCGTATCAAAAGACCCTGTTGCCGCCATCTTTATATCCCCGCCTTTCGGCGCTTCAGGATTGGCGTAATCCAGATGCGTGTCATTTGGTCCGTATTTGCTCTGCCCGTGCATCGCCAGCCCGAACGAAGGTGCATTTTCCGCTACAGGCTGCGCATTTTCAGCCTTGACAGGAAACGCGAAAAAGAGAAAGGAAATGGTAAGTATTTTCAGTGTATGATGAAAAGGCATGAAACCAGTCATAGCAGAGTTCGGGCAGGCGACCAAACCTTATTTGGAACGTGTGACGTTCGTTCGCGGGCGTATCGAGGAACAACCCGTCGATGCGATTGTTACCCTGTTGTCCCAGTCCTTGCGGTACAAAGGCAGCTTGAATGAAGCCATCCAAAAAGCCGCTGGCCACGCTATGGATGTTTTTATCAACGAAAACATCCATGAGCCGCGCCTCGGCGATGTATACGCCGCGCCGGGATTCGATTTGCCGTGTAAGCACGTGCTCTATGCGGTCAGACCCACCTGGAAAGACGATTTCGAACGGCAGGACCGCGATCTGCTCATTCCCTGCCGCAAGGTGATGGAAGAGGCCCGCGCGATGTCGCTCAAAACACTGGCGTTTCCGCCCTTGGGCTCCGGCCATCAAGGCTTTGCCAAACCGAAAGCGGCCCGCTTGATGATGCAGGCCATCATGGACCGCATGTACCCCGAAATCGAAGAGGTGCGTATCGTCGCCCGCACACAGGAAACCCTCGATATTTTCCATGACCGCTTCACGGCGATGGTCGTGAAATCCTAAGCGCCGACTTGACTTTTTTGCTTAGGGAAAATAAAAAGGTTCGGAAGAACATTAATTATGAGATTTTGCTATGAAACCTAGAATGAAAAGAGCGCTGTACCAGTTTGTTGGCGCCGCTGCGTGTGGCTTGGTAGCTTACGGGGCTGATACGAAGTCCGATGCAAATGTCCAACAAGCTGCGGAAGTTAAAAATGAAAGAGGCCCAAGGGTAGAGGCGTATATTAGGGAAAATTTTACGACGGTACGCGTGAAAGTCATGCAAACGAAACTCGATGGCTATGTTGAAGCGGCTTACAATTCTGTCAAGCAGGGCACCGCAGCCATTATTCCTGAGATTAAACCCACAGATGAGGATGTTCTTTTACGGGCGCAGGAGATCGTGCAGCGCAAAGCGGAAGCACATGTTGATTCTATAATTGAAAATCGTGAAGTGGATGCAAAAGGGTTTGCATTTCTTAGTTACGTTTTTTCAGCAAGCGCCTTGATTTTTTCGATGCGCGCCGTTCGAAACCTCGCTAGAAAAGAAGATGGTCTGGAAAAACCCGTGCCTGGCTGAGCATATACGCATATGCAGCTCTAAGCCGCTTTCTTCAACAAATCCGCATACGAACAGCCCGGCCGCGGCCCCATGTGGGAAATGACCTCCGCTGCCGCCAGCGTGCCCAGCTTCCCACAGGTTTCGATATCCATCCCTTCGGTAAAACCGTACAGGAAACCGGCGGCGAATTGATCGCCCGCGCCCGTCGTATCAATGACCTGCGTAACCGGAGCAGGGGGGATGATATGATGTTTTTGCTCGCCATTCACAATCACCGCGCCTTTTTCGCTGCGCGTCAGGGCGGCAATCTCGACATGCGAACTCACCGCGCTGGCCGCGTCTTCGAAGTTATCCTGCATAAACAGGGATTTGATTTCTTCCTCATTCGCAAACAGGATATCCACATGGTTTTCCACAAGCCGTAGGAAGTCCGAGCGGTGACGATCCACACAGAACGGATCGGACAGGGTGAGCGCCACGCGGTGTCCGGCTGCATGCGCCGCTTCCGCCGCCATAATAAAAGCCTGCTTGGCTTGGTCGCGGTCGAACAGATACCCCTCCAGATACGTTACGCGCGCCTGCGTAATCAGCGCCTCGTCGATATCTAGCGGGCTGAGCTCCACGCTGGCCCCCAAAAACGTATTCATCGTGCGCTGCGCATCCGGCGTTACCAAAATCAAACAGCGCCCGGTCTTCGCGCCCATAATCAGCGGCTGCGTGTCGAACTTTAGCCCCAAAGACCGCAAATCATGCTGGAAAATTCTCCCCAGTTCATCATCGGCGACCTTGCCGATAAACGCGCCATGACCGCCAAAAGACGCAAAGCCAGCCATCGTATTGGCCGCCGAGCCGCCCGAGCTTTCAACACCCGCAGGCATCTGGCCATAGAGATCAACCGCGCGCGCTTCATCAATCAGCGTCATCGCGCCTTTTTCCATGCCGTGCGCTGCATGTTGTTCGGCGATGAATTCCTCGCTCGTTTGCGCTAAAACGTCAACCAGAGCATTACCAACGGCGACAACGCCTAAAGGGGGATGTGAGGACATAGCTTTAAATCCTGAAATTCTCGTTATTGTATGATTCGTAAAAACTGCTTACAACACATACAGAAATTAAGAAGGCTGGCCAAGGGCATGAGCGCAAAAAATATCAAGGATCAACTGGTTGAGGCCGCCATGGAACTGGCGCAGGAGCAGGAGTGGGCCGCCGTGTCTCTGGCGGATATTGCGCGCCGCTGCGGCCTGTCCGAAAGCGAAGTCTACAATTATGCCGAAGACAAAGAAGATATCCTGATCCTCATCAGCCGCATGATCGACCGCCACGTCGCAGAGAATACACAAGAATTCAATGGCGAAGACGAGTCTTTCGTATCTCAGCGCGACCGCCTGTTTGATGTGCTGATGGAGCGTTTTGATATTCTGAACGAATATCGTCCGGCCTTGCTTTCGATCCTGAAAAGCCTGCGCGCCGATCCTAAAAAGGCCGCTCTGTCGGCGCCGCATCTGTGCCGCTCAATGAACCGCATGCTGGAATTGGCGGGCATTCCCGCCGACGGTCTGCGCGGCGCGGCCAAAGCCGCGGCCCTGACGGCCATTTATCTCAAAACCCTGAAAGTCTGGAAAGACGATGACAGCCCGGATATGAGCCAAACCATGGCCGCGCTGGACAAAGACCTCGGCCACGCCGAACGACTGGCCGGCCTGTTCCGCCTCTAGCATTTCGGCATCCCGCTCCCCATTTTGGCATCCCGGACTTGATCCGGGATCTATAGCCTTTTAAAGGCACAAACGCGCGAGAGTTAACCTTTTTTCAACCATTTCCCCTCACAATATTCCCAAACGCGTAAAAATTGAGGGTAAGTATGGCAGGCCAATCGCTAATCGAAAAAATAGAGCAAAACGTCAAAGCGGCGCCGATTCCGCAGCGTCTGGAAGGTTGGCCGCAAAACCTGCCCGAACCTTTGGTGCATGAGCCATCAGGCAAGACAATAACATTTTACGACAGTGACGTCAGAGAGCACATAGTCTTTCACGATCCGGAAAATCCCGGCGGTTATATGGCCATGCGCGCCGAAGACATGACGAATATGTTCCATCAAGAATCCTACGATATTCAGGCGGAAGGCAGCTTCGCAAATTCAACCATGAGCATAAAAGATGGGAGAGCCCTTTTTACACCATCGGAAAACGCGAATTGGCCACTGATCAAAGAACTGGATCGGTACAGTGATCAGGTAAATAATCGCGGCCTTCTGGCACAAAATGTTTCGTTAGATGAATTGCCGAAGCAGGGCATTCGTATTTTCCAGCCGCCCGAACAGGCTCCCGTGCAGAAAATTGTTAAGGAAGAGGTGAAGCCCCCTGTTCCTGCTAAGCCCTCTGTCGAAGACGTTGCTGCAGGCCGTCTGGCAGGCCTGAAATACTTTGCCGCTTCACATGCCGGACAAGCAAGTACCCCGCTGGACGGCTCGGATGCGGACGCATTCAAACGTCAAACCGCGCACATAGAGGGACTCTTTGTCCGCGATCCCGGCATGAACGACCGTTACACTGCCGGCGATATCGAGCAAGCCATCAAAAGCGCGCCGGAGGCTATCCGGCCTCAAGTGGCCGCCTATGTAGCTAAACGCATTGAAACAGGCGCCGCGCCGGATACGGCAAACTATATCAAGGCTGAAGCGCCGCCGGTTCAAGCCGCGCCGCCATCCAAGAGCCTTGAGACGTTGGGCGTAAAAATCCCGGACGGCATGAACACACAGGTCGAATCCAATGCCTTGTATAACGCGGCTTCGACGGCCTTTTGGGCTATTCAACGCGGCGATATGACGGCGGAAACTATGGCTGAATTGCGTGGAAAGCTTGAAGCGGCCTCCCCCACAATCGGCGGGCAATATGCCGATTTGTTGCAGGAAAAGTTCGATAATCCGAACAGTACAAAGAATTTCATGGGCGGTTTAGCCCAAATACAGGACGGAGCCTACCAAGAACTGCAAGCCGCTCAACGTGAAGCGGAAGCTGTGCAGCAATTGGCGCAAAGGCGTCAGATAGTTGAAGGCGGGTTGCAAAGCTACATTGCAGAGCATCAGGATTTTGTGCGCGAAAGCTCAGCAGGTGGTGCGCCGGATAATAATGATACGCAATGTTGGGGGATACAGCATTACAATGGCGCCGCATACTTTATAGACGCGGTAAGAACAAACTTTAGCGGCGTGGTCAGCGGCGATTCAACGGACTTATCGACAATTCATTTTGATATGGATAAATTGCCCCAAGAATACACAAGTATTAGGGGCGAAATCGAACAGCTTCAGGGGATCGTCGAGGATGGAGCGAAATTTAAAGCTGACTATCCCAACGCCGCGTGCGAGCAGCCGCCATCAACTCCACCTCAGAACTGGTAAGTGCCTGTCTGTTTTAAGCCGCGATCTTCAATGGCCCTTTTTCAAACAATTCGGCGACATAGTCCCAGTTCACCATATGGTCGATAAACGCCTCGAGATACTTGGGTCGTGCATTGCGGTAATCAATGTAATAGCTGTGCTCCCACACATCGCACCCGAGCAGAGCCGTCTTGCCGTGCGTCAAAGGATTATCCGCGTTGGCGGTTTTAAGAATTTCCAGTTTGCCGTCGCTATTCATCACCAGCCAGACCCATCCCGAACCGAACTGTGAAGCACCGCCCTGAATAAAATCAACGCGGAAGGAGTCATAACTTTCAAAACTGTCCTGAATGGCTTTTTCAAGATTGCCGGGGAGCGCCCCGCCGCCATTGGGCTTCATCCAGTTCCAGAAATGCGTGTGATTCCAGTGCTGCCCGGCATTATTGAACAGCCCCTGATTGCCGGATTTATGCGCATTCAAAACCACGGCCTCCAGCGTATCGCCCATATGGACCAAACCTTCCAGAGCCTTGTTCCCGTTATCGACATAGGCTTTATGGTGCTTGTCATGATGGTATTCCAGCGTTTCCGCAGACATATACGGGTCCAGCGCGTCATAGGCATAGGGAAGCTCGGGCAGTTCGAATGCAGACATTAATCTCTCCTCGGTAATTCATTCAATGAATAAGTAAGCCTAGCCTTTTTACAGCTTTGTTCAAGGAGAAATTTATGCTTTAAGAACGAGCATGAGCCAAAATCTTCCCTATTGTGCACAGCTTGTCAAAACACATGACCCGGACCGTTTCCTGCTCTCCATGCTGTATCCGCGTGCCGTAAGGCCCGCCTTGTGGGCGCTTTTTGCCTTCAATCACGAAATCGCCAAAACCCGCGAAGTGGTCAGCGAGACGCGTTTGGGGCTCATGCGCCTGCAATGGTGGAAAGACGAGATTGGCAAGCTCTATGACGGTACGCCGCCGCCGGACCATGAAGTGCTCGCCCCGTTGTCCGATGCGATAACCCGCTATAATCTACCCTTTGAAAGCTTTGAGCGTTTGATGTGCGCCCGGGAGTTTGATCTGGAGGACCGTCGCCCGTCCAACATAGAAGGCTTGCTCAATTACGCGGACTTTACCACCTCGCCGCTGATGGCGATGGCTTTACGGATAACGCAGGAGGCCGAAGAGCCTGAAATTCTGCGCCGCGTCTCCGTAAACTATGCTCTGGCCGGGATAGTGCGCAGCGTACCATTCATGGCTGCGCACCGCCGCTGCTTGTTGCCTGAAGATCTTATGGTGAAGCATGAGCAACGCATGGATAAGTTCTATGAATTCAAAAGGGTAGAGGGCTTTCCTGAAATTATAAAAAAACTGAGCATGCAGGGGCAGGGGGCAATAAAGCCGCAAAGCCGTTTGCTTAAAGCCGCACAAAACTTGTCAAAACAGTACTTTAAGCAGCTCAAAAGCTGCGCCTATGACCCGTTTCACCCGCGTATGAAGCTCGATCCTCCACTTAAAGTTTTGTATACGGTTTTATCATCTATATAATTGATTTATATTGAATATTTGATATAATAATAGACAGGGTAAACAAGGTTAGGGGTAACCATGGTGAATTCAGTTTCAGGCATAGGCGGGCCGCAGCAAGCCTCGCCGGCGAATAAGGCGCAGGAGCAAAAAGCGCAGGCGCAAAAGCAGGACGAAAAGCGCCGCGCCGAACGTACTGCGGATAAAGTCGAGATTTCCAAGGAGGCTATCAGCCTCGCGCAGGCCGAACAAGCCGCCAAGCAGGTCAAGGATGATTTGAAAAAGGATGACACTCTGACCTTGGGTCTGGACGCGGATTTCGAATCTATTGAGGCTTAAACCGTCCGTCCTCCAAAAACGCAAGAACCTGCGCGATCACTTCCGGGTTAAACATCATGAATGTGTGTGTGGCCGCCATGACGATATGATCGCTCATGCCTTTGATCTTGGTGCGCTCCACAGGGACAATCCCGTCATGGTCTCCGTCTAAAACCCACGGCGCCAGCGGGTTGATTGACGCGCTGCCCGCAATCACGCCCAGAGGGTAATCAATATCCCCGTCAATATGCCGGTATCCGGTGGTGAGCTGTTCGCTGGCCGGACCGAAAATCGCGCGGAAAACCGGTCCCATAATCTGGCTTTCATTAAAGAAATCGGCGAATTCACTCCCCGTATTCGGCGGGCTGAGCATCACGACTTTGCCGAGGGTTTGCGGTCTGTGCGTGGCGATATAGTAACGCGCCACCAGTCCGCCCATCGAATGCGTTACAAAATGAAGCGGCATATTCGGGTCATAATCCGGCGCATTTTCGATGCATTCGGCAACAAAGGTTGTAATGTCTTCCAGAGATTTTTCCCGTGAAGGATAAAGAATATTGAGCGTTTGATAACCCTCTTTGCGCAGCGCGCGCTCCAGCATCAGCATATCGGTCTTGCTGCGCAAGATTCCGTGCAGTAGAACAACCGTGCCTTTATGGCTCTCAGGCGGATTTTTGTTCATGAACATCCATCCATTCATCGAAATCCTGCGCCGCCCGCAGCGTATAGGCGCGCTTGCGGTCTTTCCCGCGTAACTTGGCCCGTTTGCTTTTACCGGACTTGGTTTCGTAGCGCACTGTCGCTTCATCTTTCGAAAGCGGCGGGAACAGGCCGAAATTGATATTCATTGGCTGGAAAGTCTCGGCCTCAGCCCCGCCCGTAATATGTCCCAGCAAAGCCCCCATCGCGCTTGTTTGCGGCGGTGGCGTAAATTGAAGTCCTAAAGCCTGCGCAGCGGCCATCCGCCCGGCCAATAGTCCGATCGAGGCGCTCTCGATATAGCCTTCGCAGCCCGTAATTTGCCCGGCGAAGCGAATAGTTTGTCCTTCTGTGCCTTCCTCGCGCAAGCGGGGATCTTTTAAAGGCCCCTGCTTTCGCAGGGGAGACATAAATTCCTCTTTCAACCGCAAGCCCTCATCCAGAAGTTTCGGTGAATTGATAAACGTATTCCTGTGCAGCCCGCCCAGCCGCGCAAATTCAGCCGTTTCCAGCCCCGGAATCATGCGGAAAACCCGCGTCTGCTCGCCCCATTTCATCTTGGTCTGAAAACCCACGATATTGTACAGCGTCCCCAGTGCGTTATCTTGCCGCAATTGCACGACGGCATAAGGCTCCTGACCTGTGCGCGGATTAACCAGCCCCACAGGTTTCATCGGCCCAAAGCGCAAAGTTTCCGGCCCTCGCGTCGCCATAACCTCGATCGGCATGCACCCGTCAAAATACGGCGTATCCTGCTCCTGTTCGGCCAATGTCGGGCTGCCGGAGGGAAGCTCCCACTCTTTAAACAACCCGTATTCCGCTGCCAAAAGCTCTTGTATAAAGGCTTCATATTGTGCCTTGTCCATCGGGCAGTTGATATAGTCTTTCCCCGATCCGGCGGGCCCGGCCTTATCATAGCGCGATTGAAACCACGCCTTATCCATGTTGATGCTCTCTGTATGCACGATCGGAGCAATCGCATCGAAAAACGACAGCTCTTTCTCTCCGGTCAATTCCGCAATCGCCTGCGCCAGCGGGTCAGAGGTCAAAGGCCCGGTCGCGATAATCACATTGTCCCACTCCGCAGGCGGCAAACCGTTAATCTCTCCACGCTCGATTGTAATGCGCGGATGCGCCGCCAAAGCCTCAGTGACGCCTTTGGAAAAGACATCGCGGTCAACGGCTAAGGCCCCACCAGCCGGCACGGCCGCCTTGTCGCCTTCGCGCATAATCAGCGAGCTGAGTTTGCGCATTTCCTGATGGATAAGGCCCACAGCATTATGTTCGGCATCATCGCTACGGAAAGAATTCGAGCACACAAGTTCTGCGCAATAATCGCTGCTGTGCGCAGGCGTGCCTTTTTCGGGGCGCATTTCGTGCAGCACAACGCGTGCGCCCATATTGGCCGCCTGCCAGGCCGCTTCGCTTCCCGCCAGTCCGGCGCCTATAATGTGAATAATCTGAGAATTCATCGGCCAACAGGTAGCAAAAGCTATGCATATCCGCAAACAAAACCTTTTCTTTTTACCCAGTGCCTGTAAACTTTTTAGAAGAGGCGACTCATGCCGTTTAAAAAAATCACCAAAGAGGTTTGAAACATGAAAAAACTCGCGCTGACAACAGCCCTTTGCCTTACTTTGTCTATGCCTGCGTTTGCCGAAGACCATGCATCCATGCCCGAACCTCAAGCCGAACCGCAGATTGAGTTGCACCGTGTTCACTGGGGGTATGACGGCCCGGGAGCCGCCAAGCATTGGGGCGACATCGATACGGCAAACGAAGCGTGCAAGTCCGGGAAAAGCCAGTCGCCTATCAATATAGCCCGCTTCCTGCAAGAAGACCTGCCGGATTTGCATCCCACCTATGCCGAAGCGTCTCTGGATATCGTCAATAACGGCCATACGGTGCAGATCAATTTTGCCCCGGGCTCAAAGCTGGAAGTCGGTGGCATAACATATGATTTACTGCAATTGCACTTTCACACCCCTAGCGAGCACTACCTCGATGGCGCCCCCTATCCGATGGAAATGCATCTGGTGCATAAAGCCGAGGATGGCACGCTTGGCGTTGTCGGCGTTTTAATCAAGGTCGGGGAAGCTAATCCGGAGATCGAGAAAATCTGGCAGAATGTCCCGCCTGCCGGTCGCGAGGTCAGTGTTCAAGACGTAAGCATCAACGCCGCAAATTTGCTACCAGAATCTTTGGATTACTACAGGTACGAAGGGTCTTTAACCACGCCGCCTTGCACCGAAGGCGTGCAATGGCATGTGCTCAAAGACACAATTGAAGTCTCTGAAGACCAGCTCCGCGCTTTCCAGTCTGTCTTTCCGGTCAATGCGCGCCCGGTCCAGCCTTTGAATGAACGCGTCATTATCGGCGACTAAAGAGGTTTTTTATGGAGCCTGAAAAGGGGATCAGTGACAGCCAGTTCTATATGTGGCGCACGCTTTTCGCGGTGGCGCATGCCGATAATGTCGTCACAGACGAAGAAGTGCGTTATATGGCTGAGGTTTTGGAAGATATTCCGTTTTCCGCCGATCAAAGAGCTATCCTGACAGAAGATAGCAAACACGCTCAATCGATAGAGGAAATGTTCAAGGGAATCACAGACGTGCGTGATCAGGCTGCTTTTTTCCAGTACGCCCGCGAACTGGTTCATATTGATGGTGATTACGGGGAGGAAGAGCAAGGGGTGATGCTCAAACTCGGGGAAATACATTTAAAAAATGCCAACCTTGACGATCTGATCGGCAGCGTATCGCTGGAGCTTGAGGAAGACTTCAATCCGGACTATGAAGAAACGGGCGACAGCTCGCGGCCGTTTGACGAGCAAAGAAACTTGAAGAAAAAGATATTCTCTTTCCGCGAGCGATTCTTGAAAGACCGTTTCGGTAAATCCTGATGCCTTATTTGAAAACGGCCTGCGCACTGCGAAAGGCCCGCGAATCGTAAGCCGGTAAATCCAAAGGTATTGAAGGGTAAGTCTGTCCGTCAAAGCGCAGTGCGACGTCTTTGGCTTTTTCCCAGCTTCCCGATACGCGCACAATCAGATTGCGCCAGCCGTTCGTGCGTTCATCCTCGATATACATCGGCCCGCGTACAGGCTGGATGGTATTCACCAGTGTGAAGCTGGTATCATGCGCCTGCATCACGAGTAAAGTACAACCGGGCATTCCGCACCAATACCCGTAAGGTGCATTGAGCATCACGAGGGCATCGCGCCGCGTATCACCATCTAAATCAATGCGGGTATATCTATAGCCCGAAGAAACAGGGCCGTGATGCGTGAGTAAAAAAGCCCGTATAGCCTCATGAAGAACGGTGTTATCAGGATCAACAGGATCAGGAGGCATAGGGGTGAGGACGATCTCTTGCTGCGCCTCATGTACAGTGCCGGAACATCCGCCCGGCATCCACAGACAGAAAAGCAAGAGAGGGAAAATAAAGAAACGGCATCGCATAACGCTTCAGAGTATGGGGCATTCTCCTATTCGAACCCACACAGCAAAATGGCCTATACACAATTTTATCTGTTGCCATATAAAGGGGTGACGATTATGCTCCAAAGCATAAGCTGACGCCCGCGCGTCGTTTCTTTTTTGTAAGCACGAAAACAAGAGAACTAGAAGGAGAAGGGGTATGACCTTTGTGGTCACAGACATTTGTATCAAGTGCAAATACACCGATTGTGTAGAGGTGTGTCCGGTCGATTGCTTCTACGAAGGGGAAAATATGCTGGTCATCAGCCCTGAGGAATGTATAGACTGTGGGGTATGCGAACCGGAATGCCCGATCGACGCGATCCTACCCGATACGGACTCTAAGGCGGATAAATGGGTGGAAATAAATCAGAAATACGCTGAAATCTGGCCCAACATCACACAAACCAAGGAGCCGATGCCCGAAGCGGAAGCGATGAAAGATGTCCCCAACAAGTTTGAAGAACATTTCAGCGAAAAACCCGGAGAAGGGGACTAAGACCGTCCGCTAGAAAATAAGGAGAAGACGATGAGCTTTACAGCCATGCAAAACGAAGAAGCCAATCCTTTGAAACCGCAGCCTGAATGCCGCGGCCATATCTATGACAGCATTTTGGAAACCATCGGCGCGACGCCGTTGGTCCGCGTGA
Source organism: Alphaproteobacteria bacterium (assembly GCA_020443075.1). Classification (GTDB taxonomy): domain Bacteria; phylum Pseudomonadota; class Alphaproteobacteria; order Micavibrionales; family Micavibrionaceae; genus TMED27. The sequence goes on from JAGRIU010000060.1 coordinate 50,972, forward strand.
AAAAGCTTCAGGAAAAATACGGATTGCAGGCCGAAATCCTCGCCAAACTCGAATTTTTCAATCCCATCGCTTCGGTAAAGGACCGGATTGCCTTTTCCATGATCGAAGACGCCGAGCGCGCCGGAAAAATCTCGCCGGGAAAAACGGTGATCATCGAACCGACATCCGGAAACACCGGTATCGCTCTGGCGTTTGTCGCCGTATGCAAAGGCTACCGCGTGATTCTAACGATGCCGGAATCCATGTCTTTGGAGCGCCGCAAAATGCTGGCCTTCTATGGCGCGGAAATTATGCTCACCCCGGCTGAAAAAGGCATGAAAGGCGCGATCGAGCGCGCAGGCGCGTTAATGGAGGAACATGGCGCGGCAGGCTTCATGCCCTCGCAGTTTACCAACCCGGCCAACCCGCAAATCCACCGCGAAACCACAGCACTGGAAATCTGGAACGATACGCAAGGCGCCGTCGATATTCTGGTTGCCGGTGTGGGGACAGGCGGGACTCTAACCGGGATCTCGCAAGTCCTCAAAGCCAAAAAGCCGGGCTTCATGACCTACGCGGTCGAGCCGGCAGAAAGCCCCGTGATCGCAGGCGGTGATCCCAGCCCCCATAAAATTCAGGGCATCGGTGCGGGCTTTATCCCCGAGATTTTGGATACGAAACTGATTGACCAGGCAATCCCGGTCAGCAGCGCCAAGGCCATCGAAACAGCGCGCGAAGTCGCACGCCTTGAAGGTATCCCCGGCGGCATTTCCTCCGGCGCCGCCATGGCCGCCGCGATCGAAGTCGCCAAGCGCCCGGAAAGCAAAGGCAAAACCATCGTTGTCATTATTCCGTCCTTCGCCGAACGCTATATCTCCACCGCGCTGTTTGAAGGGCTGGGGTAAAAGGAACGCCAAGCTAGGCGCGTCTTTTATCCTTCGCCGTTTCCACATCCAGCTTTTCCTGCAAGGAGGAACTGGAGGTCGTATATTCGAACTTCAGCTTCGCATCGGGATAGATATAGCGAAACGCCTGACGGCTCATCAACGCGGCTTCATGAAAGCCCGAGAGGATCAGCTTCAATTTGCCGGGGTAGTAATTAATGTCGCCGACGGCAAAAATCCCCGGTGTAGAGGTCTCGAACTTCTCCGTATCCACCGGAATGAGGTTCTCATGCAGATTGAGGCCGAAATTCGCAATCGGCCCTAGCTTCATCGTCAATCCGAAGAAGGGCAGCAGGCAATCGCACTCAACTTCGCTGAGCGTCCCGTCACCATGTTCGATAACAACGCTGGAAAGCTGGCCGTCTTGGCCTTTCAGCTCTTTAACCTGTCCCATCTGGAAATCCATTTTGCCATCATCAACCAGCGCTTTCATCTTGTTCACGCTGTCCAGATGCGCGCGGAAATTATCCCGCCGGTGGACCAGAGTAACGCTCTCGGCCAGCGGTTGCAGGTTGAGCGTCCAGTCCAGTGCGCTGTCCCCGCCGCCGACAATCACCAGCTTTTTATCTTTAAAGCGCTCCATTTGACGCACGGCATAAAATACGCTCGTGCCCTCGTAGTCTTCAATGCCGGGAATAGGGGGTTTTTTCGGCATGAACGAGCCGCCGCCCGCCGCAATCACCACGATCTTAGCCTCAAACACCGTGCCTTCATTCGTGCGCACGCGCCAGCGCTCATCCTCTGTTCGCTCCATCCCCTCGACCATCTGGCTCAAATGGAAAACCGGATTAAACGGCGCGATCTGTTCCATCAGCTTATCCGTCAGCTCTTGCCCGGTGATTTCGGGGTAGCCGGGGATATCGTAAATCGGCTTTTCCGGATACAGCTCCGCGCATTGCCCGCCGGGCCGGTCGAGAATATCGACCAGATGACATTTGATGTCGAGCAGCCCCAGTTCAAACACGCAAAACAGGCCGCACGGCCCCGCCCCAACAATCAACGCATCGATTTTTATGATTTCGGAATCGCTCATGGTCTTCACCCTTCGGTTATTTCGGGCTTTAGGTCTAAAGCAGAGCTTTGAGTTTGTAAAGCGCTTCGAGGGCCTCGCGCGGGGATAAATTATCAGGCTCTAATGTTTTGGCAAACTCCTCCAGGGCGCTGTTTTGAGGCTCGGCTTTGGGTGGTGCTTGCACCGAAAAGAGCGGTAGATCATCCGCTAGACGTGCCAGAGCGCCTGATTGCTCGCCCGATTGCAACATCTCCAGAACCTCTTGCGCACGCGCGGTCACGGCTGGCGGCAATCCGGCCAGCTTCGCCACATGAATGCCGTAGGAACGATCCGCCGCTCCGTCACCAACGCTATGCAGGAAAATAATATCGCCTTTCCATTCTTTGACCTGCATCGAATGACACGACAGCGCCTCCAGCTTGGATGTCAAAGAGGTAAGCTCATGGTAATGCGTAGCAAACAGTGAGCGGCATCGATTAACTTCGTGCAGATGCTCCACACACGCCCAGGCAATCGATAGGCCATCAAAGGTCGCCGTCCCGCGTCCGATCTCATCCAGAATAACCAGAGAGCGCTCCGTGGCTTGGTTGAGAATGCCAGCCGTTTCCACCATCTCCACCATAAAGGTCGAACGCCCGCGCGCCAGATCGTCCGAGGCCCCCACGCGGGAAAATACCCGGTCAATAAGGCCGATATGTGCGGCCTTGGCCGGTACAAACGAACCGATCTGCGCGAGAATGGCAATAAGCGCGTTTTGCCGCAGATACGTCGATTTCCCCGCCATATTCGGCCCCGTCAACAGCCACAGCCGCTGCGTTTGCGCCAGATCACAATTATTGGGCACGAAGGCCTCGTTCTCGGTTTTTAACGCCGCTTCGACGACCGGATGCCGCCCCCCTTCAATATGAAAGGCCAAAGAGCGGTCCAGAACCGGCGCGGCATAATCCATGTCCACGGCCAACTGAGCCAACGCGCTCGCCACATCCAGCCCCGCCACAGCGCGTGCGCGGACGGAAATCTCTTCCGAAAACGCCGTGCACTCGGCAACCAGCTCTTCGAAAATCTCCAGTTCGATCGCCAAAGCCTTTTCCCCGGCCGAGGAAATATCACGCTCTAACTCGGCTAGCTCGCCGGTCGTAAAGCGCACAGCATTAGCCATCGTCTGGCGGTGAATAAACGGGTTGTGCGCTTCATCGCCTTGCACCATCAGCGCATCGGCTTTTTTAGGCGGCACTTCAATAAAATAGCCCAGAACATTGTTAAATTTTATTTTTAAGGCATCAACGCCCGTGCTCTTTTGATATTTCGCTTGAAGCCCGGCAATCAGCTTGCGGCTCTCATCGCGTAGCGTTTTAAGCTCGTCCAGCCGCGCAAAAAACCCGCGCCGGATAAACCCGCCATCACGCGCCAGCATCGGCAAGCCCTCATCTAGAGCTGCGCGGAGCTTGTCCTGTAGCTCCGAAATGCGGGGATCATCCTGCAAAGCCTCCAAAAACGCCGCCAAGGTCGCCCGTGCCTGCGGATGCGGTTGCAGCGCGCTGCGGATGACATCTGCTTGCGCCAACCCGTCGCGGATCATCGCCAGATCGCGCGGTCCCCCGCGCCCAAGGGAGAGACGCGAAATCGCCCGTTCCATATCCGGCATTTCTTTCAGACTCGCGCGTAAAGTCTCCCGCGCGGTGCTTTCCTCGGCAAAAAACGCCGTGCGCGCCAGCCGCGCGTTGATCGCCTCCAGATCGGTCAGGGGCGCGGATAAATATGTTTGCAAAAGTCGCGCGCCCGGTCCGCTCACCGTCCGGTCGATCACGCTGAGAAGGCTCCCCTTGCGCTCGCCGCTTTGCGTGCGCGTCAACTCAAGATTGCGCCGCGTGGCCGCATCAATCTCCATCACCGCGCCGCTGGCGATTTGCCGCGGTTTGTCCAGATAGGGCATCTTCCCGACCTGCGTGCGTGCGATATAATCTACCAGCGCCCCGGCCGCGGCCACTTCCGCGCGGCTGAACCCCCCGAACCCCTCCAGTGTCTCCACGCCGAACAAAGCCTCCAGACGCTGGCGCGCATTTTCGCTGTCAAATAGGCTACGCGGCTGAAAACTCGAAGGGATAGAGCGCGATAACAGCTCTTTAAAATGATCGGGCGCGACAATCTCTTTCGGAGAAATCTGCTCCAGCGCACTTTGGATATGCGCTTTATGAACCGGCTGAACCTGAAACGCGCCGGTCGAAAGCTCCGCCCACGCCATCCCGAATTGCCCGCCGACATCGCATAAAGCGCACAGATAGCTGTTTTCACGCGGATCAAGCAGTGTATCCTCGGTCAGCGTGCCTTGCGTCACCACCCGCACCACATCGCGCTGCACAAGGGATTTGGACACAGGCTTTCCTTCGGCCTTGGTTCGGGCCTTGGCCTCGTCCGGCGTTTCGATCTGCTCGCAAATCGCCACCTTAAATCCCGCGCGGATCAGCTTCTCTAAGTAAGGCTCGTAGGAATGAAACGGCACCCCGCACATCGGAATTTCGCCGCCGTTCGTCTTTCCGCGCTTGGTCAGGGTGATATCCAGCGCCGCCGAGGCCGCTTCCGCATCCTCGAAAAACAGCTCGTAAAAATCCCCCATCCGGTAAAAGAGCAGGGCATCCGGGTAACGCTCTTTCACGGCCATATACTGCGCCATCATCGGCGTATGGCCTTCGGCGATGAAGTCCTCGTGTGTTTTGAGCGCTGCGTTTGTCATACTGTCTATTTAAACCACCAAGCGCGCCAAGACCAACAAGAAATCCACAATATCTACAGTTCAAATGTTTAACGACAAGAACGCTTGGCGATCTTGGTGGTTATGAATTAGTCCTTCCCCGTCGAACCAAAGCCGCCGTCGCCGCGTGCGGTTTCATCAAGGTCTTTCACCACTTCCCACGCCACATGTTCAAAGCGCTCGACGACCATCTGCGCGATACGCATACCGCGTTCGATGGTAAAAGGCTCTTTGCCGTGATTGATCAGAATAACTTTGATTTCACCGCGGTAATCCGCATCAATCGTCCCGGGCGTATTGAGCACCGTCACTCCGTGCTTGATGGCAAGGCCCGAACGCGGACGGATTTGCGCTTCATAGCCTTCGGGCAGGGCAATCGCCAGCCCCGTCGGCACCAAAGCGCGCTCGCCAGCCCCGAGTTCAATGGCTTCTTCCAACGCCGCCGAAAGGTCCATCCCCGCCGATTGCGCCGTCGCATAGCTCGGCAGGTTCAGTCCCACAGCATGTTCTAGCGGCATCAGTTTGACTTTGGTTTCATTCAGCGGCATCGTTCATCTGTCCTTTTATAGCCTTAAAATAATCGGCAATGGCTTGTGTCAATCTCTCACCCACGGCGCTTTTGCTCATGGCGCCCCAATCATCGGTTGTCTTTGCCGATATAAAATAGACATGATTCTCGTCCTCGCCAAACACCTTTTTATCGTCCCCGCCGACCTGATTGGCTAAAATCCAGTCACAGCCCTTACGAGCCAGTTTGCCCTTGGCGTGCTCCAGAACACCCTGCGTTTCCGCGGCAAATCCGGCAACCAGAGCAGGTCGCTGTGCATGATGGGATAGGATATACAAAATATCTGGGTTCTCTTTCAAAGAAAGCTGCGGAATTGTGCCTTCGGCGTCTTTTTTAATTTTTTGTTCTGCCGGAGCACTTGCGCGCCAATCACTGACCGCCGCCGCGCACACGGCAATATCGCAGGGCAGAGCAGCTTCACAGGCCGCTAACATCTCCTGCGCGGTTTCAACGCGGATTGTCCGAACGCCGAACGGGTCGGGCAGGGCGGTCGGACCGCTCACCAGCGTAACGTCCGCTCCGAAATCTGCCAGAGCCTGTGCAATCGCATGCCCTTGCTTACCCGAAGAACGGTTGCCGATAAAACGCACAGGATCAAGCGACTCATAAGTTGGCCCGCTGGTCACAAGGGCGCGAAGGCTTTTCAGATGCGGGGATGATGTGATGAGGGGATGAGGCGAATCTCCCGTCATCCCTTCATCCAATAATCCCTTAATCCGATCAAAGATCGTTCCCGGCTCGCTCATCCGTCCGGGCCCATGTTCGCCGCACGCCATATCGCCTTCTTCGGGGCCTGCAAACTTTATCCCTCTGTTTTTTAAGGAGTTTACATTGGTGCAAGTCGCGTCATTGACCCACATAGCATGGTTCATCGCCGGTGCAATCAGGATCGGTTTATTCGCGGCAAGCAACATCGTGCTGGCTAGATCCTGCGCTAGCCCGTGCGCCATTTGCGCGATAATATTAGCGCTCGCCGGAGCCACAACAATCAAATCGGCCTCCCGCGAGAGGCGAATATGTCCCATCTCTGTCTCGTCCTTAAGCGACCAGAGATCCGTATAAACAGGCTCTTCACACAGGGCCGAAACCGAAAGAGGCGTGACGAAATGCGACCCGCCTTCGGTGAGAATACAGCGCACCTTCGCCCCGTCTTTCTTCAGTAGGCGGATCAATTCCAGCGATTTATAAGCGGCAATACCGCCGCTGATCACCAGCAGGATCGAAAGGTCTTTCAGGTTTTGTGTCATAGCAAGATCATTATAATGAAAAAGCCCCGCCGATAAAAGCGGGGCCTTTTGCAAATTCTGTATTGAAAGGGCTTACGATTAGTGAGCCATTTCTTCCATATGATCAGCCGCATCATGAGCAGCATCTTCAGCCGTATCAGCAGCTTCGCCAGCCGCGTCATGCGCTGCATCTGTTGCTTCTTGAACAGCTTCATCAGCGGTCATGCCGGAAGCATCTTCAGTGGCAGCTTCAGCCGCGTCTTCTACAGCGCCTTCAACGGCGTCAGCAGCATCGCTGGCAGCTTCTTCGGCAGCATCCATAGCTTCGCTAGCCATGTCGTCTGCTTCAACAGCCATATCATGGGCCGCTTCAGCAGTATCTTCAGCCATAGCAGCTGCGTCATCAGCCGCTTCAGTCATAGCGTTCGACGCATCTTCCGAAATTTGCTGGATAGAATCTGAAATGTTTGAAAAACCATCTTGCATAGCGCTGGCGGCTTCGCTACCGGCGGCAGGCTCGATATAGGAAACGTCCGTTCCCGTGTTGCTGACATTGTTGTAGATTGCAAAGATTGCAACCAGACCGGCAGCCAGCACAACGCCGGAATAAACGATAGATTTTGTAAAGTTATTCATGGAACGAGTCCTCTCCTTTAATCCTCACAGTATGAATGTCTACACAGTGTAGTTAGCGCATAGCTATGCGCCTTTATACTATTGTTTGTCAATAGAAAAAACATATTCAACTGAGCAGGTATGAATTTAACATATCGCGCAAAAATGTCAAGTTTTCAATCCGGAATGAATAGCAACAATCCCCGCCGATAAATTCGTATAACCCGCCTGCGCAAAACCGGCCTCGCGCATCCGCGCCGCCAAAGCCTCTTGCCGCGGCATTTTTCGAATGCTCTCTACCAGATATTGATAGCTGTCGCGGTCATTGGCCACGCGCGCACCAATCTCCGGGATGACACTATAAGAGTATAAATCATAAGCCTTGGCCAGCAGGCGCGGGCGCACATGCGAAAACTCCAGACAGTAAAACCGCCCGCCGGGCTTCAAAACACGCACGGCTTCGCGCAAGGCCTGATCAATCCGCGTCACGTTGCGCAGCCCGAAGGCAATTGTATAGACATCAAAGTGATTGTCGGGGAAGGGAAGATCCTCGGCATTGCCCGTCACCCAATCAAAATCATCCAGCCAGCCGCGGTCAATCGCGCGCCCCCGCCCGACCTCCAGCATATGCGGATTGATATCGCATACCACAATTTTCCCTCCCCCTTCTTGGGGGGGAGGGTTAGGGAGGGGGGGGACTCTATCTATCTTTCGACGTAGCCGAAACGCAATATCACCCGTGCCGCCGGCCACATCCAAAAAACGCTGACCCGTGCGCGGGCGGATCATCCGCACCAGACGGTCCTTCCAGATCCGGTGCAGTCCGCCGGACATAAGGTCATTCATCAAATCGTAGCTTTCCGCCACCGAATCGAAGACCCCGCGCACCAATCCGGTTTTTTCTTCCGGACTGACGCTGCGCTCGCCAAATTGTGTGCTTTCAGGATTTTGTTTCATAGAGCTTTTAAACCACAGAGATGAAGGAGTGAAAAGGAGATAAAAGAGAGTTTTAAATATTTTTCTCTTTCAACTCTGTTTTTACTCTTTAAACTCTGTGGTTATGAAACTGGCCAAAGCAATGGCGACGGTGGCGGGCTTAACGGGCCTCTCGCGCATCGCCGGATTTATTCGCGATATTTTGACGGCAGCCATTCTCGGCGCGGGGCCTTTGGCCGACGCGTTTTTCGTCGCGCTCAAGCTCCCCAACTTCTTCCGCCGCGTCACCGCCGAAGGAGCCTTCAGCGTCGCCTTCGTCCCGCTCTATAGTGAAAAGCTGGAAAAAGAAGATCGCGCGCGCGCCGATTTGTTCGCTTCCAATGCGTTCATGGTCATGCTCAGCTTTCTAACCGTTCTCACGTTGTTGGCATTAGCGGCCATGCCTTATATTATCGACGTCATCGCGCCGGGCTTTGAAAGCGGATCGGAGCGCTACGAAGCCGCCATAGAGCTTTCGCGCATTACCTTTCCCTATCTGCTTTTTATGTCCTTAACGGCGCTACTGGGCGGGGTTTTGAATGCTCTGGACCGTTTTGCGCCGTTCGCCTTCGCCCCCGTGTTGTTTAACCTGTGTCTGATCGCCGCGCTGCTGCTCAACGGTTTTTTCGAAAGCGCAGGCCACGCGCTCTCCTACGGCATTCTAGCCGCCGGCGTGCTACAGCTTCTCTGGCTGTATACCAGCGCCCGCAGACAAGGCTTTCACTTGAAAATCGCCGTGCCGCGCATCGACGCGGACATGAAGCGCCTGTTTAAACTGATGGGGCCGGGCATTATTGGCGCGGGCGTCGTGCATATCAATCTCTTCGCCGATATGATCATCGCCTCGTTTTTGCAGGAAGGCTCGATCTCTTTTCTTTATTATGCCGACCGTTTGAACCAGCTTCCGCTCGGCGTCGTCGGGATTGCCGTGGGCACGGCGCTGCTGCCTATGCTCTCCAAAGCGCTCGCCGCCGACAATCTGGAGGAGGGGCGCAACCTGTTTAACCGCGCGCTGGAATTTTGCTTGTTGCTCGCGCTACCCGCGGCGCTGGCTTTAGGCGTGATCGCGCATGAGCTTGTGACTGTTTTGTTCCAGCGCGGCGCATTTGACGCGCATGACACGCAAATGACCTCGATGGTCCTGATTTGCTACGCCATAGGCTTGCCCGCCTACATAGCCACCAAGGTCTTTGCGACCGCCCACTGGGCACGCCACGACACAAAAACCCCGGTCAAAATCTCTATTTTCGCGACCCTGATCAACATTGCCTTATGCCTCGTCTTCATCCAGTTCATCGGCGTGGCGGGCATCGCGCTGGGCACGGGATTAACAGGCTGGCTGCAATTCGCCGCCTATGTCCGCAGCCTGCGCGCCCATCCGGCGGCCCGTTTCGATGAACGATTCCGACGCGCCGCCCCGCGCATTATTCTCTCGTCCTGCATTATGGCGGCCACGCTGTTTGTCGTCGCACGTCTTCTGCAAGGCATGATCTATGAACCCGGCATTCCCAAATATATAGCCTTGGCGGCGCTGGTGGCTTCCGGCCTGATCGCCTACGCGGCCTCCACACACATCAGCGGTGCATTCAAACTCACCGATTTAAAACGATACTTAGTGAAAAGGACAAAAACATGAAACGTATTCTCTCCGGCATGCAGCCCACAGCGCAGCTCCATTTGGGCAATTATCTCGGCGCGCTGAAAAACTGGGTGGCCCTGCAAAATGAGCCGGACAGCGAGAATTTCTATATGGTGGCCGACCTGCACGCCATTACGGTGCCTCAGGAACCCGAAGCGCTGCGCGCCGCCACGCGGGAAATCGCCGCCGCTTATATCGCGGGCGGAATCGACCCGGCCAAATCCTCGATTTTTGTCCAGTCTGCCGTACCGGGCCATTCCGAGCTCATGTGGTTGCTGGCAACGATGACCCAGATGGGCAAGCTGGAACGCATGACCCAGTTCAAGGACAAGGCGGGTAAAAATGCCGAGCGCGCAGGGCTGGGCCTGTTTGCCTATCCGGTGCTGATGGCCGCCGATATCCTGATCTACAAAGCTACGCATGTGCCGGTCGGTGAAGACCAGAAACAGCATCTGGAACTCGCCCGCGAAGTGGCCTCCACGTTTAACACGCGCTACGGACAAGACTTCTTTATCCAGCCCGAACCCTTCATCATGGGCGCCGCCGCCCGCGTGATGAGCTTACAGGACGGCACAAAGAAAATGAGCAAATCCGATGCCAGCGAAAAAAGCCGGATTAACTTAACCGACGATGCCGAGACCATCGCCAAAAAGATCAAAAAAGCCCAAACTGACCCTGAAGCCTTGCCGGAAACGCTGGCAGGATTAGAAGGGCGTCCGGGCGCGAAAAATCTGGTGACGATTTACGCGGCGCTGGCCGATATCACGCCCGAGGCAGTGATAAAAGACTGCGCCGGAAAAGGCTGGGGCGAATTCAAATCCGCACTGGCCGATCTCGCCGTGGAAAAACTCGCGCCTATGACGCGTCGCATGCAAGAACTCATGAGCGATCCGGCTGAGATTGACCGTATTTTGGCGCAGGGAAGTGAAAAAGCTGGTGCGCTGGCCGAGCAAACGGTTCGGCAAACGCGTGAAATTATGGGCTTCTGGCAACGCCCTTAATGGTGTCTTTACATTCTCTCTGGCATCATGGATGCTGGTTTGCTATATTAAACAAGCAGGTTCACTCATCTGCAGGGCTTTATATTTGGGAGTAAGCTTATGCCTTGGTTGAAAAAATCAATTTTATCTCTATCGACTGTTGCGGCTTTGTCTATGTCGGCAGCGATTCCGGCAGCCAATGCCAGCGTGTTTGTCTGGCAAGCCGACGATCAAAGCGTCAGCGCCAGTTTCCCTGACTCATGGCAGCGCATCAGCAATCAGGCCCCTTCAACGCTTTTGACAATTAAAGCGCCCGGCGAATATGATTTTGCGACCTGCACCATCAGTAAGACGCCGGATGACCGTTTCAAAATCTACCCCATTCACTACGCAGCTCAGATTCAGCGCGAATATGTCTCCCAGAACGTCTGGGATCGTTACTACCATGCGCAAACGAACCCGGTCTTTCACATGGTAAAAGATGACAGCGGTCTGGGCCGCGGCTTTGCGACGATGTCTTCCGTATCTTATGAAACGGCCGTCGGGCCCAAAATGATAAAACGGGCCGTGGCCTTTGCCTCTTTGTATAATAAGGCAATTTATGTAGCGGAATGTTCCGCCGAACAAAGTGCCTATCCGCGCTGGCATAACGCATTCATGAGCTTCATGAAGTCCGTTGATTTCAAAGAATTCACCAATTACGCCCTAAGCGGCTACTACCGTAACTTTATCAGCGATGCGGATTACAAGGTCGTTGGCCCGACAATTTTTGATACAACAAACCAGTAATTGGCAAAAAATATTGTATAAAACAAAAACGCGCTGCTCGTCGGTGCGTTTTTCTTTTGCAGTTTCGAATCTTCGTTAAATCCCGAAAGCCGCGCGCCGTCAGCCTTTTTATGCCGCCGTGCTAATATAAAAGTGTAAAAAAGCAAAAAAGCGCCGTTGTTTTCTTGCACGGCCTTTCCGTTTTATGCATATTTTTAACGAAAATAATCACTTCAGGGCGTAAAACGTGCATATTTACCTGCCGATTGCCGAAATGACGATTGAGGCCGAAACGATCTTTCTGCTCAGCGCCTTTGTTGGCTTTTTATCAGGCATATTCGGCGTCGGTGGCGGCTTTCTGACGACACCGTTTCTAATTTTTACCGGCATTCCACCTGTCGTGGCGGTTGGAACACAAGCCAGCCAGCTCGTCGCCTCCAGTGTCACCGGCGCCTTGGGGCATTTTCGCCGTGGCAACGTCGATATCAAGATGGGGCTGGTAATGTTGATCGGCGGTATTTTGGGCACGCTGGTTGGGATATTTATCTTCAAAGCTCTGCAATACACCGGACAAATCGACCTAGCTGTTTCGCTGCTCTACATTACCTTGCTGGGAATTATCGGCAGCTTGATGCTCTTCGAAAGTTTCTCGGCGTTTTTCAAGAAAAAGAAAAAAACGGTCAGTAAAGAATTTAACACCTATCGCATGTCCTCTTTTGTTCATGCGCTGCCCTATAAAATGCGTTTCCCGCGCTCAAAACTCTACATCAGTGCGTTTGTACCGGGCGGTATTGGTTTTATCAGCGGTATTTTGGCCTCCGTACTAGGGATAGGTGGCGGATTTATTCTCGTTCCGGCCATGATTTATATTTTGGGCATGCCGATTTTGCTGGTTGCGGGAACATCCTTGTTCCAAATTATATTCACAGCCGCTTCAGCCACCATTTTGCATGCAAGCTTAAACCACACGGTCGATATCATTTTGGCGCTAGTGCTGATCGTCGGCGGCGTTATCGGAGCGCAGATCGGGGTTGTCCTAGCCCGTTTCGTCAAAGGGAATTATGCCCGGATGTTTCTATCGGTTCTCATTATGCTGGTCTGTATTCGCTTGGGAGCGGATCTCTTCATGCAGCCTACGGACTTGTTTTCAACGGTGGTGCGGTAAAATGCTGAGAGTTTTACTGATAGGGTTGACAGTTTTTACGGTAAACGCATTCTGTGTGACAAAAGCCCAATCCGCCAACCTGCTAAATCTCGATCTGGCCGAGAATCATGTTGATATTACAACAGGCTTTATCGGAGGCTCGATTGTCATCTTCGGAACACGCAAGAGAGATGCTGACGACCTGATCGTGATCATGGAAGGTCCGCGTCATGATGTTGTTGTTCGTCAGAAAAAAAACGTTTTTGGCGCATGGGTGAACAGAGAATCCGTAACATTTTCTGATGCGCCATTATATTACGATTATGCGATCAGCTCCGAGAATGTTTTACAAACTATGGAAGCAAGAGCCAAAGAAAACTACCGCATAGGAATAGAAAATTTGTTACCTAGGCCCAAGGACAAAAAAGAGAGCCCGGACAAGGTCTTGCCATTTCAAAGAGCATTCATCCGCGAAAGGCAGAGCGGCGGGTTTTACCCTGAAGCCGGTAAGCCGGTGGCGTTTCTCGATGAAAATTTTTTCAAGGTTTTCCTGAATGTACCGGCCAATGTGCCAATCGGCGAGTATACGGTGCGAGCCCTTTTGGTCAAAAACGGCAAGGTCATAAGGGAAAAGGAAAAAACATTAAAAATCGCGCAAACCGGCTTTAGCGCTGGAGTTTACAACTTTGCGAAAGATCATGGCCTGATTTATGCCCTGATTTGTGTTTTTATCGCTTTCCTTTCCGGGTGGCTATCGAATAAAATTACAAGAAGAAACTAGATAAAGGCAAAAACCATGAATGCAGCCTCCGGCACAGGACCGTCCATGGAAGGCGCATCGTCCATTGCGGAAGATGGTGGCATCTATCTGCTGGTCGTCGATGACAGTCATGAATTTATTGAGGCCCTGAAAGCTGCCAGCGAACTGGCAGCCAGAAGCCATGCGCAAATTGCACTGCTTTATACGCTTGAGCCTATGGAATTCCAACAGTGGGGTGGTATCGAAGAACGTATGCGCGCCGAACGCCGCGAGAAAGCCGAAGACGCCATCAAAAGAGCCTCGGAAATTGTTAAAGGCATTAACGGCCAAACGCCGTCTTTCTATATAGAAGAAGGGGCGCCGCAGGATGTTTTGGTTGATATTCTCAAAAACGAGATCGGCATCAAAGCTCTGGTTTTGGGGGCGTGCCGTGCATCCAATCCGCTCATCAGCTATTTTACAGGCAAAGGACTCGCCCATTTGACCGTTCCGCTCTTTATTATTCCCGATACCAACGCGGATGGAGAATCCTAAAAACAAGGCCCGATATGTTCATCCAGACCGAAGCCACGCCGAACCCGGCGACCGTTAAATTCTTGCCCGGCCAGACGATTCTGGAGCGCGGCACGGCCGAGTTTAAAAACGAAGCGGAAACGGCTGATGCGCCCTTGGCTCGCAGGCTTTTCACGCTTCAGGGCGTATGCGGCGTGTTTTTCGGACCCGATTTCGTGTCTGTAACAAAGCGTGATGATACCGACTGGAGCATGCTAAAGCCGATGGTTCTTGGCGTTTTGATGGAACATCTGTCTACCGGCCAGCCCATCATCAACGCATCTGCAAAAACCACTCAGGATGATAATGAGCAAGACGATGAAATCACGGCCCAGATCAAAGAGCTTCTGGACACACGCGTAAGACCTATGGTGATGAATGACGGTGGGGATATAGAGTTCGAAAGCTTCGAAGACGGGATCGTTTACCTCCGTATGCGCGGGGCATGCTCCGGCTGCCCGAGCTCGACGGCCACCTTGAAAATGGGCATCGAAAACATGCTGAAACATTTTATTCCTGAAGTTCAGGAAGTTCGTCCGTCTCCGGAGTATTAAACCCGGAATCATCCTGAATATCCACCGGAAGATCAGCCGTATAAAACAACCGCCCCAACCAGCGCCATCGCGCTTCTCCATCTTCATTAGCCGGTCCGCGCATTGTACAGTTTAAACGCGCCCGCCCTGTGAAAGAAGTTTGTCCGCGGATTTCTATGCGCGTCCCCAACCGCTCTATGACGGGCTTATCTTGACCCGAGACAAAGCATGACGGTGGATCGCCCTGCGCGGCCAAAGCCTGCGGCAAAGTAAAGCCGACACTTAAAACACCGTCAGACAAGAAGGAGGAGGGCGGCTCAAAATCCTCCACGGGTAAGGGCAGGGCTTGTGTAATCATACGAAAACGCTCAGCGTGGGCGAAAGGCGCGCTCAGGCTAAAACGCGGCAGTTCAAAAACATCCTGCCCACCATAAGCGGCCCCCGATTGCAGCCCAACGGCCGCCGTAAAACCTTGCTGACGAACCAGGTCTTTCATCACCGGAGAAAACTCTCCGAACGGATAGGAGAAATACAAGGCCTCCTTGCCGAAGACTTCACGGTAACGCTGACGGGCTTTGTTGATAACGCGGAGAAGCTCTGGCCTGGTTTTCTCGCCGCTATGCTCATACGCCGAAGGCAAAACCCCGAACGTCACAAGCGGTGAACGCGAGAGCGCCTTGAGCTGTGCCCAGCTTGCAAAGCCGGGCGAGGATTGATCGAGAGGATCGCTGGCATAAAAGACAGTGAAAGGAATCCCCTTTTCAAGCAATAAAGGCGCAGCATCTTCAATCGCCGAGCGGTAGGCCCCTTCAAACGTAATCACCAGTGTTTTAAGCGGTAGCGGGTCGCCGCTTTCAAACGCTTCTAAAAGGGCGGGAAGGGAGATCACGTGATAACCGCCGGCCTCTATATCGTGGATATGCTCTAAAAACTGCTCTAGCCCGAGCGTGCTCTCGGGATAGGCTTCCTCGTCAATCCGGTGATAGGCGAGGATAACCGCGCTATGTGCATCCTCGGGAAGCGGGGCAGGGTTGGCAGCCATAGACACTCGCGGTGCCAAAGTGCCCAAAAGAAACAGAAAGAAAACGTGAAGCGCAAAGCGCATAAAAACCCGCCCGTAAAATCAAATATAAACAAAGTTGTACTTCATGGAGTGAATTGTGTACAAGCTTTGCGTATGAATAAACCGCAAAATATTCTTGTGATGGACACCTCAATGAGCGCCTGCTGCGTCGGATTTATGGGCGCCGAAGGGCAGACGGTTGCCGCGGTTGAACGCATGGCACACGGGCAGGCTGAAAGGCTGCTGCCGATGATCGTAGATGTTCTGGGTAAGGCCGGAAAAGACTTCAAAGACATCGATGTGATCATTACAACCCTAGGGCCAGGGGCCTTTACGGGGCTACGCTTGGGCCTGTCCGCAGCCAAGGCGCTAGGCTTGAGTCTAAGCCGCCCTGTATACGGACTGACCAGCTTGCAGGCTCTGGCCTTGACGGCTGCTGACAAAGCCGCACCGGAAGGGGATTTTACCGTTCTGGTCGATACCCGCCGCGAAGAATACTACGCCCAGAATTTCGATCAAAACGCACGACCAAAAGATACAGAGCGACTATGCAGAGCGCAGAATCTTTCGGAGATTCTACCCGAAAATCCCTACCTGACAGGCGATGCCGTCCCTCGCTTTGTGGCAGAAAAGGCGGAGGAAAACATGAAAATAAACCATATTCCTGCCGATTTGATAGAGCCCGTAAGTGTTATCAAAGCTTTTCAGGATGAAAAAACACAGCCTCTTTTTACACAAGATATAGCCCCGCTTTATTTGCGCGGCGCCGACACCAGCACTTCGAAAAAAAAATACAGGAATCTGGCCACTCAATAACGCACGGCCAGCGAATATCCTTATGATTATTTTGCGACGAAGGTTGTTTTTTCTGGAAAAAGATTCAACTTATGTTTTAGTGTCACCTCAGTGAGCTAAAACATAAGAGATCGGTAGAGGAGTCTAAACTATGGTAGAAAACGACGAGCATGGTCCAAGCCATGAGGAAGTTCTCGGGCTGACGACGGAGATCGTCTCGGCCTATGTATCCAATAACACAATGACGCCTGACAGTGTTTCCGCGTTCATCCAGCAAATTTATAAAACATTACGTGAGATGGATGAAACAGCAGTGAAAAGCGCCGATCGCCCACAGCCGGCTGTCCCTGTTAAAAAATCAGTCACGCCGGATCATATTATTTGTCTGGAAGACGGTAAAAAGCTCAAGATGCTCAAGCGTCACTTGAAGGCAGCCTACGGAATGAGCCCTGAAGAATACCGCGAGCGCTGGGACTTGCCAGCCGACTACCCGATGGTTGCGCCTAACTACGCACAGCGCCGCAGCAAGCTGGCCAAGGATATCGGGCTGGGCACGCGCCGTTAAAGCTGTTTTTTTAGCTGCCCAATTCCGCGCCGCGTCGCGCAGCGGCTTCAATCGCCGCATCAAAGAGCGCCTGTAACTCCCCGTTCATCAGAACCTCGAGCGCGGCCTGAGTCGTGCCGCCGGGGCTGGTGACATTTTCCCGCAAAGTCGCCGTCTCAGTGTCGCGCGCAGCCTCTAAAAGCCCGGCTGAGCCGATGATCGTCTGTCGTGCCAGAGTCATAGCCAGCGCCTCATCCAATCCGGCTTTGATACCGGCCTGCGCCAAAACCTCAACCAACAGGAAAACGTAAGCGGGCCCGCTACCTGAAACGGCCGTCACAGCATTTAAAAGCGCCTCGTCCTGAACCCATTCCAATCGCCCCGAAGCTTCTAAAAGTTGAGAGGCTAGCGCTTTTTGTGCCGTAGTAACATGCGCATTGGCCACCGCCACACTCATGCCCTTGCCGATCGTTGCAGGCAGGTTGGGCATGGTGCGGATAACGGCGGAAGCCTCGCCAAGATAAGAGGTAAACTGCGACAGGCTTTGCCCGGCCGCGATTGAGAGCACCAGTGCTTTCGGATTGAGATCACCCTTCAGGCTCTCGCACACATCTTTCATGACTTGTGGCTTCACCGCCAGAACAACCAGATCGGCATGCTTCAAAGCACTTTGCGCTTCTTCGAGGTCACGGTAATGCCGCAGGCTCTCGAAAGGAATATCATGAGGCTCGACGACCGAAAAGTCAGCCTCTAAAGACGAGATCCCCAGCCAGCTCTCCAGCAAGGCACCGCCCATCTTGCCGCACCCGACCAAAACCACGGACAAAGCCTCTTGATGGCCTGCCATATCTTAGGATTCCCCGGCCGTTTCCATGAGCGCCAGCGCCATATGCTGGACATCCACATCATTGGCGCTACTGGCCAGCAGGTGGAACGCCGGATAAGAGCGCTCGCACTGGGCCATCGAAACATCGATCATATCTTCGATCATCGCATGCAAAGGGCCGCCGGATAACCCGCGCAGCAGACTGGCGTGCCGGAAAGTAGGCGAAGGGGCACTCGCCGCGATTTCAAAATGCCCCATCCACAAGCCCTGATTGATCCGTGCCAGCGCTTCATGGGCACTTTTAAGATTATGCGGAGCGATTTCAAGATCGTAGCGGCAGTAAAATTGTAGCGTCGCCCGCGCATCTTGCCAAACGAGATACAGAAAATAACGCCCTTGCCGTCCATTAACCTCGACGCTGAGTTCATCTTCACTTAACCGCTCGAACGTCCAGTCATGGGCATTTAAAACATCTTCGATGCTGTCGATGGGATTATGCTCGTGATCTGTAATTTCAATCGTTTGCTGCAACATTCGGAATCCCTGTTTTAAAGTCTATTTGCTTGTTTTCTTCGCCTTGGCCGCCAAAGCCTCTTCCAAAGCCTCTATGCGCTTGTTTTGGGCTTCAACAAGGGCCTTCAGGCGTTCGAAGTCCTCGCGCGGCACAAGATCCAGACGCTCGGCCATTTCATCAACGCGCGATTTGATATCCTCGCGGATACTGCTGCCCAGACCGCTGAAAACACCCGCCGCACCGCCGGCTACGCGGGCGATGTCATCCAGAATTTTATCTTTGTTCTCAAGCATAGCGGCCCCGAACAGTGTGTAAGTTTGATGGTGAAAATCTGAGTATCACGTGCATAAAGCCAAAGGCAATAGCTTTCGATTTTTTTTATGCACGCGCCTGTGGAAGAATGATGGTTGACTTAAGAGAACGCCCGCGCAAAAGTAGCGCCCATGATGTGGGCATTTCCTGATATTGATCCCGTGGCTTTTTCCATCGGTCCGTTTCCCATTCGCTGGTATGCGCTGGCTTATTTGGCCGGTTTCCTGTTGGGCTGGCGCTATTGTATGCATCTGGCCGGGCTGGATAAGGACACACGTCCGAAGCCCGAAGATATTGACGACTTTCTGCCGTGGGCGATCGCCGGTGTTATTCTGGGCGGGCGCTTGGGCTATATTCTGTTTTATAACGCATCCTTTTACGCGCAATACCCGCTGGAATTGATCAAGCTCTGGCATGGCGGTATGTCCTTTCACGGCGGTGCGTTAGGCGTGATCCTGAGTATGCTGATCTATAGCTGGCGTCATAAAATTTCGCGCCTCAGACTTGCCGATATGGTCTGCGCCACCGTGCCCATCGGCCTGTTTTTCGGGCGCCTCGCCAATTTCATTAACGGTGAATTGTTCGGACGCATAACTGAAAGCCCTTGGGGTATGGTCTTTCCACGCGGCGGCCCGCTCCCGCGCCACCCCAGCCAGCTTTATGAAGCCGCGCTCGAGGGGTTCGTACTGTTCATTATCCTGTTCATCCTGATCCGCATCAGGGCTGTGCGCGAGCGCCCCGGCATCGTCAGCGGGGCATTTCTGGCCTTGTACGGCGGTTTTCGGGCGTTGATCGAATTTGTCCGCGAACCCGACACGCAGATCGGCCTGATCGGCAACATGATCTCCATGGGACAAATCCTCAGCCTGCCAATGATTGCCGTAGGATTAGGGTTGATTGTCTATGCGTTAAGCCAAAAAAGAAATCCATTAGATCAAAATGCCCCTCAATCCTCTTGAAAAAATTATAAAAAAAGAGGCCCTATCCGGTAATGGATTAACGTTGGCGCGCTTTATGGATCTGGCGCTCGCGCATCCTAAGCATGGCTATTACATGAAAAAAGACCCGCTCGGCCGGGCAGGGGATTTCATCACCGCACCGGAAGTCTCCCAGCTTTTTGGGGAGATTCTGGGCGTGTGGGCGGCCGATCTATGGATGAAAATGGGCGCACCCGAATGCTTTACGCTTCTCGAATGTGGTCCGGGCCGCGGCACATTAATGAGTGACCTGTCGCGCGCCACCAAAAATATCAAAGGTTTCCACGAGGCTGCGCAAATTCACTTGCTAGAAATCAGCCCTGTATTAAAAAACAAGCAGGCCGAAACCCTGAGAGGGTATAACCCGCGATGGCATAACAGCCTCGAAACGCTGCCCGAAGGCCAGCCCATAATCGTCATTGCCAATGAATTCCTCGATGCGCTTCCTGTCCATCAATTACAAAAAGATAGCCAAGGGGATTGGCGTGAAGTGAATGTGATTTGGGATGACAAAAATGGCTTTGAATACGCTTTAAAAGAAGCCGATAAAAACCTGATAAACAACCTCCCTTTTCACATTCAAAACGCATCGCCGGGCAGAGTGTTTGAAATCGCGCCCGTGCGGTCGCGGTTTGTTGAAAATCTGGGCGCGCTCTTGCAAAAAAACACCGGCGGCGTGCTATTTATAGATTACGGTCATACACGATCGGGGGTGGGCGATACATTTCAAGCGCTAAAAAATAACGCCTACGCCAACCCCTTGGAACATATTGGCGAGGCGGATTTAACCTCGCACGTTGATTTTGAAGCGCTTGTCCATGCGGCACAAGGCATGGATTTAAACGTTTGCGGCCCCATAGGGCAGGGTACCTTCCTGCGCAATCTGGGCATTAATCTGCGCGCGCGGATGCTGTTGCAAAGCGCGGATGCGCAGCAAGCCGAAATGCTGGAAAAAGGTTTGCATCGCCTTATTTATTCACGTCAAATGGGGGAGCTATTTAAAGTCCTCTACATAGGGAGCACCCATGAACCAGACGGCCAAAACCAGCCCGCAGGATTTGTCTGATCTTTACATCCGTAGCGCATTGATTGAGACGCCGGATGTTTTTCACGGCTTTTTTAAACGCACGCAAGGCCATAGCCAAGGTCTTTACGCAGGGCTAAACTGCGGTGCGGGCTCCAACGATGACCCGCAATCTGTGGCGCAAAATAGAGCCGTTGTCGCCAATACTGCCGGGTGCGCGCCGGAAAACCTGCTGAGTGTGCACCAGATCCACAGCCCTACATGCATCTATATTGAGAAAAATTGGGGCGTTAATCCACGTCCACAGGCCGATGCGATGGTCACGGACAAGCCGGGACTGGCGCTGGGCGTTCTAACGGCTGATTGCGCGCCCGTTTTGTTTTACGGACAAACGAAGGATGGTGCGCCTGTCATCGGCGCGGCGCATTCCGGCTGGGGCGGCGCTCTGAAGGGCGTTCTCGAAGCCACGCTGGAGACGATGCAAGCCCGCGGTACGCTGCTTGAGAGCATTAAGGCCTGTGTAGGCCCGTGCATCGCGCAAGCTTCGTACGAAGTTGGAGAAAATTTCGCCGCCGCCTTCCTCGACGAAGACGAAGCCAATGAGCATTTCTTTATACCCGCTCGCCGCGAGGGGCATTTAATGTTCGACTTGCCGGGATATTGCGCGGCCAAATTGGCGAAAAATGGCATCAAAAACGTCCAACTTATCGACTGCGATACCTATGCCGAAGAAAACGATTTCTTCAGCTATCGCCGCGCTACGCACAGGGGCGAAAGCGATTATGGCCGACAGATATCTGCCATCATGATCCGGAAATAACGCCGCGATATGGATTTCCACGAAACCAACACTTGATTTTTAGCCCCTTTATTTCCTATAGTGCCCTCGAACGCTACGGGCGAATTGAAAACAGTAATAAAAATAAAGCGTTAGGGACTGCGCATGAAACTTATCTCCGGAAACTCCAATCGCAATCTTTCCGAAGCCATTTCAGCTTATCTCGATGTGCCTCTGACACAATCCACGATTAAAAACTTTGCCGACCATGAAATCTTTGTCGAAATCATGGAAAATGTCCGTGGTGAGGATACCTTCTTCATTCAGTCCACTTCACGTCCCGCCAACGACCATTTGATGGAGCTTTTGATCGCGATTGATGCGCTCAAGCGCGGCTCGGCGCGCCGCATTACGGCGGTGATCCCGTATTTCGGCTATGCGCGCCAAGACCGTAAAACCGGAGGCCGCACGCCGATTTCCGCCAAGCTGGTGGCTGACCTGATCACTGCCGCCGGCGCGCACCGCGTGTTGACGATGGAATTGCACGCCGGACAAATTCAGGGTTTTTTCAATATGCCGGTCGATAACCTCGTTTCTGGCCCCGTCTTCCAGCCGCATATTCAGGAAACTTTTGAAGGCGAAAAGCTTTGCATTGTTTCCCCCGATGTCGGCGGCGTTGTGCGCGCCCGTGCTCTGGCCAAGCGTCTGGGCGCCGATCTGGCAATCATCGATAAGCGCCGCGAAAAAGCCGGCGTCTCCGAAGTCATGCATGTCATCGGCGATGTGGACGGTAAAATCTGTATTCTGGTGGATGATATCGTCGATTCCGGCGGTACGCTGTGCAATGCGGCGGGTGCGCTTAAGGAAAAAGGCGCGAAGCAGGTCTATGCCTACGTCGTTCACGGCGTTCTTTCCGGCGAAGCACTCAAGAAAATCGAAGCTTCGCCAATGGAAAAGCTGGTCATCACCGACAGTATCGCCGCCACGCCCGAAATGCAGGCCTCAAATAAAATCCAGCAGCTTTCCGTGGCCAACCTGATCGGCGAAGCCATTCTGCGCACCAGCGAAGAACGCTCGATTTCGGCGCTGTTTAAATGACGGGCAGTTTAGCGAGTGAAACGAGTTTAGCCAGCCCGTCATCCTGAGGAGGCGAATCCGACGAAGGATCTCGAAGAATTTCCTTGAAATTCTTCCGAAAAACCAGTATCCATCACTCCATTCGTAAAACTGGCCCAAGACCCCCCTGGAGGCGGGCCGTAACATAAAAGGAAAACGCTATGTCTAAAAATTATGCTTTAGCAGCGGACGCAAGAGACCGGGCCGGTAAGGGGATCGCTCGTGCACTGCGCCGTGAAGGAAAAATCCCGGCCGTTATTTACGGCGATAACAAAGAGCCTGTGACGATTTCGCTCTCTGAAAACGCCGCCAACGTCGAATATCGCCGCGGCCACATGTTCACGACGCTGTGCGATTTGAAAGTCGGCAATGACAAACACCTCGTTCTGGCCCGTGATATCCAGCTTCACCCCGTAACTGATATCGTGCAACATATCGACTTTTTGCGCGTAACGTCCAAAACGAAAATCGCTGTTTTTGTTCCGGTTCACTTCATTAACGAAGAGCAGTCTCCGGGCTTGCACAACAAAGGGGTATTGAACGTCGTGCGCTATGAAGTCGAACTGCATTGCTCGGCTACGAATATCCCCGAGCAAATCGAAGTTGATCTGGCTGGTAAAGAGCAGGGCGATTCTGTTAACATCAGTGATGCGACATTGCCCGAAGGGACAAAGCCTGTCATTGATAATCGTGACTTTACAATCGCCACCATCATGGCCCCGCGCAAGGCCGAAGAAGTTGAGCCGGCCGAAGGCGCAGAAGCTGAAGAAGGTGCTGAAGGTGAAGCTGCTGAAGCTTCAGCCGAAGGCGAAGAGGCTGCTGCCGAGGAATAATAATCCTCATTTACCGTTACATAAAACGAACAAGGGAGGATTGACCGGATATGGCGCTCTTCCCTTTTTTGTCTTTAAAATCATTAACGCGAAAAAGCGAGCCTGCTATGTGGCTATTTGTAGGGCTGGGCAATCCCGGCGATAAATATGCGAAAAACCGCCATAACATCGGGTTTATGGCGATAGGCGCTATCGCCGATCACTCTGGTTTTCCGCCCTTTAAATCCAAATTCCAAGGGCTGCTCTCCGAAGGAGAGGTCGGCGGTGAAAAGGTTATTTTGCTCAAACCCCAGACCTATATGAACGAATCCGGCCAAAGCGTCGGCAAAGCGGCTAAATTCTATAAAATACCACCCGCGCGCATTATCGTCTTCCACGATGAACTGGATCTGGAGCCCTGTAAGATGCGCGTCAAAGACGGCGGCGGCGTCGCCGGACATAACGGCCTGCGCTCAATTAAGGCGCATCTGGGCACACCGGATTTTAAACGCGTGCGCATCGGCATCGGCCATCCCGGCGATAAAAACCGGGTCAGCCCCTATGTTCTGAGCGACTTTGCAAAGGCCGAAGGTCCATGGGTTGAAAAGATGATAGACAGCATCGCCCGTTACAGCGATTATCTGGTCAAACAAAACGATGCGGACTTCATGACCCGCGTCGCCGAGAATATAAAAGCCTGAAAGTAAAGGAAAAACACTCATGAGCGTCAATTGCGGGATCGTCGGTCTTCCTAATGTGGGGAAATCCACACTCTTCAACGCCCTTACGGCCACAGCCGCCGCGCAGGCCGCGAACTTCCCATTCTGCACGATCGAACCCAATGTCGGCAAGGTCGGCGTACCGGATAAACGGCTTGATGACATCGCCCGCATAGCCGGCTCGGCCAAAACTATTCCCGCCCAGCTCGAATTTGTCGATATCGCCGGCCTTGTGAAGGGGGCATCCAAAGGCGAAGGGCTGGGCAACCAGTTCCTGAGCAACATCCGCGAAACCGATGCCATCATCCATGTGTTGCGCTGTTTCGAGGATTCCGACATTACCCATGTCGAGGGCAGCGTTGACCCGATCCGCGACGCCGAAACCATAGAGACAGAGCTGATGCTCGCCGATCTTTCCAGCATCGAAAACCAGATCAACTCTCTGGGCAAAAAGGCTCGCTCCAACGATAAAATCGCCAAGGCTCAGCTGGAACTGGCCGAAAAGGTCAAAACCGCGCTGGAGGCCGGACAGCCCGCCCGCACAGTGGAGATCGACCGTAAAGACGCCGATCAGGTCCGTGCGTTCAAAATGCTCCAGCTCTTGAGCGCAAAACCGGTTCTTTATGTTTGTAACGTGTCCGAAGAAGACGCCGCCACAGGCAATGACTGGAGCAAAAAGGTCGAAGCGATGGCCGCAGAGCAGGGGGCGCAAGCGGTGGTCATTTGCGCCGCGATTGAAGCCGAAATCGCCCAGCTCGACAGCGCCGAGGAAAAAGCCGAATTTCTGGAATCCTTAGGCCTGCATGAGGCCGGACTGGACCGCATCATCAAGGCCGCATATACGCTGCTCGGCCTGCAAACCTATTTCACCGCCGGACCGAAGGAAGCCCGCGCCTGGACCGTGCGCATCGGCGCCAAAGCCCCGGAAGCCGCCGGCTGCATCCACTCAGACTTCGAAAAAGGCTTCATTAAAGCCGAAGTCATCGCCTTCGCGGATTACCTCAATGGCGGCGAACAAACCGCCAAAGAAACCGGCAAAATGCGCGCCGAAGGCAAGGAATACACCGTCCACGACGGCGACGTCATTTTGTTTAGATTTAATGTTTAAGGTGAATATGGGTCGTGCGCCATACCATTAAGGGCGCCGAGCACAGAAGGTTCTACCTTATGTGTATATTCTGCATGAATCTTCTCAAGATCGGCATCTTTGATTTCTTGCGGACTCATATTCTCTAAACCATGCTCAATGATTTGCTGAGCAATATGCGCAGTTGTGTTGATAGCTTCCATTTCTTTGAGAGCCTCTCTCTGCGCCGGAGCGCCAGCAAGGCTGTATTTGGCGTAAAGTTGTTCGCGTAGATTTTCATCGCGCAGGGCAAAACCAATATGAATGGGTTGGTCAATGCCTTCAATATTAACGAAAGTTTCTGTCAAACCGAATTTTTCTGCAATGGTGTCATAGAGCTTTGTGATTGCTTCGGTGCCGTAAGTCTCATGCAGGCGCTTGATTTGGGCTGCATCGGCCACGTAATCATTCAAAGATTCGGATATAAGAGCAGGCTTAAGCGCAATCGCCGCCGCCCAATCCAAATTGTGATCTTCCAGCAACTGGCCATAGAGATATGTTGTATAAAGTTCACCACCCGCACCGGAAAAATCGGCTGTGCTTTGTCCAATATGGTAATCCAAGGCACTTTCCAAATCCACTAATGCGTTTTCTTTAAGAAGACCTGCCGACAACAAAGCGGGTGCGATATCATCCATGATGGTCTTTTTATCAGCATAAGCTACACCGAAACCAACGAGAGGCAATAGGCGGACCGTCAACTTTCCTGCTCCTTTTGCAAACTTCCAGGCGCCTCTCAAACCACCAACCTTTTCAAAGGCCCCGCCGGCAAGCTCTTTAACCGCTTTCAGATGTTGTTTGCCTTCGATTTTAAGGCGGGTTGCTTTGGAAGAGTCCTTAAACGCAACATCTCCGGCGTGGCCTTTTTTATCTGTATAGACAACGTCGGCATCTTTTGCAGATGTGCTGCTCCAGACATCGGCCTCGGTTAGGCCGTATCTCTTCATCGTTTTCTCGGCGTTGCGCTGCGCCGCAAGACGTTCATGATCCGTTGTCGAATCTCTACCCGCTATATCCAGATAGTGTCTGATCTTTTTCTTTATTTTTTCCAGATCAACGCCTTCTGCTTTGACTTTTTCCGGTTCGACGGCAGAAGGCTTAGGTGTTGAAGTTTTTTCATCAGTAACGTCCATACCTTTCGGAGCGTCTCTAACGACCGCAAGGTCTTTATTCGCCGAAGTTACTAAGGGTTTGGACGCATCGGTAGCTTTTAAGTGCTGACCTGTCGCACCTGACGGCGTGGCTGCTCCGCCGGAATGTCCGAATCTATCTTTTAAAGCACGTACACCTTTTGCGGGCAAATCGGCTATTCCAATACCACCACTTGGCCAAGGGCCATTTTTGTCGAATTCCCCTTTGAGAGAGAGGTCAGGGTTTCCATCGCTTTGTAATACTGTTCCAGTCCCACCCGGCCCGTTCTGCGGTGCGTTCGCTGCCGCTGCGGCCTCTGCATCCATGCTGTTCAGCCCGTTTTCGGCGGCGTAGCCCTGCTGCTGCATACGGAATTTGCTGTTACGCGCTTCGCGGTAGTCATCCAGATGCAACCGGATATGATACATGTAGGCATTCGGGCGGCTTATGTCGTTCATGCCGTCCTGGAATTTCTTCAGCGCAGCCCCGCCGTCATCCAAAGCTTTTAGCTTCGCAACAACGTCTTCATATTTCAGATCGAAATTCGCCTGGCCGTTGGACCCGTCGTGGAAAAAGATTTCTGCGGCCTTGGGGTCGTCAAACACGCGCCCGTTGTAAATATCAATGGAATTATATTGCACATAGTTTTTGAGTGCAAAATCCAGTCCGCCGCCGCCATATTTGCCGTGGAAACCGCCGCTCCACTTACTGTTACCGTTTTCATCGTAGGCAACCCCGCCCTGAGCATTCAATTCAGGAGTGCCGCTGCGCTGCCAGACGAAGCTGGAAGACTTCGGCTCATAGTAATTTTGCAGCAGGCGCGTATAGGTCGCGTTCCCTTCCAGCTCCGGATGGTATGTGTTCAAAATCGCGCCGAGAATGACCTCTTTTTCATTGCTGTGCAGCGCGTTGTAATCGCTAGCACCTTCAACACGTTCAAGCAGGCCGTTTCTGATGTTTTCTTTCTGACTGTCGTAAGCTTTCGGATAACGGCGCTCGATCACGGCATTGATTGAGGCCTCGAGGTCCGCGCGGGTAATGAGGCTCTTACCTGCATCAAACAGAGCAACTTCTTCGTCCTTTTCCAGCTTGTGAATGGCATAATACCCGTCCGGCTTTTCATCGCGCTGCGGATCATACAGGTCACGAATGCGGTTTTTGAAGGTCTGATCGCTCAGGTCCGGCGTGCCCATAGAGCGGAACACGATATCGAAATCGCCTTCATACGGCATGAAGTAAACCGGCTTGCCGTCGCGCATATAAGTGCCGTTGATGGCGTCGGTGACGTGTTGCAAGATAGCGGCTTTTTCGGCTTCGCTCTTGGCGGCGATAGCTTCGTCGCTTTCACCGCTCAAAACCTTCAGCGCATAGGCGTCGAATTTCATTTGCGCATATTCGTAAACCTGTTCGCGCGTCAGATAGGCCCGGCCGTTAGCATAGGCCAGAATGCTCTCTTTTTGCCCCGGAATGCTTTCGTCATACAGCGAAGTCACCGCAATGCGCTCGCCCGCGCCCGCGCGGCGGATCGTGTCATACGCCCCTCTAGAGAAAAAGGAATCTCTGATATCGAACCCGGCCAGCAGATCACGGTGCGCCGACGGGCTGTAGTCGTTGCCGTTCATGTGATTGAACAGCCTGAACACGTCATAGGCTCTGTCAAAATCACGTTCGATCGCCCGCACGCTGTCCAGATCGGCCTCGACCTCGCTGCTCAAAACCAGCATGGAGGTAACAAAGGCGTCAATCTCGGCTTGTTTGACGCCCGCCGCTTTCAGCTTGGCGTTAAAAGCCGAGGCCTCAAATCCGCTTTTGCTAAAAGCGTTATTGCCGACCAGTTTAAGGGCTTCTTCCCGAAGCTCTTTCTCTTCATGCCCGACGGATCTTAAAAAATCGCCGATTTTCTTTTCAAAACGGCTATTAATCCGCGTCTCATGTTCCGTGATGTCTTTTTTTAGACCTTGCGTGACCATGTCCATATAGGCGGTAAAGGCAACATGCGGGTCATTCACATCCAGCTTGACGCCTTGGACATCGGTTTTGCGCTGGTTGGTCTTTGGATCAATTTCAAAGGCGTAAATATCTTCGTCGCTGGCGCCAATTTCAAAGTACTTGCCGTTAATCTGAACGCGGTTGTTATTCCGGGCCAAATAGCCTGTCGGATCGTTTTTGATCAGGTCTTTGACGTAATTTTCGACAACGAAATTCGTCCCGTTCTCGTAAAAACCGTTTTGCGGATAAATGTCAAAATCTTTTTGGACATTGATCACCAGTTGACGGAACTCTCCGCTATACAAAGCCCGCAAATTGGCGCTGAGGCGCTTTTCCGCATCGGATGGCTCGGCTACTGTGCTCGTAGCCGGTTGCGCGGACGCAGGCGCCGGAGGCGTAAGGCCGGGCACATATTGAGCCAGATTCGGGTTTTCGGCTTTAAATTTCTGCCCGGCAGCGCCCAGCGATGCGAATTCCTTTGATACGAAATCATTCAGGAAATCGGTTTTAACCTGCGGATCAATTTGATCGTCGTTAAGCCCGCGAACGCTTTGATCAAAAACAAGAACCGAGAAAATATAAATCAGATCGTCAAAATCCGTATCGCCGCGGTTAATCAGGGACGTGCGAACCTTATCCAGATCCTCGCGCGTAATTTTATCGCCTTTTTGCCCGTCAATTTCATCCAGACGTTGCGCAAAAACGGCGCGCATGTTGTTCTTGAACGCTTCGGTTAGATCTGGATGGAGCATAGCCGCATGCGCCGAATCTTTTAGAGGTCCGCCGTTCGCATCGCTCTCCAGCGCCGCGCCCGCCGTCGTCATAAAGCTAAAGCCTTGCTCGCCCTGCGCATCATGTCTATAGCCCAGATGCACTAAGCCTTGTTTGGTTTTTATCTCGATCGTTTTTTGATCGGGCAGCAGGGTAAAGGGCCGCGGGTCGTCGGTTATTTCCAGTTCCTCGACTTCCGCCGGAGCCTGCGCCAGAGCCTCTGCCACATTTTGCCCTTGCGGCTGTGCTGGTTGCGCCTGTGTTTGCGCCGAAGTCGCCGTTACAGGCGCCTGTGCTTGAGTTGTAGCCGGAGCAGGGGCCGCAGGCGCGGTCGTCAATTCCGGATGTTTTTCGACAAATGTCTTCAAAGCCTCCTGATACATAACGATATTTCTTTCCATACCGCCCATCAGATTATTGTAGTTTTCATCATCAATCGCCCCGGCGATATGAACCGCTTCAAGGGCTTGATAAAAAGCCGGAATAGACAAAATGTCTGTCAGGTTATTCGGATTAACGCGCCCGATTTGGCCCAAAAAGCCTTCACGGACATTGCGTACATCACGCAGGCTGATTTGATCTTCCAGATCACGATCCGTAGCCAGCAACCGTCCGGCTATGATCGAGCTCAAGCCCTCAATGACGGCGGCCTGAGCGTTTTGGTTAAGCATCAAATATCTGTTAATCTCTGTTTCCACAGCTTTGGCTTCCTCAGCACCTAATGTTTCGAGCTTTTGCCCGTCGGCTGTCATATAGGAAAAGCCATTCTCGGAATCAGGATTAATGGCGCCGTTCCAATAGGAATTATACTGAATCAGATAGGTGTTTGCCCCGACTTGCAACGGAATGGCGTTGGCGTTTAAGCCTGCGTTGATAAAACCTGTTGCTTGCACATAGGCCAATAACGGGCTGACATTTTCTTGAAAGCCGTTTACGAGATCCTGATTGCCGAATGTGTTCAAAATCGAGGCAACATGCTCTGAGACTGCGAACAAAGTTTCAACATCAATATCCGCCGGAATATCGCCGTTCAAAAGATATTGATCACGGTTCGGTGCATCCGCAGGAATAAGCGCATTAATCGCTACGCGGTTCGTGTTGATCCACGTGCGGGCTTTCTCTACATAGGTGGCTTGCACATCTGGCGGATTAACGCTCATTTACACCCTCGAAATTATTACACTCTATTCACCGTAAAAATCGGTTCTTCTTATCGTTAAGCACAATATACACAAACAAAAACCTAAAGTCAAATTTTTTCTTATATTTCAGTATGTTAACGATTTGTTAACCATTTAAAAACCTTTTGTTAACCATTGCGGAGAGGAAAAAATAAGCCCCGCTGAAAGGAGCGGGGCTAAAATCAAGGCTTTAAGCCGTAAAATAGTGCTTAACGACGACCGTGGATCAAATCTTCATACAGGCTGTGCAGCTTTTGCGTAATCGGCCCGACGTTATAGGTCATCTCGTCGATTTTACCCACCGGCGTAATTTCAGCCGCCGTGCCGGTCAGAAAAATCTCTTCGAACGAATCAAGTTCTTCCGGTTTAATGCGCCGCTCATCAACCGTGATGCCGGCCTCTTTAGCCAGCGCGATCACGGTCTGGCGCGTAATGCCGTTCAAAAAGCGATCGGCAATCGGCGTAATCAAAACCCCGTCCTTCACGGCAAAGAAATTCGCGCCCGTCGATTCGGCAACATAGCCCTCATGGTCCATCATTAACGCATCGGTATAACCGGCCTTTTTAACCTCGACTTTGACCATGCAGCTCAGATTATAAAGCGAAGCTGTCTTGGCCGCCGTTGGCGCGCAGTTCGGCGAAGGCTTGTGCCAATGCGTTGTTTTCAGGGAAATCCCTTTCTTGCGCACTTCAGGATCAAAATAGCTGCCCCATTCCCACGCGGCGATCGCGACATGGGTTTGCGTACCCGCCACATCAATCCCCATCTGCTCGGCTCCGCGCCAGGCTGCCGCGCGAATATAGGCGTTTTCCAGCCCGTTAGCCTTCAAAACTTCTTCTTTGGCCCGGCAAATCTCCTCCGCGCTATAGGGCATATCCATATAGATAATAGAGGCCGACTTTAATAAGCGCTCGGAATGTTCGCGGCTTTTGAAAATTTGACCGCTATAGACGCGCTCACCCTCGAAAACCTGCGTTCCGTAATGCAGGGCATGCGTCAAATAATGCACCTTGGCTTCGCGCCAGGGCATCATTTTCCCGTCCATCCATATAAAACCGTCACGATCGTCAAAAGGAATCAAAGCCATTTATACCCTCATATCCTCAAAGTATCTTTTCATTGAACCGCCATGCGTAAACGCATACTTTAAGCACAATGGCTGCAAATATAAAGAGCAATATACACGAACCACCTGATCGCTACGCCGCGCGTCCGCATATTCTCGTTGTGGATGATGACCGGCGTATCCGCGATCTGCTGGCGCGCTATCTGTCTGATCACGGTTATGTCGTCCTGCAGGCCGAAGGCAGCGCGCAGGCCGAAGAGATATTAAAGCGTTTTGAATGTGATGCGATCATACTCGATGTGATGATGCCCGGAGAAACAGGCGTCGAATTTGCCCGGCGTTATCGCACGCAAAGCGATACGCCGATTCTGCTGCTGACCGCATTGGGGGAGACGCAAGACCGCATAACGGGGCTGGAGGCGGGTGCAGATGATTATCTTGCCAAACCGTTTGAGCCGCGTGAACTGATTTTGCGCCTGAATGCCATTCTGAAACGCACAGCAAAGCCGTATAAAGCCAAAGAGAGCTTTAAAATCGGTTCATGGACGTTTGACCCGGAAACGGAAAGTCTGCATTCCGATACGGACACCGTGAAGCTAACGCAGGTCGAAGGGCTCTTGATCAAGGCACTGGCCCGCAGCCCCGGAGAAGCCGTCTCCCGCGAAGAACTGGCCCGCCGCTGCGATATCGATGCCGGAGAACGCACGATTGACGTGCAGGTTACGCGCCTGCGCCGTAAAATCGAGGCCGACACCAAAAATCCGCGCTATTTGCAAACGATCCGCGGCAAAGGCTATATGCTGCGGGTTGAGGAAATATAAAGGGCAGGGGCTATGGCAGAGGTTTCGATAAAGAAATATCTTCCGCGCAGCCTTTTAGGCCGCTCCTTGATGATTTTGATCATGCCGGTTCTCTTGATCCAGCTTATTACCGCGGTCGTGTTCTTTGATCGCCACTGGGGGACAATGACCCGCCGCCTGGCTTTTTCCGTATCCGGAGAGGTGACGACCATCGTTGATATCATCAAAGAACGCGGCGGAATTGATGCGGCACAAGGCGAGCTTGAGATTGTAAAACGCAATCTCGATATTGATGTTTTTCCAACGACTTTAACGGCCTTACCCGAAAGAAAACACACACCGGAAAGCTCGTTATGGTCGGATGTCGTCGAGGAAAAGCTGAAAGACGAACTCGCCGCTCAAATTCCAGATCCCTTCGAACTGATTTTTGATTTTCCGCAAAAGCAGGTCGTGGCCTATATAAAACTCGAGGATTTCGGCATTATAAAAGTCGATATCCCCCAGCGCCGCCTGTTTTCCTCCTCTGGTTATATCTTTTTGCTCTGGATGATCGGTGTGTCGACTGTGTTGTTGGTGGTTGCAATTCTCTTCATGCGCGGACAAATTAGGCCGATCCGCAAACTGGCTATTGCTGCCGAGCGCTTTGGTAAGGGGCGTGAAGTGCCCGATTTTAAACCTGAAGGCGCCCGCGAAGTCCGGCGCGCCGCCGAAGCCTTCTTGGATATGAAACGCCGCATCCAACGTCAAATGACCCAGCGCACCGACATGCTGACCGGTATTTCTCATGATCTGCGCACGCCCTTAACCCGCCTCAAGCTGGAACTGGAAATGCTGGGAGGAAGTCATGATGTTGGCGCTATGAAGGAAGACATAGCGGAAATGGAGAAAATGATTGCCGCTTATCTGGATTTTGTTCGCGGCGATGGTGAAGAAGGATACGAACACATAAACTTGATGGCGCTGATTCAGAAATTAGTTGAAGACGCAAAGCGCCAGAATATCGAAGTAACGATCGACATCGAGCCGTCAATCGGCCTGCGCGTGCGCCCCATGGCCTTTAAGCGCTCTCTGAACAATCTGGTCGTGAACGCAGGAAAATATGCGGATCATGTCTGGATTAGTGCGGCTATTGAGGACAAAAAGCTGCAAATACAGATAGAAGACAACGGGCCCGGCATTCCAGAAGAAATGTACGAAGAAGTTTTTAAGCCTTTTGTCCGGGTGGATACGGCGCGGGGACGTGAAACAGGCGGAACGGGACTTGGACTGCCGATTACCATGGATATTATACACTCTCATGGCGGTTCAGTGCGTTTGTCAAAAAGTGAACACGGTGGACTAAGTGTAAAGCTCAGAATGCCGTTGTAAAACATCCTTCAAAACCACCTTAAATGTAAAAAATCTTTTGTTTTTAAAGAATCTTAGGAACTTTTTAACCCCTTTTCTGGCATCTTAGTAAAGCATCATGGGGCGAATCCGCTCTATTGTGTGGGGAATTCTAAATAAAAATAAAAGACTAAGAGCATGACTGGGAAGGCACGCCGGGAAAACCGGTACATAAAGCCGCAACGCGCGAAAAAAATCAAACAATCTCTCGGATATATTCTGAGCGGTTTTATCTTTTTGGGCATTATGGCTCTCTCGGGAGCGATACTCTTGTATTTGCTGTCCGGGCTAGAGGATTTGGATAAAAAAGCCTACAGCGCATTGCTGGGGGTTGTAGCCAGCTTTGGCGCATTCCTAGTTTTAGCATCCGGCCTGCTGCTGTACCGCGCTTACAGGATCACAAAAACAATCAAAAAATTCTATCATACGGTTGATAAACAAAACAGAAACCTGCGCTTGGAACTGAAGAATATTGAAAAACTGAATGAAAACCTTCAACTCTCTGAAAGAAAAAATAAAAACATTATTGATGCCGTCCGTGAGGTCATATTTGAAACAGATGAAAAAGGGCGCCTCGTTTTCCTCAACATGGCCTGGAGCAAGCTAACAGGCTTTGAAATTGAACAATCTGTCGGACAATCGATCTTCAGCATGATCCACCAGGACGATCAAGAGGCTCTTCGGCAGGAGTTTGAAAAGCTTTTGCTGGAAAAGCTCGATCGTTATCAATCCTTTACGCAAGTCAGGAAAGCCGACGGAACATTTCGCTCCGTTGAAATATCAATCTCTCTCATTACAAAAGATCACAACAACGAAATCCGCTTTGTCGGCACGATGACGGATATCGAGGAACGCCGCCGCGCCGAAAGAGCTTTGGGCGAAGCCGAGAAAAAATACCGCAACATCGTGCAAAATGCCGCTGGCGGCATCTATCAGCTTACGCCCGAAGGTCTGTATTTAAGCGCAAACCCGGCCTTTGCGAGAATTTTGGGCTTCAAGAACCCGGAGCAGCTTTTACGCGAGGTTAAAAATGCAAATGAAAGCATTTATGCCGATGAAGAAAAACAGCGTCAAGCCCACCTGAAAAAGCTCGAAAAATCACAAGAGGCTGTGA
This sequence comes from Alphaproteobacteria bacterium, assembly GCA_020443075.1. Classification (GTDB taxonomy): domain Bacteria; phylum Pseudomonadota; class Alphaproteobacteria; order Micavibrionales; family Micavibrionaceae; genus TMED27. The sequence goes on from JAGRIU010000060.1 coordinate 85,461, forward strand.
ACCGGGAAGTCCAGATGCACCGCCGCGACGGGTCCTTGATCTGGGTCAGCGAAAATGCCCGCGCCGTGCGTGATGAAGCCGGACATGTCTTGTTCATTGAAGGCAGTATAGAGGATATCACCGAACGCAAGAAAACAGAAATGCTGATCAGAGAATCTAAAATGCAATCGGATCTGGCCAACCGCGCGAAATCGGAGTTTTTATCCAACATGTCTCACGAACTGCGCACGCCGCTGAACTCGATCATCGGCTTTTCCGAGATGATCAAAAATGAGGTGTTCGGCCCCGTAGAACAAAGAGCCTATTGGGAATACGCCAAAGATATCTACGAAAGCGGGCAGGGGCTTTTGCGTGTGATTAACGAAATTCTCGATATTTCAAAAATCGAAGCCGGAGAGCGTCACTTAAATGAGGGCGTCATTAATGTCCGCGATATTGCGCGCGAATGTCTGGGGCTAATGGAGCATAAGCTCGAAAACAGCAAACTGGTTGTTACAGACGTCTTGGATGATGCGCCCGAGCTGATCGGCGAAGAGTTGGCCGTGAAGCAGATGCTGATGAATCTACTCTCTAATGCCATCAAATTCACGCCCGACGGCGGGCGTATTACGCTCTCCAGCCATCTAGACGATCACGGGTGCTTCCATTTGTCTATCACCGATACAGGTGTTGGTCTGGATGAGGAAGGCATTAAAAAAGCTCTTTCTCCATTCGGCCAGGTCAACAGCGAATTGAGCCGCAGTGGCTCTGGTACAGGTCTGGGTTTGACGTTAGTAGACTCTCTGATCAAATTGCACGGCGGAGAATTGGAGCTGTTCTCGCAAAAAGGCATCGGTACGACTGTCACACTCATTTTCCCAGAGAACCGCGTTGTCAAAAAAGCACCAAAGAGCAAAAAACAATCTGCGAATGAAGACATGATGCCGGACATGCTGGACATCAAAAGCGAAGAAGAGACGGTAGAAAATTAGGCTCTAAAACTCTTCATCAACATCCACAATAGCTTTAGCCAAATCATAGCTAAAACCCGCCCGCGCCATAGCGGAGAGTTCTTTTTGCGGGTTTTTCTCTTTAGTCCCCCGAAATGGGCCGATTTTTTTCTTGCGGGCAACAGTCAGCGCCGCGTCTTTTTCTCTGCCTTCAATCCCGTGTTCCGCATCATCGTCGGCCA
>JAGRIU010000061.1 GCA_020443075.1 Alphaproteobacteria bacterium
ATTGTCGATTTCCTGATAATTATCGTTAAACATCTCCACAAAGCCCGCCTTGTCATCATAATTCGCTTAAACATAAACATGCACCAGGGTAGGCTTTTTAGCCTTTCACCTTCGGTTCATCGCATAACTGCTTCTTTCGACATCATAAAGAAAGGAGCATACGTATGTCTGCGTTAAAAACAGACCCAGTTTTTCTGGGACAGAATAAGGAAATATCAAGCCAGGTGCTGGGGCGGATTGTCGCCCATGCACTGAGAAAAGATTTCGGCCAGCACCCGTCATCGATCAAGAAAATCGGGCAGGCCACCAACGCAAATTTGCGTACCATTAAAAACTGGTACGAAGGACGCAGCGCACCATCATCGAGTCATTTTATTTTACTGGCCAGGTGTTCACCCACGATCCGCAAATTCCTTTTTTCCCATATTTTCGGAAGAGACTTTTGGGGCGACTTTGAATTGATCCAAAATGTCAGCCTGACGGCCAATATCGCCTTCAGCATGAACGGCTATTCTGTACATAACCATGTCACTATAAATGGCACAATAACGCTCAATGAACGGCAAAAGTGGTTCCTTCTTGTACTACAGAATGAGCGAAAAGCAGCGGCAAAAAATATCGTTGAAAAATGGGGCGTCAGTTTTAGAACGGCCAGAAGAGATATTCAGGGGTTGAAGGATGATGGCAGAATCGAATATCGTGGATCCAAGAAGTCCGGCCATTATAATATTGTGCAGCGTGGGTCGTGAATTCGTATTAAAATGAAAGATGCGTAAAAATGCTTGTGCGATGATTCATCAATCAAAACAAGCACTTACGGCGGAGCAACTTTTTATTTTAGTCAACTGTGCTGCACCACTTTTTCTTATATTTTCTAAAACCATTTCAAGGCTTTGAACAAGGCGATCTGGCCTGTGGTCAGGGTTGTGAGCATGGCGATAAAGATCCAGAAGGCGTAGGGGTTGTCTGCGCCGGGGATGCCGCCGACATTGATCCCGAGAAGGCCGGTCAAAAAGCCCAGAGGCAAGAAAATGGCGGCGATGACCGAGAGGATGTACATGTTTTTGTTGAGACGGTCTGAAAGAGCGTTCGAGAGTTCGTCTTTGATGATTTGCGCGCGTTCACGGATGGCATCCAGATCTTCGATGTAGCGGAGCACGCGGTCGAGGTTTTCCTGAAGGTGGCGTTTATGCATGGTGGTGAGCCACGGCAGTTCGGACAGGCGCAGGGCTGAGATAACATCGCGCTGCGGGGCGATATAGCGGCGGTAGATGATGGCTTCCTTGCGGATGTCGATGATTTCCTGACGTTCGGAGATTTGCGGATCTTCCATGACCGTTTCTTCAATGCGGTCTGTGCGTTCATCGAGTTCCGTGAGTACGGGTTCCATGCGGTCAAACAGGCGGGCGGATAGGGCGGCTATGAATTCTCCTGAGTCCTTGGGGCCTGTGCCGGCAGTGAGGCGTTCGACGATATCGCCGACAGCCTTGAGTTTGCGCCGCTGGATGCTGATGATGCGCGAAGGGTCAATCCACATGCGGATCGAGATCATGTCTTCGGGCTCGGCATTTTCGTTGAGGTTCATGCCGCGCAGGATGATCAGCGCGCCTTGTTCGAATTCCATGATACGGGGGCGGGTTTCCTCGGCGAGCAAGGCGTCGAGGATGATTTGGTCGAGGTAATCAACTTCACGCTGGAGCCATTCGCGCGTATGCGGTGTGATGGCGTTTAAATGGACCCAGGCCAGCTTGTGGTCTTTGATTTCTTTACTGACTTCGTCGTCCTTGAGCGGGCGGCCATATCCATTGCCGTCAATGGTGTGGGCATGGATGATTGCGCTTGGGTGCGTCATTATTCTCTATTTCTTGCTATCGCCCATGTGGGGGTAGTAGATCGGTTCGGGCTTTTCAATCGGAACGAAGGCCGGCGGCGTTGTTACGGTGCAGCGCGGGATGTCTTGTTTGAGCAGCTCGGCCCATTTATCAACCCAACCTTTTTCGTGTTCGGCTTCCTGAATGAAGGTGTAATCCGCACATTCGCTACCCTTTAGCAATTGCAGGTAGGCGTAGAGATTTGCGGGCGGTGTTACGGTGTCCTGTCCGCCGATGAAATGGCGTTGCGGCAAGGCCCGTAGATTTGCGGCATGAGGCGCGAGAACATCGGTGTCGAAGTTTCCGGCAACGGTGCGCAGGGACAGAATGTCGTGACGCCCGGCGGCCAGAAGGGCGGCCAGCGTCGCGCCGCTGTCATAGCCGATGAGGTGTATGGCTGTGAGGTCATAACGGCTTTTAATTTTATTCAGGGCTTCGTTATAGGCGGCCAGTGTTTGTTCGCTGTAGGCGGCGGCGCCCCAATTTTCAAGGCCGCATGCCGCATCGCGGTCTGTGAGGCCTGAATATTGGCAGGGGCGGGCGATGTAGGCCAGATTTGCTGCCGGATCTTTCGAGGCCAGATGCAGGGCTACGGGGTTGACCGGGGTTGGGTCGAAGACATCTTTGCCCAAAACAGATTTATTCGTACCGAGATAGGCCTGACCATCGCCTTCGATATAAAGTGTGCCGGTGCTCTGGCGTTCGTGCATGCGTTCATAGGCGGTGAGCATGTAAGGACCGGCTTCGACTTGGCGTTCGACCATCCAAGACGGGGCGGCGAGGCGGTGAGCGATTTGGTCGCGTAACGGATTGCCTGCCAGAGGGCCGCAGCCTGTCAGGGTGAGCGCTAGCAGTCCTGCGCAAGTCCATGATTTGAGCGTTGAAGATTTGAATTTGAAAGAAGCGTGTTTCACGTTTACGGCCCCATATAAATTTTTACTTTAACCAAGTTTAGCGCCAGCACTTTAAATAATCCAGCGCTAAAGCTTAGCACGGCTTTTATTGTAAATCATCTTTCTTCGTTTTCTTTCTTTTCGGGCTTCCATCCGGCTTTCCAGTCTTTGAGCGGGACGATTTCCGGGAGCTCGCCGTTATTGTGGAACCATGAGTCGACCACGAAAAAGCGGCTGGTGTCTGTTTCGGAGATCAGGGCGGTTTGGTGCGGCCAGCGTCCGGCGTGTAGGATCGGTACGCGCGCAGTGGGGGCTTCTATCCTGTGGAAACGCAGTAAGCCCTCTTGTTCGAGGAGGGATAAGTAGATGGTGGTGTTGGTGCTTTCATCGACGCAATCGAGCTGGTAGGGGCCGGTTTTCTGGAACGTGCCCCAGATATCTTCATCTGTGCCGGTGATGCGGCCGACTTTTTGTTCGAACAAGGCGATCGCGCGGGCGATTCGTTTGCGTTCGGCTGCGGCGTTTGGCGGAGGAGGTGAGAAAAGCTTTTCGAATTCCTGCCAGTCGTTCTGTGTGAAATTGACGACCGATATATGTTTACAGCCGTAGCCGTGGCAATGTTGGAAATGCTGGGGGATCGGCGTGTCCAATCCTTTTTTCTGCAGGTAGTATTGGTAGTTTGGGTCTGTCGTTCCGGCGCAGGCCGATAGGAGGGGTAGGGTGATTGTGAGAAAAGCGAGTCGTTTCATAGCAGGTCCAAGTCTATCAAAATCGGCGTGTGATCGGAAGGCTTGTCGCGGCCGCGCGGGGCTTTATCTATACGGCAGGTTTTCAGGCGGGTTGCGATTTCGGGCGAAAGCAGGAAGTGATCAATGCGGATGCCGTGGTCTTTGGGCCACGCACCGGCCTGATAGTCCCAGAAGGTGTAGTGTCCGGCTTCGCTGTGGAAGCTGCGGAACGCATCTGTGAGGCCAAGATGAAGAAGTTTGCGAAAGGCTGCGCGGCTTTCGGCGCGGAACAGGGCGTCATCTTCCCAGGCTTTGGGGTCGTAGCAGTCTTTATCTTCGGGGATAATGTTGAAGTCCCCGCCGATGGCGAAGGGAATGTTGTCTTCGCGCAGGGTTTTTAGGCGATTGTAGAGGCGGCCTAGCCAGCCGAGTTTATAGGTGAATTTATCCGTATCGACCGGGTTGCCGTTGGGGGCGTAAATGTTGATCAGGCGCAGGTTTGCGGTTTCGAATTCGAGGTAGCGGGCTTGTTCGTCGGTTTCGTTGCCGGGCAGCGATTCGTGAATGATTTTGAGCGGGGTTTTGGAAAAGGCTGCAACGCCGTTATAGGCTTTTTGTGTAACGGCGGCGCTTTGATAACCTAAGGCTTCGAAGGTTTGGTGCGGGAAATCGAGGCCTTTGAGTTCCTGCACCATCAAGACATCGGGCGATTCGTCTTTCAGGTAGGTCGTGACGTGATCAAGACGGGCTTTGAGAGAGTTTATGTTCCAAGAGGCAATGAGCATTCTTTTTTGTAACGCTGCATGGCATGGAATGCAATGGGACGGCGCGGCTAAATTGCGCGGGCATGGCGCGGGGTAGCCGGGTCCTGTGCGGGCAGGTAGGCATCGAAAGCGGCGCTGACCAGCCGGGTGAGGGTGGGGCGTGCGTTTTCGGCAATTGTGATGGTTTGCTCGTCCGAAAGGGTTACGAGGCCGTCTTCAATCCATGGGGTGAGTTTATCCAGATCGGCGGTGAAGGTCTCTGTGGGCACGCCGTGTTTTTTGCAGATTTCCGGCAGGTTGACTTCGAAAAAACACATGATTTGTTCGATGACATCGGCGCGCAGGCGATCTTCGGCGGTGATAGCGCATGATTTGACGGTCGGCAAATGGCCGTCGAGAATGGCTTGGGTATAGACGGGCATATCGGGGGAATTTTGCACGTAGCCTCCAGTGAGTTTGCCGATGGAGGAGGCGCCGAGGCCGAGCATAACATCGGCGTTATCTGTTGTGTATCCTTGAAAATTGCGGCGCAATGTTTTGTTTTTATAGGCTTTTATAAGCTCGTCATCGGGGCGGGCGAAGTGGTCTATTCCTACAGGCAAATATCCGGCTTCTTGGAGGAGGTTGGACCCTTTTTCAAACAAATCGTATCGTATTTCTTTTTGTGGTAGCGACTGGTCGGGGATCAGGCGCATATGTTTCTTCATCCACGGGACATGCGCATAGCCGAAGAGCGCGAAGCGCGAAGGGGATAAAGAGACTGATTTTTCAATGGTTTCTTCCATTGTCTTCACGGTTTGATAAGGGAGGCCGTAGAGTAAATCGAAGTTGATGCCTTCAATGTCTTGATTACGCAGCATTTCTACGGTTTTTTGTGTGAGCTCGAAGGGTTGTTCGCGGTTGACGGCCTTGAGGGTTTCGTCATTGAAATCCTGCACGCCGATGCTGGCGCGGTTCAGGCCGTGATCGGCGTAGGCTTTGATCCGGTTTTCGGTGATCTCGCGGGGATCGATTTCCAAAGCAATTTCGGCATCGCTTGTGATGGTGAAAGTCTTTGCCAGCGTTTCCATGATCAGGGAAAAATCGCGGGCACGCAGCATGCCGGGTGAGCCGCCGCCGAAATGGATGTTGGTGGCTTTGCGGCTTGATCCCAGAACGCCGCCCAGAATTTCGATTTCGCGGATCAACAGGTGCGCGTAGTCTTCGACGGGGGCGTAGCGGCGGGTGATTTTGGTGTGACAACCGCAGTACCAGCACATTTTCGGGCAGAACGGCACATGAAGATAGAGCGAAAGGCGGCTCTCTTGCGGGATTGCGGTCAGCCAGTCTGCGTAGGCTTTATGATCAAAGCCGGGCCTGAAGTGCGGTGCGGTGGGATAGCTGGTGTAGCGCGGCACCATGCGGTCATAGCGCAAAATCCGGTCTTTGAGCTGGCAGTTATTCATGGGCTTTTGATTACGCCGTTTTTGTACGGATGTAAATCTTTAAACCGAAAAAGAGGTGCCGCAGCCGCAGCCTGATTGGGCGTTGGGGTTGTCTATGACGAATTCAGAGCCGGTCAGCTCTTCCCTGAATTTCACGGTGGCGCCGCTCAAAAAGGGTAGAGATATATCGTCGGTGATGACGGTTTCGGCAAAAATTTCGTCTTTATCCGTGCGCTCTTCGGTCAGGTTCATTTTATATTGAAAACCTGCGCAGCCACCGCCCTCGACCGTGATGCGCAGCATCAGGGCGTTTTTGCCTTGTGCGGCCCGGAGTTCTTCAATACGCTTGATGGCGGTCTGATCGATGATTAGAGACATGTTTTTGATTATATAATGCAGAGGCGCTGATGGGCAATTCAAACTCACAACCTTCCTATAATTATTGTGCTTTGCCGTTGGCGGTGTATGCGTGCGTGCCGGAGAATAGCCGGGGCCGCGTTCACGCCGAGCCACAGAGTGCGCACCGTACGGCGTTTCAGCGTGACCGCGACCGGATTATCCATGCCAGCGCGTTTCGCCGTTTGAAATACAAGACGCAGGTCTTTGTTTATGACGAGGGCGATCATTACAGGACCAGACTGACCCATACGCTGGAGGTCGCGCAGATTACGCGCTCGATCGCGCGGGCGTTGATGGTGCATGAGGATCTGGCCGAGGGGATTGCGCTGGCGCATGATCTGGGGCATACGCCGTTTGCGCATATCGGCGAGGAATATCTGGCGCGCTGTATGGAACCCTTTGGCGGGTTCGAGCATAACGACCAGTCGTTGCGGGTTCTCACAACGCTGGAGCGGAAATATCCGCGCTGGGACGGGCTGAATTTGACGTGGGAGACGTTGGAGGGCGTGGTCAAGCATAACGGGCCTGTGAAGCCCGGCAAGGCGCAGATTGCGGTGCGCGAGCTTCAGGCGCAGATGGATCTGGAGCTTGACGGGCATGCGTCCGTGGAGGCCCAGGTGGCGGCGCTTTCGGACGATATCGCCTATAACAACCATGATGTCGAGGACGGGCTGCGCGCGCGTCTTTTTACGATTGCCGATTTGAAAGAGGTTCGCCTTCTGGGTGAAGTGATTGAGGCTGTTCACAAGGACTATGGCGACTTATCCGAGCGCTATCTGGTGCAGGAAGTTATCCGCGAGATGATCGGGGCGATGGTCGAGGATGTTTTGAACGAGACCGAATCGCGTTTGAAGGATTTGAATCCGCAAAGTGTGGAGGATGTGCGCGGGGCCGGGCGGCAAATGGTGGCTTTTTCGGATGATATGCGCGCGAAAGTCGATGAGTTGCGGGCATTTTTATTCGAGCGCATGTACAAGCATTATACGATTAACCGGATTCATCTGAAGGTCGAGCGGATTATCTGCGACTTATTCACAGCCTTTATGAAGAATTATCATGTGTTGCCGGATAACTGGCAGGTGCGGGTCGAGGAGGCCGGAGGGGCGCACGATGAGCAGGTTCGCGCGCGGATTGTGGCTGATTATATCGCCGGGATGACTGATCGTTATGCGATCCGCGAGCATGAGCGGTTGTTTGATCTGTATTGGGATTTGAAATAAAATTGAGCCTATGACCGATTCCGGTTTTTTAAATGTCTATGTCTGTGTTTTTTATCTGGGGATTTTTTCATGAATCAAGATCGTGACTTTCAGCAATATGGTTTTTCGCATTACTCACCGCAGTCGCGGCCTCCACGGCATCGTCCGGGTTTGGTCGAACGGATTTTCGGTCCGGCGATTGCGGAGAGATTGTCCAGTCCGGTTGTGGCAACGGCCGCGTTCTTAGTGGTTGGAGCGGCGTTTGCCGGATTGATTTTTGCCAGCTATCCCGATCAGAAAGGCGATGATGCCGCGTTGCCCGTAGTTCAGGCTGAAACGTATGCTTCGTACAAGGACGCGCCGGAAGAAGGCGGGCAGGCGGAAGACAGCAGCATTTTTGCTTCTATGCGCGGAGAGGCGCCGGAGGAGAGTGCGCCGGTTGAGAATATGCTTTCTGAAGAGAGCGCGGCGTCTCAGAAGCTTGAGGCTTTTGCTCAGGAAATGGAGGCGCGTGATACGGCTGTAGAGCTTCAGAATGCTTCGCCTCAGGCTAAAATCGAAAATTTACTGGATAGTGCCGAAGCCGAAGCTGAGAATGTGGCTGCGGTCGATCCACGGGATGGTGTTCAGATTGTCGAAGAGGTCGCTGAAGAGAGGTCCGCGCCGGAGGCTGTTGGAGAGGTTGTAGCCGAAAGGGCTGAAGTTGTTCATAAACCCGGTTCTAATCCCGAAACTCTTGCTTTTGTGCGATCGGTTCTGGATAAAAAAGATGCACGAGAAGCGGCGGCTGTTGCTCCGAAGACGGTGCATGATGTGAGTGATGTTGCAGCGCAGGCCGCGTCCGGCGTCGAGCCTGCGGCCGGGTTTTCGATTACGGCCGGAAGTCACTATGTACAGCTTGGCAGTGTGAAATCAATGTCCGGCGCTGAGGCCGAGTGGGGCAAGTTGCAGAAAGAATACGGTGTTCTCAACGGGGTTTCCCACCGTGTACAATCGGCGGATCTGGGTGAACGCGGCGTTTATTACCGTATTCAGGCCGGACCGATGAGTAAGGATAGTGCCGGGTCTTTGTGCGATTCGATTAAAGCGCAAAAGCCGGGGGCTTGTCTTGTTACCCAATAATTTCTACGAAGGGGCGGCGCAGGCCAGTGCCGCCATTTACGGGTTGAAGGGTGGCGTTTTATCGGAAGATGAGCGCTGCTTTTTTCAAGAGGTTAATCCGCTCGGATTTATTCTTTTTGCGCGCAATTGTGAAGATCCTGTTCAGGTTAAGGTGCTTACAGATGATTTGCGGTCTTTGCTGGGGCGCAATTGTCCGATTCTAATTGATCAGGAAGGTGGGCGCGTGCAGCGGCTTAAAAGTCCTCAATGGCGCGATTATCCACCTGCGCGGCAATTCGGGGAGCGCTATGAGGCCGGGGAAACCGATGCGGCTCTGGAAGATCTGCGCTATTGTATTTTGCAACTGGCCGAGGAGTTGATCGGGGTCGGGGTGAATGTAGATTGTGCGCCGGTTCTGGATGTTTTATGTGAGGCGACGCATGATGTGATCGGGGACCGTGCTTTTTCAGCTGATCCTGAAATCGTTGGGCGCTTGGGCTTGAGTGTGTGCCGAAATTTGCTGGTGGCGGGGGTAACGCCTGTGATTAAGCATATTCCCGGGCATGGGCGCGGGCGATGTGACAGCCATAAGGAATTGCCTTGTGTATCGTGCGATATCGGGGATTTGGAAAAAGATTTCGATCCGTTTCGTTTTGTTTCTAAAAGTGTTGTTGGGAGCTGTGTTTGGGCAATGACAGCTCATATCGTTTATGATGCTGTGGACGCTGAACATCCGGCATCGTGTTCGGCGAAGGTTATCGGCGATGTGATCCGCGGCTCAATTGGTTTTGAAGGGTTTTTGATCTCTGATGATCTGGATATGCAGGCTCTGGAGCGTTATGGTGATGTTGGGGCACGGGCGAATGCGTGTTTATTGGCGGGCTGTGATGCTGTCCTGCATTGCTCGGGTGATCTGGCTTTGATGGAAAAAATTGCCAAAGTTGTGCCTAATTTGGATATGAAAGCGCTGAAACGCTTGCAAAATGGGGCAGAAGCGGCCAATATCGCGGCTTAAGAGCGGCCCTTGTTTTATTTAATTCGAAGTACGTTACCGTATTTTTCGTGTTTTTTGATTTGATATGCAAACACAGTCTGTACAATTCGAGGAAGATATTCACCCTGCGCAGAGCGCGCATGAGGCCGATGCGCTGCTGTTGAATATCGACGGCTATGAAGGGCCGATTGATGTTTTGCTGGAGCTGGCGCGCAATCAAAAGGTCGATCTGACCAAGATTTCCATTTTGCAACTGGTGCGTCAATATATGCAGTTTGTCGAGCGGGCCAAGCAGATGAATCTGGAGTTGGCGGCGGAGTATCTGGTGATGGCGGCGTGGCTGGCCTATTTGAAGTCACGCCTGTTGTTGCCGCGTGATGATAACAGCGTAGATCCGAGCGCCGAAGAAATGGCCGAGGCCTTGCAATTTCAACTTCGGCGTTTGGAGGCGATGCAGGCGGCGGCGGAAAAGCTTATGGCGCGCCCGCAACTGGGGCAGGGCATATTTGCGCGCGGTGCGCCCGAAGGCGTGTCTGTGCGGACCAAGGCGCGCTGGGATGTGCAGATTTACGATGTTTTGAAGGCTTATGGCGCTATTCGCCGCCGTGAAGAGGCTACGACGTACGATTTGCCGGATTTCAAGCTGATGTCCACAGAAAATGCGATTGCGCGTTTGAGCCGGATGCTCGGGCAGCTTCCTCGCAAGGGTCTGGGATCGGTCTGGGCGACGTTGGAGAGTTTTATGCCGGAAGGGATTAAGGATAAATTGTATGGGCGCAGCGCGTTGGCTTCGACTTTTACGGCTGGTTTGGAACTTGTGAAGCAGGGTAAGCTTGAAATCAAGCAGGACGGTCTTTTCCGCCCAGTCTATATGCGGGCGATTGGGGAGGGAGATTTATGACGGCGTCTGCCGAACATATCCGTCTTTTGGAGGCGTTGTTGTTTGCTTCGGCCGAGCCGTTGTCGACGAAGGATTTGCATGAGCGGATGGCGGGGGCTGGGCATGACGGGGCGGATGTAGGCTCGGCGTTGATGCAGTTGCAAAGGGATTATGCGGATCGCGGGGTGAACCTTGTGCAGATGGATGGAAGCTGGGCATTTCGCACGGCGCCGGATCTGGGCGAGGCTTTGTCTTTGGAAAAAGAGGTTTCGAAAAAGCTGTCGCGGGCGGCTTTGGAAACGTTGGCAGTGGTGGCTTATCACCAGCCGGTGACGCGGGCAGAGGTCGAGAATATCCGAGGGGTGGCGACGCATCGCGGGACCTTGGATGTGTTGATCGAGGCCGGATGGGTGAAGCCCGGGCGGCGGCGCGAGACTCCGGGGCGGCCTTTGACCTGGGTGACG
>JAGRIU010000062.1 GCA_020443075.1 Alphaproteobacteria bacterium
CGATCTTCCTGTGGATTTTGAGGCGCCAGTCTCCAGAATCCTGCAATCCCGCACATGGCTAGCTTTCTATGTTGTAATAATCTTTATACCACGCGACAAAGCGGGGGATGCCTTCGGCGATTGTTGTTGTCGGCTTATAGCCTGTCAGTTCGTTGATCGCGCGAATATCGGCAAAGGTTTCCGGCACGTCGCCCGGCTGCAAGGGCAAAAAGTTGATGTCGGCTTTACGGCCCAGCTCTTTTTCGATCAGTTCGACAAAATCCATCAGGCGTTCGGAGCGGTTATTGCCGATATTCAATACCCGGCACGGCGCTTTGCGGCCTTCGCGTACCGGCGGATGATCCAGCGCGCCGAGAATGCCGCTTACGATATCGTCAACGTAGGTAAAGTCGCGTTTCATTTCACCATTGTTAAAAACCGGTATAGGGCGGCCCTCGATGATCGCCTTGGTAAAGATGAACAACGCCATATCCGGTCTTCCCCAAGGACCATACACGGTAAAGAACCTCAGGCCCGTTTGCGGAATATCGTAGAGATGGCTGTAGGTGTGGCTCATCAATTCATCGGCGCGTTTGGTCGCCGCATAGAGAGAGATCGGGTGATCGACCGGATCTTCGACCGCATAGGGCAGTTTTTCGTTACCGCCGTAGACAGAAGAGCTGCTGGCATAAACCAAATGCTTAAAGCCTTCTGTGTGGCGGCACATTTCCATGACCGTGAGATGCCCCATACAATTGCTGGTGATATAGCTGTAGGGGTTTTCAAGAGAGTAGCGCACGCCCGCTTGAGCGGCTAAATGAATGACTTCCTTGAAAGGCCCCTTTTCCGCCCAGAGCTTCTCCATGGCGGCTTTGTCGGAAATATCCCCTTGAACACATTGGAATTCAGCAAAGTTATCGAGTTGTTGCAGACGAGCTTCTTTGAGCGCCGGATCGTAATAATCGTTAAGATTATCGATGCCGACAACGCTGCGTCCAGCCTGCAACAGCCGCGTAGCTGTATGAAAGCCGATAAACCCGGCTGCGCCGGTAATCAAAATCGGGGCGTTACTCATTATTGATCCTTAAAGAAAAACTTTATTCTGTCATGACGTTGTATCAGCACCTGCTCCATTTGCCAATACGAGGCATTTAGACGATCTTTTCTTCTGTCATGCAATCGATCCAAAAATATTTTGTAACTTTGATAACTCCGTCCCCGAATGTAGGGACATATCGACATGCCTACGCATCGATGTGTCTAATATAAATATTAACTTGATAAAGAGGACTTAAAATTATGAAGACCAATACACGTACCCTTCGAACAAAAAAACTGGCAGCCGCGGCGATCATCGGCTTGATGACGGCCGGGACCATGAGTGCATCGGCCAACGCCGGATCTCATGGCATGAATGGTTGCAGCGCGTCTGGATGTAATAAAAAGGCGGAAGCCAATAGCTGTAAGTCTACGAATAGCTGCAAAAACGGCAATAGCTGTTCAAAAAAAGAGGCTAATTCCTGTCAATCGAAAGCCAAAGAGGCCAATAGCTGTAATGCGAATGGTTGCAATGCCAATGGCTGCAATTCCAAGGAGCGTGATCACAAATCCGGTGACTGGGACAATCTGAATGACTAGTTCTCTTGATTTTCCATTTTTAGGATATGGGGTGGGTTTGCGCCCGCCCCATTATTCCTACATCCTGGAAAACAAGCCTGATATTGGCTGGCTGGAAGTTATTTCCGAAAATTATATGGATACGGACGGCGCGCCGCGGCGAATGCTTGAAAAGATTATGGTGCATTATCCGGTGATTACGCACGGCGTTTCGCTGTCTATCGGCACGGTCGATCCGTTGAACTCGGAGTATTTGAAACAACTTAAAGAGCTGCTCGCATTTGTTAAGCCGGCCTGGGTGTCCGACCATTTATGCTGGACCGGTATAGCGCATAAAAATACGCATGATCTTTTGCCTATTCCTTATACTGAGCAAGCTCTGAAGCATGTGGTCGAGCGCATCAAACAGGTGCAGGATTATCTCGGGCGGCCGATCGTTCTGGAAAACCCTTCGACTTATCTTGAATTTACGTCCTCTTCCATACCGGAGTGGGAATTTATCGCGCGCATGGCCGAGGAGTCCGGCTGCGGGTTGTTGCTGGATGCCAATAACATCTATGTGAGCTGTTACAATCACCGCTGGGACCCGCAAACCTATATCGATGCGCTGCCGCTGGAGCGCGTGGCGCAAATTCATCTGGCCGGACATACGAATAAGGGTACGCATATTGTCGATACACATAATGACCATGTCATCGACGAGGTCTGGACGCTTTATAATTATATTATCGGCAAAGCGGGACGCGAGATTACAACGATGATTGAATGGGATGCCGATATTCCCGATTTTCCGGTTGTTTATGACGAAGTGCAAAAAGCCCGGAAATGGGCGCAAGAATGCAAAGGCCCGACAGTCATTCCTAAATTTCCATCTTTTCGGGATAATTTGCGCCCTTGCCTGACGCCGCCGGACTTACCCGAACAGATGGAAAATATGCAAAGCGCTATTATAAGCGGTGATGCGCAGGCTATGCACCCTGAAGAGAGCGTGCTCCCAAAACCGGATTTTTCGCCGGAAGAACAAATCGGTGTTTATATTAACGGCTATCGTCATAGCCTGTTCGATGCGATCGGAGAGAATTGTCCGGCGCTGCGCCATTATCTGGGCCGGGAGAAATTTTCAAAGCTGGTCCGTGCTTACGTTCGGGCCACGCCATCGACTTATTACAATCTGGCGCGTTATATCGAAAACTTTCCCGCTTTTGTCAAAGATCATGGGGATGATGAGTTTTCTTATGAACTGGCTGTTTTGGAGACAAAGGTTGCGCGGCTTTTCGACGATGCGGAAACCCCTGCTCTATCCGAAGACAATCTGGCTGGACTCACCGCAGATCGCCTGATGGCAAGCTCTGTGAAATTGCGAGAGGCGTCTTCTTTGCTCGCTTTTGGCTGGTCTGTGAATGAATATTATAACGGTGTTATGCAGGATGCGGGGCCGAAGGCTCCCGATAAGCACACAAGTTATGTTGCTGTGTACAGACATGATGATGCCATGTGGAGGCTGGATCTGGAGGAAGAAGAGTATTTCTTGCTGGCCGCCCTTAAGGCCGATATGCCGTTCGAGCATGCCGTTCAAGCCACGCTGCCAGAGGAAGAAGACGGTGAATATCTTTATCTGCAAAGAATGGCCGGATGGTTTTCCCGATGGGTTTCCAATGGATTGATCAGCTCGATCCAACAGAGCTAGTCTTTTTCCATTGTGCTAAATTATTCTCTTTGTGTTTTAGGTTAAAGACTCAATGGTGGGTGCATAATCATGCCTTAACTGTTCTCTACGCAGCAATCTCTGTTTTAGGCTGTTTTCTTCCAATAAGATTGCTACTAAGTCTCTTATATTGGAGGCTTTTTTAATTTTATCTGGAAAAATAAATAATATCAATTGGGCATATCATTCCGGACTTTAAATCTATGGTAGTCAAGAACAGCCCGTAAATAATTTTCAGGGTGATCCAAAGCAAGTCCCCTTGTTTCAAGAAAGGCGATCGTTTGTGTGTTTTCGAACATTTGAATGGTTTTAATATGATTGAAATACAGAGCGATATTCTTAGCGGCTCTTTTGAATTTAGGCTTCCAAGAGAAAAGCGCCATCATCCTTATGCTACACAAAAACAAAGACGGGGGAACCAGAATCGTATGGGGCAATTTCTCGGCATAATGCGTGTGATAAAAACGCAGATATTTGACCAGATCATGATACGGCAACGATAAATCCGGACCGGAACAAAGATGAAAGATATGCCCGGCTGTTTCGTTTCCTGACTCTAGGGACAGATACACAGCCTGCGCTACGTAATCGCAGGGAATAAGATCAAAGCTAAGCTGGGGAAGCTTGGGTAATAAGCCTTTTGTACGGTAACCGGTAAAAAGGCTGCAAAGAAAATAAAACCCTTGGAAATGAACGATCTTCCCTGTCTTGCTATGGCCGATAATCATGCTTGGTCGATGAATGGTGACGGGAAGCTTCTTTTGTTTGTATAGCTCCAGGGCTTCTACCTCGCTGCGCGCTTTCGTACGTTCATAATTATTGTGAAAATCACGTGCCGGCAGCACTGTCTCCGGTATAGAGCCGGACATTTTTCCGGCCACGCCCAGCGTACTGATATATTCCAGCTTCTGCAGACGTCCGGACTCATGTATTTGCATTGCAAAATCCAAAACGGTTTTGGACGGTTTATAGACCTTCTCGAGTGCTTCACTTTCATCCATGTCCAGCTTGACCGAAGCAGCGGAATGAATGATATGCGTGATGGTACTAAGTAAAGAATGATAAGTTTCGGCATCCAGTCCGAACTGTGGGCGCGCGGCATCTCCGCAGTAGACATGTATACGGCTACGCATACTTTCGCTGACCTCATCACCCCAAAACGACCACAAATCTTGTAGGCGCATTTGAGCATGTTCATGATCTTCTGCGCGTATCAGTACATGCAACACATGCTGCGGACTTTGAAGCAAAACAGGTCCCAACGCGCTCCCTAAAACACCCGTTATGCCTGTAACAAAAATATGTTTCATGAAACCTTTCGGATAATAGGAGACGATATGTGTTTATTCTTCCGTATATGACTTTCTATGTCACTATAAAGGTCGTCGATCTTCTGCGAAAAATATTCGTTAATTTGATTACGCTTCAACTTTAAATTGGGCGTAGCCAGCCCATTCATCGGAGAAAACACAATATCCGAAACGAGCGCCCCGCAAATCTGGTATCGGCTTGGCAGATTCCTGTTATATTCATTAAGCGCCTGTGCAATTTTTCTGTCGTTGGCGTGCGAAACCAAAATTGCTGTTAATAATTTGCGTTCACTCCCCACGACAAGCGCTTGCTCGACATCTGGAATCGCCAGAAGCTTTTCCTCCAGATCATCGCACAATATCCGCAATCCCGTAGAAGTCTTGATCACATTATCAATGCGGCCTTCGACATACAAAAATCCATCTTGATCCATACGGCCAAAATCATTGGTCTTTAAAAACGCGTCTTTTTTAAAACCGTTAAGAGTTTGATTTTTTGAATAACGCCGCCCCAATCCCGGACTTCTAACGGCAATTTCGCCGTTGTCTTGAACTATGATCTCGTTATATTTCATAGCTTTCCCTACGGAGCCTTTGCGATGGCAAGAGCGGTTGTTACCGGCCAGTGGAATTATATTCTCGCTCATGCCGTAGAGCTCGTAAAGCGTCAGTCCGGCCATTTCAAAAACATCCAGAACATGAGATGGCATTTTAGCTGAACCGGACGCGAGAATACGAATACGCCCGCCAAGCTTCTTTTTAATAGCCGGTCCTATCAGGTGACGCAGGGCAAAAGTCTTCATAAACTGAGGAAAGAATTTCATGCGCCGTAAAGCCGTGTCAGCGATTTTTTCGAAGAGTCGCGGCACACCGACTAAAACGGCCGGGCGTATTTCCGGCAGCAAATCCATGAATTTTAATGGATCGGGACAGTAATAAATTTGAAATCCATGGTCCAGCGCGAACAAATTAAGCATACGCTGAAACAGATTGGAGAGCGGGAGCCAACAAGCCATAGTCCTTTCCTCCGGAGGAATATCCTGTGCTTCAGTGTAATGATCGTGCAGTGCGTCCAAAGCCAGAATAAGTTGCTGCTGTGTGTAGATGATACCTTTGGGCTTACCCGTTGTTCCTGAAGTATAGGTAAGGATTGCCGGATCTTGTTCGCAAACTTCAAAGGAAATTGCGGGGGTTGCCGCCGCGTTTTTCAAATCCTCAAACGTTAGTATTTTTTGCGAGAAGGTCAGATTTTCAAGCCTTTGAATATTATCGGTAATAATAAAATCTGCATGAGAGTCTTCCAAAATTGCATTTTGGTAATCGTTCGGCGCATGATGATCTGCTCCCAGAACGACGGCTCCGACCATAAGGCACGCATGGTGTGTGATATCCCAGTTCAGACTATTAGGCGCGATCAGAGCAACAATGTTACCTTTTTTTAGTCCGGCCGAAACTAAAGCGTTTGCGCGCGCTTGTACCAGATCATGCACCGCGTTCAGGCTCGTACCTTGCCAGCTTTCGCCGATCTTTTCAAAAAACAGGTCCTGCGGGCCTTGCTCGCGTACAAGTGCATTAAACCAAACAGGAAAGGTTTGTGTTATCTGTCGTCGATCCAGTGAAGTCATCCTAAATGGCTCCTTTCTGTCCGGCTGGCAATGTGGGGGGGATCGTAGGCGCAAAGAGGCAGCGTAACTTTTAAGTCTTCAGGTTTGAGACCAAGCCATTTCAATGAATGCCGCGCATTTTTCCCTAAAAAAACCATATGACGGATCATCCAGTTAACAAGAGGCCCCATAACCATCCAATAAGTACGGCTGGCCTTTCCTTCGCGAATGAGTGTCGAAAATTCCGGTGCATAAGGGTTGTAGCCAAACTGCCGTAGGTCTGAATACATCAGCAGCCAGTTGATCGGATAATTGCTCCAGATCGGGCTGGCATAACGGGCCTTACGCACCAATCCAAGTTCCACCACTTGTTTCATTACATGGTCTTGGTTGTAATCCCAGGCATGAAAAGGAGCGAGATAACGTGGGAATTGAGTTCCTTTGGGGTACCGGGCGGGATTCCAGAACCGCGCCAAATCTTCTTGGGAGAACATAGCACTCTCACGCAGCTGCGGAGGGGTCCAATCACAATTTTCTATGAGTTCTTTGTCAAACTCATAGACCATGCGCTCCGGCTCAGGCTGTCCCGGTGAATAAGCCGCCAGCACCAACGGGATTTTTTTCTCGGTGGCTACCCGTAGCGCATCACCTTCAAATAGCGGGGCATATACATACGACAAGCTATAGACGGCTCCCCTTGCTTCCTGGTTTTGCAAAACGTAGCGAAAGAGCTTTTTGTAAAAAGACTCCGAGGGGCGATAAACCAAGTGATCAATCTGCAATTTATCAAGTGCCGTTCGAATATTGTCCCAAGCGATGTCCGGAATATTAATGTCTGTCGTGAACGCAAGTATGTTGAGCTTATATTTCTCTTTCAGAACATGCAGCAAATACAGGCTGTCTTTGCCACCACTGAGACAAACCAAAACGTCATATTCTCCTTTTTCCCGGCATTCCTGAAGACTTGTTTCAAGATTCTTTTCGAACTCTTTTCTTCGCGCTTCATTTTGAAACTGCACAGTCTCATGATCTGTAGTTTCTAAATTACGGCAATACGCACACACCCCGCTGTCATCTATAGCAGCTGAAGGATATGCAGAAGGCAAAAGGCATGTTCTACATTTATTATTCACCGCAACCAAACATCTCAACTATATGAGTAAAAGAGGGATTTTATACTTGTGCGGCTTGATATTAAAATTTATAGTTTACGTAGTTATAATTGATATAATCAATGGTAATGGACGCAGCGTTTAAAATTAATAAGTTCTATTACAAAAACAACCGGTTGCAGCAGCTTCGCGGCTTTTGCTATGCCGCGCAGTTTGGAAATGTCACCAAAGCAGCCAAACATATGGGGCTGACGCAATCAACGGTTTCGCTGCAAATCAAGGCACTGGAAGAAGAGATGGGCATCAAACTCTTCGAACGTAACGGCCCGCAGATCAAGCTTACGCATCAAGGTGAAACTCTTTTCGATTTGTCCCTGCCCTACGTCGATGGTCTTCAAAACCTGTATGAAACATTTCATCATGAACTGAGCATCGTACAAAAAACCGAGCTTCATATTTGCGTCAATAGTACGACATTAAACTTTATTATGCCGCCAATCATAAAAGCGTTCATTCAACAAAATCCACATATTTATGTAACGCTTCATTACGCAGAGCATGACGAGGCTTTGGAAAAGCTGGAACAAGGCGTTGCCGATCTGGCGGTTTTACCCAAACGAGAGCACAAACCTTTTTCTAAAAGCTTCGACTATACCCCTCTTTTTCATTACGTTCCGGCCCTGATCACCAGACCGGATCATCCTTTGGCCGGACGTAGAAAGTTATCTGTGCAGGAAATTAGTTGCTACGAACTTTCGCTGCCGGCAGAAGATCTGCGGGTTATACCCAATTTGTACGATATTTTTCCGGCCCATGAAATTAACAAAAAACTACGCGTGAACTTCGTCAATTGGGAAACAACGCGTAAATATATAGAAGCGGGTCTGGTGATCAGTATTTCTTCCGATGTCATTATTGATAAGGATAATGATACGCTTGTCGCCACACCTCTATCGCATCTTTTTCCCAACGCTGAATACGGCTTTGTAACAAAGCGTCACAAAATGAATAGAAAGAATTCCAAGTTGGATAAGTTGATGGACGTAGCCAAATATTACGCCCCGCGTTTATCTACAGCCTATAAAGATCTATAGCAAAAATATTCCGGCGATGTCCCGTTTGATCGGCATCCACGGGCGCAATAAGAGCGTGGGGATTGGAAACCTTCCCCATACATGCGACCATCGAGGCTTTGATATCTGTTCTGACATTCAGCAAGTCACGCGCATAATCTAACCCCGCGACCAAGCTTCCCGTGTCTTGCACCGCCAGAACATTCTGCGCTGCTTCTGCGCCTTCTACAACATGCATGTCTTCGGTTCCATCAAGATGGGCCTGCGACCATGTTAAGAGGGTCTTCATTTCATTTTTTGAAAAACAACCGTCATAGGCGCGAACCATATGATCATACGCTTCTATCAAAGAGGGAGCCGTTGATTCAAAAGCCATATTTAAAAGAAGCTCCGCAGCAGCTCTATTATAGGGAGAGATTTGGTCTTGATAGTGCGGGCTGTGCCTATAAGACAGCTCACCGACATTACGCGGAAGTATGGCCAGAGATTCCAGAGCATGGGAAAAAGCCTCATAAGATTTTGACAGGTTTGCGTTATAAGCAGCCTTCGCATTTCGCACAGGCAGGTAGACCCTGTGCCCAGGTAAATGCTCTTGGCAGATTTCTTCGAAAGCCCCGATGTCTGGCAGATTTTCTTCCGAAAGATAACGGCTGCAATCTATACGGTCTGCTCTCATGAGAAAATAAAGAGCCTCGGCATAATCATAGGAGTCTCTGTCTAAAAACGCCAGTTCTGCACCTTGCCCGATGACATTGGGAAGCCAAACAGAAGGTAATTTATTGAAACCGGTTTGAAAGATTTTTAAACTTAGCCGCAGTAAGTCCAGGTGCGATGGTTGTTGAGTGCCGCGGGTTGTAATTTCATCGGCTAAATTGTGGCCAATTATACTCGCCGCCTCATTATACCCGGCTCCCAATAGAGCTGCGACGCAATTCGAGATGCGCTGCGGCGCGCAGGTTACAGCAAACAGAAGAGAATCCCCGAAAATTTTTATGCCTTCAACAGACAAGCCGGGCGTGGAGTTCTGAGGATCAAAAGCGGCGTGAATATAGCGATTGGCCGGGCATTCCGTCTCCAAAGCGGCCTTGAAATCTGCGAAAGCAGTATCTATAGCCGTAGAGCCGCGCCGGGCAACAATCGGCTGCAAGAGAGCGATTGTATGATCAACAGGATTGAATGGATCGCGATGATTTTGCGCTCTTTCAGAACGAGAAAAAAATATGCTTTGCATCATGCCCATAGTGCGGTTCTCCTAACGCTCTTTACTAAAGTTAAAGAGTGTTGCAGTGTTTGTACACTATTTTCATATTATTTGCAATTTTTGATGTAAACACCAAATTCTCCGTATGCTTTCGGAAAGCCGAATACGCAAAAGCCTTCTTCAGGCGGGCTTGCAAAACACACAGCAATATAAAAACAATCGAGCTGAAAACTCACATCTTCATTTTCGAAGACGGGAACACGGTA
The DNA here is from genome assembly GCA_020443075.1 of Alphaproteobacteria bacterium. Lineage (GTDB taxonomy): Bacteria > Pseudomonadota > Alphaproteobacteria > Micavibrionales > Micavibrionaceae > TMED27. The sequence continues at coordinate 9,868 of JAGRIU010000062.1, forward strand.
TGAATAGATTTCGATCAATGCGATCGCTACAGAAATTTGTCTCGATCTACTCCAGTTTTCTCAATCACTTCAACCATCAACGCCCCCTCGAAACACGGCAAACATTCAAAAATTTACGCCAGA
>JAGRIU010000063.1 GCA_020443075.1 Alphaproteobacteria bacterium
GAAAAAACACTAAAACTCAGAAAGCAGTTGCATCAACAAAAGATCGCTGCTTAACCTTAACCAAAGGAGCCAAAACACACCTTAGCTTTTTACCTGTGTGTGTCCAAAATATCCTGACGACGGACAGGCCAAAACAGGGATTACAATGCATGAGAATAGTTAGGGGATGACTGGGTGCACCACCATTTAGTCTTTAAATTTGTCCACCTAAGAGAATTTGCGCCGTAAAGCCCCGCTGTTTGCGGGGCTTTGTCTGACAGCACCTTCTCGAGCACTGGCGAAAATTAAGGAAAAAACACAAAAGCTTAGAAAGCAGTTGCGTCAACAAAAGATCGCTGCTTAACATCAACCAAGGAAGCCAAAGCACACCTTAAGTTATGACCTGCGCGTGTCAAAAATACTCTGACGACGGACAAAGATGATGAAGAATTTGAGCGAACACTGGAAAATAAAATACAGTTATGAAGAAGTCCCCCTCAAAAGGCATATACTCTATATACTACAAAGAAGCACCAAAGCTTCCTTGTGAGGTTTATAGAGCCCGGCCCTCAAGAATTCGAACTCCCCTTGTTCTCGCTGGGGTAACCCTAATGGCTTCCGGCTATTTTCTAATTTTCACTGAAGAAAAACTCATAGGAATAGTGTGTATGCTTTATGTATTCCCGATTGCTCTTTCTTCTAAGGCAAAAGGGTATGATACTAAAAGCGTATTCTTAACATCTGAAACAATTTCCGCTGAACTAAAAGGCGAAACTATAAAAGAGGATAGTTTAGATAACTTTGAGCTGTTACTAGCAGGACATCTAACAGGACGGCATGATTACAGATACCAAGTATTCATTCGTCGCAAAGGCGCGAATTCTCGTGACATTCTATTGGTTGAACATGTTACAAATCCAACAAACCTTCGTGAGTGGGTTGAGGGCCTTCAAAATCAATTAAAGACTCCATTGCCTGTTAAGTTTAGCGAAGAACAAGTTGAGCGTGACTATGAAACGGGTCTCTACAAGTCCAAAAAGAAACGTTCAGTATAATGTCACAAATACGAATACAAGCCGATGATTTGGTCAACCCCCATGATGAGTTCATGTTATAAGAGAATAGTTCGATTTTGTCTGACAGCCGCTGTCCGTAACGCCGCTCTTTATAATTTTGCGATGGAGAAAAACACACTGGTGCCCTGCCCGGCTTCGGATTCAATCAGCAATTCGCCGCCGTGGCGTTGGGAAATTTTACGGGCGATCGTCAGGCCGGCGCCAATGCCGGGATAAAGTTCGGGCTCAAGACGCCGGAACATGCGCAACACCTCCCGGTGGTATTTTTTGTCAATGCCGATGCCGTTATCCTTGATTTCAAATAGCCAGACATCGCCCTGATCTACTGCGGTGATGATCACCTTCCGTTTGACCGTTTCACTGTCATAAAATTTCAGCGCGTTGCCGATCAGGTGGAAAAACAAAAGCCGGATTTGCTGCGGCTCGGCCACAAGCGTTGGGAGCTTGCGGCACTCGATTGCCGGAAAATGTAGCTTTATTATATCATCCAGATCCTTAATGGCGGCGGCGACGGCCTCGTTAAAATCCACGGCCCGCACATCCCCGGCGCGGGTGTTCAGGCGGGAAAAGCTGAGCAGGGCGCGCTGCATCTCATCAATCCTGTCCAGAGATTTTTCAAGAAAACGGATATATTCGCATTCCTCATCCGTAAGCTTTTCCCGCCGCCCGCCGATGAGAAGGCTGGTAAATTCACGGACATGGCGCAAAGGCGCGTTCAGATCGTGCGAGACGATATAGGCGAAATCCTCGTATTCGCGGGCGATCTGCTCGGCCCTGTTTTCAGGCGCGGGGGTTTTTAGGGCGCTGTGCATATCAGGCGGCATCCTCACGCTGTTTATCCTGCGTTTTCGATGCTCCCGGATGAGAAGGCAGGGCAACCACCCCGAACCAGAAGTTTTCAACCACCGCAGCCACCTCGCCGAAATTTTCCAGCGTTACCGGCTTGATGATGTAGCTATTGGCGTGCAGGTCATAGCTTTCAAGGATGTCCTTTTCCGCCTGGGAACTGGTCAGGATGACCACCGGAATGGCACGCAGAGACGGGTCACTCTTGATTTCCTCCAGCACCTGCTTGCCGTCTTTTTTCGGCAGGTTAATATCCAGCAGGATAATGTCCGGGCGGTCCGCGGCCCCTTTGAGAAGTTCGATCGCTTTCTCACCATCCTCGGCAACGGTGATGGTGTTTTTGATTTGGGCTTTTTCAAAGACTTTCCGGGTCAGGAAAATATCGCCCTCATTATCTTCGACCAGAAGAATGTCAATGGGTTTTCCTTCAATCGGTGCGGCACTCATTTTTTGTTCCTCCTTTTTTCCGTTAAGCGGCCTGGCGGGCCGTTTCTTTTTTGGGCACAGTGAAATAAAATGTCGAGCCCTCGCCCGGCCTTGATTCCGCCCAGATTTTACCTTCGAAACCCTCGACAATTTTTTTGCAGGCCGCCAGGCCAATGCCGGTGCCCTGATAATCCTTCTTGCCGTGCAGGCGTTTGAAGATGATGAAAATCTGCTGAAGATATTCCTCCTTCATGCCGATGCCGTTATCGGACACGGAAAACAGCCACTCGCGGCCCCTGTCTTCAACCTCGACTCTGATGTCCGGACGAACGTCTTCCCGGCGGTATTTGACGGCGTTGCCGATCAAATTTTGCATCAGACGTAAAAAACGCACCGGGTTGACGTGAATAACCGGCAAATCGCCGATTCTGACGCTGGCCTCGGTTTCCTCAATCACATCATAGAGATTGGCCAGCGCCATCTTCGTATGGGACTCGCTGTTTACATCGCTAAAGCCCGCATCTTCGCAGCCAAGGCGCGAGTACTCAAGAAGATCGCCGACCATCTCCTGCATCCGCCGCGCCGCGTCGGTGATAAAGTCCATATATTCGCCGGCCTGCGCGTCCATCGTCCCCCTGTATTCACCGTCCAGCAGGGCGGTGAAATTGGCGACCATACGCAAGGGCTCCTGCAGGTCGTGGGAGGCGATATAGGCAAAACGCTCCAGCTCTTCATTCGAGCGCAGCAATTCGTCCTCGGCCTGCTTGCGGTCGGAAATGTCGCGGATAGTGCCGACGAACATAACCGCGCCGGCGATATTCATCTGGTTGATGCCGAGTTCCATCGGGAAAACCGAGCCGTCCTTGCGCAGGGCCTTGACCTCGCGGCCGATGCCGATCACCTTGCCCTGGCCGCTTTGCAGGTAATTTTTTATATAGCCGTCATGTTCGGAATGATAGGGCTCGGGCATCAGGATTTTGACGTTCCGGCCGATCACTTCCTCAGGACGATAGCCGAAGATTCGCTCGGCCGAGGGATTAAAGCTCTGGATTGTCCCGCGGCTGTCGATTGTGATAATGCCATCAATGACGGTCTTTAAAACCGTTTCAAGCCGCGCGGCGTAATCGGCGATATTTTCCTGGGGGACTTTGTTTTTGATTTCCGGAGGCATGGTCTTTTTCAAGATCGTAATTTTTTACCACTATAAATTGAATATTTTTCGTTGTACAGACCTGAAATACAAGAGTGTTCTTTGTTATTTCTTCTGACATACGATGGCCTTAAGAGTACAAAAATACAATTTATAGTGTTATTGTGTTGATAACCTTATGGAGGGCCTTAAGATGAGCGAAGCCGAAAATATTCAGCAACAATGCGTAAATCCTCCTGCGTTTAATTCTGCGGACAAAACAATTTTAGTGGTGGAAGACGACCGCACGCACCGCAAGGTCATGGAAACAATTCTCAAGGATTGTGAATTCCGGACCATTCCGGCGGAAAATGGCCTGATCGCCCTGTCGAAAATCGATTCCGGGCAGGCTTTCGACCTGGTGATCATGGACTGGGACATGCCAGAACTGAACGGGCTGGACACGGTGCGGGAAATCCGCGCCCGCGAAGCCCGGGAAAACCGGCCCCATATGCCGGTGATCGCCTTCACATCCCATCGCCAGCCCGGCGACCGGGAGCGCTGCATCGCCGCGGGCATGGATGCCTACCTGCCCAAGGATGTCTGGATGCCGAAATGGCGGCAGGCGCTGATCGACCAGTTGCAGGGGCTGATCGCCGGGAACTTTAAACTGTCCGACCTGAACGATACCCCGGATGAGCGGGAAAAAGTGCGGGATTTCGACCTTGATGCCTTTGATATGCAGATGCTCGAACAATCGGCGGCGCTGCTCAAGGAAGACCTGCCGGTCGCCGTCGAGGAATATCTTGAAGATGCGGCGGCCTATATCAGGGATATAAAAGACGGGCTGGAGAGTGACGATGCAGAAAAAACCGCACGCGGTTCGCACCCGCTAAAATCAAACAGCAAAAATTTTGGCCTCAGCGCCGTTTCACAAATCGCCGAGGCGGTCAACATGTTGGCACGGCAGGACGATCTTGATTCTGCGCGGCCACTCCTCGCGCAGTTACAAAGTGCCTTTAACCGGGCTGAAAGGAAGCTACGAGCGGCGCTAAAAAATGCCGGATATTAGGGGTGGCTCAAGCCGACTTCAGATCGGCCAAACCCTCGATTTTTGTGTAAAGCGTCGATTTGGCGATCCCTAGCACGCGAGCGGTTTGTGAAATGTTACCCGCATGATGCGCCAGCGCCAGCGCGACAATATCCTGCTCAAACTCGTGCAAGCTTTTAAAGCTGCCGTCCGGGCGCAGGGGGGAAATCAGGCCTTGCGGGTTTGAGGATTTGGGGTGACCTCCCATCTCTTTGCTTTGCAGAAAAGCGAAATCCGCCGCCTCCAGTGCGGCGTCCTCGCCAAGGGCCATTGCCCGGTTCACCGCATTTTCCAGCTCGCGCACATTGCCGGGCCAGCCATGGGCCTGTAGTTTTTCCAGCGCCTGCGGGCCGAGCCGTTTGGGCAGGCCTCCGTGCGCCGCTCCGAATTGATCGATAAAATGCGCGGCCAGCGCCGGAATGTCGATTTTGCGCTGTCGCAGCGGCAACAACTCGAGATGCAAGACGTTCAGGCGGAAATACAAATCCTCGCGGAAACGCCCGGCGCGGATTTCCCCGGCTAGATCACGGTTGGTAGCCGAGAGCACGCGCACATTCACCGGCACGGGCCGCGCAGCGCCCACAGGCTCGATCACGCCGTCCTGCAGGACGCGCAGCAATTTAACCTGTGCCTCCAGCGGCAATTCGCCGATTTCATCAAGAAAAATCGTGCCGCCGTCCGCCTCCAGAAATTTACCCGGCGCTTTATCAACGGCGCCGGTGAAGGCGCCCTTCTCATGGCCGAAGAGCGTGCTTTCCACCAGCTTTTCCGGGATAGCGCCGCAGTTCAGCGCGATAAAGGGCTGCCCGGCGCGTGCACTTTCACCGTGAATGGCGCGGGCAAACACCTCCTTCCCCGTCCCCGTTTCCCCGGTCAGCAAAACCGGCAACTCGCAAGCCGCCGCCTTGCGCCCGGTCTTCACCGCCGCCTGCAGGCCTGCATCATGGCCGATAAGATCGGCAAAGCGTACCCCGCCCTCTTCATGACGGCGCAGGCGGGAAATCTCGCGGCTCATCAGCGACATTTTCAAAGCGTTGCGCGCCGATACGTCCAGCCGGGCGCTTTCAACAGGCTTGGATAAAAAATCCGCCGCGCCCAGCTTCATCGCCTCAACCGCCATGCCCGTATCGGTTTCGCCGGTTAGGATAATCACCGGCACATGAGCGTGCTTTTCGGCCAGCGCCGCCAGCGTCTCCGTCCCGCCCATAATCGGCATGTCGAGGTCGAGGATGACCAGCGCAATCGCCCCATCTGCATCCTTATCCAGAATGCGTACGGCCTCGCGGCCGTTTTCCGCCTCGCGGATTCCGAACTCAAGGCTGCGGCGCAAAATTCCGGCGATCATCCGGCGTTCGGTGCGGTCATCGTCAACGATCAGGATGTTCTTGTTCATGGAAACCAGTGTGACACCGCCGGAACGAAATTCAAAATAAAACCGTCCGGAAATCATACGATGGCACCGCATGAATGTTTGATTTTTGAACGGTTTTCAAAAAGGTATTTTTCTAAGCTATTGAAATAAAATGAAATATAAGTTGGCACAGAACTTGTAATTTAAAAAACGATTTTAGGATTCATTATCACGATCATATTAGGGGGATACAAAAATGAAAACCGTGAATCATAAACTTAAAAATAATGAAGAAACGCAGAAGATTTCCACTCTTGTCACCTTAACTCGTACAGCGGACAAGGCGAAGCTTCAGAAAGAAGCTCCACCTGTCCGTTCTTTTTCCCACGGGGTTATGGGGTTTTGGAAGGGTGTGGGCGCACAGGTAAACGATAACGCCGTGGTCGCCATCAAAAAACGCGGGCGGCTGACGGCTCATGCTGCCGTCTTTGCCATTATGCTTGGCGGTACGCTGTGTTTAAACAGCACGGCTGTGGTGACACAGGCCGTCCTGCATACCGATGATGCGGTGCTGTCCGCGGCCATGGACATCAGTCCGCAGGCCGTAGGCTATCTGCTGAACAGCATCAATGTCGGGGAATAAGGCCTCATTTACAAATAAACAGGGAGGAAAAAATCATGTCAAATACGACTGCATGTATTGCCGATACGCTCTCGGCGCAACCCCGGCCACTGGCCGAAATTGGGGACGATAAAACCGCACGGGTTTTATTGATTGAAGACGATCGGACGACGCGAAGGATGGTAGCGAAAAGCCTGAAAGATCATTGTGAACTGGTCGAAGCGGCCAGCGCCAGCCAAGGCATAAGCGCCTATAACGCTTTTCAGCCTGACCTGGTGTTTATGGATATCGGGCTGCCCGACGGGGACGGGCAAAATCTTTTGTCATGGATCACCCACAACGACCCCGGCGCATTCGTTGTCATGTTCAGCGGCCATAGCGATAGCGATAATATCATACGCTCGATTGATTCCGGGGCAAGAGGTTTCATTACCAAGCCGTTTGACCTGAATAAAATGTTATATTTCTTAAGGATCTGCCCAAAGCTGCATTAGAACGCATACAGGCGCATTAAGGGGTTTGCTTTATGTTTGAAAAAAACGGCGACGGCGCTCATTATGGCTTTATGGAGACGCAGCAACGCCCATCGACGCTTTTGATTATCGACGACGACGAAGCCGACCGTGCGCTGTACAGGAGTTTTCTGGGCAATGCTGCGGCCGAGCATTCTTATGTTTTCTACGAGGCGGCCAGCGGGGTCGAGGGCGTTGCGCGCTTTAAAGAGCTTCATCCCGACTGTGTGTTGCTGGATTATAACCTGCCGGACATGACGGGGCTTGAGGTTCTGGAACAGCTCGGGAAAGTAACGCCGATCCTGCCCGTGGTCATGCTGACCGGACAGGGTAACGAGCAGGTTGCCGCCGATACGATCAAAGGCGGGGCGCAGGACTATATGACGAAGAACATCGTGACGGCCGAGGCGTTGCAGCGCACGATCGCCGGAACGATTGACCGGGCAGGGTTGTTGGGACAGGTAGCACAGCAGAATGAAGAGCTGGTCAAGGCCAAGGATGCGGCGGAAAAAGCGGACCGGGCCAAAAGTGAGTTCCTGGCCACGATGAGCCATGAAATCCGCACGCCGATGAACGGGATTATCGGCATGGCCGAGTTGCTGTTTCATACAAAGCTGAACGAGAAACAGGAGCAGTACGCCGCGTCCATCCGTTCATCCGGTGAATTGCTGCTGACCATTATTAACGACATTCTCGATTTTTCAAAAATCGAGGCGCAGGAGCTGACGCTGGAAGAAAAGCCCGTCGCCATTGAACCGCTTTTGAGCGACGTCGTCCAGCTTATGAGCAGCCGCGCCGGTGAGAACCGGGTGGAGCTGATCCTGCGCTGGCCGCATGATGAAAATCTACCGCTCATCCTGGGGGACCCCACACGCCTGCGGCAAATCCTGATCAACCTGCTCGGCAATGCGATTAAATTCACCAAGGACGGGCATGTGCTGGTCAATGTAAAGACATTGCGGCAAACAGAGGACGGCTGCGCCCGGCTGCGCTTTGAGATCAAAGATACCGGCATCGGCATTCCCGTGGATAAGATCGATAAAATCTTCGGCAAGTTTACGCAGGTGGATTCCTCGACAACCCGTAAATATGGTGGCACGGGGCTGGGGCTGACGATCTGCAAAAAGCTGGTTGAAATGATGGGCGGGCAAATCGGCGTTGAGAGCGTTTTGGGACAGGGCTCGACCTTCTGGTTCGAGATCACGGCACCCGTTTTAGAAGAGATGAGCGCCGCATCGCTCGAAGATTTCCGCGATTGTCTGAAAGGCCGGCGCATCCTGATCGTGGATGATTATGCGCTGAATCTTGATTTGTTCTCGGATTATCTCGCGGTGACGGGCGCGGATATACGGGGCGTTTCCTGCGCTGCCGACGCGCTTGAAGAACTGCGGGCCGCCGTGAAAAGCGGCGCGCCTTACGACATCGCCCTGATTGATTACTCCATGCCGAAAATGGATGGGGAGGCGCTGGGCCAGAAAATCTCCAAAGCGCCCGATTGTTACGGACGACCCGGGCGCATTCTTATCACGGCGCTGGGAAAGAAAAAGAATTTCCAGACTCTGGCGCAATCCGGCTTTGCCACGCATCTGTTCAAGCCCGTCTCCCCGGATGCGCTGATCAGGTGCATAAGCGGCGTGCTGTCCGGTGCCAAAAGCCCGGCGACGGCGCAGAACGCACCCACGGTGCTCGGCGACACCCTGCCACAGATCGGCGCGCACGTGCTGGTCGTAGAGGATGACCGGGTTTCACAGCGCATGGCGAAAAGCGTACTCGGCGAGCTGGGCTGCACTTTCGAGCTGGCCGGCGATGGACAGGAAGCCTTGGAAATTCTTGAAGACAAGCACGGCGACTACGACATCGTTTTCATGGACTGGCAAATGCCGGTCATGGACGGGCACGAAGCCATCCGGCGCATCCGCGGGCAGACGGACTGGGGCCGGGATTTGAAAATCGTCGCCCTGACCGCTAATACCATCCACGGCGACAGGGAAAAATGTCTAGATGCGGGAGCAGATGACTATTTGAGCAAACCCGTGCGCATTGCCGATGTCGTACAGATTTTGCAAAAGCATCTAGGCGGCCTGAGGCTCGGCCCGCCTGTCGGTCTTGTCAGATAAGACTGCGTTTTTTGTAAGGATCTAATATTTTGCCTATTATGTGCAAAAAAACCCGTTTAAATATTACAAAACCAGCCCCGAAACCATCAAATTAGCCGTGATGTATTATGTTCTATATCCGCTTAGCTTGCGGCAAGTGGAAGATGTTTTGCATGAGCGCGGGATCGGTATTTGTCATGAAACAGGCCGATATAAAAACAATCGAGCTGAAAACTCACATCTTCATTTTCGAAGACGGGAACATGGTATGAATAGATTTCGATCAATGCGATCGCTACAGAAATTTGTCTCGATCTACTCCAGTTTTCTCAATCACTTCAACCATCAACGCCCCCTCGAAACACGGCAAACATTCAAAAATTTACGCCAGA
>JAGRIU010000064.1 GCA_020443075.1 Alphaproteobacteria bacterium
CCAATCATGCACTTTCCACGAACTCTTCAAACGTAACGTTCGACGGGATAAATGTTTTGCAGGCTAATTTTTCCGGGATTACAGTGGGAAGTGCGACGGGGCTGAGTCTTTCCAATGCTAATATTTCTAATACGGGTTCGATCGGGATCTTTGTTAGCGCTAGCACGAGCGCGACTCTTTCCAATCTGAATATCAGTAATGCAGGGCTGCATGGTTTGGTTGTCTCAAATTCCAGCAATCAGGTTTATAATTCCGTTACGGTTGCGGGGGTTGGCGTTAACGGGTTTAATTTGAGCAATGTTAATATTGTTAGCGGATCGGGCAATACAAGCAGCGGGGCGGGCGGTGTGGATTGTTCTACCAGCGGCGTGACCAATTCGACTTTGCTTGTGAACGGCGCGTCGTGCCCTTAAGGTGCTTATAGGCTATTTATCCGGATTTATGATTTTGTCTTCTTTATCTCCGTTCCAAAGATCTCTGAGAATATATGCGCCGTTACTGGCGGTAACGGCAGGGTTTGTTGTGTTTGTCGTGGTGACGGCGCTGTCTTTGGGGGCGAGCGCTGGTGATTTTATCCTTTTATTGTCCTATTCGAAGAGTTTTAACCGCTTTTTGCCGCTGATCCCCCTTGTTTTCTTTCTGTTTTGGTTTGTGCGGGTGCTTTATGAGCGCCGACAGGACGGATTTGCGGCCGGGATTCAGCATTTCGAGGATTTTATATCGTCTTATGTGCGCTCGGAGCGGTTTTGGAATATTGTCTGGGGGATATCTATCGTTTTCTTTTTGTCCCTATTTTTTTCTCTTGGCAAGTCGCTCATCCCGCATTTGACGACATATAGCTGGGATCCTTTGTTTGCTCAGTGGGATAGGGCTGTGCATTTCGGGCATTATCCGCATGAGTTTATCGCGCCTTTGGTGAATGCGACGGGTGTGCCGGAAGTCACGGGTTATGTGTATTTTTCCTTTTATATTTATCTGTTTTTGATGAGCGTTTATGCGGTGTTTTTCGAAAAGGACCCGCGGCGGGTGCATCAGTTTCTGTGGGGGTATGTGCTGTCGTGGATTGTGTATGGCATGGGTGCGGCAACGCTTTTGGCTTCGGTGGGGCCTGTCTTTTACGGACGGTTTTTTGAAGGTGTGGATCCTTATGCGGGTTATGTGCAAGAGCTTATGGCGGTGGCTAAGGCGCATGATATCGGGATGGTGGCGGCCTACGACGTTATTTATGAATGGGCGGTGGATGAGAGCGTGATTGATCTGAACGGGATTTCGGCGATGCCGTCCATGCATGTGGCGCTGGTGGCTTTGGGCGTGTTTTATTTCTGGGACGAGGGCTGGTGTGCGCGCGCCGGGATGATTATCTATTTGGCGCTGACGATACTTTGTACGGTCTATCTGGCGCTGCATTACGCGATCGATGCGTATGCCAGCATTGCGTTGGTCGCAGTGTTGTGGTGGGGGATTGGGTGCGCGCTTGAAAAAATGCATGTGGAGACTTCGTAGCGGCCTTTGTGTTTTTTGACTTGCGTCAAGTGAGGAACGGGCCGGCGCGTATATCCTATTTGGAGTGCTTTAATCAATAAAGAAGGGGAAGACGCTGTGGATCGTTTAGGTTTGATCATTTGGGCCGTTGCCGCGCCTGTTTTGATGGGGATTTTTGTTTTGGTGGTTCTGGTGGTGCCTTCTTTGGCAGAGCAGGACAAGCAGTTGATTTTGCCTGCTGCTGTGGCGGGTGCTGTGCTGGCTGCACCTGTGGCGTTTGTCGTGGCCAAGCAACTTAAGAAGCTCACGCAAAAATAGCATTTCCCGAATTTTCGCTTTTTCTTTGACATTTGCGGAGAAATCCGTATAAATCCGGTCATTCCCGAGAAAGATCCTGCTTTCTTTTTTGAAGGGGCGGGGCGTTGGGTTAGTCTTTTGACTTTTCCAAACCTGTTTTGGTCTATCGGGACATGAAGCAACATTTGTCTATGAAAGGACTTTAACATGAGTGGTAAGCGCGTAGCAGCCAAACACAAAATTGATCGCCGTGTTGGCGGAAACCTCTGGGGCCGGGCTAAGTCCCCTTTTAATACACGCCAGACAGGTCCCGGGATGCACGGGGCGAACCGCCGCGGCAAGCTGTCCGACTATGGTCAGCAGTTGATGGCCAAGCAGAAACTTAAAGGTTATTACGGCAATATCGGCGAAAGACAGTTCCGTCGTTATTACAAAGAAGCCGACCGTTTGCGCGGGGATACAGGTCAAAACCTGATCGGTTTGCTGGAGCGCCGTCTGGATGTCGTTGTTTATCGTGCGATGTTTGTGCCGACCGTTTTTGCGGCTCGTCAGTTCGTAAACCACAAGCACGTCACTGTGAACGGTAAAGTCATTAACATTCCGTCTTATCAGGTTAAAGAAGGCGATGTGATCGAGGTGCGTGAAGCATCCCGTCAGATCCCGATGGTGATCGAAGCCGGACAATCGCCCGAGCGTGAAGTGCCGGACTATATCACTGTTGATGCTAAAGCATTCAAAGCAACATTCCTGCGTACGCCGCAGCTTGAAGATGTGCCATATGCAATGCAGATGGAACCGAATCTGATCGTCGAGTTCTATTCACGTTAAAAGCGCGTCTATCGTTTTAGTGTGGCGTTGTCAGATTGCAGCTTGCGTATGTTTATACGCTGCGCTTTATCTTCCTCGCCACACTAAAACGCTATTTGCGCTTTGAATTTTAATTTTAAAAGGAGCCGTGGTTTTGCCGCGGCTTTTTTATTTTCCGGCTTTGTTGCCGATAAGAGCGGAGATGACGCCGTGCAGGGTGCGGACTTCCTGGTCTGTGAGATCGGAGCGGGTGAACATGCTACGAATATTGTTGACCATGCCCGGTTTGAGTTCAGGGCTGCGGAAGAAGTGCCCGTTTTCCAGTTCGGTTTCCAGACGCTCAAAAAATTCCTGAAGGCGTGCCTGTTCGACCGGCGCGCTGTCGCCTGTGGGCAGGGTGACGTCTAGGGTTTCGGTGCCGCTTTGCTGATGCAGTTCATAGGCCATGAGCAAGACGGCCTGACCAAGATTAAGGGACGAGAAATCCGGATTGGTCGGGATCGTGATGAGGCCGGAGCACAGGGCGGCGTCTTTATTATGCAGGCCGGTGCGCTCGGCGCCGAAGATGAGCGCTGTTTTTTGTGATTGATGTGCGCGCGCGGTGAGCTCGCGGGCGGCGGCTTTGGGTGTGAAAACCGGTTTGACCATATCGCGCGTGCGGGCTGTGGTGGCGAGCGTAAAGTGGCAATTGGCGATGGCTTGGTCCAGCGTTTCGAAGAGGCGCGGTTCTGGCATTTTGTCAAAGGCGCCGACAGCCATATCAATGGCGCGCTGGTTTGGCCAGCCGTCGCGCGGATTGACCAGACGCAGGTCGGTGAGATCGAAATTGAGCATAGCGCGGGCGCAGGCGCCTATATTTTCTCCCATTTGCGGATCGACTAAAATAACGGCCGGTGTCGTTGTGTCGGAAGGTGTGCTTTTTTCTTTTTCTCTTAACATATTGTTTTTGTTTTTAAATTAAATTTATACTTTACATAACTGTATTTTCTGTGCTACAAATTAAGCAACCGAAATTCTTAAGGTTTTGTTAAGACTTTAAGGGTTTCGCGAAGGGATGCAAGAGAACGGGACGGTATGAGGGTGATTATGAACGGTTTGGGCGAATATTTACGAGATGCTTCGGCGTTTGTGCCGAAGGCTTCACTTAATATTATCGAAGAATATTATATCTTGGGGCCGAGACATAAGAGTTTGTTGTTTCAGGCTTTGTTTGTTGACGGGCCAGATACTTTCGACAAAACGGCCCGTGTTTTCTGGCCGGAGGTCGAGGCGCAGGATTTGAAAAAACTGAAGAATTTTTTGATTTTAGTGAAACAAACTCTGGAGTGATGTTTTGTATAGGGTTCTATCATAAAGGCAGAGTTTAACGTTTAGCTTGGAAATTCCTTTCCCCCACACGCTTCCAGGCTAGACATCTTCCCCTAAAGCCGCACTGAGAATACTCAGGCGGCTTTTTTCTTTTACAGGGATTTGCATTTGCTTTCTGACAGCGTTGCTTCGCTTCTCAGGGTGCTTATCACCATTTCATCGCTTGCGCCTTGTCAGAGAAAACAAAGACCAACCCCTGTAAATTGTTCTCTAGGCGGCCTTTTTGTGCTGAGAGAGGCGTTCTTTGGCTTTTTCCGGACCGATGAGGAGAAGCAGGTCGGAGAGTTCCGGTCCGTGGTCCATGCCGGTGAGGGCCTGACGCAGGGGCATGAAGAGCTGTTTGCCTTTGCGTCCGGTTTTTTCCTTTACGGCGTTGGCCCAGTTCATCCATGTTTCGTTGTTCCAGGGCTCGGCGGGGAGAAGCTGCGCGGCCTCTGCTATGAAATCGGGGTCTTCGATGACGGGTGCGATGTCTTCTCGGGCGACGTGCCACCATTCTTTGATGTCGGCGATTTTTTCGAGGTTGGGTTTGACGGCGTTCCAAAACTCTTCATCCAGATCGGGGAGGCCGATTTCGGCGAGGCGGACGTTGACAGAATCGAATGGCGTGTCGTGGATGATTTTGGCGTTCAGGCGGAAAAGTTCGGCGGGGTCGAACTTCGCGCTGGCGCGGGAGAATTTTGAAAAAGAGAAGCTTTTAACAAGCGGCTCAATGGTGGTGAAGGCCTCGATGGGATCGGAGGTTCCCAGGCGTGCGAGCAGGCTCGTGATCGCCATGGCTTCTAATCCTTCTTCTTCGCGGAGGTCACGGATGCTTAAGGAGCCGAGGCGCTTGGAAAGTTTGCCGCCTTCGGCATCGGAGATCAGCGCGTTATGGGCGAATTCCGGCGGGGTGGCCCCGAGAGCTTCGAACATTTGAATATGCGCGGCGGTGTTGGAGACATGGTCTTCACCGCGGATGACGTGGGTGATGTCGAAGTCTATATCATCAATGACCGAACAGAGGTGATACAGCGGGCTGCCGTCCTCGCGGATGACAACCGGGTCGGACAGGTCGGTGCCTTCGAATTTGACTTCGCCGCGGATGTGATCGGTCCATTCGATTGTTTCGTGCAAGAGTTTAAAGCGCCAGTGGGGCTGGCGGCCTTCGGCTTCGTACTTGGCGATTTGTGCATCCGTTAGTTCAAGGGCGGCGCGGTCGTAGATAGGCGGCTTCCCCCGGCCCAGAAGAGCTTTGCGCATGAGGCCCAGTTCTTCGGATGTTTCGTAGCAAGGGTAGAGGCGACCATCTGCTTTGAGTTTTTCAATTTGCGCGTCATAGCGCGTGAGTCTGTCTTTTTGATTGGCTTTTTCGTCCCAGTTCAGGCCGAGCCAGATCAGGCTATCTTCGATGGCGAGTTCATATTCTGTTTTTGAGCGCTCAGGGTCTGTGTCGTCAATGCGCAGCAGGAAGCGGCCGCCTTGCGATCGGGCGAAAAGCCATGTGATCAGGGCTGTGCGGGCATTGCCGACATGTAACATACCGGTGGGGGACGGGGCGAATCGAACTTTTACAGTCACTTTAAATTTGTCTTTCTACTTTGTTATTCTTATGTTTGAATAGCGCTAAGAGCGTTGTTTTTCAATATATTTTATGAAGTGGTTGGTGATGGGGTAGCGGCGATCGCGGCCAAAGGCGCGGGAAGTGATTTTGATGCCCGGCGGGGCTTGGCGGCGTTTGTATTCTGCGCGGTCGAGCATGCTCCAGACACGCCGGACGGTGGCTTCGTCATGGCCGCGGGCGCAAATGTCCTTGATAGAGAGATCGCGTTCGATCAGTCCTTCGAGGATGTCGTCGAGAATATCGTAGGGGGGCAGGGTGTCCTGATCCAGTTGATTGTCTTTGAGTTCGGCCGTGGGGGCTTTGGTGATGATACGCTCGGGGATAATGGTAGTGTCCCCTTGGGCATTGCGCCAACGTGCCAGTTTATAGACTTGCGTTTTATAAAGGTCTTTCAGCGCGTTAAATCCGCCGTTCATATCGCCGTAAAGTGTGGCGTAGCCCACGGCCATTTCACTTTTATTGCCGGTCGAGAGCAGCATTTGGCCATCTGCGTTGGACAAAGCCATCAGGATGAGCCCGCGAATGCGCGATTGCATGTTTTCGTGGGCCGTGCCTTTAAGGTTGGGTATGGAGTGTTCAAAGGCGCTCATAGGCTCTTCGATTGAAACGATTTCATGGGAACAGCCGAGGTTTTCGGCAAGGGCTTGCGCATCGTCGAGGGAGTCCTGCGACGTATAACGTGAGGGCATCATGACGCAGCGGACATTTTCCGGGCCGAGCGCATCGGCGGCAATGACGGCGGAGAGGGCGCTGTCGATACCGCCGGAGGAGCCGAGCAGAACGCCGGGAAAACCGTTTTTCTCGACATAGTCGCGCAGGCCCAGCAAGAGCGCTTGATAGAGTTCTTCGTCGTCGCTGTAGGCGGGGATGCTTTCATCGCCGTCTATGTCCCATTGCTCGCCTTCTTTCGTCAGGGCGAAGTCGTATACGCCTTCGGTGAATTCATGGCCCTGGAAACGCAGAGTTTGTTGTTCATCCATGATGAAGGAGCCACCGTCGAAGACGATTTCATCCTGTCCACCGACCTGATTGACGTAGAGCAGGGGCAGGCCGGTTTCGGCTATGCGGGCTTTGGCGATATCAAGGCGGGTTTCGTCCTTGGTGGTTTCGAAGGGACTGGCATTGATAGAGAGAAGAAGCTGCGCACCTTGACCCTTGAGATGGGCAGTGACATCGGGATACCACATATCCTCGCAGATCAGCAGGCCGATTTGTGTGCCCTTGAAGTTTATGGGTTTGGGCAAGGGGCCGGATTTGAAAATGCGCTGTTCATCGAAGACGCCGTAATTGGGCAGGTGGTGTTTTGTCTGGATATGGCTGATTTGACCGTTTTCGATGAGCAGGGCGGCGTTATAGGTTTGTCCGTTGATGCGCCACGGGCAAGATATGAGCGCGGCAGGCGTGAAGTTTTTGGAGGCGTTGCAAAGTTTTTCGACAGATAAGTCTATTTCATCGAGAAAAGAAGGTTTGAGGACCAGATCTTCCGGTGGATAGGCGCACACAACCATTTCCGGGAAAACAACCAGATCACTTTCGGCGTTTTGCCAGATATCGAGGATTTTGCGCGTGTTTTCTTCCAGTGCGCCGACCGTCGGGTTGATCTGGGCCAGAGTTATTTTGAGCGCTTCGGGCATGCTTTTATTCCGCGGCAGCGGCCGGAGCAGTCTTGATTTTATCTGTCTTGCGGATGTCTTTGAGCTCGTCAGCGATCAGGAAGGCTAGCTCTAAGGCTTGATATGCATTCAAGCGTGGGTCGCAGGCCGTGTGGTAGCGGCTTGAGAGGTCTTCGTCGCCAATGGCCTGAGCGCCGCCGACGCATTCGGTGACATTTTTGCCTGTCATTTCGAAATGAACGCCGCCCGGATGGGTGTCTTCTTCTTTATGGACGGCAAAGAAGCCTTGAACCTCGGCAAGGATGTGTTCGAAGCGGCGGGTTTTGTAGCCGCTTGAGGATTTATACGTGTTGCCGTGCATCGGGTCGCATGACCAGACAACGGCGCGGCCTTCTTTTTTAACTGCTCGGACAAGGGGCGAGAGTTTCTCGCGGACCTGTTCATGACCCATACGGGTGATAAGGGTCATGCGGCCGGGGATGTTGTCCGGATTTACGACGTCGATCAGGCGCAATAATTCATCGGGGCTGATGGCCGGAGAACATTTCAGTCCAAGCGGGTTTTTGATGCCGCGGATGAATTCGATCTGGGCGTGGTCTTCTTGATGCGTACGCGCGCCGATCCATAGCAGGTGCGCGGACGTGTCGTAATACTCTCCGGTCAGGCTGTCTTCGCGCGTCATGGCCTGTTCGTAGTTCAGGTGCAGAGCTTCGTGCGAGGTGTAGAAGTCGGTTTGACGGATTTCCGGCACGGTTTCGCTGGTGACGCCGCAGGCGGCCATAAAACGCAGGGCATCATCAATGCGGCCTGCGAGGTCTTCGTAGCGTTCTTTGAGCGGGCTGTCGCTGACGAAATCCAAATTCCAGCCATGGACGCGGTTAAGGTCGGCATAGCCGCCTTTGGCGAAGGCGCGCAGCAGGTTCAGCGTAGCTGTGGCCTGATGATAGGACTGGAGCATGCGTTGGGGGTCTGGAATGCGCGCTTCTTCGGTAAATTCAAAGCGATTGATGCTGTCGCCACGGTAGCTGGGCAGAGTGACGCCGTCTTGCGTTTCTGTATCGCTGGAGCGTGGTTTTGCGAATTGTCCGGCCATGCGTCCAACTTTAATGACGGGCAGGCCGCCGCCGTAAGTCATGACCACAGCCATTTGCAAAAGAACGCGGAAAGTGTCGCGGATATGGTTGGCTGAGAATTCGGCAAAGCTTTCGGCGCAATCACCGCCCTGAAGCAGGAAGGCTTCTCCCTTTGTGGCTTTAGCCAGCGATTTTTGCAAATTACGCGCCTCGCCGGCGAAAACCAGCGGCGGCATAGCGGCTATCTGCCGTTCTACATCTTGCAGGGCTGCGGCATCCGGGTAATGCGGCATTTGCTGGACCGGTTTTTTGCGCCAGCTCTCGGGGCTCCAGGGTGCGGACATCGTTTTTTCCTTGTGGTATTCAATATAGGTTTTGAATTTATAAAGGAAAGCATGGCGGAAGGCAAAGGCATAGTGCGTTTAAACGAGACATGCGTGGATATGCAGTTTTTGAAGGTTTTACAAAAAACGTGAATGGGATTATAATAGTAGGAAGTCGTTTGTTTTTTAACCTTAAAACTTGTTCTTCCGTTTATGTTCGATTTTTGCACCTCAGAGGAAGCTCTGTCTGTCTGGTTTTCGCGTTTGAAAGCGTTGGAGAGTGTGCTTTCGACCGGGGAACAACGTAAAACGCTCGGACGGGTTTTGGAGGCTTTGCCGCGCGATCTTGAGATGATTTGCGGACTGGATTTTCTGTTTGCCGATAGTGGCTATAAAGACGTGGTGCAAAATACGGAGGCGCATATAGAGTTTTTGCGCCAGTGTCATGTGGTGCAAAATGCGCCCAGCCTGCCTGCTTTTGCGTTAGCGGCGTGTTGTTATTTCAAGATTGAGCGCCCTGATCTGGTTTCCCCCATATTGACGGCATCGATTCTGGCGGAAACGCCGCATGATCACGCGTATCACAGTAATCAGCATTTTCGCGAGGTGCTGATTAATCTGATTCGTTTGCTCGGGGTTCATAACCATATTTATAGCGAGACGGCGCAAGCGCTGAATGAAGAGCAGATTGCGTTGTTGTTGATTGCGGTGTGTATCCATGATTTGGGGCATGACGGGCTGGGGAATACGGTCAAGGGCGTGTTTGAGCAGGGGCGCTTGGAGCGGCGTTCTTTTAAAATGGCCGAGCCTTATTTGCGTAAGGCCGGTTTGGTTGAACAGGTCGATCTGGACAAGGTTTTGTGCATGGTTCTCTCGACCGATGCTTCGCCTTTGGGGGATCCGGCCAGCCCTGTGAGCCAGATGAAGGCGGCGTACCGTTTTCATTTGCTGGGTGAGAACAAGCGGTTTTCGGCGTTGAATCTGTCGGGGGATCTGGCGTGGCTGGAAAGAGATGCTAAAGTGGCTTTGATGGCGTGTTTGCTGCATGAGGCCGATGTGGCGACATCGGCGGGGTTGAGTTATGATGTAACGGTTTATCAGACGGCATTGTTCCGGCACGAGATCGGGGCAAGCGATGCGCGGCCAGAGCATGTTCTGGATTTTTTGGAGCGTATTTGTCAGCGCGGGTTTTTATCCAATGCCGGGCAGCAGCTTTTCGGGCCTAATGTGGCGCGGGTTTACGCTTTATCCGAACAAGCTATGCGGCAAGGAAACGAGCCGTTTCCAGCGCCGGAGCATACAGATTTTATCCTGTCTTTCGGGCGTGGCGATTCTTCGTCTGCGGGGCGTTCCGACGGCAAGGATTTGCTGAACTAATTTCTTTATTTAACGGGCCTTGGTGCGCATCAGGACGAATTCTTCCGCGGATGTCGGGTGAATGGCCATGGTGCGGTCGAAATCGGCTTTGGTGGCTTTGGAATTCAGGGCTACGGCAAAGCCTTGAATGATTTCCGGTGCATCAAGGCCGATCATGTGCACGCCGAGCACCTTGTCTGTTTCTGCATCCACGACCAGTTTCATCAGGCTGCGTTCATCGCGGCCAGCGAGGGTGTATTTCATGGGGCGGAAGTTGCTTTGGTAGATGGCAGTTTTGTAGCCTTTATCGAGCGCTTCTTCTTCGCTGAGCCCTACCGTGCCTATGGGCGGGGCGGAAAAGACGGCTGTGGTGATGTTATCGTAGCTTATACAGCGCGGGGATTGGCCGGAAAAAAGATTGTCGGCGAGCGCGTGTCCTTCCTTGATGGCGACGGGGGTGAGGTTAGCGTGGTTTGTGACATCGCCGACGGCATAGATGTGCGGGATTGAGGTCCGGTAATTCTCATCAGTTTCGATCTGGCCGTTATATTTCATTTTTATGCCCAGTTTTTGCAGGCCCAGCCCTTCGGTTTTGGGTGTGCGGCCAATGGCGGCTATGGGGAAGTCGCAGGAGAGTGTTTCTCCGGTTGTGGTGTGTAGGTGGAAGGCTGCGCCGTCTTGCTCGACTTTGATGATGTTGGTGTTAAAGCGCAGGTCGATACCTTGTTTGCGCATTTCTTCGGCCAGTATTTCGCGGATGTCGCGGTCAAAGCCGCGCAGGAAGAGATCGCCGCGATAGAGCAGGGTGATCTCTACGCCCAGACCTTTGAGGATGTGCGCGAATTCCACGGCAATATAGCCACCGCCGAGGATGACGGCTTTTTTGGGTGGATGTGGCCAGTGGAAAAACGTGTCAGAATTGGCCATGAGGTGGCCGCCTTCAATGTCCGGCATGTTCGGGGTCGAGCCGACGGCGATCAGGATTTTATCGGCTGTGACAATTTGGCCGTTTATATCGAGGGTGTGTTCATCTACGAATTTGGCAAAGCCGTTGATGATCTCTACGCCTGCGTTTTCCAGTGTCTTTTTATACATGCCGTTGAGGCGGGATATTTCCTTGTTTTTGTTTTCGATCAGGGTGTTCCAGTCGAAGGGGATGTTTTGTGGGGCATCCCAGCCGTAACCGCGTGAATCTTCGAAATGGGCGTGGTAATCGGCAGCATAGGCCATGAGTTTTTTAGGGACGCAGCCGAGATTAACGCAGGTGCCGCCCAGATTCGAGCATTCGGCGATGCCGGTTTTTGCGCCGTGGGTGGCCGCGATGCGGGCTGATCTGACGCCGCCGGAGCCTGCGCCGATGACAAAGTAATCGAAATGTCTGGTTTTGTTTTTGCTCATTGCTCCTGGTTTTCCGTACTTTGTGGCTGCGTTTTCAGTCTTTTGGGAATGCCCCAGCGGCGATGCAGCCAGAGCCATTGTTCGGGATGTTCGCGGATCCAGCTTTCGAGCAAGGCGTGGGCGTCCTTGATCACGTCTTCGACCGGACGCGGGGCGCCATTTTCATCGAGGACGGGTAGGGGTTCGTAGATAGTGAGCGTAAAGCGCGCGCCTTCAAGGCGGGTGTTGCGAATGGGGACGAGGGAGGCTCCGTATTTTTGTGCCAGTTGAACGAAGATCGGGTTTGTCATGGCGTTTATGCCGAAGAACGGGACATTGAGGCCCTCATTGTATTTTTGGTCGATTAGAATGCCAAGTTTCCGGCCCTTTTTAAGGGCGTTTATCATGTCACGGCCGCCTTGGCGAGATTTGGCGTGGGCGGTGATGCGTCCGCCGAGGCTTCGTGCTTTTGACAATAGTTTGTCTGCGTGGGGGTTATTTGGCGGTCTATAGGTGATGTCGATGGCTTCGTCGCATTGGATGAGGGTTGTCGGGGCATTGATCTCCCAGTTGCCGTAGTGGGCGCCAAAAAAGATGGCGCCGTTTGGATTGGATAGGGCTTCGGCGAGGTGAGGCATGCCGATGATTTGCGTGTATTCTGGATAGCTGAGGGTGTGCAGGTGCGGGTATTCGGCGATGATGCGTCCGAGATTATCCCACATACCGGCAATGATTTCATCGCATTCGGCGCGGGATTTATCGGGCAGAGCGGCATGAATATGGCGCAAGGCTTTGCGGGAAGCTGCCAGATGCGGGCCGAGGCTGCGGCCGATCAGACCGCCGAGGGCGGAGGCCCATGATGCCGGCAGCAGACCGAACAGCAAAAACAGGAGATACAGTAAGAGGGCTTCGGCTCTGTAGCGCAGCGTTTTCATTATTTAACGGGCTTGTATGGATGTTTTGATGATGTCCAGAATTTCGTCTTCCTTCTCCCAGTGGATTTCGACTTGAACGGTTTCGACGTCTATGCCTTCGATTTTGGGTAGGCGCATGAGGTCTTTTTCTGTTGTGATGAGCTTGGCGTCCAGCTTTTGCGCATGTTCGTGCAGGCGGCGCAGCTCGTATTCGTCGTAGGGGTGGTGGTCGGAGAACGGCAGGGTTTCAACGATATTCAACGAGGTTTTTTCCTTGAGAAAGCGGAAGAATTTTTGCGGATAGCCAAGGCCTGCGAAGGCAAGGTATTTTTGCTGCGGGTTGGTGTCCGGGGTTTTTGTTTCTTTTTGCGCCAATGTTGCCTTTATGAGTTTTTTGTCGGCGGGCATTTCGTTTTTGGCATCGCGTTTGTCTTCGCCGATGATGATGAAAGCGTCTGCGTTCTTTAGTCCATGGGCCAGAGGTTGGCGCAGGGGACCGGCAGGCAGGAGCTTTTTATTGCCAAAGCCCATTTCACCGTTGATGACAACGATTTTGATATCTTTGTGGATGCCGGGATTTTGCAGGCCGTCGTCCATTAAAATCATATCGGCACCATTGCTTTCGGCGAGTTTTGCACCTGCGGCGCGGTCTGCAGCGACAATTGTCGGGGCGTATTTGGCGAGGATTAAGGCTTCGTCGCCGATTTCCCAAGCGCTGTGTTTTTCAGGATCAGCCCGTAGGGGGCCTTTTTCGGCGCCACCATAGCCGCGGATCATGATGAAAGGGTTTTGGGCCAGTCCGTTTTTGCGGACAAGATCCAAAAGCGCCAAAGTTGTCGGCGTTTTTCCTGTGCCGCCGGCAACGATGTTGCCGATGCATATGACGGGAATGCGCGCTTTGTAAGGGTTGGCCGTTTTTTGATGCAGATTATGAGCGAATTCATAAAGGCCGCTGATGAGCTCCAGCGCGCGTTCTTGTGCGGGCGGGGCATCGTCTTCGTTTCTGTACCAGAAATCCGGCGTTTTGAGTGTCATCGGGCGGTACTTTCTTTGCGTGGAATCTTTGTCATTTCCAACATCGGGTTTATTTGCTTTAGAACTCTTTCCAGAGTGCCTTCTTTGGCTCGGGCAAAATCGAGGGCTTTTTTCTGGTGTTCATGCAAAAGTTCTTTATTAGAAAATAACGTTCTTAGGGTTTCTGTCAATTCTTCTTCGTTGCCGAGGGCGGTTGCCGCGTCTGCTGAGTCCATCTCATCGAAAATATCTTGCAGGTTTTGCACGTTCGGGCCGTGTAGTACGGCGCATCCGAGTTGTGCGGCTTCGATCGGGTTGTGGCCGCCGCCGCCGTCATCGCTAAAGGAACGGCCGATACAGGCTATGGGCGTTGCGCGGTAGAATAATCCGAGTTCGCCGAAGGTGTCGGCGATGTAAATTTGCGTTGTGTTTTCCGGCAATTTCTTTTCATCGCTGCGCCATTTTATTTCAAGGCTGAAGGGGGCAAGGTCTTTTGCGATTTCCTCGCGCCGCCGGGGGTGGCGGGGAATGATGATGGTCAGAAGATCGGGGAACTGGCGTTTTAGTTTTTCGTGAATGCGCGCGGCGAGCGTTTCCTCGCCTTTATGGGTGCTGGCGTAAACCCATAGCGGCCTGTTGAACGTGGCAGCATTCAAGGTTTCCAGATTTTCTTTTGTGCAAGGGAGCGGCTGGGCGCTGTATTTTAAATTGTCTGTGACAAAGGTGTTTGCTGCGCCAAGTTTTTTGAAGAAGTCTTGATCTTGAGGCGTTTGGCACAGGATGAGGGCAAATGTTTCCAGTAGGCAGCGAGCGGTTTTCGGGAAAAGGCTCCAGCCTTGGAAAGACTTTGGAGAGAGGCGTGCATTGACGAGAATAGCCGGTATATCGCGTTTTTTTATTTCCAGGATCATATTTGGCCAGAGTTCGGATTCCATCCAGAAGATGAGATCGGGGTGCCAGTGATCCATGAAGGTTTTTGTCCATGTGGGGTGATCGACAGGAAAGAACTGGTGCAGGGCGCGTTTGGGGAGGTTTTTTTGCATGAGTTCTGCCGAGCTTTTGGTGCCGGTTGTAACCAGAATGTGCAGGGACGGATTTTGAGCCAGCAGGGCGTTGATCAGGATGAGCGCGGATTGGGCTTCACCGACGCTGGCGGCGTGCAGCCAGTAGAGCGTGCCTTGGGGTCTGGGCAGGCCGGGAATGCCTTTGCGTTCATTGAGGCGCGCTTGGTCTTCTTTGCCATGTTTCAGGCGTTTGTCCAGCCAGAAGACAGTCAGGTTTTCACTGCGGCGTGTGAGCCAGCGATAGAGTTTTAAACATTGAGATGCATTTTTTTGCATGAGTTATTTTAACGCTCTTTGGACTTTTGGTATAGTAAACTTAGGTATAGAGCTTTTGAAACCTCTTCATTATTTCTTTTTTCTTCGGGTTGTTCTTATGAAGCGCATTTATAAAAAACGCAAGCGGCATGATATTCAAAAGCAGGCTTTAGAGCAGCTTAAAGAGACGCGCGCGCAGATTGCGGCGCAAAACCCGGAGTTATTAGAGCGAATGCAGGCGCTTGCGGAGGAAAAGGCTGTTGAAGCAGGGATTCCGCTTCAAACGCAGGCGTTGAAGACTGCTCAGAAACTTGAAGATAAACGGGATGGAGATATTCCGATTGATCGGCAGAAGAATCTGGAGACGATTTTGCGGTTTATCGAGCTTAAGCCGGAGAGTGATCTGCTTAAAAGGGCCTTGAAGGGCCTTATCCAGTCTTAGGTCGGGCGGGCACTATGGGCGTTCGCAGCTTCCACTGTCCGGGTCGTTTCCTCCCGCCGGTTTGTAGTAACATCCGGGAACCAAGCATATATATTCATTATAGGCTGAGCTGTTATCTCTTTTGATTTGCAAACCTGTTCTGACTTTGGATTTTCTCCACCATTTTTTGTCATTATCTGTTGTGTTTCCGCAGTAATCTCCTGCGTCGCGGTGGAGAAGGTAGAAGTAGCTTTCGACGAGATCTTCGTTCCATGGCGTGCTTGCATCAACGACGGCCGTGTCTATACGTTGTTGAAAATTGGGCTTTGCCGGACATTCGGCCGGTAGAATTCTTTTGTCTTTGGGGTCGGCTTCGTAGTCGGCAAAGGTGAAAAACCCGTCGTGAGATGGCTCATCGATGAAGTCCATACATTTTGCGTCTTCCCAGACATTGTTCATAACCTCACAGGTATAGGCTGCCGGATTCACAACTCCGGGGGCGTAGGGCCCGCCGGCACGGCCTCCTAGGTACTTATGATCAAAATTTGCTGTGTGATAGGCACCATAGGCTGCGTTTGTTCCGCCGAGAGCTTGTTGCATGTCGGCATTTGTTCCCCATGTCGTATTGCCGCTGAAAAGAGCGTTTGCTCCGGGGTCCGCTGCCAAAGCCAATTGGTCTAAGTGGGAGTCAAAGCATGTGTAGTCTAATACGCTGTCGGGTTTGACGATCAGGTTCTGATTTTGTGTTATTTCACGTTGTGCTTCCAGCCAAGCGCGGGCTTCCAGTGATTCGTAATAGTCAGGATCGCAAGGGGCCGGTGCAAAAACAGGGTCTGCGGCCCAGGACGGGTGTAAAGGACAGACAAGTAACACCAAACAGGCAACAAAGCATGAAGGCTGTAGCCGGAGTTTTATGTTTTTAAAGGCCGTCGTCTTTATTTTGTACATTCTTTAGCTCTCTACTTTATTAATTGTACGCTAATTTGCTCTTGTTTCGCAAATGGCTTTTCCTTGCTTGTGTTTTTACATTTTACATGAATCATCGGCATCGTTTGCCGTTCCCCCGTTATCGAAGTAGCAGGCCGGGTTGGGGCAAACTTTATCTTTGTACTTATAGTCGCTACCACCGACGATGACCGGGTTGGCATTAATGTCTTCGGTATATTCAACATTTTCTACAATTAGCCCTGTGGGGATGGGATCCGAGTCACAGGCGTTGTTGTCGGACGTCATCATGCGATCGAGGTAGGGGATGATTTTATCGTAGGCCACGTAGGTTACGTCTTTGTTTTCTTTTAGTTCCAGCAAGGCGGCTGTGATTTTGTGGGCGGCGCCACAGGCTGCCGGTTTTATGCGCGGGTCCATGCCTGCCAAGTCTGAAAAAAGCATAAACGGGGCATCGGGAGCGAAAGAGTCACATTTTGAAAGGAAGTGGACGTTGTATATGTCTGCGCATGCTGCGCCAACTCCGGCAACGTTTGCTGAAAATTCGGAATCAAGGACGGCTGCCGCTCCACCATAATAGGTATGGGCAAAGTTTTGATCGATGTAATTTTTTTTCAAAGAGTCTAAAACCAAGGCGTTAATCCAGTTGTCGGCGTGCGCCGCGCCCAGAGACACGTTGATAACGATGTTTCCGGCGTTCGGATTTGGCCAGACGGATGGTGCCCAGAAGGTCGATTCTCCGAAAAGAGGCGCAACCGAGTTGGCGACGACGGCCGCGCCTTGATCAAAGCAGCTATATTCAAGGACGCTGTCGGGTTTTCTGATTAAAACTTCGCTGTAAGTGATGTTGCGTTCAGCTTCGGTGTAGGCGTTGGCGTAAATCTGGTTCATAAAATCGGCATCGCAGGCCGGGCTGCCGCTTTTGGCTGCGTTGGGGGCCGGGGGTGTGTTTGGGTGCGTTGGCGCATCCGGGTCATTGGGGGTTAGTCCGGTTACGCAGGGGATTCCGGCAATGCATGCTGCGTGAGATGTGCCGGGGAACAGGCATAATGCCATTGTGACCGCTATGACGAGGCCTCGAATGTGAGTGTTATGCTTTGTTTTTTGTACTCTCATTCCTGTTTTTCCGTTTTTTCGCGGGCATCTTCTTTGAGTTTATACCGAGTTTCCTGCGGGTTCCAAACGTAAAGATCGTATTTGTAATCGTTGTCGGGATCATCATACACCATGAGATCGCGGATGCCGTGATTATAGCTTTGGGCTATGGCAACGTTTTTGCCCTCAATCTTGCCCAAGGAGTGAAGCTTGCCGGGTGCGCGGGCCAGAATGCTGATGGTGCATATTTTTTGGCCTGTACAGGATTTTTCTTTGAGCATCATCTCATCAATACCGTCTTCATTGAGATCAATATAAGCGATTTCAAGCTCGTCGAGGCTTTGGGATATATCGTTTTGTGTTGATATTTGATTTTCCAACAAAGGCCGCAGGATATAATCGTCGGGCAGAGGGGTGAATTTTGGTCCCAGCGCGGCATGGGCGGGCAGGGCTATGCAGCCTATTAAGCCCAGTGTTAGCCACGGTTTTTGCTTAAGGTGTTGTTTTGGCACCAGAGATTACTCGCCTTTAAATGTCTCACTTTATCCAGTGTAGCAAATTTGCGGCTTTTCTGGCAATTATCGTCGTTTAATTTTCTAATCCGAAGATCCCGGAAGATCTTCTTCTAGGATGGCCATGTTGAAATCGTAGGAAATATCGCCATCTTCGTCGTCCTTGTAGATAACGCCGATGAATTCGCCGTTAAGGATGACTTCAACAGAGTCTTTGGTTTTGTCTCGGAGTTTTAGGGCGAATCCGGTATTTTTGAATTTGTTTTGTAGATAGGCTTGTAGTCTGGACACTTCTTCGGGTTGGATGTCAGCCATTCTTTGTACTCCTTTTATTTTTTTAGGCGGCTTTTGCAAGGCCTTTGGATACGGTGTCGTGACACTCTTTCGCAAGAGTTTTTCTATCATTGTAGAGCGTACTTTGCAAAGGGGGGTGGAATGTTATTTGTATAATTGCGCCATTGCCTTTTGCAAAGTCCCATAGATGCGGCGCTAGAGGCGTGTCCATATTGATGTGCCAGGCGTAGATGTCGCGTTGTTCTTGCGTTTGCGGTTTCTGGCCGTTGGCGGAGAGAACGCTGATGGTTATGGGCTGCAGTTGTAGTTCTTTGCTGTCGTTTTCCAGAGCCAGTGCAAACAGGCTGGATTTAAAGGGGCGTACCTCTTGTCCGTCTGTGGAGGTTCCTTCGGGGAAGAGGATCAGATTTTTATTATTTTTTAATGCGGCGGCGATGTTGCGGGTTTCTTTTGCCGCGTCGCTGCGTGAGCGGCTGATGAAGGCCGTTTGCTGGAGTTTTGAGAGAAAGCCGAAGACCGGCCATTTTTCCACATCCCGTTTGGCGACGAAGGAGGTGCCGGGGATGAGGGAGCCTAGGGCCGGAATGTCGAGATAGGATATATGGTTGCTGATAAACAGTGTTTGCGGGGCTTGAGAGACTTGTCCGGTTTTCTTGATTTTTATGCCGAAGATCCAGCAGGTAATTTTGTGAAAAACCTTCGGTAAAAAATATGCTTTTTCTCCTTTGGTAAAGAAGAGAACAAGGCTTTGTAGCGGTACTATAGCTAGGCACAGCAAGGCGAAGGCCAGAAATTTGAAGGCGGCTTTTATCGAAGACATGATTTATGCCCCGGTTTTGGATGCAGCGGTGCGTAAGGGGGTTACATTATCCTCATTTTCGCTTTTTTCGGTTCCGGGCATGGATTTTTGTATTTTGCGTTCGTAGTGTTTGCGGTAGCGATCCGTGAGGAGGTGAGTTTGGACGACGATGAAAACGTCCGTGGTGTTGAATTGTTCATCGATGACCGCACCGTCGCCGATACTGGCACCTACACGCAGATAGCCTTTGATCAGGGGCGGGAGTTCGGCAAAAACGCGGCGGGCGTTGATGTCCTCCTGCGGGATGATGTTCATGTTGATATATCGGCCCTTCACTGCGCGCGGCCGAATTGTTTCGGGGGCGAGGTGGTAGTGATAGAGGTAGGATAGCGGCGCGGAAATGCTTTTGATATCCGTGCTGTGCAAGCTGGCGCACCCGAACATCAGGTCAATATCGTGTTCGGAAATGTAGTCTGCGATGCCTTGCCACAGGAGTTGCAGGACCGGTCGGTTACGATAGGGGGCTAAAACGCAGGAGCGTCCCAATTCGAGCAGTTTTTTCTCGGACCTCAGGAGGGGCCCTAGATCGTATTCGCTTTCGGAATAAAATTGGCCGACTTTGGTGGCGGCGTTTCGTTGTAGAAGACGGTAAGTGCCGATGATTCGATTATCTTTGGGTGCTTCTTCGTCGATGACAATCAGGTGATCGGCGTATTCATCATATTCGTCGAAATCCTTGGCGTTTTGCGACATTTCTTTGTTGGGGATGGCGCCGTATTCATTGTAGAAGACTTCATAGCGCAAACGTTGGGCGGCTTCGAGTTCTTCCGGTGTTTCGGCAAGGCGAACGCTGACGCTTTCGAGGTCGTTGTTTATTTCCGGGGTGTTGGCGAGTTCCTGCATAACGGTGCGCATCCTACCTATTTCGGACTTTATGTCAAGCTAAACGTGTCCCAGTCGTTTTATGTTTTGTGCTTTCTTTGCTCTAATGTCTTGAACAGAGCTGTTTTTATTTGACGAACAGGCGTACTTCGTTGCTGCTGATCTCCGGGCTTTGGTCGTATGAGAGATCAATTCTATCAAGCGGTAAGCCCATTTCGGTTAGGGTGCGCAGGACTTTTTCCGCATTTCTGCGTGCTTTTGTGCTTTCGATGGCGACTTTAGCGGCGTTGCCGTTTGTCGGATGGACGGCGACCAGATCAAAGCGTGCATTGGGGTAGCGCTGCAGAGCTTCGTTGACGGCAGCGTAGATCGGTTGTTCGTAAGCGACATCGGGTTGGTCAAAACGAATCTTTGCCAAAGGCCGAGGCGCCGGTAGAGCGCTCATTTGCGGCATGATCGGTTGTGGTTCGTAAGCCGGTTCCTGATAGTTTACCGTTTCGAGGGAGGGGGATCCGTATTGCGAAACGTTTGAAAACGGACGGTTGGCCAGGCTTTTGCCGTAAAGATCGCCGTTGCTTACGGCCAAGGACAGGGCGCGCAAATCGTTGCGCTCGGAGCTTAAGAATGTGCTAGTGCGCGTGATGCTGTCGCTGGTTGTGTTGAGTATCCGCTCGATCGAGACGAGGCGGGCGTTGATCGCGTCTTCCAAAATCGCTAATTTTACGTGATCTTCTTCAACGCCGCCCGACATGCCGTAGGCTGCACGGGTTTGTTCCAGAAGGGCGCTGGCGTTTGCCGACGTTTCGGCGGCTTGAACGCTCAAAGAGTTTAGATTCACAAGGCTGTTATTCAGGTTTTCCAGCTTGTTTTCGGCATTGGTCAGGCGGTTAACCAGTCTCGGGTTGCCGGGTGTTGTGCCGCTTTGCAGCTGGGTGTTGATTGTTGCGATATCGGCATAGTAATCGGCGGCCCAGTTTTCGTTTTCTTCCTGCATCGTTTGCAGAAGATTTGCCAGGTTTGATATTTCAGAATCTATTTTATCCAGATCCGACTTGAGTTGACGGGCTTTTTCGGAAACGGCTGTTTCTGAGGGTTTATAGTAAGACCTACCACTAATTTCCTCAGGGGTGATGACTTTCGCTTTGGCCGGACGGTTGTAAATTTTGTGGATGATGTCCTGGCTCAAGGGGATGTGTGATATGATCGTCGGGCCGCCTTCTTGTGAATAGGTATCCAGTCGGGCTGCTTGCGCTGTGTTGGCAAGAGCGAGCGTTCCCAGGAGACTTGCGGTGAATGCGGTCAAGACCACGGTGGATGCGATGTAGATTTTAGACATGACGGTTTCTGTTCTTACTCTTTATAAATTATATTAATATTTTTACCGAATGCACTCTTATAAGGGCCTGTACAATATAAAGCAAATTACTCTTTAGCATCCTTAGAAAAAAAAGCCAAGTCAAGCGAAAGTCATTGTGTTGAAAGCTTTTTGCAGGGTTTTTTCTGTGCGCGGGAGGCGGAGAGGAAAAGTTTTATCTTATAAGCCACGTGTAGGCTTGCATTTCGTTTTTTTTTGACGTATGGTCTGCCAGCTTTTGACGAAGCACCAAGCGCCCGTAGCTCAGCTGGATAGAGCGTCTGACTACGGATCAGAAGGTCAGGGGTTCGAATCCTCTCGGGCGCGCCATTTTCTTCAAAAATGCCTTGCCCTCGTTTATAGAGTTCGAGCTTGCGCTCGTGGGGTGCGCCATCGTACCGTACAACCTACTGGTTATAATGCGGAGATGTTCTTTGTTCTGGCTGAGTGTCTTCTCCTGCGTCGCCGGCGGCCGGCTCGATGTTTGTCACATCTTTTGCCACATCTGATGCCTCGTTTCTGCGCGTTTCCAAAATATAGTCTCTATAGGCCTTGTGACGTTTATCAAAGCCAACGGAGCCAGAATATTGTATTTGCCCTTTAATGGCTTCGTATTGCTGCTCGGCAGAGGATAGGTTACTCGCCATGGATGCGGCCGGAGATAGGGGCGCAACCAAAAACAATAAAAAAATCAATAGAATGCGCATAACAGCCCCTTTTATTTTGTGCGTATTCCTAGTACTATATTTCGGGCGCTTCGTCTGTCAAGAAAAATACATAATATATTGGGAACTATGAGAAAAATCACATTCTTTGCGACGATGGTAATCTGTTCGTTTCTTTTTTTACCGCTTCCTGCTTTTGCCGGCGAATTTTCCCCCCGGCTCAACGGGTTGGTTTTGGTTGAGGTTCAAAATGATTGGGCTCATCATTCCGATGATCCTGATGCTGAGGTCAATACGCTTTTTACGACTATCGAACCCTATTTAATTCTTTCATTTAATGACCGTTTGGCCTTGGAAGCGGGGTTTGTTCTTGAGCCTGTCCAGGATCCTGATACTGGGGATGACACGGAATTTGAAAATGAGGGGCTCTATGTTCAGGAGTTGAAGTTCACATATACGGGAGACAATTTCGGGCTTTTTGCAGGGAAATATAACCCGACATTTGGCATGGCGTGGGATCTGGCGCCCGGCATATATGGCGCCGATTTTGCTGAAGACTATGAGTTGACCGAGCGCATCGGGTTTGGTGGAAGTTATATGTTTGGTAGCGAACAGGCCGGGGAATATACGCTGACGGGAAACGCCTTTTTTGCGGATACAAGCATTCTGTCCGAAGCCACAATCACGAAACGGGGGCGCACGCATGAAAGCGACGGCGGGGTCAGCAACACGGAAGATCTTTCATCTTTTTCCGTGACGCTTGATAGCGAAGAGCTTGCCGGCATCGAGGGTTTGAATGCAAATGCCGGATACTATAACCAGTCCGAAGGGGATGCTGATGTAGGCCTTGATAACGAAACCGGCTATGCCGTGGGCGCAAATTACACGTTTCCGCTGTCAGACAACGTTGAGGCCAGCGTCCTTGGTGAATGGGCGGGGATCCGAAATTCAGCTGGTGGAAGCGATGATGTTAACTACTTAACAACCTCTTTGAGTTTAACTGTTAATGATCACTGGAATTTTTCTGCGTCTTATACAAACCGACAAACCGATGTTTTCGGGGGATCGGATGTTAACGATCACCTGTATCAGGTTTCGGCCGGTTATATGTTTGATAACGGGCTCTCTGTTGATGTCGGTTACCGCGGCAGCGAAGAGAGTAATGTCGATACCCAGATGATGGGGGCGTTGGTTTCTTATACATATGAATTTTAGAATAACGTATCTGTACATCCAGGAGGGATGCCATGAAAATTAATACGCGCATTTTAATTACGAACCTCGCTTTTGTGTGTGTTGTAATCGTTATGGCAGGGATCGCCATCTTTGAACTTTACTCACTCGATCATATTTACAAAGAGAGCAAAAGAATTTCATCAGCCCTGCGCAACCAGGTGGAAGCCGATATGATGCATGACGGACTGAGAGCCGATGTGCTTTTCGCTATCAAGCTTGCAAGTGAGCAAGATTTTGAAGGTAGAAAAGGGGCGATTGAAAGCACGCAGGAGCACGTCGAAAACTTCAACCGCCTGATCGCCGAAGTTGAGGAGATGAATGTTTCTGATGCTGTGAATGCAAAACTTGAAAGTCTTAAAGAGCCACTAAATCGCTACACGGCAAGTGCGGACAAGCTGACAAAATTAGTCTTTTCATATCCTCAGCAGGCATCCGCCGGTTATCATGCCTTTGAAAAGGATTTTGAATATCTTGAAGGTGCGATGGAAGAGTTTTCATCTGTAATCGAAGAAGAATTCGAGCACATCAAT
Source organism: Alphaproteobacteria bacterium (assembly GCA_020443075.1). Lineage (GTDB taxonomy): Bacteria > Pseudomonadota > Alphaproteobacteria > Micavibrionales > Micavibrionaceae > TMED27. Next base: position 23,280 of record JAGRIU010000064.1, read on the forward strand.
CACATAGTGGAAGAAAAAGAAAGGCTCATCTTTGCCCTGGTGTCCGGGGCTTCTCTCATGGCCTTTATCATTGCGTTTTTAGGGTGGACAACATCTCGTTCCAAAATCGTAAAGCCTTTGCATAGATTTACTGAAACAATGCAAGATTTGGCTCAAGGTAACCTCGAAACAGAGATTCCATATGCGCAAAATAAGGATGAAGTCGGGCAAATGGCCTCTGCGCTTCAGGTTTTCAAAGAAAACGCGCTTGAGACCGAACGCCTGCGCGAGGAACAAAAACACCGTGAACAAGTCGCGGAAAAAGAAAAACGTCAGGCTATGCAGGACTTTGCCGACTCTTTCGAGAAAGAAATCGGCGGTGTGATCAGCACAGTATCCTCAGCTGCAGCGGAAATGGAGGCCACAGCGCAGTCCATGGCCGGTAATGCCGACCAAACCAACGACAAAGCTCAGGCGGTCGATCGCGCTGCACAGGATGCCTCAGGCAATGTAAGCACCGTTGCAAGCGCTGCAGAAGAGCTTTCAGCATCGATTCAGGAAATAGGCTCCCAGGTATCGGCATCCACGCAAGTCGCAAGTGAGGCAAAAGAGAAAGCCTTCGCAACTTCACAGCGTGTGCAGGGGCTGGTTCATGCCGCTGACCGCATCGGTGAAGTCATTACGCTGATCTCCGATATTGCCGAACAAACGAATCTTTTGGCCCTGAACGCCACAATTGAAGCTGCTCGCGCCGGTGAGGCCGGGAAAGGATTTGCTGTCGTGGCCAGTGAAGTAAAATCTTTGGCTAATGAAACGGCTAAGGCCACGGAAGAAATATCAAAACAGGTTGAGGACATTCAAAACGCGACAAAAGAGTCCGATACGGCGATCCAGGAAATCCTTGAAGTTATCAACCGTATTGATGAAATTTCCAGTTCTGTAGCAACGGCTGTGGAAGAGCAGGGTGCTGCGACCGGTGAGATCTCTCGCAACGTTCAGCAAGCTTCTCAAGGCACAAATCAGGTCACGCGCAATATCTCAGAAGTGACGGCGGCTGCATCGGAAACGGGTCAGTCCGCAAGCATGGTTCTGGATTCGGCCGGAGAACTCTCCAGACAAGCCAATGTGTTGAGCGAAGCCGTAAACGACTTTCTTGAAAGAATTCGAACGGCGTAAAGAAACGACTAAACGGCAAGCTTTATAAATAACACCCGGAAAGTCGGAATCCGAAGACTGAACTGAAATTCGCACTTTATAAGAAAAATAAAATTTTGAAGCATTTCAGCACGTCAACCCTAAACGTGCCGGATTCAAAATCCGGTTCCTTCGGGAGTGCGAGTTCGAGTTTCGCTGGGGGCACCATTTCTTTCAGAAATATCACATTCCATTTTTAATCTTGTTTTCATGTGTAGTCGCTTTATTCTTGAATGGTAGAGCGGAGGTTTATGCGTGCGGTTTTTACGGCAGTTTTTGTTGTGTCTGGTTGTTGTCTTTTCGTTTGCCGGTTTTGAGGCTAAGGCGGGCGATATTCCTTTTTTTGCCCAGTATCCGCATTTTGATCTGGGGATGTGGGCGATGTCGCATGGCGGTGAGCTTGATAAGCAATCCTGCGAGTGGCGGCGGGAGAATGTCGAGGCCAAAGACGGGCATGTTTATCTGCATTTGCGGGAAAAACCGCGCGGAAAAAAGCCTGTGGGGTGCGCGGAGCTCAAGTCCCGGCGTTTGATTGCCGATTATGGATTTTATGAAGCGCGGATGCGCACGGCATCCGGTTCGGGGCTGAATACGGCATTTTTTACATACACGGGGCCGCCTTTCGGGGTGCCGGATCATGACGAGATCGATTTCGAGTTTTTGGGCAAAGATCCGATGCAGGTCGAGGTTAATTATCATCGTAAGGGCCGCAATATGGGGCCATGGAAGATAGATTTGGGGTTTGATGCGTCCGAAGCTTTTCACGATTATGCGTTTGAATGGTCTCCAGATAAAATTAAATGGTTTGTCGATGGGAAGCTGGTTTTTGAAACGCCGGACGGGGCGGATGTCCCCAAGCATGCGGGGAAACTGTATTTCAGTTTATGGGCCAATACGCGCAGGCTGGATGCGTGGATGGGGCCGTTTCAATATCAAGGGCCTGTGACGGCCGAGGTGGAATGGGTGCGTTATACGCCTTCTGAGAAATATAAGGCGGTGCGCTATCCTTTTTCTGGGCAGCGTTAAGGGGCGCTGAGCGTTGTGCTTGCTCGGCGGATGTTTTCTTTTAACGGTTTGTATTGGATGGCGAGTGCCGCGAGTGTGGCGGCGAGGGCAAGTCCGGCGGCTATGGTGATCAAAGTGAGTTCACCGCTTATGCTGTTTTGCAGTTTTGTATATATCGCAACGCCGATGAGCGCGGCGGCGGCGGGGATTAGCAGGGTTTTGAGGAGTTCGGTCAGTGGAATATGGGCGTATTGTTTCAGAATGAAGATATTACGGGGTTGGTAGAATAAAATGGCTGTGGCAAGGCCGGCGACGGCGCCTTGTAAGCCCCAGAACAGCGTGCCGATGAGGAGCGCTATGGTTTCCAGCGTAATCAGTTCGAGATTGCAGCGCAGGTTGATGTCGGCGCGTCCGTAGGTGAGCATTAACGGCGTGCGGATATTTAAAACGGTATGCAGCGCCATGACGGGGGCGGCGATCATGAAGAGTTGGCCTGACGGGGCCCATTTTTCCGAGAGTAAAAATGCAAAAACAGGCGTGTGGGCCGCGGCCATCAGGCCGATGACCGGAAACAGGATGCTGGAGAGCGCGCGCGTGACCAGAAAAAATATATTCAGGTGCAGGGCTTTGTTCTCACGGTGTTTCGAGAGATTGACGAAGATCACGTCGCTGAAGGCCATGTTGAAGATGCGGTAGGGCAGATTGAAGAACAGGTAGGCAAGGCTGTAGTAGCCGAGCAGGGCGGTGCTCAGGATTTTGCCGATGATAAAGGCCCGTGAGGCATCGCGCAGGAAATCGACAAGATTATAGGCGGCGACTCTACGTCCGAAGCTCAGGAAGTTTTTGATGCGGGAGATGTCGTATATAAAGCGCGGGCGGAAGCCGCTGCGCCAGAAAGCGATGGTGGCTGTGGCGCCGTTCAGGACGAGTTGTTGGATAACCAGTGTCCATGCGCCGGCGCCGCTGGTGGCTAGAAACAGGGCGCAGATCAGCCCCAGCGTGACCGAAAAAGTCTGGATTTTGGCGACGGCGGCGAATTTATGGTCGTGGCGCATGTATGTCAGCGGGATGATTGAGATGGTCTGGATCAACACGTAGGGCGCGATTCCCATCAGGATGGGGGTGAGGCCCGGTGTGTCAAACAGGCGGGCCATGAACGGGGCGATCAGGATGATGCCGAGACAAAAGGCGCTGCCGAGGCTCAGGATGTACCAGAAGGCGGCGGACCATGTGGTTTCATCGCGCGTTTTTTCCCGCAGCAGGGCTTCGCCGATGCCGGAGCGGGCGAAAATCTCGGAGATCAGGACGAAGGGCATTGCCAGCGCGATGAGGCCGTAATCTTCGGGGGAGAGGTATCGCGCGAGAACGGGCAGGATGAAGAATTGCGCCAGCACACGGTAAAGGCTGGATGCGCTGAGGATCAGGCTGCTTATGGACATGGAGCGCAAGGACATGGCGTGCTTATACACTGTTTTTGGGCGGGCGTCTGCGCGGTTCATGAAAAAAATTACATTTTTCAGAATTGTTAGCGTTTTTTTAACTTTTGGGGAGGATATTCATAAGCCTTGGAGGAATTTTTTAATTTTGGAGGGTGTGTTTCCTTATAGTTTTTTGAATAGGTATTCTTTTCATTTTTAGTGTTTAAGCGGCGAAAATAGCCGGTTTGCGAGGGGTGTTTACAGGCATTTTCGCAAGAGGCGGCGTTTTGCTTGAATGCGGAAAAGAAGCAGGGTATCTGGTCAGGAGGTTATAGGGTTTTATCTAGTGTTTATTTAGATAAAATTGTTTCCATAATTAACGGTTCCTTTATAATTTTTACCATAATATATATAAGCCGATAACGGTAAAGGGCTTCGTAAGTCTTTTATATATAACAAAAAACAGGGAATCGTTATGGTAACGGGAGCTAGAGTAGAGAGTAACAATCATCAAGGGCCTTCGGACGCCGGTTTTACGGGCGGAAACGCTTTTTTAGGCGGTTCGCTTTATCAGTTGGTCGCTCTTACTGAGCGTGCGGAGCAAAAACCTCAGGCGAGTGCTGTTTTTCCGGACATGGAAGGGAGCTTTCAAAGAGTCTGCGGGACGCTGTATCCAGATACGCCGCAGAATTTCAGCGCTTTTACGGCTTCTGACGGATTGGGGCTGAGCGACGAGGCGTTGTTCAGAGGCCGCCTTGAGACTTTTAAAAATCATCAATACGCTGATCTTGTGGGCTCGGGTCTGGTTGAGACCACCACCAATAATTTTGCCCGCGTCTTGGGCGAGCAGCGTTCTGCTAACTTCCGTGATGCCCATGCGAAAAAGGCGAGCGAGACAACCCGTCTGGTTATGTTGCTTAATATGCTGGAGCAAATTCGCCGGCAGATCGAGGAATTGGACCGTCAGATTGCTGAAATCTATGAAAAGCGCAACGAGGTTCGTGATCAAATCAGATCGCTTATGGCACAGATTGATCGTGAAGAAGGGCAA
>JAGRIU010000065.1 GCA_020443075.1 Alphaproteobacteria bacterium
ATCTTTATAAACGCTTTCTCAAATTTACCGATCATCTGGAGAAAATCGGTAAAAACCTGCAAAACGCTATGAGCGGCTATGATGCGGCGGTGGGTTCGATGGAGCGCCAAGTTCTTCCGGCGGCTCGAAAATTCAAAGACTTGCAAAGTGCGCAAGCGGGTATGGCCGAGAGCGATCTGCCGCGCTTCAAACCCATTACGGAAGCCCCACGTCTTGTATCCTTGGCCAGCGAAGATGAGGCGGAGAAAAAGCGCGCTTAAAAGCTCTGGTACGACAGTATCTCCACGTACTTAATGTGCAGTGTGCGGGAGTCTGTGCAGCGGGTATCCGTGCCCTGAATTCTATTTCTCTTCGACTTTGGCGATTCTCAAGATGTTTGTCGAACCGGACACGGCAAAAGGCATGCCTGCGGTCATCACGAAATGCTGTCCGGTTTGGGCGAAGCCTTTTTCACGGACGATTTTGGCGGCATGGCGCGCCGGGCCTGTGAAGTCGGCGTTACTTTCGGGATCATACACTGCATTGACGCCGTAGGAGAGGCTCAGGCGGCGGGCAACTTCGAGGCGCGGCGTCAGACACAAAATCGGCACTTCCGGTCTCTGCAGGGCCATACGCAGGGCCGTGGAGCCGGACATGGTATAGGTGACGATGCAAGCGGCTTCGATGTCCTGGGCGACGTAAAAAGCGGCTGTGGTGATCGCATCGGAAGGGTCTTCGACGATATCCGGGCGCAATTCTTCCATACGCTGATAATAGGCTTCGTCGCTTTCGGTGCGCCGGCAAATTCTGTCCATCATTTCTACGGCCTTGACCGGATACGCGCCGACAGCGGTTTCGGCCGAAAGCATGACTGCATCGGTACCGTCATAGACAGCCGTGGCCACGTCGGAGGCTTCGGCGCGGGTGGGGCGTGCGTTCTTAACCATCGATTCGAGCATTTGCGTGGCGACGATGACCGGCTTTCCGGCGGCGCGGGTCTGGCGAATGATGCGTTTTTGCACAGATGGCACATCTTCGGGCGGGATTTCCACGCCCAAATCTCCGCGGGCGATCATCACAGCATCTGCATGCTTTAGAATTTCATCGAACTGCTGCAAAGCTGCGGGCTTTTCCAGCTTGATCAACAGGCCTGCCCGCCCGTCGATCAAATCTTTGGCTTCGCGCACATCTTCAGGCGTTTGCACGAAGCTCTGGGCGATCCAGTCCACACCCATATCCAGCGCGGCGGTTAAATCTTTCTTATCCTTTGTGGTCAAGGCCGGCACGGGGATAACGACATCGGGGATATTAAAGCCCTTGCGATTCGATAGAGCGCTTCCGGCTTCAATCACGGCCTGAACGAAGCCTTTGCCTTTTTCGGTGATGCGCACGCGCACATTGCCGTCATCAAGGAAAATCAGACGATCTTTATCCAAAATCTGCAGAATTTCGGGGTGCGGCAGGCTGACCCGCGTTTCATCGCCCGGTGTTTCATCAAGATCGAAACGGAAACTCTGGCCGATTTCAAGTTTAACCGCACCGTCTTTAAATTCTCCGATGCGCAGTTTCGGACCCTGCATATCGGCGACAATCCCGAGCGGCTGGCCGGTTTCCGATTCGATGGCGCGAATCATGTCCACGCTGGCGCGGTGATTCTCATGGCTGCCGTGGCTGAAATTCAGGCGAAAAACATTAGCGCCAGCCTCGACCAGCGCGGTAATCTGCTCTTTTGTAGAGCTCGCAGGGCCGAGCGTGGCAAGAATTTTGGTCTGGCGTTTGGCTGCAGAACTCTTTTGTAATGGATTCATAAGCGAGGAGTCCGTGAAGATAGGTGGTTAGGATCGTTTTTACCACTATATCATGGGGGTAGTTCCGACAAAATGCCTGAAAGAAGTCCCGTCGGATTTTTGCGTTAGACACCTATATATAGTATTTAGCCGTACTCTTAAGCGCTATATATAGATACCTAAGGTTGAAATATTATTGCAAAAAGAACCTTTTTACAGTTTTTTTATCGGGGATAAGGCACTGGATATGTCTGTTAATTAATTGAAATTAAAAGATAATATTTTTTACGTTACCCGAAATAGGATTATATTCATGTTGAGTGCGGCCACGATATGTAGTAGCTTACTTATTAATAAACGCTATGGATTGTGTCTCTCAAACACGTCCGCATCTCATAAAATCCGTCCTTTTGGGGATAATAGAAAATATAATAGGAGTAAGGCTCATGTTTGACGTTGCGCAAATGGAGCGGGGGAATCGTGTCCGCATTGATCGTTCCCGCGATGAAAATCTGACAACATTTGGTAAAGCAACGCTGACAGACAGGTATCTCATGCCTGAGGAGCAGTATCAGGATCTGTTCGCCCGTGTAGCTATGTATTACGGCGATGACAGCGATCATGCGCAGCGTTTGTACGATTATATCTCCAAGCTCTGGTTTATGCCTTCGACGCCGGTTCTCTCCAATGGCGGGACGAATCGCGGTCTGCCGATTTCATGCTTCCTCAACGAAACCCAAGACTCTCTGGAAGATATCGTGTCTTTGTGGAACGAGAATGTCTGGCTGGCTTCGCTGGGCGGCGGGATCGGTTCTTACTGGGGCAATGTGCGCTCTATCGGCGAGAAAGTCGGGCGTAACGGTAAAACATCGGGGATTGTGCCGTTCATCCGCGTGATGGATTCTCTGACTCTGGCGATTTCCCAAGGTTCTTTGCGCCGTGGTTCGGCGGCGATTTACCTTCCCATATGGCACCCGGAAATCGAAGAATTTATCGAGATTCGCCGCCCGACCGGAGGTGATCCGAACCGTAAAGCACTGAACCTGCACCACGGCGTTTTGGTAGACAACAAATTCATGAAAGCCGTCGAGAACGATGAGGAGTACGCACTGAAATCGCCGAAAGACAATGCGGTGATTGATAAGGTGAAAGCGCGCGATCTTTGGATTCGTTTGCTCACGGCGCGCGTTGAAACCGGCGAGCCGTATATCGTTTATATCGATCACGTGAATGACCAGATTCCGGCGCACCACAAAATGGCGGGTCTGAATGTGAAGATGTCGAATTTGTGTTCGGAAATCACTCTGCCGACCGGAACGGACCATCTGGGCAACGACCGTACAGCAGTATGCTGTTTGAGTTCGCTCAATCTGGAGAAGTTTGATGAGTGGCAAGATCACCCGAATTTCATCGAAGATATTATGCGTTTCCTAGATAACGTGCTCTCCGATTTTATCGCCAAGGCACCGGATTCCATGAAGCGCGCGAAATATGCGGCGATGCGCGAGCGCTCTGTGGGTCTGGGCGTGATGGGTTTCCATTCCTTCCTGCAAAGCAAGATGATCCCGATGGAAGGGGTGATGGCCAAGGTCTGGAACCGCCGGATGTTCCAACACATCAAGCGTCAGGCCGATGAGGCTTCGCGCGTGCTGGCCGAAGAGCGCGGGGCTTGCCCGGATGCGGCTGATTACGGCGTGATGGAGCGTTTTTCCAACAAAATGGCGATTGCACCCACAGCCTCGATCTCGATTATTTGCGGCGGCGCATCACCGGGCATCGAGCCGATTGCGGCCAATGCCTATACGCACAAGACGCTTTCGGGCTCTTTCCCTGTGAAGAATAAATATCTGGCGACATTGCTGGATGAAAAGGGTCAAAATACCGATGAAATCTGGTCTTCGATCTTTACCAATGAAGGTTCTGTGCAGCATCTGGATTTCCTCTCTCAGGAAGAAAAAGATGTGTTCAAGACCGCGTTTGAAATCGATCAGCGCTGGATTGTCGAGCATGCCGCCGACCGCACGCCTTATGTGTGTCAGGCGCAATCGGTGAATGTGTTCTTGCCGGCCAACGTGCATAAGTCGATGTTGCATCAGGTGCACTGGGAAGCCTGGAAGAAGGGCGTGAAGAGCTTGTATTACTGCCGCTCCAAATCCATCCAGCGCGCGGAGAGCGATGCGTCGTGGAAGCGGGCCAACGCCGCCGAACCGGCCAGCAACCGCGAACCGGAACTGCCGGAGCAAAGCCAGTACGAAGAATGTCTGGCGTGTCAGTAAAGTTTACAGAAAGGAGGCTATTATGGCCAAATTTTTGGTAATCCTCAATGAATGCACAGGCTGTTTCCCTGTGGAAGGTAACTAAAAGAGGAAAAATTGTAGGCAAGATGTGAAGCGCTTCACCAATTTTTGACCCCTAACGGGATAAGCAAAAGTTGGAAGCGACCTGAAAGTGGAACAGCATTTGAAGGTACTTTGTTGGTCGCTAATTGTAAGACAAACAAGTGGAAAGTTTAGAGTGTCAGCTGGTTACTGCTGTGAAAAGGGTCGCTCCGCCAAGGCAAATGCAATTTGGCCACAGTCATTCAAGCGGCATTCGCGCCTATTTAAAAACCCGCCGATAATGGCGGGTTTTTTTGTAACGTTTTTCATTAGAGGGCGAATAGGTTGATATCAAAACACTCTTGATCCAAAGGATTGAAGCCATGAACAAGATTTTAGCATTTAGCGCGGCGGCTCTTTTAATTACGGGCCCGAGCGCGTGGGCACAGGAGCAAACAAAAATGGAAGAGACAAAGAAAAACCTCACCGAAATGCAGGAATACGTGACCCAGCATGGCGGGACGGAAAAGCCGTTCGAAAACGAGTATTGGGATAATCACGAGCCGGGCATCTATGTTGATGTGGTCTCGGGCGAGCCGCTGTTTTCCTCGACGGATAAATTCGATTCGGGGACGGGCTGGCCGAGCTTTAGCAAACCGATCGATAAGCAACAGGTGAGCGAGCACGATGATTATTCTTTGTTTATGAAGCGCACGGAGGTCAAATCCTCGAAAGCCGGATCGCATCTGGGGCATGTGTTTGACGACGGACCGAAGGACAAGGGCGGCTTTCGTTACTGCATCAATTCGGCGTCTTTGCGGTTTATTCACAAGGACGATCTGGAAAAAGAAGGCTACGGCGAATATCTGTCTCTTTTCGAGTGATTTTACTCTCCGAAAAATTGCCCTTAAAACACAATATATAGTGTACTTATACTTTTTATGATGCTATATGTGGTTTGTTCGCGTCTCTTGCGAAAGATTCTCATTTTATCCCCGCTATTCACAGCGTTTTTAAAAGGAAACGTGGGAATCTGTGGCTGAGCCGCGTATGGTTGTTTTAAATCACGAGATCAGACTTTAAGGAGTACCCTGTTTATGAGCGCCGAAGCCATACTTGATGACGTTACACATTCCAATTCCCCGCTTTTGCAAGAGCGCCATGTTTATAAGCCTTTCCTGTATCCGTGGTGTTATGAGGCCTGGCTGACGCAGCAGCGCGTGCACTGGCTTCCCGAGGAAGTGCCGATGGCCGAGGATGTGCGCGACTGGAAACAAAAGCTCACTCCGGCGGAAAAGAACCTAATGACGCAGATTTTCCGCTTTTTTACCCAAGCCGATGTGGAAGTGAATAACTGTTATATGAAGCACTACGCTCAGGTTTTCGGTCCCGTCGAAGTGCAGATGATGCTTTCGGCGTTTTCGAATATCGAAACCATTCATATCGCCGCCTATTCTCACTTGCTCGATACGCTGGGCATGCCGGAGGTCGAATACCAAGCATTCCTGAAATACAAGGCGATGAAGGACAAATATGATTACATGCAAACCGCGTCCATGAGTTCGCGGCGGGATATCGCCAAGACGATGGCGCTGTTCTCCGGCTTTACCGAAGGCGTGCAGCTCTTTGCCAGTTTCGCGATTTTGATGAACTTTCCGCGCTTTAACAAAATGAAAGGCATGGGACAAATTGTGACCTGGTCGGTGCGCGATGAAACGCTGCACTGTCTGTCGATGATCCGGCTGTTTAAAACCTTTATTCAGGAGAACCCGGATATTTGGGACGATGCTCTGAAGCAAGAGATTACCGATGCCTGTCGAAAAGTGATTGAGATCGAAGATAACTTCGTTGATTTGGCGTTTGAAATGGGCGGCGTTGAAGGGTTGGAGCCTGAAGAGGTGAAAAACTATATCCGCTGGATTTCCGATCGCCGTCTGCAACAGCTTGATCTGGAGCCGATCAACGCGCATCTGGATAAGAACCCGCTGCCGTGGATGGATGAGATGCTCAATGGGGCGGAGCATACAAATTTCTTCGAAAACCGGGCAACCGAATATGCCAAAGCCGCTACGCAAGGTACATGGGAAGACGTCTTCTCACAGGATGTGTTTGCCGGCAAGTATGCCCAGGGATCCGAGGCGCAGAAAATCGCCAAAGATACAGAAGAAGCAAAAGGTGAAGCCGCCTAAATCCGCTTTAAGTTTTACTGTGTAAAAAGGCCGGTACCTCAAAACCGGACGTTAAAGAAGTCGCCGAATTTTCTGCTTTCGGCGGCTTTTTTGTTTTGTGAAAATGATGTTCTTTGTTCGTTAAGGTCTTGACGCGGCTTGTATATATGGCTTTTATAAAGTGACCTCTTAAAACTTTTGGAAAGCACGCCATGACAAGATTATTTAAAAATGTCTGTTTCTCCCTGATTTTTTTGCCTTTTATGAGCCTGAGCGCCTTTGCGCAGGAGACGGCCAGCGGTTTTGATTCCGGGGATACGGCCTGGATGCTGGTTTCTGCGCTTCTGGTTTTGATGATGACGGTGCCGGGTCTGGCGTTGTTTTACGGCGGGCTGGTCAAAAAGGATAACGTGCTGGCGACTTTGATGCAGAGTTTGGCCGTGTGTGCGATTGTTAGTGTGATCTGGCCGATTGCCGGATATTCTCTGGCCTTTACTGAAAATTCTCTGTTTGTCGGCGGGTTTGATAAATTCATGTTATCGGGCGTGACGCCGGATTCAGCGGTCGGTACGATTCCCGAAACCGTGTTTATTATCTTCCAGATGACATTTGCGATTATTACCGTTGCTCTGCTGGTCGGCGCGGTGGCGGACAGGCTCAAATTTACGACGCTTTTGGTGTTTACGCCGCTTTGGGTTTTGCTGGTTTACGCGCCTGTTGCGCACTGGGTCTGGGGACCGGGCGGTTTCGTCGGCGGCGTGGATCTGGAAGGCTATAACGGTTTTCTGGGCATGGGTGATGCGTTGGATTTTGCCGGCGGAACCGTTGTGCATATCAATTCCGGGGTGGCCGGGCTTGTAGCGGCTCTTGTGATGGGGCGCAGCTTAAACCCGACCAAGGGTTTATCTGATTCGACCAACCTCGTAATGAGCGTGATGGGCGCGGGATTGCTTTGGGTCGGCTGGTTTGGTTTTAACGCCGGATCGGCGCTGTCGGCAGGCGCGGGCGCAGGCTATGCGATGTTGGTCACCAATGCGGCAGCCGGAACAGCGGCCGTGACCTGGATCCTTGTCGAGATGCTGCACCGCGGCGGCAAAGCCAGCGTGCAGGGCGCGATTTCCGGCGTTGTGGCCGGATTAGTGGCGATCACGCCAGCGGCAGGGTTTGTCGATTTCACGGGCTCTTTGGTCATCGGTCTGGCCAGCGGCGTGATCTGCTATGCGGCGGTGACTTACTTGAAAGAATGGTTCAAATATGACGATTCTCTGGATGTGTTCGGCCTGCACGGTGTGGGTGGCATGGTCGGGGCTGTTTTGGTCGGCGTGTTCGCTAATCCGGAGATCGGCGGCGCGGCCGGCGCGCTGTATGGCAGTGAAACCCAGCTCTGGGCGCAAATTCTTTCCATTATCGTTGTCGCGCTCTACAGCGCTGTGGTGACAACGTTGTTGCTGGTGGTCTTGCGCTTTACGATGGGCCTGCGCGTTCAACCGCGTCAGGAATATGACGGGTTGGATCTGGCCTTACACGGCGCGACGATTGTCGAGAAATAGAAAGCTTCCGTCGTTTTTTTTTGAATTATTTGTTTTTAAGCGTTTTTAGGCCTGCCCGGATGAGGCGCCGCAAAGCTTCGCTGCGGCTGGCGATTCGTTCTCCAAAGCGATAATCTTCAACGGCCCTGAGTTCCTCGGGGGTTAAAATCACCACAACTTGTTCTGACTTTTTTGACTTGCTCATGAATCTATTGAGGCAAAGACTCATGGTTTGTTCAATTTATAAAAGTCAATGTTTCATTGACTCATTTGCTTTTGTTTTCTACGTTTGGAAGATAAGAGAGAGGGCTTAAGCATGCAGAATGAACCCGATAATTCATATCGCCCGGAATTTGCGATTGCCTACGCGGCAACGGCGTTTAGCGGGGCGCTGGTCGGTTTTGTGATCAGGTTGTTTGTGGGCTGGGCGCTATAGCGCGTCAAACTTCGCTGTCGGTTTTGACTTTGAAACCGGCGTCGCGCAGGGTTTTGACGATCTGGCGCACATGGTGTTTGTCGCGCGCTTCGATGACGACTTCGAGCTCGGCGCGCTTTAAGGACACACTTTGCATCATGCGCTGGTGGATGACCTCGATGACGTTGGCACCGCTTTCGCCGATAATGCGGGAGATATCGGAGAGCTGGCCCGGTGTGTCGTCGATTTCGAATGTCAGACGTGTAATGCGCCCGTCGCGCACAAGGCCGCGCAAAATCAGTGTGGAGAGCAGGCGCGAATCAATATTGCCGCCGCACACGACGAGGCAGACCTTTTTGCCTTTCAGTTCCTTGAGGTGTTTTTTAATCACCGCAAGGCCTGTTCCCGGTGCGCCTTCGGCGACGATTTTCTCATTGGAAAGCAGATCGAAAACCGCATCTTCGATTTCGGCTTCGGTGGCGGAATATATATGATCGACCAGTTTTTCGATGATCTTCATATTGGCTTTGGAGGGTTCCTTGACCGCGATGCCTTCGGCCAGTGTTGCGCCACCCACGGGCCCTGCGCGTTTTTCACGGTTGGCCAGAACCGCATCGAACATTTCGGCCTGCGCGCCGATGACTTCTATATCCGGCTTAACGCCTTTAAGGGCTGTAGCCACGCCAGCGATCAGACCGCCGCCGCCGATAGGCACGACCACGACATCGAGATCCGGCACTTGTTCAAGCATTTCAAGGGCCAGCGTCCCCTGCCCTGCAGCCACGGCTTCGTCATCAAAGGGGTGAATAAAGGTCAGATTTTTCTCTTTGGCCATATCCATGGTGAATTGCACGGATTCATCGAATGTCTGTCCGTGCAGGACGACCTGCGCGCCGAAATCTTCTGTGCGCTGGATTTTGTTGAAGGGCGTATTTTCCGGCATGACGATCGTGGAAGGGATGCCCAGACGCGTCGCATGATACGCTACGCCTTGCGCGTGGTTTCCGGCTGAACACGCAATGACGCCGTTTTTGCGCTGTTCTTCATTGAGAGTAAGCAATTTATTGAGCGCGCCGCGGGCTTTAAACGCGTTGGTGTGCTGGAGATTCTCAAGCTTGAGATACAAATCAATACCCAGATGCAATGACAGGCGCGCCGCCTTGACCGTGGGCGTGCGAATCGTCGAGCCTTTAATCGTTTCGTAGGCGTCTTTGATTTTTTCGAATGTGAGCGTCATCACGGTATATCCTTTTTCGGCCTGCCACTTTAGAAGCAAGATAACGCAAAGACCAGCGTTTTTTATGGACAGTTTAAAGACATTTATAGAAATACATGGCCGGACGGTCTTATTTTTGATAGAATCATCGGTAACTGGTCACTATAAGGAACTCTCCTTGATTCAATCGAAACAGACCATCAGAGCCTTTCATTTCGGCGAATTTTCAAAAGCCGGGGGCCTCGTTTTCACTTCTCCCTACATTTTTTCTCTTACGTTTTTTCATCCACCATCCTCAACAGGAAGGAGACAGCTCTATGTCCAAAAAATCCCGCAAAGCCCGTAGTTTCCAAAAAGACAACAACATTGTCCATCCCAGCTTCGACCAACATCATACATCCGATTGGCATCCGCTGGATGAGGAAATAAACGGACGGCGGGACCAGCGCTATGTGAAGAATATCAAGCCGCGCTCTGAAGGTCAGGCGGAGTTGATGAAGGCGATTGACGAGTATTCTTTGACGATGGCGATCGGGCCTGCGGGGACCGGCAAGACCTATCTGGCCATTGCCAAAGCCGCCGAAGCGCTTGAAAAGGGACAGATTGAGCGGATTATTCTCTCGCGCCCCGCAATGGAAGCCGGAGAGTCTTTAGGCTATTTGCCCGGCGATTTGCAGGAAAAAATGGCGCCTTATCTGCGGCCGCTTTATGATTGTCTCGGCGATAGAATGGGCGGTAAGAAAGTGCGCCAGTACATCGAAGACGGCACAATCGAAATCGCACCGATCGGCTTTATGCGCGGGCGGACGCTGAATAATTCCTTTATTGTGATTGACGAGGCGCAAAACTGCACCTATGGGCAGCTCAAGATGATCTTGTCGCGGCTGGGGTGGCATTCCACGATGGTGGTGACGGGCGATCCGGAGCAATCGGACTTGCTGGACGGGATGTCGGGTCTGGCCGATATCGCGCGGCGTCTGGAGGCTCTGAAAAACGTCGCTGTGTGCTATCTGGATGAGACGGACATTGTGCGGCATCCGCTGGTCGCCGATATGCTCGGTGTTTTATAACACAGTTTAATAAATGGGCTGCAAATTGTGGTTTTCTGCGCTTCCGGTACTCAAATACCTTAGCGTATGTTCCGTTTCGGTTCTCGAAAACCACAATGTTCGCCGCATTTCTCTTCCCGTGTTTTTTCGGGGAACAGAAAGTATTTTTGTTTGATGAGTTTAAACAATCGTATTTTTGATCTTTCCCTCTGGGGCGTTGTGTTGGGTAACGCCCTGTCTATCGTTTTGGCGCTGGTTCAGGGCTGGGACATGGGCGAGATTATGTGGGTTTACTGGGGACAGAGCATTATCATCGGTCTGGCCAATGCCTTGCGGATTTTTAACCTGAAAGAATTCAGCACCGAAAATTTTCAAATGAACGATCAGCCTGTGGAGGCCACGCCGCAAACCAAGCGGGAAGTCGGTGTGTTTTTTCTTATTCATTACGGGATGTTTCATTTTGTTTATGCGGTGTTTTTGTGGCAGGAACTGCCTCTCAATACAATTGCCGAGCAGGATTTGTTTTTGTTAATGCTGTGCGTGATGGGATTCATGGTCTCGCATTTTTTCTCGCTGGCGCATAATTTCGGACAGGATTTCAAGCACAAAAAGCCGAATATCGGGACATTGATGTTTTATCCCTACCTGCGGATTATTCCGATGCATCTCACGATTATATTTGGTCATGCGATGGACCAAAGTGCGATGGTGTTGTTTATGATTCTTAAGACACTGGCCGATGCGGGTATGCATATGATCGAGCACCATCTCTTCCGTAAGCCTCGGAAAGGGCCGCTTCGCCTGAAAGATTAACGCGCTCCTTCCTCTTTTACCAAATCTTAACTCAAACGCGGCATAGTGATATGATCACATTAGAGGGGTTCATGCACATGCAGCACGTTATTGCGGATGATGGAGCAGCGCAGCCGATTGCCGGCGAGCACTCAATTTATCTTATCACAGCGGAAATGAGCGGGCCTGGCGGTCCGGCCTATAACTACATCGTGTTTCGCGATCACAGCGGCGCGAATAAAGTGATGATGAGCGGGCTCGTAATTAAGCGGCGTAACAGTCCGGTTCGAGCCCTGCGCGGAGTAATGACGCCGCCGCATGATAGCGGCCTGCCCAAAGGACATTTTTCCAAAATCATTGAAACAGAGATTTTCCGCGGACCTATGAAGGAGTATTTGCGCAAGATGACCATGGCGGTGGAGGCCCTGCAATTTATCAATGCGCAGAATTTGAATTACCGTCCGGAAGACAAAAACGGCGATACGCCCAACTCGATTGCGCATACGCTGATCGAGGCCATGGGTTTGACTTTCCCGGAAGAAGCTTCTCATTTCTGGGCACCGGGGCATGAACGCATTCTGCTCCCTAAAAACTGGAGGTCCCAATATGCCGCTTAATTCATTAGCACAACAAGATCCGGACGTTGCTCAATTGACGGGCGTTGTTGACCAAGGGCTGGACAGTCTCTCGCGTCGCAGCGTTTTCGCAGAAGCCGAGCTTTCCATGCCTTTACTTCCGAAAGTCGAGGTTGCTTCTTTGTGTGCGATTTTTGAACAGAGTTGCAAGGGAGGAACGTCTTTGCTTGCGCGTAATGACGCAGATTTTACGCCGCCTCCCCTCAGTCCGGGCGCGCCGGCGCGGATTGGATAAAAGAATCATATATGGGCTAGAGAAACGGGCCTGATTTTTCAGGCCTGTTTCTTATTCGGAAATATCGGACATAATCGCCGGATGCTGCGCATCTTCTTGTCTTTCGACGCCGACCAATTCATATCCGGCGTAGGTAATGGCTTTATCCAGTTCTTCGTTGCCGAGTGTCCGGCCGGGTTTCATATGCACGGTAACGGTGCCGTCATCGAGGCTGATTTCGACCTGATCCACGTCGTCATATTTTTTGAACACCTTCCAGACCGACTGGGCGCAGAAATCGCAGACCATGCCGTTGACCTTAATCACAATATCCTCGTGCGCAGGAACATTGGCCGCCCATGCCGGGGCGCTCATCATGACGAGTAAAAACATTAGAACCAGTTTCTTCATACTTCCCTCCCTTTAAAAGCGGTGCGTGTAGTTGAATAAAAGGCTGTTATCGAGATTATATCCGGCCTCAAGCAAATTCGAACCTTTGAAAAAACGCACCAGCGGCGTGAGCGAAAAATCATCCTGTTTCGCCGGGCTATAATCGGCCTGAAGCATCAACCATGTATGGATATCGCCGGGCTGGCCGATATAGGGCGCAATGCCGACGCGGGCGCTGTGTTTGGCAAAGCTCGCCAGATTTCCGGCCTTGAAAAATTTGTTTTCGTAGGATGCAAAATAACGACGATCTTCCCAGTCAATGGCCAGCCCTGTAAAAGCGGCCGGCTCTATATCCCCGTCTTTATAGCCCGTGCCCAGCCCTGATTTTATGTAGAGGTTGGCTTGTGAATCCGGTCCGTTCCAGCGCTTGACCAGCCAGTTAAGTTGCAACGCATCTACATGGGTCTGAGAGCCGCGCAGATATTCATGGCGCGCGCCCAGCGCCAGTTTTGGATTGAGCGTGTAATGCACCAACGCGGCGTTGGAGTCTTTGTCGTTGTTCGTTATAAACGTCCAGCCTCCCGGATATGAAACGGGACGGGCCTGCGCCGATAGCGGCCAACACAACAGAATGACGAGAGCGGTCAAAACATATTTCATAATCTTTATTCGTAGCATACTTCACAATGGTTACAGAGTTTTTTCTGGTGAATTTTCGTGAAACACGTTAGGGTGCGAGTCTGTTTTAGTCATAATTTCAAGACTTGCGACGGAGAGTTTTAAAACTATGAAAAACCGATTTTTTATTGAAGACGACGATCCTTTCTTTTCTTCCGGCCTCTGGCAGCCCGACCGTAAAAATAAAACCGAAGATCACATTTCCCGGCATATTGTAACGCCCGCTACGCATGATAAAATATACGTAGCCCCTTCCCTGTTCGATCAGGATCATACCGGCACGCCTTCGGAATCTGTTAGCGTCCCGATTTTACAGCCTGTTGCTGAGGCTGATCCTTCTGCGAGCCTGCAAACGGCAAACATTGCCAATATCTCGGCTCTGGCAGACGCGAACCGACGCTGGGATGATAATGCTGTTTTAGGGGATGCGCTGACGCTCTATTATTCGATTCCCGATGTGATGCCGTCTTATTCTACAGGCGTGACGCCTCTGCCGTTTCCGACTGCACACCGCAATGCCATTCGCGAGATTATCGGGCAGACCGAAGCTTTGACAAATTTGACCTTTGTCGAAGTTCCCACGGCACAAAGTGCGCATGTCGCGTTTTTCTATAGTGATCTTGATCCCGGGATTGCCGGAGGGGCTTACTATCCATATGCTTATGAGACAGGGTCTTATGTCGGGGATATCTTTATTGATATCGCCTATACCAATAATCCACCCGCCAGCGCCGGAGATTTCCAGTATCATGTCATAATGCATGAGCTTGGTCATGCTCTGGGTCTGAAGCACCCGTTTGCAGACACGCCGAATTTGCCCGCAAATGAGGATAACACCAATTATACGGTGATGTCCTATACGCGCTACCTGCCCTATCCTTCGACCTATTCGATATACGATATTGCCGCTTTACAATATCTTTACGGGGCCAACGCGAGCACCAATGCCGGGGACACGATTTATGACTTATCGCTGCTTTTGGGGACCCGTCAAACGATATGGGACGGCGGCGGGATTGATACGTATGACGGTTCGTCTTTGAGTCATGCCCTGTATATCGATATTGCCGAAGGGGCGTTTTCAACCATTGATGCAGTGGATAATCTGGCCACGGCGTTTGGTGCGGAAATCGAAAACGTCATTGGCGGATCGGCCGGTGACAGCATTCTGGGCAACGGATTGGACAATGAAATTATCGGCGGTCAGGGCGATGATTTTCTTGATGGCGCAGGCGGCACGGACGAGGCTGTTTACTCCGGTCACTACGCCGATTACACAGTGAACGTTTCCGGCGGCGCGGGCACTATCACAGATAATGTCGGCAGTGACGGCACGGATACGGTGATCAATCTGGAGCGTTTGATTTTTGCCAATGGCGTCTTTGAAAACGGTGTATTTACGCCAAATTATGTCGGCCCGACAATCATCAACGGAACGCCCGGAAATGATGTGCCTTTGGACGGGACATCGGGGGATGACATTATCAGCGGTCTGGACGGGGCGGATGTGATCCATGGATTGGCCGGGAATGACCAGATCGACGGCGGGGGATGGAACGACGAGATTTACGGCGGGGACGATAACGATACGATTTTCG
>JAGRIU010000066.1 GCA_020443075.1 Alphaproteobacteria bacterium
ACGGCCTGTCCTATATCCAAAGGCCCCATGGCGGTGAGCACTTCAACGCCGCGGCGGATATCAATCCAGTCGTCTTTTGATGGCTTGTGTTTTGTCACGGGTCCATCGGGGCAGAGAATTTCCGAAGCAAATTTCTGAATGCCGTGGATGTTAAACCCCTCTTCTTCCAGAAATTCGCGCAAGGCTTGCAGGAGGTCATTATCGCCCATGGCCTTGAGGCCGTTCTTAGCAAAAAAAGCCGCGGCTTTGAGGTCGGGCTTTAACTCAGACAGGCTGGGACGGCGGATCGAGCCAATCAGCACAAGATCGTGTATGCCATTTGCGCGCAGAGCTTTGAGGACGTGACCGACAGCGCCCAGTCGGGACCATTCGTGGTCTATGCCGCTCAGGATTTGCGGATCGGTCTGGTTTTCAAAGGCAATGACAAAAGGCTCGATGCCCTGCTTTGCGCAGGCTTCAATTAAAGCCGCCGGCATAGCGCCGCCGCCGGCCAATATGCCGAGTTTTTTGATCTGCGGCGTCACTAAGCGCTCTTTTTCTGGGGCTGGCATAACGGGAACTTGGTTTTTCCGCGGGCAAATTCAATGATTTTCATGATGGTTTCGTCCTGCGCGTAATCGTTGGCCACACCTTCGATGCGCTGGTCCAGCGTTCCTTCTTCGCCGAAGAGTTGGTTAAAGGCACGTTGCAGGGCGCGGATATCTTCTTTTTGGAAACCACGGCGTTCCAGGCCTATGAGGTTTAGACCCGCCAGATGCGCGCGCTCGCCTTTGACCCGGCCATAAGGGATAACATCGTTTTCTACGCCGGACATACCGCCTATAATGGCGTGATCACCGATACGGATAAACTGATGAACGGCTGCGAGGCCGCCGATAATCACATGATCGCCGACGGTTACGTGTCCGGCAAGTGTTGCGTTGTTGGCCATGATCACGTTGTTGCCAACCTGGCAGTCATGGGCGACGTGGCACGCCATCATAAACAGCCCGTTATCGCCGACGCGCGTGATCATGCCGCCGTCTTTTGTGCCCGGATTCATGGTTACATGTTCGCGGATGGTATTATTCTTGCCGATGATCAGCTGCGAGTCTTCACCCGCATATTTTAAGTCCTGCGGTGCGGCTCCGATGGAGGCAAAGGGATATATGGTTGTGCCTTCGCCAATATGCGTGCGCCCTTCGACGACGACATGCGATTTCAGGCAAACTTTTGCAGCAATTTTTACATGGGGGCCAATGACGCAGTATGGGCCGATTATAACGTCCTCTGCGACTTGCGCTCCGGTTTCAATGATAGCTGTGGGGTGAATATTCGGATGTGTCATGAGGCTCATATTAGCGGGGGTTTAAGCAAATGCCAATCACGGTTTATTTCGGGGTGTAACAACGGCTTTAAGCGTTTTTATCGATGAATTTCTGGAACGCCTTGAGGGTTTCCTCGCTGACGTGGTGCTCAACGCCCTCGGCATCCATTTCGGCTGTTTTTTCCGATACGCCGAGGGCTTTGAGGAAGTTCAAAACGATGATGTGGCGTTGCTTGCATTTTTGCGCCAGAGCTTCTCCGTCTTTGGAGAGGAACAAGGAGCGGTAGGGCTGGCTGATGACGAGGCCTTCTTTTTTCAGGCGGCCAATGACTTTATTGACGGTGGCATGGGAAACGCCGAAACGCTCGGCCAGATCTACGACGCGGGCCTCGCCGCGCGCCTCGATCAGATCGGCAATCAATTCCACGTAATCTTCTGCGGTTTCGGCCTGATGCGCCTCGCGGACGCGTCCGAACCACGCGGCTTGTTTTTTCGGATCGGCCAGATTTTTACTGTTTTTAGGATTCATTTCATTCCCACGCTAGCATAGGGGCGGCTCTTTGCCCAGACGGCAAATTTGTTGCCTTGGCTACACTTTGTGTTATATACTAATATTATAAGCAAAAGATTAATTCTTTGCTTATTTCAGTTTTAGGAGCCAAGTGTTGAAGCCTTATTTTCTTTTTATTTTGCCTGTTTTAGCGATGCTGGCTGTTGGCTTTCTGGCCTTCGGCGGCGGGCGGACGCATGCTGAAGAGCCTGCGCTGCATGAAAAGATTTATGTTGTGACCACCACGTCGCATCTGGCGGATATGGCCGAGAATCTTAATCCAGGGAGTCTGCGCATTGAAAGCCTGATGGGGCCTGGGGTGGACCCGCACCTGTTTAAGCCGACCTCTTCTGACATTGCCAAGCTCAAGGATGCGGATATCATTCTTTATAGCGGCCTACATCTAGAGGGCAAAATGCAGGAACTTTTGCAAACGATGGCCAAGGAAAAACCCGCGCTGGCGGTTGGCGAGACAATTGATCAAGGACATGTTCTCGCCGGTGAAAACAGCCCGTATGATCCGCATTTCTGGATGGATGTTACGCTGTGGCAGCACGGCGTTGAACAAGTCGCGGCATTGTTTAAAGAACAAGACCCACGGCATAGCGCGATTTACGATGCCAAGAGCGAGGATTACCGCTATAAGCTGGCCGAACTGGATTCCTATATCCGTTCTTCGATCAGCAGTATTCAGGATAAACGCAAGGTTTTGATTACCGCGCATGATGCGTTTCGTTATTTTGGCCGTGCATACGGGATGAATGTTGTCGGCATACAAGGCTTGTCGACGGAAAGTGAAGCCGGGCTGCGCCATATTCAGGATCTGGCCACAATGATTACCGATCAGGATATTCCGACCGTCTTTACCGAAACGTCTATCCCGAAGCGTAATGTCGAGGCTTTGCAGGAACATGTCAGTCATGAAGGCGGGCGCGTTCAGCTTGGGGAAACGTTGTATTCGGATTCTCTGGGGCCTAAGGATCAGATTGAAGGAACCTATATCGGCATGATGATGCATAATACGCAGGCCATCGTTCAAGGGCTTGGCGGGACGATGACGGCGGCTTCTACGGCCCTGATTCCGGTTTTATAAAATGTCTTCTCCTTCCCCACTTTTGGTTAGTGATTTGAGTTTGCGCTATCCGGGGCAGATGGATATGGCTCTGGAGAATATCAGTTTTTCCCTTACATCCGGTTCATTGACGGGCGTTATCGGGCCAAACGGCGCGGGCAAATCGACTTTGATCAAGGCGGCTCTTGGACTTTTGAAGCCTCAAGGCGAGATTCTTTTCTGGGGGCAGTCTTTGAAAGCTGTGCGGCAACGCGTGGCCTATGTGCCGCAACGCACGCAGGTGGATTGGGATTTTCCGGTGAGTGCTCTGGATGTCGTGCAAATGGGTTTATACGGGCAAATTGGTTGGCTGGGGCGACTGCGCAAAGAGCACAAAGAGGCCGCATTGTCGGCGATGGAGCGATTGCGGATCGCTGATCTGGCGCAACGGCAAATCGGTAATCTGTCTGGCGGACAGCAGCAGCGTGTTTTCCTGGCCAGAATGCTGTTGCAGAATGCGGATTTATGCATTCTGGATGAACCGTTTGCAGGGATTGATGCGGCGGCAGAAGAAATTATTATCAATCTTTTTCAAGAGCTTAAAAGCGAAGGCAAAACGATTCTCATGGTTCACCATGACCTGCAAACGGCTGCGACGTTGTTTGATGATATTATTTTGCTCAATAAAACCCTGCTCTATCACGGGAGCGCCTCTGAAGGGCTGAATGACGAGCGGTTGCGCCAAGCCTATCATATACCTGCCTTTGAAACAGGACGCGCAGCGCATGGATGATCTTGGCGCGATTTTGCTTTTGCAAGGCGGCTTTGCTCTCAACATGGTTTTGTTCAGCGCCCTGTGTCTTGGTGCTTGCGCCGCCTTGATCGGAGTTTTCTTTTACTTGCGTAAAGACATTCTGATTGCTGATGCGCTGTCACATGCGACATTGCCGGGGATCGGCGCAGGGTTTTTGCTAGCGCTGGCTTTGGGGATTAACGGTGGCATGGCGCCTGCTTTTTTGCTTATAGGCGCTTTTGCATCTGCCGTTTTGGGCGGGGCGGGCGTTCAATGGATAACCCGTCATACCCGCCTTAGCCATGACAGCGCGATTGCCAGTGTTTTAAGTGTTTTTTATGCCGCCGGAATCGTTTTGTTTAGCGGCATTCAAAGGCTGGATAATGCTTCACAGGCGGGGCTTAATCATTTTCTGCTTGGGCAGATTGCGGGTATGCAGGTCCATGAAGCGTTCATGATCTGCGCTCTCTCAATCATTGTGCTGGGGGGATGCGTTCTTTATTTTCGTGATTTCCTGCTTTTGAGTTTTGACCAGACTTACGCACAATGTCTGGGCCGTCCGACGACACGTCTTGATAAAATTATGCTCGGACTGATGCTGGGCGTTATTTGTCTGGGGCTTAAAACGGTGGGACTGGTTCTTATTCTGGCCTTGCTGGTCATGCCCGCGGCGATTGCGCGTTTTTGGAGCGCACGCATCGTGCCAATGAGCCTTCTCTCCGTTTTGATCGGTGCGGGCGCGTGTTATGGCGGCGCGGCTTTATCTGCTTTTTATAAGAACGCGCCGACAGGCAGCACGATCATTCTGGTTTTGGCCGCTATGCTTGTATTCTCCTTTGTTTTCGGGGTTCAAAAAGGGCTGCTTTTTATGAAGCGGGGGGCCAACTATGTTGGATCATGATTTTATGGCTCTGGATGCCCCTGCTCTTATGCTCGGGGTTCTGGCGGCGCTCTCATGCAGTCTTTTGGGGAATATTCTTTTCTTCCGCAGGCAGGTGATGCTGGGGGATGCGCTTTCGCACAGCGTCTTTCCCGGACTTGTGATTGCGTATTTGCTAGGAGGTTCATTAGCGCCGCCACTTATGTTTTTAGGCGCTAGTGCCGCCGTTTTATGCGCTCTTCTCGCTATTCGTTTGCTGGAAACCGCTGGGCGTGTCCCCTCTTCCGCAGCGATGGCCATAGTGCTATCCATCTTTTTTGCGTTGGGCGTTTTTTTGTTGGAAAACCAGGTAGGCGGTGGAGTCCATCTGGATACCGAGCATGCGCTCTACGGCGCTTTGGAGCTGAGTTACTGGCCGGAGCCCTTTACATGGGCGAGCCTGCCTTTGAACATCAAGAGTCTTGGCTTTTTGACGATTTTGAATATTTTGCTGTTCTTTTTCTTTTTCAAAGAAATTCGCCTGATTTTGTTTAATAGCGAATATGCGGGCCTTGCAGGGTTTTCACCGCAGATTTTTATAAGCGGCGTTTTGCTTTTGATTACGCTTGTTCTGGTCGGGTGTTTTGATAGCGTCGGGGTTATTCTGGTGCTGGCATTTCTCGTCTGCCCGGCGGCTTGTGCGCGGATGCTGTGCGACCGACTGGAGCAGCAGATTCTTTATAGCGCCGTCATCGGGATTAGTATGGCGGTCTTCGGTTATATTGCCGCTACGCGCTTTCCTTTATGGCTGGGCTGGGAGCATTCCTTGAGCGCCGCCGGGGTGATTGCTCTGACGCTTGGCCTTCTTCAGGTTACGCTCATGTTGTGGGGGCCGCGGCGCATTTGAAAAAGTTTCCTCTTTTTATGCTGAGATTTTCTTGACAGTTTTCGGCATGTGTGTATATTGCGCATCTTCGAAGATACGCTTACTTGATATAGGTTAGAGAAAAATGTTTGCAGTTGTTCGCACAGGCGGGAAACAGTACCGCGTTCAAAAAGATGACAAGATCAAGGTCGAAAAGCTTGACGCCAAAGAAGGCGACAAGATTGATCTGGAAGAAGTTTTGTTTGTTGACGGCAAAATCGGCGAGCCTTTGGTTAAAGGTGCGAGAGTATCCGCCAAAGTGATTGCCCAGACCCGCGGCCCTAAAATTACGGTTTTCAAAAAGAAGCGCCGTCAGAACTATCGCCGCAAGAAAGGCCATCGTCAGGATCTCACGCTGTTGCAGATCACAGACATCAAAGCCGCGTAATATTTAAGGATTTTTCGGATTTCAGGAGATAGAATATGGCACATAAAAAAGCAGGCGGTAGTTCCAAGAACGGACGCGATTCAGCCGGACGTCGTTTGGGCGTTAAAAAATTCGGTGGTGAAATTGTTCTGGCCGGTAACATTCTGGTGCGTCAGCGCGGTACAAAGTTCAAGCCTGGCCAAAATGTTGGTCTAGGTAGAGACCACACAATCTTTTCATTGATTGACGGTCAGGTTCTGTTTTCCAGTGGCAAGGACGGCCGCGCCGTTGTCAATGTGGTTCCGGCCAATGACGGACAGCAACAAGCACAGGCGGCTGAATAAGACCTCTCACACAGCATAAAAATTCGGTAATCGGGTGGTCAGAAATGGTCATCCGATTATTTTTTGAAGAAGGCATATTTTAAAGAGCTTTAAGACTATGAAATTTCTCGATCTGGCAAAAATATATCTGGAGAGCGGGCATGGCGGCCCAGGCTGCCTGAGCTTTCGGCGGGAAAAATATGTCGAATTCGGCGGACCTAATGGTGGAAACGGCGGCAAAGGCGGCGATGTAATCTTCGAGGTCGTCGACACGCTCAACACCTTGATCGATTTTCGCTATCAGCAGCATTTCAGAGCACGGCCCGGTGAACACGGCAAAGGCGATAACCGCACGGGCGCGAATGGTTCGGATTGCATTATAAAGGTTCCGGTCGGCACGCAAATACTAGCCGAGGATAAAGA
Source organism: Alphaproteobacteria bacterium (assembly GCA_020443075.1). Taxonomy (GTDB): domain Bacteria; phylum Pseudomonadota; class Alphaproteobacteria; order Micavibrionales; family Micavibrionaceae; genus TMED27. The sequence goes on from JAGRIU010000066.1 coordinate 6,598, forward strand.
GACGGTTTTGGCTGACTTTACGCATGCGGGAGAGCGGCTGGTTTTTCTGAGAGGTGGTGATGGCGGCTTTGGGAATGCGCATTACAAAAGCTCAACCAATCAAGCGCCGCGCAAGACAACGCCGGGCTGGCCGGGGCAAGAAGCGGCGATATGGCTGCGCCTTAAAATGATCGCCGATGTTGGATTGGTGGGGCTGCCGAATGCGGGAAAGTCTACGTTTTTGGCGGCGTGTTCGAATGCGAAGCCGAAGATTGCCGATTATCCGTTTACAACACTGCATCCTAATCTGGGCGTCGTGCGCGCAGGCGATTACGATTATGTGATTGCAGATATTCCCGGCCTGATTGAGGGGGCGCATGAGGGGCATGGGCTGGGCGACCGCTTTTTGGGGCATGTCGAGCGCACGAACGTATTGCTACATCTGATTGATTGTACGCAGGACGATCTTGAAGAGGCCTATCACACCATCCGTGAAGAGCTTAGGGAGTATGGCCATGGTTTGGAGGAGAAGGGGGAGATTATTGCTTTGAGCAAAGCCGATGCGCTAGGAGCGGAATTGGCTGAAGAACAGCGCGGTATGCTCGAAAAAACTTTGGGACAGCCTGTTTACATCATTTCCTCTGTTGCCGGTGACGGGATCAAAGATATGCTGTTTATGCTGGGGCGCATCGTCGATGAAGCGCGGCAAGAAGCTATTGAGCGCGACGAAGAGGTTTATATCCCATGATGCAAACCCTTGATGTTTTAAAGGCTGCGCGTAGCGTGGTGATTAAAATCGGCACGGCTTTGATTGCGCGCGAGGATGCCGACGGCGTGCGCACAGAGTGGCTGACGGCTTTGGCGCAGGATGTGGCAGCGCTTCGCAAACAAGGCAAAAATGTCACCATTATTTCCTCAGGCGGCATTGCGCTCGGGCGCAGCGCACTTGGCATTTCGCCGCAAACACCGCCGCAAAAAATCCCGTTGGAGCATAAGCAAGCGGCTTCCTCTGTGGGGCAATTTCGGGTCTTTCACGGTTATCATGAAGCATTTTCGGCGCAGGAGCTGACCTGCGCGCAGATCCTGCTGACCATGACGGAGACGGAAAACCGCGCTATGCATTTGAATGCGCGCGCAACGCTGCAAACCTTGCTGGATAAGGGTATCGTGCCGATTATCAACGAAAACGACACGGTTTCGACGGCGGAAATCCGCTTTGGCGATAATGACCGTCTGGCGGCGCGGGTGGCGCAGATGATCAATGCGGACGTTGTTGTTTTGCTTTCGACGATCGATGGGCTTTATACCGCTAATCCGTATAAAAACCCGGGCGCGCAGCATATTCCCATCGTTGAAACTCTGGGTGACGAGCATGTTTCGATGGCTGGTGATGCCCTGCCCGGGCTGTCTACGGGCGGGATGAAAAGCAAGATCGAGGCGGCGCAGACGGCCTTGCGGGCGGGAATTCCGCTTTTGATTGCGGACGGTAGAGCAGAACATGCACTGGATAATATTTTTAACAACGCGGAGATGCGCTGTACGCTGTTTATGGCGAGCGCGCATGAGAAAAACGCCCGTAAGAGCTGGATTCATGCCCATTTGAAGCCTAAGGGAGCCGTTTATGTGGATAGCGGGGCGTTACAGGCCCTTAAAAACGGTAAAAGTCTTCTGCCAGTAGGCGTTAAGAAAGTCGAGGGCGTATTTGCGCGCGGCGATGCGGTGGAAATCCGCGCGTTGGAGGATGGTCAAAGGCTGGGGATCGGCCTCAGCGCCTATTCTTCTAAAGATGCGGGCGACATCATGGGTAAGAAAAGCGCGGATATTCTCGAAATTCTGGGTTATGCGGGGCGGGACGAGTTGATCCATCGTAACGATATGGTGCTTGAGGTTTGAGCGCCGGGCGGCATGAATTTTCTCATGCGCTTGCGCCCGTTCGGAATGACAGATAAGCTCGTGGTCATGAAAACAGATCTTCCCAAAACAATTTATCTCAAAGATTACACCCCCTACCCTTATGACGTTGAAAGCCTTGCGCTGGATTTTGACCTGCGTGAGGGACACACAATTGTTACGGCCAAAGGCGTTTATCAGCGCAAAGGCGAGAAAGCCGATCTTTACCTTTACGGGGAAGAGCTGGCGTTACTGTCGCTCATGATTGATGGCGTGGAGGTTGAAGACTACAGCGTTGACGATAAGGGCCTCACGATCCCCTGCCCTGCAGCCGAGTGTTTTACGCTGGAAGTGCAGACCAGGATTTATCCTGAAAAGAACACGCGGCTTGAGGGGCTGTATCAGTCCGGCGGCAATTATTGTACCCAGTGCGAGGCCGAAGGGTTTCGCCGCGTTACCTATTATCCCGACCGACCGGATGTTTTGACCGTCTTTACCGTGCGGATTGAAGCCGATGCGAAGAAATACCCTGTCTTGCTGTCGAACGGGAACAAGCAAGATGAAGGAACGGCTGCGAACGGGCGGCATTTTACGCTCTGGCATGATCCATTTCCCAAGCCGTGTTACCTGTTTGCTCTGGTGGCAGGGGATCTGGCGCATATTCACGATATATTCACCACGAAATCAGGGCGCGATGTTGATCTGTATATCTATGTGCGGCCTGGCGATGAAGGCCAATGCGCTCACGCCATGGAGAGCCTGAAAAAGGCTATGAAGTGGGATGAGGACACGTATGGGCTGGAGTATGAGCTGGATCTGTTCAATATCGTGGCGGTCAGCGATTTTAACATGGGGGCGATGGAAAACACCTCTTTGAATATTTTTAATACGGCTTTGGTGCTGGCGCATCCGGAAACCGCAACGGATCAGGACTTTATTCGTGTGGAAAGTGTGATCGCGCATGAGTATTTTCACAATTGGAGCGGCAACCGCGTGACCTGCCGCGACTGGTTCCAGCTTTCGCTCAAAGAAGGACTGACCGTGTTCAGGGATCAGGAATTTTCCGCCGATATGAATTCGCGCGATGCGCACAGGATTGATGATGTGACACATTTGCGGCGCATGCAATTCCCCGAGGATGCCGGACCGTTAGCGCATCCTGTACGCCCTGATAATTACATTGAAATCAATAACTTCTACACGATGACCGTGTATGAGAAAGGTGCAGAAGTGATCCGCATGATGCGGACCATTCTGGGTGCAGAAAACTACCGCAAGGGTACGGATTTGTATTTTTCCCGCTATGACGGGCAAGCGGTGACGTGTGATGATTTTGCAGCCTGTATGGAAGAAGCCAGCGGCGTTAACCTCTCGCAGTTCAAGCTGTGGTATTCACAAGCCGGAACGCCGGAGGTTACGTTTAAGGGCGTGTATGATGCGGCGGCAAAGACCTACACGCTCGAGCTGAGCCAGAATATCCCGAATACGCCGGGGCAAACGGATAAGAAGCCGATGCATATTCCTGTGGCGCTGGGTTTATTGGGTGATAACGGGCAGGATTTGATTGAAACGCAGATTTTGAACCTGCAAGAGGATCAGCAGCGCTTCAGAATAGAGAATATCGGGCAAAAGCCTGTGCCGTCCGTGCTGCGGAATTTTTCCGCGCCGGTCAAACTGAAAGCCACGTATGAGGACGAAGACCGCGATCTGCCGTTTTTGATGGTGCATGATCCGGACGGGTTTAACCGCTGGGAGGCCGGGCAGACTTATTATCTCAATGCTTTGGGCTTTATGCTGAAAACGGGAGCGGATGTTCCGGAATGTTTTCTGAAAACCTATGGTGAATTGATCGAGCGCGCCCTGGACGGGGATGAGGACAAAGGACTGATGGCGCGTATGCTTAGCTTGCCGAGTGTACAGATTATCGCGCAGCAACAAGATAGTGTTGATCCGGACGCGATTGATACCGTACGGCAAAGAGCCCTGGCGGCGATCAAAAGAACGTACAAGCCGCGTTTACAAAAGCTTTATGACGCCAATCGCGGTGAAGGTGCGTTTAGTGTTTCACCTGAGGCTATGGGGCGGCGGGCCTTGTGCAATGTCGCTCTGGGATTGCTGAGCGCGACGAACGGCACGGGCTGCGCCAAGCTGGCCAAGGCGCATTATGACGGCGCGGATAATATGACCGACCGCGTGGCGGCGCTATCCCGCTTGGCCGATAATAAAAATGGTGAGCGCGAAGCGGCGTTTGATGATTTTTACCGGCGCTTCAAAGATTATCCGCTGGTGGTGGATAAATGGTTTGCTTTGCAAGCCGGAGCGCGGCGCAAGGATCTCATAGATCACCTTAAGAACCTACGAAAGCATGCTGATTTTAACATTAAGAATCCCAACCGTACACGCAGCCTGTACGCGGCCTTTGCGATGAATAATCCGGTAGCGTTTCATGCGGCGGACGGCTCTGGATATGCGTTCTTGACCGATGCGATTATCGAGTTGAACGCTATTAATCCGCAGATTGCGGCGCGGCTTTTGGGTCCGATGCGCGAATGGCGGCGCTATACGCCGGACCGGCAGGAAAAAATGCGTGCGGCGCTGGAAAGAATTTTGCAAACACCGGATATCGCGCCGGATGTTTATGAAATCGCCAGCAAAAGCTTGACATAACTTTACAGCCTGTTATAGTCGCGCGATGTTTAAATTACCGGAACAGTCTAAGCTTTTTGAACTCCTTAGGGGGCGAAAACCCGACGGGGTTTTCTTTGATCTCGACGGGACACTTTTTGAGCGCGAAAACATGTTGCATGAGGCGATTGCTCAAGAAGTCCGGCACGCGATTGAGTATCACATCCGCCCACAAGGCTTGCGGAGAGTGCACCCTCATCAGGTTGATGCGGCCTATTTTATCGAGCATTTTTCCGGGGCCGGTATACGCGATATCTATGGCAATATCCTCGAAAAAACCGGAATTTCAAAAGAGCACTATTCGTATAATCAATTTTCTCAATTTGTCGGGCAAAATCTTGACCGCCTTTTACAAGAAGCGCAGGAAGGGCTTTCGGAACCTGCAAAGGAACAAGGTGTTGGCCTGCTCACCAGTTGCGCCTACGATACGCTCGATTTTATCCGCAATATTATGGACGTTCCTGTCGGTCTAGGCAGTAATGGGAGCTGCCTTAATATTTCCCTGATTGCAGATTGCACGGGGCTCTCCGATTTTTGCTGTAGAGATGCATATAATGTCGTGTCGGGCGATAGCGATTTTGCCCCCAAGCCTGCACCGGATATGCTGGCTCGACTAGCCAAAAATGCTGATATTAAGCCCGATCAAAATCAAAAGTATCCGTATAGTCTTTTTACCGGGAATGCGCCGAGCGATATGCGAGCGGCTAAGGCTGCGGGTATGATTGCGGTCGGAATTTTGGAAGCTGCGAAACCGGAAGATCGCGGCATCCTGCACAAATCTCTTAAAAAAGCCGGAGCAGATATTATTTTCGAGCGTATGGACAATTTTTATGACGCCCTTATCGCATTGCATCAGCAACTTCAACCGGTTGTCAGGCCTGTGCGTTCAGAACCCGTTTACACGTTCCCCGTACCTGTCTCTATTGGAACGCCCGCTTACGAGGCTTAGGCTTTTTTTGCTTTCTTCCGCGTGTTAGCCTTTTTGAAGAAAGGTGGTGCATGGCGGATTTTTCACTCGAAGACGAATATGACGGGCCTGTGTGCGGGATTGACGAGGTCGGACGTGGGCCTTTGGCTGGGCCTGTGGTGGCGGCTTGTGTTTATATTCCTCCCGTAGTGCGATCCATGGCTTTTGTCAACGATATCCGCGACAGCAAGAAACTGTCTTTCAGAAAGCTTGAAGCCCTCTATTCGGAGATTACGCAGCACTGTCTTTACGGTGTGGCGCGTATAGAGCCGGAAGAGATCGACCGGATCAATATTTTGCAGGCGAGTTTAAAGGCGATGGAAGAAGCTTATAAAAATACACAATCGCCCTGCTCGTCTTTTCAATTGGCCCTGATCGACGGCAATAAAATTCCAGCGCATCTGCCCTGCTCCGCGCGCGCGGTGGTGAAAGGCGACAGCCTGTCCAAATCCATCGCGGCGGCCTCTATCGTTGCCAAATATACACGGGATAAGATCATGCACACCTTGGCGCAAGAGCATCCGTATTACGGCTGGGAGAGCAATGTCGGGTATCCGGCCAAGGCGCATCTGGACGGGATAGATGCGCACGGTATTACCCCGCATCACCGGAAAAGTTATGCGCCGGTAAAAAATTTTATCGCCTATGGTGCGACTCGCAAAGGCAGAGCTGACGCGGCCTAGAGTCATTTAAAGAATCCTTTTAGAGTCTTGATTCCGTTATGTGAATCTATTTTTTTGCTTGACCGCGAATCGGTTTTGAC
>JAGRIU010000067.1 GCA_020443075.1 Alphaproteobacteria bacterium
ATCTGGATGAGAATTGGGAAATCTGGCTTGATGGCGGCCATAACGAAAATGCGGCCTCGGCGCTCGTAAAACAAGCCGCGCAATGGCAAGAACAGGATGGTAGACCGCTCTATATAATCGCGGCCATGCTTGACCACAAAGACCCGGCAAACTTCATCCGCCCCCTCGAACCTTTTGTGAAAAAACTCTACGTCACAACCCTGGAAAGCGAGCCGCATATGCTCAAAATCCAGATCCTGAAGGATAAACTGCCCGATGCCCAAAGCGCGGCATCCTACCGCGCCGCCCTACAGGATTTGCAAAACGACACTCCGCCCGGACGCATACTCATCTGTGGCTCGCTTTATTTGGCAGGTCATGTCTTGAAAGACATCGCATAAAGCGTTTAAAATAAAAGAAAAGCTTTTCTTTAGAAAAACCATGTCCCACCACACGATCGCCCTTGTTGATGATGACCGCAATATCCTGACCTCGGTGTCCATGACACTCGAGAGCGAAGGCTATAAGGTCAAAACCTATAATGACGGGTTGGACGGTTATGACGGCATCATAAAAAACGCACCGGATCTGGCCATCCTGGACATCAAAATGCCGCGCATGAACGGGCTTGAGCTTTTGGAAAAGCTGCGCAAGACTCATCCAGCCTTACCGATCATTTTTTTAACCTCAAAAGACGATGAAGTCGATGAAATCATCGGCCTGCGCATGGGCGCAGACGATTACATCACTAAACCTTTTTCCCAGCGCCTGCTCCTTGAACGTATCCGCACACTTCTGCGCCGCCACACTGAACAAAACGCAAACAGTGGAATATCTCAGACCGATCATCATACAATGCTGGAACGCGGAGATTTACGACTGGACGATGCACGTCACCTATGCTGCTGGAAAGGCCAGCCGCTCAATTTAACTGTCACGGAGTATCTCCTGATCAAAGCTCTGGCAAAAAACCCGGGCCATGTAAAAAACAGAGATCAGTTGATTGATGCGGCATATGGTGAGAATATCTATGTAGATGACCGAACCATTGATTCGCATATAAAACGTGTCCGAAAAAAATTCAAAACCGCCGATCCAGACTTCGACCATATCGAAACCCTCTACGGGGTCGGGTACCGCTACAAAGACTAATAAAAGCTCTCCGCGCAAAATTCTCAAGGCTGCGAAAATAGAAACCCCGCCGGAACTACGTCACCTCTTCGATTTATACTGGGGCGGCTCCGAACGGCGCATTACCGGGCTGACACTACGGATCATGGCTGTAAACGCCATCGCACTGCTGATTCTCATGGCCGGCGTTATTCACTTGGGACAATATCAAAGCAGCCTGATCGCAGCGCGTCTCCAAACCTTTGAGCGCGAAACGGATCTGATCGCTGTCACCTTCTCCGAAATTCTGCGCGCGGATAACGGCAACATCTATATCCCCATGGATAAAACCAAGGAAATTATTGAGCGCCTGAAAATGGACGGCAGCAAAATCCTCTACGTGTTTGATGCCAAAGGCGACCTGCTCTTCAGCGCCCAAAGCATCCGCAAGGAAACCCCCGAAAAACGTTTCGATGCCTTCGCCATTCTCAAAGACATGGCCAGCCTGATACTGAAAATCCTTCCCGAAGATCAAACCTTTCCGCGCTACAAGCCGCCACAATCCATGCATGCATGGGACTTTCCGAACGTCCCCCTGGCATTGGAAGGCAAAACGGACCTGTCCGTTTGGAGCAGCGAGGAAAGCCGTATCTTGCTCTCGGCAGCAAAACCCCTAATCAAAGACAACAAAAATGCAGGGGCTCTTCTCATTACATGGCAAGGCTACGAACTTGAAGAAGACATCGCGCGTGTCTGGATCAACGTGCTAAAAACATTTCTCATTACACTCGGCCTAACCGTACTAATCTCTATTTATTTATCCGGCGTCATCGCCCAACCGCTCAAAAAGCTGGCTCGTGCCACAGAAGCTGTCCGTAAAGGCCAAGCCACCGCTGAAGACATCCCCGATTTTACAAAGCGTATGGATGAAATCGGAGAACTCTCCATAGCCCTCAAACAAATGACCAAAGCCCTCTCAAACCGGATGGATTCGATCGAACGCTTTGCCGCCGATGTCGCCCACGAACTCAAAAACCCGCTCACATCCCTGCGCAGCGCTTTTGAAACGCTGGGCAGAATTAAGAAAAAAAGCGATAAAGACAAACTCATAGAGATCATAAACCACGATATAAATCGCATGGATCGTCTGATCAGCGACATTGCTTACGCTTCACGCCTGGACACGGCCTTGTCTCGTGAACAATTCAAAAAAACCAGCCTGCGCACTCTCTTGCACAACGCCCTAAAACCCTACGGAGATCCTCTGCAACGTACGGACCGAAATGATAAATGGTCTTTTGAAACCCGGAAAAATGACATAAAAATCCTGCTGGAAGCCTCTAATGAAAAAGATGTATATGTCTGGGGCATTGAAAACCGCTTGATGCAGGTCTTCGAAAATATCCTCTCTAACGCAATCTCGTTTGCCCCAAAAAACGGCACCATATCGGTCTTTGTCAAACCGGATAAAAATACCGTCTCTATTTTTTTTGAAAATCAGGGCCCGCCAATCCCAAAAGGGAAAGAAGAAGCCATATTTGAACGCTTTTACTCCCAGCGCCCGGACTATGAAGAATACGGCCAGCACTCGGGACTGGGCTTATCCATCTGCAAACAGATCATCGACGCTCACAAAGGCCAGATTTTTGCCGAAAACATCAAAAACGCGCCAAACCCCGACAAAACAAACAAAGCACCCCTTACAACATCCGGTGTACGCTTCACAGTCGTGCTCAATATCTAAGCATAGCAAAGAATTGACTCCTCACCTCAAAACGCTCTACTGTGGGCCGGAAACTCACCGGAGGTGCCCTGATATTTTAAAAAGGGCTGAGATTACACTCCTAAACACCTGAAGCGGATAATGCCGCCGGAGGAAGCGTGAGAGGATGAAATGAACCAAAAAACTTCAAAACAAAATCTCGATATCGCCATTGTAGGTGCGGGCATCATGGGCTTATCGGCTGCCTACGCCCTGCAAAAATTCGGCGCGCATATAACCCTGTACGACCCGAAAGGCTTTCCGGCCCAAAATGCCAGCTTCGTCGCCGGAGGCATGCTTGCCCCCTACGCAGAAATTGAGCACATGAATATGCGCTGGGTCGAAGCCGGACTAGCCAGCATAGACATCTGGAAAAAAATTCTGCCCACCCTGCCCGGTGATACGGATTTTGCCCAAAACGGCAGCTTGCTTGTCGCCCATCCACAAGATCGCTATATCCTTGAGCGCTTTGCTGCACACCTACCAGAAAATCAACGTTGTTATCAAAACGCCAAAGATCTGGAACCCGCTTTGGATAATCGTTTTAGCCAAGGCCTGTTTTTAGAGGGCGAAGCGCACATCCATCCGGCGCGCACCATGCAAGCCCTCATCAAAGCACTGCAAAACAACATCATCTTTAAACAGGAAGCCGCCAACCCTCAAGACCTACTCGCTTCATACGATACCGTCATAGATTGCCGCGGCATGGGCACACAAAATGATGATCCGGACCTGCGCAGCGTCAAGGGCGAACTGGCCATCGTTCATAATCCGGAATTCTCGCTGTCGCGGCCCGTGCGCCTGATGCATCCGCGCTACCCGCTTTATATCGTTCCGCGCCAGGGCAACATATTCATGATCGGCGCCACCATCATCGAAAGCGAAGGCGAAGGCGTATCACTGCGCTCGGGAATGGAGCTCATGAGTGCACTCTCCAGCCTGCACCCAAGCTTTGCCGATGCAAAAATCATCGAAATCACTTCAGGCGTCCGCCCGTCCTATCCGGATAATCTGCCGCGCATCCGCCGTCATAAAAACCTGATAAGCTGCAACGGACTCTTCCGCCACGGCTTTTTGCTCTCACCGATCATGGCGGAAATAATTGGCTGCGAAATCGAAGGCAAAAAACACTCAAAGCGCGATTTATTCCTCCCCGCCCCTCAGGACAACAATCAAAAAAGGAGCGCAGCATGAAAGTAATCATCAACGGCGAAGAAAAAACCTTCGAAGCGCCGCTTAATCTCTATGGCATATTGGAACAGCAAGGCTATGTGGAAATGCTGATCGCCGTCGCGCGCAACGGAAGTTTTGTACCCAAAGAACAATACCAGAGCATAAACCTCGAAAGCGGCGACACACTGGAAATCCTCGCACCCATGCAGGGAGGGTAAACATGAACGCACCTCTAACCATCAACGGCCACACCTTGCAATCGCGCCTGTTTTTAGGCACGGCAGGTTACCCCTCGCCCGATACGCTGGCGCGTGCGATTGAGACCTCGAAGCCCGGCCTGATCACCGTATCGCTGCGCCGCGAAAATGCGGCCGGAAAAGGTCAAAAATTCTGGGACATTCTCAAAAATTTCGACGTCCCTGTTCTGCCCAACACCGCCGGATGTTACAGCGCCCGCGAAGCGATCACCACCGCCGAAATGGCGCGCGAAGTTTTCCAGACAAACTGGATAAAACTCGAAGTCATCGGCGATGATTACACGCTGCAACCAGACCCCTACGGCCTGCTCGAGGCTGCACAAGCCCTCATCGAAAAAGGCTTCGAAGTCTTCCCCTATATGACCGACGACATCGTGCTGGCCGAAAAACTTGTGCAAACGGGGTGCAGCATTTTAATGCCTTGGGGCGCACCTATCGGCTCGGGCCGCGGCCTGAACAACCCCTATGCGCTTAAAACGCTGCGCACGCGCTACCCCGGCCAAACGCTTGTCGTTGATGCAGGGATCGGCGCACCATCGCACGCGGCCGCAGCCATGGAGATGGGTTATGATGCAGTTCTGCTCAACACGGCTGTAGCCAAAGCCGCCGAGCCCGTCGAAATGGCCCGCGCGTTCGCACAGGCTATAGAAGCCGGACGCAGCGCTTATCTCTCCGGCATCATCGCCCCGCAAGAAAATGCCAGCGCTTCCACCCCGTTGGTCGACAAACCCCTATGGCATCAAAGCGCATGACGCACGCAGCATACGACCGCTATGAACGCCAAATAGCCCTCCCCGAAATCGGCCTCGCGGGTCAAAAAAAACTGCACGCCGCCCATATCGCCGTCATCGGCGCAGGCGGTCTGGGCGCTGCCGCGCTGCCTTATCTGGCCGGGGCTGGGATCGGAAATATCACGGTTTACGATCACGACACCGTCAGCCCCCATAACCTCCACCGCCAGACAATTTATCAGGACGCCCAAACCGGACAAAACAAAGCCGAGGCCGCTGCAAAATATTTAACCGCGCTCAACCCGGATATAAAGGTAACAGCGATAACAAAGCACTTTGATGAAACAACAAACCTGCCGGACAATCTCGATCTTATTCTCGACAGCAGCGATAATTTCGCGACAAAATCCCTGCTCAACGAAGCATCCCTGCGCCATCACGTCCCGCTCATCAGCGCCAGCGTTCAGGGCTTCAAAGGCCAGACCGGAATTTTCGCCGGATACTACGAAAACGTGCCGTGCTATCACTGCCTTTTCCCCGAATTACCCGAAAATGCATGCAATTGTAACGATGCCGGCATTTTGGGCACATCCGCCGGACTAACCGGTCTCTATCAAGCCCATTTGGCCTTGGGTTACATATTAGGCTTTAAAAACATGCGCGCCGGTTGTATCCTGAGCTTTGACTTCAAGGCATTGCGCATGCAACGTCTGGAACTGCGAAAAAATCCTGCGTGCCCGGTTTGTAAAGACATTGACCACCACGAAGAACAACCATTAAACGAGTCCCCAATGCCAAAGATCATGCGCTTAGAAGACCTGCAAGGCCGAGACTTCATTGTCGTCGACGTCCGCACTCAAGATGAAATCAATTCTGATCCACTCTACACCAAAGACAATATCATCTATATGGAACTCGGCGCGGTACGCCGCCGCTTTAACGAACTCCCCAAAGACAAGCTTCTGGCTTTTCTGTGCGCCGGAAACGTGCGCAGCGCTCAGGCCGCATCCTGGATGAAATCCATGGGCTATGATCAGGTCTGCATTCTGGATCGCTATTCCCTTTAAAAAGAAAAACCCCGCAAATAGCGGGGCTTAATCAAGATAAACTCGAAAAATAAGATCTAAGCCGCCTTGGCGGTCTTGCCGTTTTCGATCCCTTCGAGGATCAGAGCTTTGGCTTTGGCTGAGCCTTCCCAACCTTTCATCTTTACCCATTTACCTTTCTCAAGGTCTTTGTAACGCTCAAAGAAATGCTGGATCTGATCGAGCAAGCATTGCGGCAAATCGCTATATTCCTTGATATCGCTGAACATCGGATGGGTTTTATCAACCGGAACAGCCAGAATTTTCTCATCCTGCCCGCCATCATCTTCCATGACCAAAACGCCTACAGGCCGCGCATGAATCACCGCACCGGGGATAATCGCGTGCTGCGCATAAACCAAAACATCAACCGGATCACCGTCCCCACCCAGCGTATTGGGAATAAAGCCGTAATTGGCCGGATAAAACATCGCCGTATGCATAAAACGGTCAACAAAGATCGCCCCGGACTCTTTATCCATCTCATACTTCACAGGATCGCCGCCCATCGGGTTTTCAATCACAACGTTAATCTCTTCCGGCGCGTTTTTACCGGCGGGAATTTTACTAATATCCATGATGACCTCTTTTATAAATATCGAAAGAACGCCGCCCACAATATAGACCTTGAAAGGCAGCGGCAAGCCCCTAAAACCTATTCTTTATATAGCCACCCATCTTGCAGATGAGCTCCCATTCTTTCTTTTCAACCGGGCACACCGATAAACGCGACTGACGCACCAGCGCCATCTCTGACAAAGCCGGCGTCGCCTTGATATCGGCAAGCGTTACGGGCTTAGGCATCGGCGCCACCGCCTTCACATCCACCATACCAAAGCGCCCGCTTTCATCCGTATGATCGGGATAATATTCGCGTGCCACTTCGACAATTCCGACAATCTCCTTACCTTCATTGGAGTGATAGAAAAAACAAAGATCACCGATACTCATCGCTTTCATATTGTTCGAGGCCTGATAATTACGCACGCCATCCCAGTGCTCCACGCCCTTTTTAACCTGCATGTCCCACGACCATTTAAACGGCTCGGATTTAATCAACCAGTATTTCATCTCTCCTCCTTAAACGGACGATTGAGCATATCCTGAATAACCGCATCCACCGAAAGTCCTTCATTCAAAAGCCCGTTCAGCGCTGCGGCGATCGGCATATCAACGCCCAGTTTTTCAGCGAGATCCGCCGCCGCTTTCGCCGTATAAAACCCTTCCGTCACACCCGTACGGGCCTTGAGAATCTCCTCAATCGCCTCCCCCCGTCCGAGCGCCGCCCCAAAGGAAAAATTTCGCGATTGCATGGACGAAGCGGTCAGCACCAGATCACCGATCCCGCATAAACCCGAAAGCGTTTCTTTGCATCCCCCCAGTGCCTCGGCCAAGCGGCCCATTTCGGCAATCCCGCGCGTAAGCAGCGCCGCGCGGGCATTCTCGCCCAAGCCACGCCCTTCAATAATCCCGCAAGCAATCGCAATCACGTTTTTCAGCGCCGCACCGACCTGCGCGCCAATCATATCGGCGCTGAGATAGGGCCGAAAATGCGGCAAACCGAGCATATCTTGTAAATCCTGCGCCAACGCTTCATCTTCGCACGCCAACGTCACCGCCGCAGGCAAGCCTTTAGCAACCTCAATAGCAAAAGTCGGCCCGGTCAAGACAGCCAGTTTAGCCTCCGGCAAAACATCCCGTGCCACCTGCGAAAGCAGCAATCCGGTCTTAAGCTCGATACCTTTAGAACAAATCACCAGCGGCGTTTGCACATCCAAAAGGGCTTTCAAATCCGCCAAAGAGCTACGCATATGCTGGGCCGGAGTGACCAGCAAAATCACATCGCAAGCCGCCACGTCGCCCAGATCACCGCTCGCTTTTAATCTCTCATCCAGAGAAACACCGGGCAAAAAGAGCGTATTTTCATGACGCTCATTCACAGCCGTCACAACCTCGGCCTCGCGCACCCAAAGCGTCACATCACGCCCCGCCGCCGCATAAACCTGCGCCAAAGCCGTCCCCCATGCCCCCGCACCGATAACACCAATCTTGTTCATCTATACAACCTTAATATCCACATTCTTAAACTCGCTATGCCACCGCATATATGGCGTTTTTCGAGAACCGGAAGCGTAAGTGTACATGAAGTACATGCGAACCGGAAGCGCAGAAAAGCGCCATAGGTGCAAGGCAGAGTAGAGTTTAAGCTTTAACTCCAGCACCATGGCGCGGCGCAGCATCCGGGTCAAGAGGCCAGCGCGGCCGGGCTTTGAAATCCAGCCCGTCTTGATACCCTGCGCGCAATCGCTCATACCCGGCCCAGGCAATCATCGCCGCATTATCCCCGCACAGCTTCAAAGGCGGCGCATAAAACCTCACGCCTTGCCCGAAGCACAAAGCCTCAAGCCGGGCTCGAATCGCGCTATTGGCCGATACACCGCCGGACACCACCAATGCCGGAGAAGCCATTTTATATTCGCTCTTAAACTTATCTAATGCCCGCGCACACCGATCAACCATCACATCGGCCACCGTGTCCTGAAACACATAGGCCAGATCGGCAATATCGCTGCGCTGCAAATCCCCTTCGGGCAAAGCCTCCACCGCCAGCCGCACGGCTGTTTTCAAACCTGAAAATGAAAAATCCAGCTCTGCCCGCCCCTTCATCGGAGCCGGCAAGCCAAAGCGTTTTATCGCCGCTTCACCATCCTTGCATTCTGATGCGATTTTCTGAACCTCCGGCCCGCCGGGATAGTTCAACCCCATGAGCTTGGCCGCTTTATCAAAACACTCCCCGGCCGCATCATCCAGCGTTGTCCCCCAGCGTCTGTATCGACCAACCCCTTCCGCCACGAGAATTTGCGTATGCCCGCCAGACACCAAAAGCAGCAAATAAGGAAACGCAAGCCCGTCCGTTAAACGCGGCGTCAGCGCATGACCTTCGAGATGATTCACAGCCACAAACGGAATATGCTGGCTCGCCGCAATCGCTTTGCCCGCCATCATCCCGACCATCACCCCGCCGATCAGACCCGGCCCGCAAGTCGCCGACACGCCGTCCAGATCTTCAAAACCCAGCCCGGCATCATCCATCGCCGCCTCGATCAAGCGATGCAAATGCTCGACATGTGCCCGCGCAGCAATCTCCGGCACGACCCCGCCGAAAGCGCGGTGCTCTTCAAGCTGCGAAAGCACGAGATTAGACAAAATTTCTCCGCGCTCATTGACAACGGCCGCCGAAGTTTCATCACAGCTTGTCTCCAGCCCTAAAATGTTCATAATGCACCCATTATTCTCAAAAAGAAGATGCACCATACAAGATGACAGACCTCAAAACAATTCGAATCGGAACCCGCGGCTCGCCGTTGGCCCTCACGCAAACCCGTGCGGTCTGTGCCGCCCTTGAAAGCGCCCATGCCGATGTAAAAACACAAATCACCATCATCAAAACCTCAGGCGACTGGACCCCGGCCGACGGCGAAACCCGCCTCAGCGAAGCCGAAGGCGGCAAAGGCCTCTTCGCCAAAGAAATCGAAGCCGCCATGCTGGCCGGAGACATCGACGCAGGCGTACACTCTATGAAAGACATGGATTCAAACCTGCCCGCAGGCCTTGTCATCAATCACATGATGCCGCGCGAAGACGCCCGCGACGCCCTGCTGCTCTCCCCCGCCTTAAAGGAAAAGCTCGAACAAAACCCAGCCGATCCGCTCGCAGCTTTACCGCATGGAGCGATTATTGGCACGGCCAGCGTTCGCCGCGCCGCTTTTCTGCTTAATAGACGCCCGGATCTCAAAACTGTACCCTTGCGCGGAAACGTACAAACGCGCATCGATAAACTGGCCACCGGACAAGTCGATGCCACGTTGCTGGCGATGGCTGGCCTGAACCGCCTTGAACTAAGTCATCACGCCGATATCATTCTTCCACCTGAAATCCTGCTGCCAGCTGCCGGTCAAGGTGCCGTGGGCATAGAAATGCGCGAAGAAGACTCTTGGCTTGCCGATCTTTTCGATGCGATAAGCTGCCGCCAAACCTTGCTGCGCGTTAAAGCCGAGCGCGCCGCCCTCAAAACGCTCGATGGCTCCTGCCGCAGCCCGATCGCCGCTCATGCCACGCTCGAAAATGAAAAGATGCACCTGAATCTGGCCGTGGCAGATATGGAAGGCACACATATCTTCGCCGAAGAAAAAATGGCCCTCGTCAAAAACGTACGCGACGCCGAAACACTCGGCCGGGAATGCGCTGAAATCATTAAAAGCCAAATACCGCCCGGATTTGTAAGCACATGATTTTAATCACCCGCCCGCACGATCAAGCCCGAAAGACCGCCCTTGATCTGGAGCAAAAGGGCTACAAAACCTTTTGCGAACCGATGCTGGACATCTGCCCCTTAGAATACGCCGCCCCGGACTTATCAATCTATAACGCCATCATTTTCACCAGCGCTCAAGCTGTACGCTTATTTGGAAACACCGCGCCTGACGCCAATACCAAACGCATTTATTGCGTGGGCAAGCAAACACACAAACACGCAAAAAACCTTGGGTTTACACAAACGCTCTGCGCACAAGGCTCCGCCGAAAACCTCGCAAACCTCATCATCCGAAATGAGCCCTACGGATCAAAACTCCTGCACGTACGCGGCGAAGACATTGCCTATGACCTCAGCCCGGCGCTAAAAAACAAGGGCATCATATGCGAGCCCTTAATTCTATACAAAGCATCGCCACGCCAAAAACTCTCCGAAGAATGCGTCAAAAAACTGCAAAGCGGACAAATCTCCGCCGCCACATTCTACTCTGCACGTACAGCCAAAATCTTCATGCACCTTGTGAAGCAAGAAGGCATTGAGGATTGTTTAAAAAACATAAAACCCTTGTGTATTAGCCAGACCGTGCTAGGATGCGTACAGCCGAAATTGTGGAGCAAAGCGTACAGCGCCGAAACACCCGACAGAAACGGCATGAACCGGTTAGTTGAAAAAGTAATGGAAGACCAATGAGCACATCCCAATCGACAAAAGGCATTCAAAACGCCAGCGAAATTATCGAACGTTTCGGCGGCATCCGCCCAATGGCCAAAAAAATAGACGTCGCTGTCACCACCATACAGGGCTGGAAAAAGCGCGACGTCATTCCCGCCAACCGGTTGGACGCCATCATAAAAGCTGCCGCCAACAACGATATCAAAATCACCGATCTCGTGGCGAATACGCAAAACGCCAACGAAAACACGCCGGAAAAAGGCCCGGAAGAATTAACCCGGCCCATCGAAGAGCAAATCGAAGAAAAGACTGAAAAAACCCGGCAGCAAAAAGAAGCAGCCATTCCAAAACCCCCTCAGTCCGAAACACAAACCGAAGAACCACAGCAGGGCATGATGAGCGCCGATGAATTCAACAAAAAACTCCAGGAAATCGAAACCAAAGCCATAACCAAGAGCACGTGGATTGCGATTGCCCTCATGCTTCTCGGACTGGGCGCCGTCATCGTTCTACTCTGGGGTCCGGGCAAAATAATGACCGAGGAAGAACGTTTATCGGCTCTTGAACACAATGTCGGACAAATCGAAAACGACGTCCAAAGCGTGAAGAAAAAACAATCTTTCTTCGGAACGCTCATCCCGGAAGATTTGGGAGATCAAATGGACTCACTGCGCCAGCAAGCCGAAAATGCCCAAACCCAGCTTTCGAACGCACTCAGTAAAGCCCAGGAAGTCTCAAACGATGTACTAGGTGAAAACGCCGGCAATATCGAACAGCGCCTGAGCAAACTCGAACATCACGTCTCCGACATGGTTGGCTCACAAGAGCTCTCCAGCCTCTTAAGCCGCATTAACACATTATCGCTCGATGCATCCGGCCAGGCCCAGCTGCAAAAAACAATGGATGAACTCGGCGCGGTTTTCGCAAGCCTGAATAATGCAGAGGCACCTGAAAACACCGAGAGCGCTGAAGAGCAAACAATAGAAGCGGCGTTACAAGAAGCCGTAAATGAAAATCCGGCCCTGAATGAAACCTTTGCAGGCATCCCGCCGACAGACCTCAAAGCCGCCGCTCTTCTCGTCGGCATGAGCCAGTTACGCGCCTCGCTAAACCGGGACGAAAAACCGTTCGATAAAGACCTCGAAGTCCTGATGAATATGGTCGCCGAAGAGGACCCGGACCTGCATGCCGCCCTTGAACGCCTGGCCCCGTACGCCGAACAGGGTATCTTAAGCCCCTCTGGCCTGACCGATGAGTTTAAATCCATGGCCGGCGATGCCATGGTCGCGTCCCTCAGCGGCGAGGATGTCAGCTTGCAAGACCGGGCCAAAGCCCGCCTCAACGATATCTTTCAGGTCGAAAAAAATGGCGAACTGGTCACAGGCACCGAAACGCAAGCCACCTTACAAAAGGCTGAAAACCTGCTGGAAAATGGCCGTCTTGAAGACGCCATCACCCAAACTCAATCCTTGGAAGGCCCTGCTGCTGAATTGATGCAGAACTGGATCAACCAGGCCAACGCCACATTATGGGCAGAGAAAATAAAAGCCCTTCTCGATCAATCCATAAACACAAGCGCCTACGGCCAAAACGGAATCACAGCGCAAGGCGGCGCAAACGGAATTACGGCCACAGGAAACCTGCTGCCCGGTCAAACGCAATTAATCCGCAACAAAGAACTCGGCATTAACATCTTGAAGGAAAATAAATCCTTTAAGCCGCCTGCCGATGCCAACCCCTACGATTAAAAACAGACCGGAATCAAAAGCCGGCCAAATGCCGCAATGTAAGGTAAACCCAAGCCATGATCCGCGCCCTCTGGACCTTAATAAAGATCTCAGCCGTCATTGCCTTGGTGGTCTGGGTCGCCCATCACCCCGGCACAGTGCGCATCCAATGGATGGACTATACCCTCACCGCCCATGTCGGCCTGTTCCTGCTGCTCTTGCTTGGGATCATCCTACTGTCCATATTCATCTACCAAACTCTCAAAGCCTTCATAACCTTCCCTTCCAGCTACCGTCGCTATAGCCAAGTCCGCGCCCGCGAAAAAGGCTATCAAGCGCTCACACGCGGCCTCACCGCCGTGGCCGCTGGTGACGTCAAAACCGCGAAAACACAAGCCGCCCGCGCCGCCGGCCTTATGCCGGATGACACAGGCCTACCGCTCTTGCTTCAGGCCCAAGCGGCAAGGCTGCAAGGTCATGAAGAGGAAGCCACGCGGCACTTTATGACTCTATTGGAAAATAAGGATGCCTCTTTTCTGGGCATGCGCGGCTTGTTGCAAAAAGCCCTCGATCAAAATAACCCCGACGCCGCCCGCGCCCTCAGCGATAAGGCGCTCAAGCTTCATCCCAAACAACCCTGGCTTTTAAAAATCGCCTATGACCTTCATATCCGTGCCAAAGAATGGGATGGCGCGCTCAAATTGCTCTACCGCCTCGAAAAAGCAGGCGGTATCGACACTTCTAAAGCTTCAAAAGACCGCGTGGCCCTCTTGCTGGCCGAAGCCTTCGACCAGGATCACGCCGGACGCCCCGACATCGCCCTGCAAAAAATCAATAAAGCCCGCAGCTTCGCTCCTGATTTCGCACCCGTCACCCTTGCGTTGATCGAACATTACAAAAAAAGCGCAGACATAAACAAAGCCCGCAACGCCCTTAAAAAAGCTTGGAAACAAAACCCGCATGAGGCCTATATTCCGGCATGGGAATCTCTGCTCAAAGACAATGCCGACGTACTGGAAACCCTGCGCCATTTTGAAAATCTTCTTAAAATCAATGCCGACAGCGCCGCTCTGCAGCGCCGCACCGGACAAGCCGCGCTCGAGGCCGGCCTCTGGGGTAAAGCCCGCGAGTATTTCACCACAGCCGAGCAGCTCGGCCCCTCAGCGCAGCTCTACCGCCTGTGGGCACAGCTGGAAGAACGCTCAACCCATGATGAAACCGCAATCAAACATTGGCTAGAAAAGGCCAGCGAAGCCGAAGGGGAAAGCACGTGGGTCTGCACACAAACCGGCCGCGTTTACGATCACTGGCACCCGATCGCCCTGCCGCACGGCGCATTTAACACTATCGAATGGTGTAATCCAGCCCATATGCTCCACAGCGATCCAGCGCTCCTGCTCAGCCAAAGCGCCGACATGGCCCAATCCATGATCGAAAGCCCTTAAGGCAACAATGCTTGAAAAAACTACAGGCGAATTTTCCCTTTTTGCATCAGGAACGTCAAAGCCACCCCGGTGATATAACCGCCTAAATGTGCGCTCCACGCCACATCTCCGGCCCCGAGAAGGCTGGACGCCATCCCGAGCACAACCAGCAAAACGCCCCAGACAACAACCAAAGGCCACGGCCCGTATCGCCCCATCATGCGCCGCATTTTAATCTGCGCCGCCGCTTGCCCGTTATAATAAGCCGCGCTCGAATAATAAGAACTCTGTGCCTGCAGACGCTGCGCCATCATCAAAAGCATCGCACCGAAAAAACCGCTTAAACCGCCCGAAGCCCCGATCACAGGCACATCGGAAAACGGCGCCAGCGCAAAATAAAGCCCCGCCCCGCCCAAAGCGCAGAACACAAAAAACAAAGCCGCCGCCCGCACGCCGTACACACGCTCGAAAAACAGGCAAAACACCAAACCCGTCACAACATTAAAAAATAAATGCAGCCAGCCGCCATGTAAAAACACATGGCTCAAAGGACTGATGAGCGTTGCAAAAGACCAATCAAAACCACGCGTAAAATGCGCAGGCACAAACCCGTATGTCTCGACCAATCCATATCGCGCCGAAGCAGAAAAGCCGAAAAAGACTACCAGATGAACAACAATCAAAGACGCCACCAAAAAGCGGGTAAAAACCGGAACCCGCCCGAAATTAAAAAACGGCTCGCCCGCATTTTTAGCCCGCGCCTCTTTCTCAGCCTGCCGCTCGGCTTTGTACTGAGCGCGCAGACGCTCTTCCTCGCGGCGTTGGCGCTCCGAAATATCAGGGAAGCGGACAACTTTATCCGCTTTTTGATCATGGCCGTTGGATTTCTTCTTCATAGCGCAAAATATAGACCAGCAGGCACAACCCCTCCAATGAAAAAAGCGCGCAACCTTCAATTAAAGATCACGCGCCCCATTCAAAAAGGAGTTTTTTATAAAAGCCCTACGGCCCTTTTATCCCATGCCGGGACGATAACCGATATCGGCGTTTTTCTCCCGATCATATTTATAAGTGGCTTGCTCATCGCCAGTCGGCTTCATAAAAGCCGGCGGCGTATATTTTGTCACGAACTTCCCAGCCTGCGCCAGCATGTCCGTCGTGGAAATCTTGGCGTGCTGCAAGCCGTGCACCAGCTTGGACATCACATTCGCATAGGCATCCTTGGCAATCTGCGTGCCCATAACCACCATCTCGATAATTTTTCCCAATTCTGGAACTTTACCATCCATAACGCTGCCGAACGCCTCGGAAGCCACCAGCTTCATATCGCTGAGCTTTTTCTTGGCCGGCTGTTTGCCGCCCCCACCGCTCTTACCGGAAGAAGACTTGCCTTCCTCCTCTTCTTTGTCCTTGTTGTCATTGATCACCTCAATGTCAACATAGGTCGGCACCTGAAAGCTCACCGGATAATATTTCAATTTATCGGGCGTCAAATCCTTACCACTCAGGCCCGCCTTCACTTCGATACGGATCTTGTCGGGATTGCGCCAATCAAACACAACACAATGACTTTTAAAATCACCGGGCTGACGGCACATATGTACCAAACGCTTACCGGGATAAAAGGCTTCGGTAATGCCGGATTCCTCTAAAAATTCTTTGACGTTAACTTGCATATTTACAAACTCCTCTATTTTTGCACTCGTTTCTTTATAAGATCCGGCTTTGCCAAAGGCCGAACGTTTTATCGAATGTAGGTCTATAATGGCCCGAAAACCTTAAAAAAGACTTAAAGAGGTGAACTTATGAAAAGAAAAAACAGGAAATTGTTTTCTTTGTGTTTCCAAAGCTTTTTCTGCTAAAATAAAACCTATGTTAAACACAAAGATCGTAAGCAAAATCAGGCCCTTTACGGCCGCCGCGCTGATCACGCTTCTGTGCACGGGACTAGGGCCTGCCGACGCGCAGGACATCTTTATTAATCGCTATAAATACAAAGAAGGCGAAGTGCCGACTCTATACGTTAGTCCTGGCACAACAGAGAAGCTTGAAAGCACAGTATCAAGAAACTACCGCAAAGATCGTCTAAACCTGTCCCGGAACATAAAAAATACAGCAGAAATGGCTGAAATCTACCAAGCATGGGAAAAAAGTCCGCGCCAGCCTAAAACGCTGGAGGAAATCGAAAGCTACGCTTATTCACAACGCGCAACCAGCGAACTGGCTATCCAAAAACGTGAGAAAAAACTGATTGCCGCGCTTGAAAAACGCGATCTTTACCAGGCTATGCGAACCCCTTCGGGGTCCAGCAAACAAAAAAGCGGGACGTCCGGTGAGCCCGGCAGTAGTGTTTCGAGCTACTCCACAATTCACAAAACCGAACAAGTCCCGATTTATGTGCAACCGGGCACTGGCAGCAGCGGACAAAAAAAATCAGGTGTTTTCACAGACTGGTAAAATCACTCTAAAACAAGCCCCGCAGACCTCTTTCACAATGGGGATTTAAGACAACAGTCTGGGCCGCGCTATGATCATAAACCTACTCTCTGTGCGTATCCTCTTTTTTTGCGCAGCCCTTTTCCTCTATGGCGGATGGAGCGCCCCGACTCCGGATCATTTTGGCCCCGTTGAAATAATAATCGCCGTTTTACTAGCAATCAGTCTGCTGCCGTCCATACCCGCGCTCATTAAACCTCTCGTGCTTCGAAAAACTTGGGAAAAAACAGCTCTGCTCTGGGCTTTGGCGGGATTAACCCTTCCTTTGATCATCGCCGCATCACGATCAAACCCGGCAAACTTGATCGTGCGCGATATGATCGCTTTCATTTTGCTCCTCCTGCCCTTACTCACCCAGCCTTTGATCGAAAAACAACCGCATGGCCGGTCTGCCGCAATTATAGCAACGCTGGCCACCGGCTTTTTATTGAGCCTGCGCAGCCTCGCACCGGCATTTAATGTTCCGTTCATAAGCGCAGCCTTAGGCACAACAGAAAAACTGGACTACCTGGCCAACATGCCCACCGTTTTAATGAGCGCTCTTTTCACCACACTTTTAGGGCTGCAATATCTCTCGAAAAACTTTTCCGCCCGCCATATCGTCTACGGCGCAGCTCTCTTGACCATCGGAATAAGCATCTTAATGCCAATCATCCTCAGCCAACAACGCGCGAGCCTATTCGCGTTCGTCGCCACAATTTCAATATGGTTGCTCGTCTCTTTGAGAAAAAAACCTTTGAAAATACTACTTCTATTAGGCCTAATCGGCCTGCTGTCTTTCTACAACTGGCCACTTATAGAACAAGCCATAAAGCCGCTTATCCATAAAAACCAACTAGTTGGTTTTAATAGACGCGGCGAAGAACTGGGTGCGATTTGGCACACAATAAGAACCAACCCCATAACTCTGTTTTTCGGGCGCGGCTGGGGTGCAAGCTTCGCCTCCCCGGCTGTAGCCGATATTCAGGTCAATTATACCCATAGCCTGCTCTCCAGCCTCCTCCTCAAAACCGGACTAACCGGGCTGGTTCTAGGCGTTTTTTACATTGCAGCCCTGTTAAAACCACTCCCTGAAATTCTACGCGAAAACACTATCAGAACAAAAATATTAGTCCTTTCTATCCTCCCACCACTATTCATCGACATTTTTCTCTACGCCAGCTATAAATCTCTGGACTTCGCACTCATGCTCGTTTTACTGGCAAGCCTTCACAACGTCGATGACGAATCTGAGAAAGCCCTGTTGTATTCAAACGCCAGTAAGATATGATCAACAAAACAGTAAATGAACCCGATTAAAAACAACAAGCAGGCCTCTTAAAAGCAGCGATGCGCAGACCATCCATCCTTTTCATCAACCGGGTCTACCCTCCCACGCGCGGTGCTACGGGGAGAGTTCTGCGCGATCTGGCACGAAGCTTCGCACGTGAAGGTTGGCAAGTCACTGTCATAACCACAGGCCCCAAAGCCATAACAGAACGCGACGGCGCTGTGCGCGTCATCCGGGTGAAAGCCGCTGAAAAACCCTCAGGGTTTATAAACTACCTTTGGATAGAGCTGAAATTGCTCCTCGCCGCCCTACGTCTGCCCAAAACACACCTTTTGGTCACCATGACAGACCCTCCGCTTTTAGTCACAGCCGGGCACATAATCACCACCTTCAAGAAAAACCGCCACATCCACTGGTGTCAGGATCTCTATCCGGACCTTCTCCCGGCGCTGGATTACAAAATACCCGGCTTTATTCTCAAAGCTCTGCTCAAACGCACCCGCAATGCTATGCGAAAAACCGACAAAGTCATCGTCATCGGGCGCTGCATGGCCCGTCACCTCTCAAATGACGGCTTTGATCCCAAACAAATAACCGTCATCCCGAACTGGCCCGATTTTGAACTGGTTAGACCGGAAAATCGCAAGGATTTTAATGATAAATCACCAGCCGGGCCGATGCATTCCGCCAATATCGAAACCTACCGCGGTCCGGAAGAACAAGTCAAATTGGGACCTAAATTCCGCGTCTTATACGCCGGCAATATCGGCCGCGCGCATCCGACCGAAACAATCATGGCGGCAGCCGAAATCCTGAATGATCAACAACCCGACATCGAATTCGTTTTCGTCGGCGACGGCCCGCGTTTTGATGAAATAGCCCGCCAGCGCTCGCAAAACCATCTGGACAATATTCGTCTGCTCCCCTATCAACCGGTAGGCCGCCTGAAAGACCTCATGGAAAGCGGAGACGTCCACATCATTTCTATGAAAGAAGAATCCGCCGGCCTTCTCGTCCCCTCAAAACTCTACGCCGCGCTGGCCGTCCAACGCCCCTGCATTCTAGTTGGCCCGGCCCACTCCGAGGCCGCCAAAATCATTATGGACTTCAAAGCGGGAAGTATCGTTTCTCAAAATGATCCGCTGCACCTCGCAGAAGAAATTAGACAAATGCGCCTGAGCAGTGATAAATGGATGCAAGCCTATGAAGGATCAAAAACCGCATCGGAGATCTTCGTCCCGCGCGAATCGATCAACGCCTGGATAGAACGGGCTTGGGCTGTGGTGGAACCGGACATAAGAGAATGAAAAAACACCCGCACAAACAAAAACAGACGCCAAAGCCGCCTCAAACGCATATCGAACCGACCTTGGGCGACCTTCTGCGCGAACTCTGGCTGGGCCGCCGCTATATCCTGATTGGCCTTCTTTTTGGTATCTTGTGTGCCACATTACTTTCGGCCCTGGCCACGCCGCACTACAAAGCGCAAATGATCATCGCACCGGCCCGCCCGCTGCAAGCCGAACAAACGGCTGCGGTAACAAAAGAAAGCGATGCCCGCTCCGAGGCACAAAATCTTTTCACCCGCTTCGAAGCCACCTATAAAGGCCCTTCAGTCGCCGCCATCTTGCTGCGCGACCCGGACATACTCGACGGTCTGCAAAAGGACTCCTGGTTTTTAAAATCCTCTGACGCCAAAACCCCGCAAACTGCAGCCGAATTATCCGATTACATCAACGAGCGCGTCCAAAATACGCCTATTGGCGAAACACCGCTACGCACCCTGAGCTACTTACATCCCGATCCGGCCTTTGCAGGACTTTTTCTACGGCGCTTGCATGATGTAACCGACGGACTAATCCGTCACGCCGTGCGCTATAACGTCAATGAACGCATCGCCTACCTGCAAGAAGCACTCGGCAAAATGCCCAACCCCGATAACAAGCGCGCCCTGACCGATCTGTTGCTGGAACAAGAACGCCTGAAAATGCTCGTCTCGATCGACCAGCCCTACGCCGCCGCCCTTATTGAACCTCCGGCCGCCTCAGCGCGCCCGCTTTGGCCCGATTATACTCTGGTCTTCATAACCTTCACACTCAGCGCAGCCATGCTCGGCTTTGCCCTGTTCTGGATCCGGAACACAATGGCGCTAACAATGCAAACACCGAACATAACCGAACGTCGCCTCCAAAAACGCAAAAAACGCCCCGCGCGCAAGATCCGCGATTGGGTTAAACTCGACAGCGGCAACAATAACGATAAAAAACCCTTCTCCGCGTCCAATGCCGCCGAATAGCCCGACAACGCACAGCGACACAACATTTCCGCTGGCCAAGCCTATCCCCGTCAGCGTCATCATCGTCACCAAAAACGAAGAACGTCGCTTACCTCGCTGCCTTGAATCCATAAAGGATGTTTTCGACGATATCTGGATCGTCGACTCCGCTTCTACCGACCAGACTCGCGCCATCGCCAAAAACTTTGGCGCACAGATCCACCCCTACATCTGGAACGGCCGCTACCCCAAAAAACGCCAATACTGCCTCGACAGCTTGCCCTTAAAATATGACAAGGTTTTCTTTCTCGATGCCGACGAGTACATACCGCCCACGTTGACCCAAGAAATCGCCGCCCTTGATTGGAGCTACGCCGGATATTTCATCAAAGGCTGCTACCTCTGGCGCGGCCACCCGCTCAAACACGGCCTGCACAATAACAAGCTGGCTTTATTCGACCGCCGCTTTATTGAATTTCCCCCTGTTGACGATCTGGATATCCCCGGCATGGACGAGATCGAAGGCCATTATCAACCCGTTCTTAAGCGCGACCATACCCACCGCTCGCTCGGCCAGATCAAAACCCCGCTATGGCATGATGCAATGGATGATTTCAAAAGCTGGAAAACGCGCCATAAACGCTACGCCGCGTGGGAAGCAGGAATGAACGCGAAAAACGCCTGGCCCAAAGACCCTGTTCCGATGCGCCAAAAACTCAAACAGACCTTCCGTCGCCTGCCCGCCCGCGGACTTGCGGCCTTTCTACACAGCTATATCCTTAAGCGCGGCTTTATGGATGGTTTCCCGGGTTTTGAACTGGCCCGTCGGCGCGCGCTGTATTACCGGATGATTTCAGATGCCAGTAAAGCCGTGGAGAAACCTGCCGTATCCGCCACACCAGCGCCTGCGCCGCATAAATAAAACCGTTACGAATAAGCCCCATGCCCAAAGCTCGCCGGGCGGCAAATTGCTCCCCGCGCCCTTGCCCGGCGCTGCGCTGCGACAGCCCGCCGCCTTCAAAGACGCACACCGCGAAATCGGCGCGCCGCACCACACAATCCCGATCTTTTAAAAACCGCGCCGTCAAATCGTAATCGGCGGCAATTTGATAGCGAAGATCATAGCGCAAATCCACCAGCGCCCCACGGACATAAAACATCGCCTGATGATGGGTAAAAAGTCCCCAATCAAGCGCCCGTACAGACTTTGCAGGCTTATAATGAACCTCTCCGTTTTCAAGCCGCTCCAGCGAATCGCCATACACAAAATCGGCGCCCTGATCGCAAAGCCCCGCGATACGTGCGAACACGCCTGCTCCGGCCAGCGCGTCTCCGGCATTCAAAAACAACACATAACGTCCGCGCGCGCGCGCCAGCCCTTTATTCATCGCATCGTAAATCCCCTCATCGGTCTCGCTCACCCATGACAGGCGCACATCATCTAAAGCCTCCAGAAAAGCCTGAGTCCCGTCCTGCGATCCACCATCAATAACAATCCACTCGTAATCACCCCATGTTTGCGCCGCCAAAGATGTCCATGTCGCGCGTAGCCCTTCACAGTGATCACGACAAACGCTAATCACGGAAAAAAACGGCTCTGAGCCTAATGTTTCATGCATATTCAAACCCGTGAAATCTTTACAAAATTAATAAAATTTTAAACTTTTCTCTGCACTATGATCTCAAAAGAAAGCGCCTTCAAGGCTGGAAAAGCCGAAAAAAACGAGAAAAAAGGCGCAAAGTTAACGACGCGGCAGTCATAAAGGGTGTGAAATATCGTGAGCGGAACTCAAGGAACACCGCCAAATACAGGACAACAACCCCAAACAACCGGGGGCAGCCCGCCTGCGCCGACGCCACAGCAACAACAAGCAGGAACAGAGCCCGTAACAGGTGCGCAGCAGGCCCAGCAACAAGTCCCCGCAGCTCCTACTCAACCGGCAGCCCCTGCAACGACACCGCCGACAACACCCACCGCAACGCCGCAACCCGCGCAAACAAAAACGCAGCCAATGCAAGTGGACATGAAAGAAGCGAAATTTGCGAACGATCTGCTACGCCGCCTATCCGGCGACTATATTATGAACGGTGAAGCCGCAACGGTCGAAGGGGTGCTGAATCAACACGCCGTAACCAAAAACGGTCAAATCGACCTCACAGCCACCGCCGACAAACTCATCAAGAGCTTAAACGAGCTTTTGCCCGACGAGGGAAAAATAGATCCTAAAACGCACAAACCCGTAACCGTCAAAGAACACAAACTGAGCCCGGAAGGCGAACAAAGCATACGCGAATTGATTGAAAACTCCGGCGCAAAAACGACCGCCGAGTTAGCCAAAGTCCTGCAACAAAAAGATTTAAAGCTCGATAAAAACGACCCGAACAAAAAAGAAAGCCTGTTCCAGTTTCTTTACCGGACAAACACGTTTAACGACAGCAGCTTCGCTGTAGCCTATACTGGAAAACAGCTCTGGGCTCTACGGGAATTCCTCAACAGTTTTACACCCGGTTTGGGCGACACGTTGACTAATTTCCTGAACAAAGCCGGAATCGTGCAAAACCCGTCCGACAAACCCAGCGCTGCCAGCAGGTCTTTAGCCGAAGGCTTCAATGTTGTACACGGCGGCTCCCAGCAAACACTTGCCGAATTCTACGGCCAGCCGCTTTATACGCAGGACGCCAACGGCAACAGCATCTTTATCAAACACAACCCGTTCAGAGGCCCGACAACCGAACACCAAATATCACAATTCCTCAACGGCGAAGGCCCTTATGCCAAAAATTACAACCTGGGCGGCACCAGCCCGCTCCAGTTCAAAAACCAGAGCTTTGATGAAATCATCCTCAAACGCTGGGAACAACAAGGCATTGTTAAATTCGACAGCCCCGAGGGACGGGACAATTTCAAGAAAGTGGTTGGAAACGCTCTCCTAGGACGCCCTCTCAAAGAAGACTTCATCAACGAAATCGGCACAATAGACGGGACAAACACTCGAGCCCTGCTCACCTTCGACAATGAAACCGCCAAAAAAGAATTTGCCCAATCCATAGCAAAAATCCGCATGGATCAAACAGATCCCGAAACCGCCGCCCGGCAAATCATTGATGCGGTAGGAAAAACAAAGGGAGTATCGCTAAATTTTGAAATAGCGGATCTAAAAAAAGATTTTAAAGGAGACTGGATTCCACCTGCGGCATTAACAAATATCCTCGGCAAATACGCACCCGCCCGCAACGGCCAAAGCTTTGCTGAGCGGATCATAGAAGACGCTGAAAAATATAACGCGCACGGCTTTACACTCAATACCGCCGTAGAAGGAAGCAAACCGCGCCCTCGGCAAACCGTCCCGCACACAAGCGCCTTTACGGCGGCCGCTAATACCGCGACGCCCGCATCACCGCAACCGGCCGCGCCCGCAACCGCGTCTCCAGCAGTTCCGCCACCGACGGGACCGTCCTCCGGTCCGGGCGGACGATAATTTAATTATCGCCTAAATCATCAAGGAAAATAGCAGTCACCGCCAGATTAGACAAAATCTGGCTCACATCCTTCGCGCTCTGGATAAAATCGAACGGCTTGGGATCGCGCGGCACAACAATCGTCGAGCCCGGCGGAATCATTACAGGCTTGTAATTCCACGCGCTCACCTGCAAAGGCTGCGCACTCCCGTCAGGATAAAGCACAAAGGTACGCTCTTTATCGGCATGAAAACTAAAACCGCCCGCCTCATGGATATAATCCAGCGGCGCTTTACCCTCACGAAACTGCAAACCGGCCGGAGAAAGCACCTCGCCATTGACCCGAACGCTCAAACCCCGCTTGGGGACATAGAGCCGATCGCCGGCTTCGAGCAAAAGATCCAGCTCGGGCCGCGCCGTCAAAATGGCCGGATCGGCCTCGATCGTCAAACGCCCCGCCCCTTGCGCCCCGCGCAGCTCCGAAGCGAGCGCCCGCGCCTCGGCCAGCTTGGCCGCATTGACCTTTTCATCATCAGCCTCCAGCGCCGCAGCAATGGCGCGCTCCATATCCCGCGCTTGTGCTTTAAACCGGAGTTCCTCGGCCCGTCGCTCGCTCTCGCGGCTAAAAATCGCCCCATACGGATATGCCTGCTCGCTTAAACCGCCAGCCCGTAAAAGCAAATCCGAAACCTTATCACCGGGCATCAGATCATAACGCCCCGGATGCTTGACCTCGCCCATCACCAAAACACTTTGATCGGCAATCTTTTCAAAACGCTGGTTAACGCGCACGGAATCACCGGGGCCGATCATTACATCCGCCGGATCATCGCTGCGCAGGTCAATTCGGCGCCGCTTTTTGCCTTCTCCGGCGCGCCCATCGGCAAAGCTTACCTCGATATTGCCTTTTTGCGCCTCCAGCGCTAGACCGCCTGCGGCCGCCAGCAAGCTTTCCAGCGAGATCCCTTCCGCAACCGGATACGCACCTGCGCGGCGCACCGCCCCCCGCAGGAAAACACTGCGCTCTCGTAAGAACCCCGCCAGCACATCATCCTCGATCACGTCCTCTTCATCATCCGGGTCGCGCGAACCCATCGCCACAAGCTGCACCCCGCCGCGCGGCGCTTGCGCCAGGAATTCAACCTGTGCCATCGAAAGCAGATGCACAACATCTCCGTCTTTGAGCGCCAGATCAAAATCCCCGCTTAAAACAGAGCGCAGCGGAAAATCGATCATTTCGTGCGCCAACGCCGCCCCGTCCCAGCGCTCGATCACGCCGATCAACGGATAGATATCGCGCCCCAGCACATCTTCACTACTCAAAAGCGCGCTCAACCGCTTATGCTGATCCAGCGCATACAATCCGGGCCTGCGGGCCTCTCCAGCCAACTCGACACTCCCCGCACGCCGGGCCTCGCCTTTGGAGACCATCAAAATAGAACCATCGGAAAATTGCGGCTCATACGGCTCGCTCACTTCTTCAATAAGTTCCTGCCCGTTATCCGTCAGCGCCATTTTCACAAAGCGGTTTTGCCCAGGCGCCAAAACCCCGCCGCTCAAGCTCAGCATTTCATTCAAAGACAAACGCTCGCTGCTGGCCTTCACACCATATCCGGCCGGTAAAATCTCGTAGATCCCCGGACGTTTAACCTCTCCCGCAATCGCCACACTCGGGCCGATCGGCGGCACGATCAAACGGTCCCCGTCGCGCAAGCCCAAATCCATAGTCGTCGCCCCGTGAAGCAGCAAACTATACAAATCAATAAAAGTGCTGCGCCCCCCGCGCACCAGCTTGATCCGGCGCAAAGACCCGGTTTTATCAACCCCGCCCGCGCGCATCAATGCATCGACGACCGTATGAAACACTGTCAGATTTTGCCGTCCCGGATGCTTCACATGCCCGACAACCAAAATCCCGATCTGCCGCACGGAGGAAAGGGAAACATACACTTCGGTATTATAAAGCCGCCCCGCCGCCGCTTCAACCGAAGCGCGAAACTGGGCAATCGTCCGCCCCGCCGCCGGTAAAGGTGGCAAATCATTCAAAACAACCTGCCCTTGGGAATTGATTTTATAGACCGCGCGCTCACTGCGCTGGCCCGTAAAGACAATCTCAAGCTCATCGCCCTCGCCCAGAACAAAATCATCCTGCACCGCCCCCGAAGGCACACCGGCCGATACATCCTGCGCCTCCGATTCTCCGAAAACGTCATAACCAAATTGCGCAAGCTCATCAATCACCCGCCCGGAATAAAGAGCCTCTAAAGCCGACGGCTCTTCACGCTGAACTTTCAGGCTTTTCTCGGAATAAAAAGCGGTCTGCACCTGCGGATCCAAAACCTGTGGCAAAGCACTCCCCGGCAAAGAACCGCCGGCCTGATCCAGAGTGGCTGTTTGTATACCGGCAGGTTCTTCCTGCAAGGCTTTAAAACTCTGATACTGGCGAATACGGCTTTGCGCTGCACTGTTATCGACGCTCCACGGCGCCACAACAGGCGCACCGACATCAGCCGCCCACAAAGAACCGGCCATCGTAAAACCGGACAGCACAAAGCAAAACAGGAAAAAAATATGCCGAAAAGCCATAACAAACGCGCCAAGGCAAAAGATGAAAAGACAAAGAGGAAAAAGCCCTGCGTGAAAAACAAAGCTGCATACAACCGTAACTATAACGGATTTCATCGCCTTTTAAAACACAGGAATAACGGCAAAAGAATACCCGAAGCCCTAGCTCCGGCGCAGATCCTTGTATTTTTCGGCATTATTCAGAATTTCATAGGCCACAGACGTCAGATAACTGTTAATCCGCCGGTAATCGCGGATAATGTCCATATGCAAGGACGTCGTGGCCAGACTTTGCTGACGTCCTTCACGCAACCGCTGAAAGTGTTGGGCCGAAGAATGACGTTCAGCCTCGCGCATGGTCTTCTTATTCTCGACCAGTTGCTGCGCCAGCGCCGGATCTTCGGACAAGAAAATCGTCTGCGCCAATTTCATATTCGCCATCACCTGTCGGTGAATATCCTTAATCTCCATCCAGCCTTCATCGGAAAAACGCTCGTGACTGCGGATTTTCTTAATCGCCATATCCATCAGGCTCTTATCGATAATATCGCCGACATTCTCCAGATTGGAAGCGAATGTCAGAATATGCAGGTAACGATCGGCCTCTTTCGGGTCGAGAGACTCCTGCGTCACTTTTGTCAAATAAAGCTTGATCGCATTAAACAGCCGATCGACATTCTCGTCTTCTTTCATGATCGCCTTAGCCAGCGTATCGGTATTTTGCTTCATGCTCTCGATGGTTTGCTCCAGCATATCCTCGACCATCTCGGCCATGCGCAGGGTTTCCCGCGCCGCCGAAGCCAGCGCCACCACCGGAGAACTCAAAGCTTGCTGGTCCAGATAAACCGGCTCATAGGGCTTGGGCTCCGCAGACTGTTTTTTCGGCACGATCTTCTGACACAATATCGCCACCCATTGCACACTCGGCAAAAACAATGCGGCCAGAACCATATTAAATGCCACATGTAAATTCACCAGATGCCGCGCAGCCGAAACATCATAGCGCTGCAAGACATCTAAAACCCAAGGCATACAGGCCGCAAACAAAATCACGGTAAAAAACCGCATAATAATATTGCCGACTGTAATGCGCCGCGCCGTTGTCCCCTCTTTATAAGCCACGACAAAGGCAATAAACGCTCCGCCCAGATTAGCGCCCAAAACCAGCAAAGCTCCGAGCTGAATATCAATCACATCGCTTCCGGCCAAAGACGCAAACAACAACACCGCCGCCAAAGATGAATGCATCACCCACGTCAGAACGGCAGAAAACAACACCGCCGTCACCGGATCATATTCCAAAGGCGCCAGAATAAGCGGTAAAGTCTCGGAATGCACCAAAGGCGCCGCCGCCTGCCGAATCAAAGCCAAAGACAACAGCATCAACCCCACACCGATCATCGCGGCAAAAAGATGCTTTTTTCGCCCGCCATGCTCAAAGCGCATATGCCCGGCGATCCCGATTACCAATAACGCCGGCGACAGCCATGAAAGATCAAATACCAGAACCTGCGCCACCAGCGTTGTGGCAATATCCGCGCCGATAATCACCGCCAGCGCCGAAAGCAGCGGTACGCGGTTTTTCTTCACAAAACTAATCAACAACAAAGTCGTCGCCGTCGCGCTTTGCAATAAAACCGTCACACCGATACCCGAAAGACAGGCGCGAAAGCGGTTTTTCGTCCCGCCCGCCACCATCTTGCGCAAAGATGTGCCATACGCGCGCGTAAAGCCGAGCTTAACCATCCGCGTACCCCACAAAAGCAAACAGACAGCACCGGCTATATGAAGAAGAATCAACGAAGCAGAGATTTTAAAACTCCTTGAACGCAAGAAATCCCCATCATGCCTTGAACCGATGCAATCGGCAAGAGCCATCATAATCCGGAAATCTTATACATTAAAAAAACCGATGCGACAAAACGCTCAAACAGCACGCACCATACACAAATCGACCCTCCATTCTGTAAACGAATAAAAAAATTGTGGTTTTTTAAAAAAGATGTTTGACACAGGGAATCGAACTGCGTATATATCCCTCCACGCCTTGAGGTCGAACGGTTCAAATCAAGGCGGCAAGCGTTGAAAAACAATATTTTTCATCTCTTTGTTGACGGCCAAGCATATAACGATTATATATTTGGCCATCAGCAAAGATTGTAAAAATGAGCCCGGCAAAAAGAAGCTCGCTTTAAAAAGCTTCTTCTTTCTTGGCTCTTGCGGCTTTCGGGCCGAAGCTAGGTGGTTCTTGAACATCGTGAATAGGAAAGAAGGAATACGCAGGCAGCAGTACTTTGGCCTCGAAAGAGGTGTGTATTGAATACACTTAAATAAGAAGAACTTGCTTGACTGTGTATCCTATGACGCACAGTGATCATTTTAATAAATGATCATTTTCAGCTAAAATTTATTTTAGCAGCAAATTAAGCAGGTCTTTGAAGATTATACTTCAAATATCCAAAATTCCATCTTGTCGGAAACGACAGGAAATTTGAGCATTTGATGGATTCAAACTTAAGAGTTTGATCCTGGCTCAGAACGAACGCTGGCGGCAGGCCTAACACATGCAAGTCGAACGAACCTTTTAGGTGAGTGGCGCACGGGTGCGTAACGCGTGGGAATATACCCTTGAGTAAGGAATAATGTGTGGAAACGGCCACTAATACCTTATAATGACTACGGTCCAAAGATTTATCGCCCAAGGATTAGCCCGCGTCTGCTTAGGTAGTTGGTAG
>JAGRIU010000068.1 GCA_020443075.1 Alphaproteobacteria bacterium
GATTGTGGTCGGGTTTTGCGGGCAGATTTTGTTTTTTATGCGGTTTGTCGTTCAGTGGATCGCCAGCGAAAAAGCCCAAAGCAGCGTAATGCCCGTTTCTTTCTGGTATTTCAGTATTAGCGGCGCTCTTATTTTATTTGCTTATTCCTTGTACCGCCAAGATCCGGTGTTCTTTACCGGACAAGCGCTAGCGCTTTTGATTTATGCGCGTAATCTCTACTTTATTCATAAGAAAAGTGCCGCGCTGCAGGAGCAATCAAAGAGCGAGCATTAAGCTTTCCCTTCCCAACTTTCCTGCGTCAGGGTAAAGACCAGACCATCTACTTTGCGGCCTTGATGAAGATAGTTGTTTTCTTTTGTCTGACTAAGGTGAAAACCGTTTTTCTCTAGTACTTTCTGGGAAGCAACATTATTTGCGAAGATGGTGGCTTCCAGCCGTGCCAAGTTCAATTCCCGAAAAGCATACTCGCACATTTCTTTCACGGCCAGCGTTGATAAGCCTTGGCCCCAATATTGTTTTTTGCCGATTATATAGCTGATATCCGCGCAGTTTTTGTTCGTGTTGAGGGGACCGATTTTGATATTGCCGATATGTTCAGAGCCCAGATATATGCCGAAAAGGAACTCGTCTGCGGCCTGCATCTTAGCGTGGACGAAGGCTTTGACGTCTTCGAAGCTGTGCGTTTTATCCGCCTGCATCGTATATTGAACGACTTCAGGATCGTTCATCCAATCTACGTATGCTTGTGTTACGTCTGCAGGTTCAAGCGGTTTTAAATGAATTTTTTTCATTGGACGTACAACGCTTTCAGGTTTTGATGCGCAGCCTTTTCTCTGGCTCTTTCAAAATGCTTTTCCGATAGATACTCTTTGGGAGCGAGCCTGTTTTGCGGCGTCACCTCGACGGGAATAATTTCCAGTCTTTGCTCCATGTCGGCTTTCAAGGAGCGCTCTGCAAAGCCCAGAAAATCGAATATGATGCACGGCTTTTCTTTCAGGATGATGGAGATAAACGTGCTGGAGTTGGCATCGCAGGTTACGATACACCCATATTCATCCATAATTTGTTCAAACGGCCGGTTAATGACAGGGCATCCATAGAGCTCTTTTAATTCCGCTTCGGGGGCAACGTAGAATTCCGGATGAAATTTCAAAGTCACGTCATAGCCCAGAGCCTTTAAATTTTCGACGAGCCTTTGATTAAAATCGATACTTTGTTTCCAAGCCGGATAACCATAGCTTAAATTATAATCACGCATGTCATAGAAAGGGATCAGCAGGATTTTTTTCGGCTGTGCTGAGAGCGTTGGTTCTTTGGAGACAGGTTTGAAGGTTTTGTAATCTTTGATTTCTATATTATCCAGCGGAAAACGCGTTTGGCGTTTCAGGTTTTCTATGTAGTGTTCGGCTGCATAGCCTGTGTAGGTGTAGAAAACATTGCTGCCCAACAGATAGTTCAAATAGGTTGTTTTCGGGAATGTCAGGGCCGCACCCGCGCCATGATCCAAGACGGTGACGTGGCCTGCGTTTTTACGAACGAGGTAACGGAACAAGATGGCCCACGGGGCCGTTATTCCGGCGACTAGTCTTTTAGGCAAGACTTGAGGCTTGCGTAGGGTCTCTTCGGCCAAGTGCGCTGTAATCAAATAGCCCAGGCGTATTTGCCGCTCGACCCATGTTTTCATTCTCTCTTCAAGCACGCACGTAGCGCTTATGTGCTTCCACGTTATTGAAAGAACTTGCTCTATAACAGGGTCATTTTTACCTGTGATACCTTTTTCATCCACGCCGGAAAACCAGTTTTCAAGGCCGAGATATACGCCGCGTTTCTGGTTTTTCTGACAATATTTTTCGGCCACCGCATATGACACCGTTAGAGTCAGGTCCTTTACGGGATTATACAAGAAACCGGGTTTGCACAGGACAGCTCTTCCTTGCATTTTATCGCGCAGAAACTTTAAAGACGTCTTCCAGACAGGTTCTTTGGGCGGGCCTTTTAACAAAGCCTTCACATAACGGCCATCGGTTAAAGGCTTTTCCGTATTTATATAGGCCTGCCAAAAATGCATGGTTTCCGGATCGATTGGCGCCTCGGTTGTGGCCTTTTCAAAGCCCTGTTTTAATATCAGCGTTTGCAAGGCCTGCACCATGACCGGTTGCCATTTGAGAATGTTGATCAGAATGATTTCACCGCCGTTAAGCGCGCTTTTTAGAGGACCTTGGCTTTTTTGAATTTCAAAGGCCAGATCGCATAATTCATCAACCCAGCGCTCCAGACAATTCTGGATCTCTTTGTGGTTATAGGGCCAGAAGAAGTCCTCGGGAGTGTTTGTCTGTGGTGTCTTTAGCGATTTTTGGGCCATAGACTCGGATTGATTAAGGGTTCATCGAAGCAAGCCAGTGAGGAAAAATCCGGCACGGCCAGCGGATTTGAGTTTAAAATATGCTCATCCAACTGCTCTTTTGATAACACACCCAGAACAAGCATATCAATTGCTTCCAGACTCTGGACAAAATTGATGCAAGCTTGCGCTTTACTGATTTCATGGCTTTTACAAAAATCGTCGAAGGCCGTGAAGTGCGCTTTATAAGTTTCAAAGAAAGTCGGTAAGGCGGCGGTCTCGCAGAGTAGTATGCCCTGTAGAAAGACAGAGCGAGCATGAATTTCAATGCCTTGGGATTTAAGATCGCTCAGAAAATTATCCTCCAAAAGCCTTTGGTCGAAAATATTGATCGGTATTTGCAGAATATCAAGATCGTAGTTTTCCAGAAGCGTTTCAATATCCGCTCTGGTATAGATCGTTGCACCTATTTTTCCAACCCAGCCTTTGTCTTTGAACGATTGCATCAGGCGATAGGTTTTATCGCGGTTTTCTGAAGATAATAGATGCCAAGCGTTATGATCGAGCAATCCGTAGAGTGTTTCTTGCCCTAAATGTCGGCGCGAGCGCGTAAATGTTTCTTCCAACGCATCGAAATTGGCGTCTGTTTTGGTGATGATGCGGAAATCGTGTGAAGACATTTGCGCCAGGGCGCGGCCTAAAACTTCTTCGCTATTGCCATAGAGAGGGGCGGTATCAATGATCATTTGCGGATTTTTTTCAGCGGCATAGGCCAAGATTTGAGCAATATGTTCCGCGCTCACCTGCCCGCCTTCGTTCACCACGCCATAATCCATGCCAAATTGCGCGCTGCCCAAGGCGATTTTATGCGTGTAGTCAGGCATTCTTTTTCCCGTTTAAGAGGGCGGCATAGAGTTTTTCAGCCATTTCCCAGTCTTCGGGCGTGTCGATATCGGTTACACGGTAGGGCGGGACGACATAGCCGCGGTAATCTCTATCCATCTTCGAAAAATCTGCATTGAACACGTAATCCCGGGCCGCAAAGACAAACATAGCGGCATCAAAATAAGCCGGTTTCAGGTCTTGAGAGCGCTGGGCAAAACCGCCCGGCACAACAGGGCTCAGTTCTCCGTTTTTGTCTTTGCGGAAGGCCCATTCTACAGGACAAGGAAACTCTGTAATAGACATCAGGGTTTTATCTTGCGGGCCGTTTTCAAACTCTTGGCAAGCGATACGCAAATCTTCGAGATTGGTCAGGGGCGCTGTTGCGAACAGTAAACAGTACGTGTCGAACAGTTCTTCTCTTTGGCGGTATTTTTCGGCGACGCCGCGCACAACATCGAAAATGGGCGTGTAATCATCAGAGAGATTTTCGGGGCGTTCAAAGTCGGGTTTGAAGCCAAGATCGGCGGCGACCTTAGCGATTTCAGGGTCATCGGTGGAGACATGGATCGTATCAAAAATACCGGCTTTGGCAGCGGCTTCGAGCACATGAGCGATCATGGGCTTGCCATAGAAATCACGGATATTTTTTTTCGGTATCCGTTTAGAGCCGCCTCTGGCCGGGATGATGGCAATGCGTTTTGACATGTGTGCCTAGCTTTTTCTGACCTGAAAAACAGGCTCGATGGGCTTTATGTCCATGCGTTTTTCAAATTCTTCAGGCTTGTAGGCGAGTTCCTGCGCGATATGTTCGAATGTCTTGTCAAACGCGTGAACAGCAACAGCTTCGTCTTCCGGGGTGAACGCGTAGTTCATGATGAAAATCCCCAGCGTGAGGAAATCATGCTCTATGAGTTTTTGGAGCATCACTGTGCGGATAGCTTCGAGGCGCACATGTTCGGGCGGCGTAATCGCCATAACACCGAAGCACGGCTGGCCTTTCATTTTAAAGATAGCGCCGAGTTCGTATTTTTCTATCAGCGCGTTGACTTTGCTCTGGAAGGAGCGGCCCTTTTCCCAGATGGTTTCAACCACGGGTTCGCGCCGGAGTTTATCAACCACCGCAATCGAAGCCGCCAGCGACAAGGCTTCGCCGCCGAATGTACCGGAGAAGAAAATATCCGTCATCAAGGCCATGATGTCGGCGCGGCCTGTGATGGCCGAGAGCGGCATGCCGTTGGCCATGGCTTTGCCGAATGCCGCCAGGTCAGGGGTTACGCCGAATAATTCCTGCGCCCCGCCATTGGCATGACGGAAGCCTGTGACAACTTCGTCAAAGATCAAAACTGCACCATTTTGATGAACGATCTCTTTAACCGATTGCAAATATCCATCGTGCGGTTTTTCCGCATTCATGGGCTCCATGATCATGGCGGCAATTTCGCCGGGATGGTCTTTAAAGGCCTGATGCAGCACGTCCAGGTTATTATAGGGAATGCTGATTGTGAGATCGCGTGTTGTCTGGGGGACGCCCAAGTGCCGTGAGGTCGAGCCGATATACCAGTCGTGCCAACCGTGATAACCGCAGGCGATAATTTTATCGCGCTTTGTGAATGCCCGTGCAAGGCGAATACCGGCCGAGGTTGCATCCGAGCCATTTTTACCGAAACGCACCGCCTGCGCGCAAGGAATCATTTCGATCATGCGTTCTGCCAGTTCTGTTTCCAGAGTGGTCGGCATACTGAAGCTAATGCCTTTTTCAAGCTGGTTTTTAATCGCCTGATCGACGTCCGGATCGCAATACCCTAGCAGAATTGGCGCCAAGGCCATCAATAAATCGACGAATTCATTGCCGTCAATATCGACAACGCGTGATCCGTAACCTCTTTCGAGGTAAAGGGGCGAGCAGCCTTCCGGTAATTGAATGTGACTTTTACTGAAGGTTTGGGAGCCTAAGGGAATGCTTTTGAGAGATCTTTCCAAAAAGGCGTGAGAGCGCGCATAGCTTTTTTTGTTTTGGGTCTGCGGCTTTAAAACTTCTGATGACATGTCCATCCTCTAAGCGGCTGTTTTGAGCGTATTGAGTTTAGCTTGCAAAGTTGCCGCATCCATCCATTGCGTGTTGGTATTACTTGCATAACTAAAACCGTCTGGCGTCTGCTTGGCTCCAATTTTCGTATAATGCTCTGCCAGTTTGTTGATGTAGGTCGGCAGCAACACATATTTGTTGTCCATTTCGAACGTATTGCGTGCATCGTCTTCGACAATCATGACTTCGTGCAACTTCTCGCCGGGGCGGATCCCTACGATTTTTTGCGGCAGGTTCGGCGCCATGGCCTTAGCCAGATCGGTAATCTTCATGCTGGGGATTTTAGGCACGAATATCTCACCGCCCTGCGCGTTTTCAAGCGCATCCAGAACGAGGGCGATGGCCTGGTTCATATCGATCCAAAAGCGAGTCATGCGCTCATCAGTAATTGGAATATGATCCGCACTATCGGCAATGAGTTTGCGGAAGAACGGGATGACGCTGCCGCGCGAGCCCAGAACATTCCCATAGCGTACAACGCTGAATTTTGTGCTATTTCGTCCTACGAAGTGCTGGGCACTGGTGAAGATTTTATCCGAAACCAGCTTTGTGGCACCATACAGATTAATCGGCGAGCAAGCTTTGTCGGTTGAAAGCGCGACAACGCCTTTAAGGTTGCTGTCAAAGGCGGCGCGCACAACGTTTTCAGCGCCTGAGATATTAGTGTGCACGAATTCGAACGGATTATATTCTGCCGCCGGAACCTGTTTCAAGGCTGCAGCGTGCACAACATAGTCCACATCGCGGAAGGCTATTTTCAGACGGTCATAGCTGCGAACATCTCCGAGGAAAAAGCGTAACAAGTCTTTTTTCGGGTGAGCCTGAAATGCATTTTGCATATCAAATTGCTTGAGTTCATCGCGCGAAAAAATAATGAGTTTTCTAGGATTACTGTTTTCCAGCACATGGCGAATAAAAGCCGTGCCAAAGGAACCGGTTCCGCCTGTGACCAAAATCACTTGGTTATCGAGGAATTTAGCCATATTTACACCATTCGTAGTTTTCCGCCGGAGTATAGCAAAGAAAATGCCGATCACAAGATGATTGGCTCTATTATTTCATAATGTGCGGATCATCGCACCCAGAATATAGAAATTGGCTTTCCAAGCGTTACCTATTCTGGCTTCGTCCTCTCTGGGGCGAACTTCTATAGCCGTTTCGCTGATTGTATGCCCGCCCTTTGCGATGGACAGCGCGGCGGCCGTGCCTGCGCTTTTAAGGTCCAGCGCGGATGTATATTTCTGCAATGTGTTCAGCCGATAGGCTTTCAGGCCGCATAAAATATCGGAAATACCAAAACGCAGCTTTGTATAGGCGCAAAATATTTTTTCGGAAATTCGGGCGCGCTCTGGGCGTACGCCGATCACGCAATCGGCCCCGGTTTCCTGCATTTGAGTCAGGATTTTTGCGATATTATCCGGATTATGCTGACCATCGGCGTCGATAGTGACGGCGATATCGGCTTTCATCTCTATGGCTTTGAGAAGGCCGGAGCGCAATGCACCGTCGTAGCCCTGATTGACTTCGTGCCGGATCACGATCGCTCCGGCTTTTTCGGCTATGGCGGCGGTTTTGTCCCGAGAGCCGTCGTCGGCAACGATCACGTAATCGTAATGCGATACGCCACTCAGGACGCGTTCAATCGTCTTTTCTTCATTGTAGGCCGGAATAATAATGGCAATTCTAAGCGGCATCGACACGGCTTTGTTTTTGTTCATCGACATCGGTCCGCATCAGGCAATCCCCCTCTTCGATATCACGCTTGAGAGTTTGGCCGACACACTCTTCAAACTGGTAAGGAGCGACCGATCCTTCCGGAGCGGGGCGCAGAGGGAAGAAGTCCTGCGGGCTTATGATCTCTCCGGCTTTTAAGGCTCGGACCGCGCGCGCAGCCCTGCGTTGTAACACAACGGTTTCACGTTCGTTATCCTCGACGCGTTTTATGCCGTCGCCCAAACTCAGGTGCAAAGCCTCCATATCCTCTATAAACGGTGCGATGGTTTGCATGCGGGCCTCAAAATCCATATCCGGTTTGATCTGTTTTTCGACTTCGCGGGTTTGCAAAATCATCTCGGCCCAGCTTTTGGGATTCATGGAAAATGGATGATCCGGCCCTTTTGCATCGTTATCGAGCGTATAATGTTTTTCGATCGCGCGGGCATTATAAAGCCCGACGGCGCCTAGAACCGTATCTGCACCGTGGGTATGATCGGACAGACCGAGTATGCAAAAAGGAAACTCGCGGGCAAATGTTTCCAGAACTTTGAGGTTTATACAGCGGAAGCGGGCATAACGGGTGTCTCTATCTTCCTTCAGGTTGGCGGTATAATTGGTATTACACTGCATCAAGACCAGATATTTCTGGTGTTTTCGCGCGGCAGCCACCGCTGCGCGGACTTCTTCCATATCGGTGGCTCCCGTGGCCAAAAGGAACGGTTTTCCCGTCGAGCACATTTTTTCAATTTGCTCATGCCATGTGATATCGCCAGACCCCATTTTCCATGCCTTGACGTAAGGCGTTACGGCATCGGTCAGTTCGGCCGAGTATGGCGCGGTAAAATAATCTATGCCTGCCTTATCACAGGTTTCTTTTAAGATGGGCGTCCACTCGACCGGCAGTTCGGCGTCTTCGTAGACTTCGTAGACCGATTTTTTCCAAGAGGCCTGATGGGATTGCTGGCTTCCCAACGCTCTAAAGCCGTAGTCCGAAACGATTGTCCGGGCTTCAAAGTTTTGAAATTTTGCAGCATCCGCGCCCCCTTCGGCGGCTGAATAAATCAGATCCTTAGCCTTTTCAAGATCGCCATCATGGCTGGCGGCAATATCAGCGATAAAATAAACGGGATGATTTTCCCCTACTCCGCGCTCTCCAATAAAAATTTCCGGTTTCACAGCTTTTCTATTTCCTCTTGTAATGTCGGCAACTTTATTCCCAAAGCTTTTTCAATGCGGCTTACATCCATGCGGAGATCTTTGGTTCTGTGCGCCCGCCCTGTTACCGCGCTGCTCTGGCCTATTTGCGCTGTTGATGCATCAAGGTTTAAGTGCTGCGCGAGCTTCAAGGCAAAATCGGCTTTACTTAAGCCCGCACGCGATCCCAGATTATAGACCCCACATAGCCTATGGTCTACACATTTGCGCGCAATCTGCGCCAGTGTGCCCATATGCAGCGGAGAAAAAAACACATCATCGAACATCGTGACCGGTGTTTGTTTTTCGAAACTTTTGATAAAAAAATCGCTTAAGCTCATGCGATTTTCCGTGCGCGCAGGGCCAAACAGATTCACGCGCAAGACTAGAGAATCACGATGGGATAGAGCCTCTTTTTCCCCGTCCAGTTTTGTCGCTCCGTAAACATTTACCGGTGCTTCATGGTCTTCCTGATGGGGGCCGGGCGTATCGGGATAAACCTGATCGGTTGAAATATAAACCAGATGCGTCGCCGGATTAAGCGTTTGGACTACATTGCGGACCGTCAGGGCATTGAGACTGTGGGCATGGTCCGGGTTTTCTTCGCATTCATCGACATTTGTCAGAGCAATCAGATGAAACACGACATCAGGTTTCACCTGTTCTATGAGGGAGCACACCGCGGCGGCGTCCGTAAAATCGCAGGCATGATCCGTGGAGTGACGCGAGGCTATGATGATTTTCCAGTCTCCTTCAAACGCTTCACGGATATACGGGCCGAGAAGGCCTGTTCCTCCGCAAATAAGAAGTGTCTTTTTATCCAAGGCCTAAGATGCTTTCCTGATAATGTTTTTATAGAGTGCTAATCCGCTTTCCCCACTGCGCTCGGGATGGAACTGGAACCCGATAATATTGTCGCGTTCGATGGCGGCCGCGAATGTCACATTGTGATATGTACAGCGCGCGATCGTGTGCGCCGGATCATCCGTTTGCGCATAGAGAGAATGGATGAAATAAAAATCATCGCCTACGGTATTTTCCATGCTGCTGCCTTGGCGCGCCTCTACTATGCTGTTCCAGCCTGTGTGAGGGATTTTAGCGCCTGCTTCCAGCACGCCTTTGAAATAGCGGACCTGGCCGGGAATGAGGTTCAGCCCTTTGGTCTGGCCAAACTCCTCGCTTTGCGTGGTCATGATCTGCATACCCAGACAAACGCCG
Source organism: Alphaproteobacteria bacterium (assembly GCA_020443075.1). Taxonomy (GTDB): domain Bacteria; phylum Pseudomonadota; class Alphaproteobacteria; order Micavibrionales; family Micavibrionaceae; genus TMED27. Next base: position 9,442 of record JAGRIU010000068.1, read on the forward strand.
ACCAGTAATTTACCTTTAGCTACATTCTTCAAGATCGCTTCATCCAGCCCGCGTTCCTGCAAAAACATCATGGCATTTTTAAAAGCGCCGACACCGGGTAAAAACAAGAGATCGGCATGATCGAGGTTTTTGGGGTCCTGCGTTATAATCGGCTCCATTTCCGCTGTTTTACAGGCTTGGGCTACGCTGAAGAGATTACCGCCGCCGAAATTGATAATAGCTGCTTTTTTCATTTTATATCCTGCAACTTATCCTGTTTTTATCCAGCGCCGCTTTGATTTCTGGGATGGTATGCGGTTCAAAGGCTTTGGATGTGGTTTTGTCACCGACGATTTTGAAGCTGCTGATATCAATGTCCTGACTTGATCCCATTTTTTCAACGGCTTCGTAATGCAGCATCGAGGCCAGAGCTACCCCGTCTATCTCCAGCTTGGCTACGTCTATAATGTGTTCTATCGTTCCGGCTCCGCCACTCACAACCAGCGGCATATCGACCAGTTCGCCGGCCTTTTCGATCAGTTCCAGATCAAAACCGCGGCCCGTTCCTTCCTGATCGACGGAGGTCAGCACAATTTCTCCGGCGCCCATATCGTTCACTCTCTTGACCCATTCAATAGTGTCGATCTTTGTGTTATCACGGCCGTTATTGATATAGCAGGTATAATTACCGTCTTTTTTCGACTTTTTGGCCACGATAGAAATCGCGATTGTCGAGGCACCAAATTCCTCGACCGCCTGTTTAATAAAATCGGGGTCTTTAATGGCCTGCGTATTGATGGCGACTTTGTCTGCTCCGGCGTGCAAAATACTCTCAATATCTTTCAAACTGCGCAGGCCGCCGCCGACAGTAAGCGGAACAAAGATATTCTCGGCTGTTTTTTGCACGATTTCATGCAGGCTGTTGCGGGCGTAGAGGCTGGCTACGGCATCCATGTAGAGCAGTTCGTCCACATTGTTTTGATAATAATATGAGGCGAATTCATGAACATGGCCCAGATAGCGCAAGCCTTCGAGGTGAATGCCTTTGCAGAGATTTTGGCCTTTTATATCAAGCCGGGCGATCAGGCGTTTTTTCATGATTTCGACTGTTTATCAGGGCTTACTTGCAGGGATGCCGCAGCTTCCACCCCTCATTGGTTTTCATCCAAAGATGTGGTGAGCGCGCGTTATCAATCACCTTCCAATATTCTTCCTCGGTAATACCGATATAGTCGAGGAAAAACTGGAAATGGTTTTTCGGGAATTCCTCATCATAAAGGTTTACCAGATTCACACCTTCCTCGCGGGTGATATACCCATCACGGATATCGCGAATAGCATCATTCATTGCGCGGCCCTGACCGAATTTAGCAAGCATAGTGTAGTAGTGCTGGCCATCAATCTTGTCGTCCAGACTGGCGTATTTCGTGTACGTGCCTTCACTGCGGCCTTCCGGATTGGATTCAAAATCCGAGCATTCCTTGACGTAGTAGTAATTTTGCTGAGGGGACCAATGTACGAAATGGCTCATGAAGTGGAACTCGATACCGGCTTTTTCGATATCCTCGCGCAAGGGCGGATAATAGGGATTCAGATCCTTGCGGGTGATGCCGTATTGTTGCAAATCATTGGCCTCTACGCCGCCAAAATACAGCTCCATATCCGCCTTTTCTGCAGAAAAATGAATGGGGTCCATCAAAGAGCTCTGGATTGTATCAAGCGAATTATGCGATTCGGCCTGATTTTCTCCGTACATGATGAACGGGATATTGTACATCAGCGCAAAGCGCGCGGCTAAAATCTTCTGCCCCAAGATAAAGGGCTGGAAAGGATTTACGAGGTTCAGGAATGCCAGGCGTGTCAGTTTTGCGTGAACCACAGGATCGGGCGTAAAGACGACGTTATCGACGCCTGTGCGCTGCCAAGCCTCCATATTCTGACGGCCGATTTCCGTATAGGCGTGCGGCGCCCATGTCACCGTTAAGGGATTCATACCGAATTCGTGCTCGAGCATATGAGAGACAAAAATACTGTCCTTGCCGCCGCTACCCGGCACGATCACATCGTAGCGACCATCATTACGGCGGAATTTATCGCATAGCTCTTCGAGCTGGCGGCGGCGATCATCCCAGTCGATGGTTTTTTTGTACTCGTTGTATTTACAGGCATCGCAAATCCCGTCCTCGCCAAAGCTGGAGGCTTCGATGTCGTTTGCCGATTTTTTCGTGAATTCCGGGCGCGTGGCAGGCCTTTGGTTCGACATGACGCATTTTTTACAATAAACCACTTTTTGAGGAAGGCCGTATTTGGCTTCCAATTGATCTTCATCAATGCCGGGTAAATATTCTGCGCTCATTATTGAATCCTTGTACTGACCTAAGGGTCTTATATTGCTTGAAAAGCCTTGCTTTTTCTGCAATACTTTACAGCGAAAATTATTATTATCAAGGGCCTATTAGCATGAATAGTCTTAAAAGCAAAATTTCAAACACGCCTTTTTATAGCAAACTGAGCTTCATGAAGCACTTTCCGGCTTACTCCGGTATGGTTTTGCCGGATACACCGTTTTGGGCCAATTTTACCGTGAATGTGTCACGCTTTTTGAATGGTAAGGAAGAAAAACAACGGGTTGCCCTGACGAAAAAGATTGCCAAAGACAGCAAACCCCAAGCCCGTATTCCAGAAGATGAGGGTTTTCTTATACTGGACTTCAGAGATAATCCCATGGTTATGGAAGCCGTTGAATGTGCCAGAAACTATGCGAACGGCGCTGATTGGGATGCGCTTGAGAAAACAGCGAAAAAGCCTTTCCTGATTGACTACCCGATCGATTATCACAATGAAAAATTTGCACCAATTGCCAAACTCCTTCTCAGCCCAGAGCTTCTGGTTCCGGTTTCAGAATATTTTGGCGCGCTGCCTGTCGTGGGCGATGTGCATATCTGGTACTCGCCGAATAAGGAGCAATCAAATGACCGCAGCCGCTCTTATCACTCTGACGGTCTGGACCGACACCATGTGCAAGTCTTTTTACCGTTAGAAGAAATTGATGAAGATAACGGGCCGCTAACGTTCCTGAGCGCAAAACAGAGTGAAGAAATCTATAAAAAGCTTAATAAAGACGGGATTGCCTATCGCCGCAATCAAAAACTGGACGATGAGGATATCTATAAATATTGCAAGCCCGAGGACGCTATCAAAGGTCTAGCCAAGCCCGGGCAAGCGATTATGGCCGATACAACGCGCTGTTATCACTATGGTAGCCGTTTTGGAAAACGCCCGCGCGTACAGCTTCTGATCCAGTATTACGAGCCTTTCTCCAAGAAGATGCCGCTTTGGAATAGGGAAGCCCGTCTTGACGGATTCGACGAGGGCGTGATCAAGGCACTGGATACTGATGTCGCACGCAATGTCTTAGGGATGACGCATCTAGAGTATTCCCGTATGCGTCTGGATGAGGCAGCTTAGATCGTGCTCATTCATATCGGCTGGTCCAGAACCGCAACGACATGGGTTCAAAAAGGGCTCTTTGCACATCCTGATCGTGGCTTTTCTATTGTAGGAAAAGCCCATGATCAGGATCACAAGACGCGGAAGATGGTTACGCATTTTTCCGAGCATCATCCTCTTAAGCCGCTCGGCCCGATCAGGGATAAAATTCTCGACTGGCTGGGTCCGGAAATCGAGGCTGTGCAAAAGGCCGGAAAGACTCCTGTGATTACAAACGAGGTTCTTTCGGGCAGCGAATTTGCAAGTTCGTATAACGCCGCGAAAACAGCCGATGTTTTACAGGCGGCTTTTCCCGATGCCAAAATATTTATGGCTACGCGCGAGCAGATCTCCATGATCTTTTCGCACTGGATACGTTATGTTTTTGCAGGTGGCATCTTGGATATCGAGGATTATATCGGTTGGAAGTATCATCCGAACTGGCGCGAATTGTATCCGGTCTTTGATCTGGATTCTTTTTGTTATAACTACACTGTTTCCTATTATGCGGAGCTTTTTGGTAAGGACAATGTCTTACTACAACCCGTGGAGCTCTTGAGAGCACACCCTCAAGAATATGTTCAAAACATTTATAATCTGTGCGGTCTGCCCGCACCTGAAATCCCGCAAAGCGAATTTGAAACAGAAGTCAACAGCAACCACGACACGCTGGCCGTACAATATATTCGTTATATGAATATGGGACTGGGACATCCTCTTTTCGGAGATAGCCGGCTGTATAATAAAATCCGTGAAAATGGCCGCCGATTGTCAAAATGGTATGCCCAGCGGCGCGACCCGCAATGTTCTAAATCCATTAAGGACGATAAGATGCGCCGCATCGCGCAAAGCGTCGGTGATTATTATGCCGAGCCGAACGCAGATCTTCAGGATTTTGTTTCGTGCAATCTAGCCGACTTTGGCTACAACGTGGCCAAGAGGTAGGAGTTTCTTTTCTTCGAGCGCCCTTACAATACAATCCGCGATGATCCGGTGTCCGATTTCGTTGGGATGGTTATTATCAGGGCAGTGAATATTTTCCACCAAGCTTTGGCCTTGCAGCGTTTTCTCATGTGCCAGAAGTGCGTCTTGCATCATTTGCGGGGATTGATAAAAAAGCGTTTCGTTGTTTACGTGCTCTTCGAGATATTTGGCATCATGCGCGATATTGGCCGTATCGCGCTCAAAGAGGTTTGTATATTGATGCATGTGAAAAAATAAAATTTTGGCGTTATGTTTTCGGGCCAACATATCCAAGCGATCCAGCACATAGCCCAGCGCATGTGCACGGGCCTGTGCGAACGCTTTATCTTTAAAAGAAATATGTTCGGAATCTTTGTAAAAGAGTCGGTGGAGTTTTTTGATTTTTAACTGAATGAGCATGTTCAGGGCTTTGGCTTTGGCGCTTTGCGGCCCTTCGCGACGAACCGTTTCGGTGAAATATTCAATCAGGCCTTCCGGTGCGCATCCGGGCTCTTCCAGAAAGATCTCTCCGCTCGGGCGGCGGCGAAAAATGGGGCGCATCATCACATTGCCCATTGCATTCGTTTTAAAACAGCGATCGACCAGCCAGTGACCAAAGCTGACCACGACGATTTTTGGTTTTATGAAATCAATTTCACGCTCCAGCTTTCTACAGGCTTGAAGGAGGCTATAGCTTCCGACGCCTATGTTCGCCAGCGAGCATCCTGTTTCCTGTTCAATACGGCGGGCGAATGTATCTTCGTATTCTACCGCCTCGCCCATGGCCCACGAACATCCAATGAGCGCAATATCGCTTGGCCTGGCAATCTGTTTCGGGGCAATGGCGCGCCAACCGCGGTCATTTGTATAGACATGTTCGCGCGTGACTTCGCGCTCTATGTAACACTGCGCGGAGGCTTTCAGGGTCGAACCCAGATAAGGGTGGGGAATATAAATATGATCACCGGTTACGCGCATAGCTCTGGCCTGACTTTGGTTTTGGGTTTCTTGGACCTACTATAAGTTTGATAAGAACGATTTAACAGCCTGATCTTTTTTCAATGCGTTGCCCAAAATCTCCAATCCGTCTTCGCTAAGGTGATGGCTATCCAGAAAGAGTGGTTTTTCGTAGTCGGAACGTTTGATGTAGCATAGCCCTTCGGGGCAAAGCGTTTCTTTCTTGTCATAGAAATACCCCTGATATGATTGCGCTATTTTTTGTAAAGCCGCATCATTTGGCACGATATCTGCGTGATAATAAGCCTCGTTCAGTGGCAGTGTGAATTGTCGATCTTCTATGGCTTTGCCCGCATTGAGCATAACCATGTCCGGGTTTCTTAACAAAGTCGGGGTTGCGCCGACAATTAAGAAGGGTTTATGTGCCTTACCAAGGAAAGAAGCTGTGTGTTCCATCATATCTGTTGACTGGTTCGAAAAGCGGGCGCTGAGTATGACGCCGTTAATCGGTGCATTATCAAAAATATAGCTTAGTTGTTGCTCTAAATGCGGGAAGCATCCTTTTGATGTGGCCGGGGCGCAGCCGGAGTGTAGCAGCATTGAAAATCCGATATCAGGGAAGGCACTTTGGAACGCTTCGAACACGTTTTTGCCGTTGCTGTCGCCGACGATCAGCACATGTTTTTGCGTTTGTTGCGCTTGTACATTGCTGAGGATGCACTGCGTGATTTTCGGATCCTCCGCAGATTTGAGTTGATAATTATCATAGGTGCAGGGCATGTCTTTGTGTCTGCCCTCCTCCCATTGCTCTTCATCATTTTGAGGAAAGGCGCCTTCGTATTTTGCGTGATATTCCTCGTTGGCTACTTGGAAATAATCAATTAGAACATTTTCTTTTTCGCCGTAGCGACCGGTTTTTCCATCTGTTTGCATGACGTAGGCGCTCAGCGCTACGCATAACAACACGATGAGTAAAAGCACGTATTTTCTAAGAGGCTTAAAGAATGAAGAGGGTTTGCGAAAAGGTTGCTCGACCCATTTGTATGATAAATGAGATAAAAGCAGCGTCAAAGCGCCCATCAATAAAATATCTGCCCCGCCGAGCGATCTAAACGCATATTGTTTGTAGAGCACATAGACAGGCCAATGCACGAGGTAAAGGGAATATGAAATCGTGCCCAGATACTGGAGAGGGGCGAGCTTTAGAGGAGTTTGAGAAAAGCGGCGGTTGAAAAAAATCAGTGTAAAGGCCCCCAAGCAGACCAGCGCGGCATGGAGGGGCGAATACAACGTATTTTCAGAATAAAAAGCTGTGTTTGCGGCGATCGTGGCGAAACCCAGTATGGCCGATAAGAGAGGTAATTTCGAGCGCAGAGGGTGCGCCGCGGGGATCAGGGCGATCAATCCACCGAGCGCAAATTCCCAGCCACGCAGCGGCATCATGTAGAACACAAAATTAATGCGCGGCGACAGTCCCATTGCAAGTCCCCAGCCGGCCAATATCCCCAGCAGCATTATGAAAGGCGCTATACGTTTCAACTTATGCAGCACGTACACAACAAGCGGCCATAGAATATAAAACTGCCATTCCACCGCCAACGACCAGGTGTGCAGGAAAGGCTTATAATCGCTATCGACATCAAAATATCCGACCTCTTTCCAGTAAAAGACATTGGAAATAAAGCCGAGTGAAGCCATGGCATGCTTGGCCGAGCGCAAGGCATCGGCGGGAAATAAAATATAAGCGCTCACAGCGAGTGTAACGAATGTCATACTCGCTAGCGCAGGAAAAATGCGGTAGAAGCGGCTTTTAAAATATCCGAAAGTCGAAAAACAGTTTGCTTCCAGCTTGTGCAAAATACTCAGGGTGATGACATAGCCGGAGATAACAAAGAAGATATCGACACCGAAAAATCCGCCGGATGTAAACGGCAGACCGAAGTGATAGGCGATCACCATCAAAACGGCGATTGCCCGCAGACCGTTAACTGAGTAATCGAATTCTTTCACTTAAAACCTGTACGGGCGGTTGGGCGCGCCTCCCCTAATAAATCGGGTATATGTCGGAGTCGTTGTCATCTTTATCAGATGCTTTACGGGGGACAAAGAAGGCCCATATTTTTTTCAAAATTTTTTTCATTATCTAATCCAAATCGAAATCGGCTCTGTAATCCTGTACCAGATTCCGGTCTTGTTTTTCCTTATATAGAATTACGTTGCCAAGAACCAGCATATCCATCTGCGTTCCCATGAAACACCGGAATGCATCTTCGGGCGTGCAGACAATCGGCTCACCGCGAATGTTAAAGCTTGTATTGATAATGACCGGGCAGCCTGTGAGTTCTTTAAATCTGGAAATCAGCGCATGGTAGAGCGGGTTTGTGTTTTTATGAACGCTTTGAATCCGCGCGGAATAATCTACATGCGTGACCGCCGGGATATCCGAGCGCGCGACGTTGAGCTTATCGATTCCGAACCGCCCTGACTCTTCTTCGCTCATCGGTTTTTTATGCGCCGCGCTGACCTGCTCGACCAGCAGCATATAAGGGCTGTCGTGATCCAGATCGAACCAGTCCGGCATATCCTCGCGCAGGACAGACGGCGCGAAGGGCCGGAAACTCTCACGGTATTTAATTTTCAGATTCAGCATGGACTGCATTTTGGATGAGCGCGCATCGCCGATGATGGAGCGCCCGCCCAGAGCACGCGGGCCGAATTCCATCCGGCCGTTAAACCAGCCGATGACTTTCTCATCGGCCAGAGCTTTAGCGGTTTGATCGAGCATTTCACTTTGGCTCATAGCCTCAAAGACCGCACCTTGGGCCTTTAGACGTTCTATGATTTGCTCATCGGAAAATACAGGCCCCAGATATGCACCTTTCATGGAATCGCTTGTATGAACCGTGCGCGGATGGCCGAGATGGAGGTGATAACCTGCTTGCGCAGCGCCCAGAGCGCCGCCAGCATCTCCGGCTGCGGGCTGTATCCAGATGTCCTTAAATCCGCTTTCTTTCAGAATTTTACCGTTCGCCACGCAGTTCAACGCTACGCCGCCCGCTAGGCACAGATTGGGAATTTTATAGGTTTGATAGAGATTTTTGGTCATCTTGAGCAAAATCTCTTCAAGCGCGGCTTGCAGCGAGGCCGCAATATCCATTTCGCGCTGGGTGATTTGCGTTTCGCTCTTGCGCGCGGGCGCGCCGAAGAGCTCATCGAATTTCGCATTCGTCATCTTCAGGCCCGTACAATAGCCGAAGTAAGACATATCCATGCGGAAGGAGCCATCTTCTTTGACATCTACAAGATGATCCAAAATCAGGTCTTTATATTGCGGGCGCCCATAGGGAGCAAGGCCCATGACCTTGTATTCGCCTGAATTCACTTTAAAGCCGAGATAGTAAGTAAAGGCAGAATAAAGCAGCCCGAGAGAATGGGGAAAATGAATATCCTTTTCAGGAGTCAGCTTGCTTCCTTTGCCGAGCATCACAGACGTGGTTGCCCACTCCCCGACACCATCAAGTGTCAAGACAACGGCTTCTTCGAACGGAGAGGGGTAGAAAGCGCTGGCAGCGTGGCTCAGGTGATGTTCGCTGAACAGGATTTCGGGGACGGGCCCTTGTCCGCCGATTTCCTTTAACGCCCGAATTACATTTTGTTTTTGAAACAGCTTTTCCCGTACCCATAGAGGAATAGCTTTTCGAAAAGAGCGGAAACCATCAGGGGCAAAATCAAGATAAGTCTGAATCAGGCGTTTAAATTTTAAAAGCGGCTTATCGTAAAAACACACATAGGCGATGTCTTCCATTTTCACATTGGCTTCATCCAGACAATATCTGATTGCATGGGATGGAAAACCGGAATCGTGTTTCTTGCGGGTAAAGCGCTCCTCCTGCGCGGCGGCGATAATTTCTCCATCTTTCAGAAGGCAAGCGGCGCTGTCGTGATAAAAAGCAGAAATGCCCAGAATGTACGTCATATCTGCCCCTTAGGATTGTTTGCTCATGTCTATGGTTTTATTTTTAGCAGGACGTGGAACCCAGTAGCTCTGCGCAGCCGGATTGTATTGATAGCGGGCTTTGCTTTTGAAGAAAACCTGATTTAAAACGCCCAATGGCACAATCAAAAAGACGTAAAATATGCCAAGTATCAAGGAAAGAAGCCAAGACCAGATCATGATTACCCGGCCTCCTTATATTCAAGATTTTCTGTTTTAGGCTCGCGGTCATAGGGCATTTTAACCGGTTTGAGCAGTGACATTTCAAGGTTATCTATTGCACCTTTTACGTCTTCTTCGCTGATTTGATCACGGTTGGAGAGTGTAAAATCGGAGATTTTAAAACTGGAATTCTTAATGGCTTCTATCATACGCGCCCCGTCGCAGGCCGCCTTGTTCATATCGAGGGTTCCGCTCATGATTTTACTAACAGCCTCTTCCAAGCCATCGCCGCGCGGGCAATGAAAGACGTGGTCCATCATATCGTAATCGCATTTGGTGCCTAAAATAATGGCCGGCTTGCCCATCATAGCCGCCTCATAACCCGAGGTGCCCGTCATGGTGATGGTGGCTTTGGCATGGCGAATCATATCCAGCCCATAAACATCCAGCGGAGCTATTTGTACATTTTTGAGCTTAGCAATGTGATCATAGAATTTATCTGGACGCATGCCCATCGGATAGATGTGTTCTTTGACGACAAGACGGGCATTGGCCGGCATAGCCTTTGCAGCAAGCAAAAGAGCCCAATGCTGGGACATGAAATCCTGTGAGCATCCTTGCAGGCTCAATTCGGGTTCATGTTGCAGGGGAAAATAGAAAAAGTCCGTGTCTTTGAATTTGTCAAAAGGCGTTACGAATTTCGGGTCCAGCAATTTTTTCTTGTTGCGAATTTTGCGGTAATGCACATGCAAAGAGCTCAGTACATCATTGCCGAAACGCGCCTGATCCTTTTTTAGAATATATATGGTTTTTTGATATATCCTGTGCGCTGCATCTTTCACAAGACCCAGATACTCTGCCTTGGCATCGAATAATTTTTTCCGGTTTTCATGGTCGTAGATAATGCCTTTGCCCATTTCCACAGGTGTAAATTGTTTGTTTTCGAGCTTTTTGTATTCGCCTTTTAAATAGCGATTTTGAATAAATTCGTCCTGAGACCAGAAGAAATAGTCCTCGTATTTTGCGACCACCAGCTCACGTACGGGCAAGCCCATCACTTTTGAAAGCATATGGACGGGCTTGAGGGGCGTTATAAACAGGTCAATCGCTTTTTCGGTCAGTTCGTTTTTCCAAAAATCCAGATCGTTATTGTAGAAATTCAGTGTGTCAAAATAATCGGCCATTCTGGACTTATGCGACTGCGGATAGTACGGCGCGCCCATTGCATACCCGCCTCCGAACTGACGGTGAATGGCAATGAGCTCCTGATAGGTACAACCGAGATAGCGTTCCCACGCGACGGCTTTTTTAATAATTTCGTCCGCTTTGGACGGATCTTTAACCAAATAGGCATCTTCCTGAAAATTAAAGCTGGTCAAGCTGTCATACAGATCGGCAGGCGCGGTTTGACGCAGATATTTCTGGCTTCCTTTATTGCCAACATAAAAATGGATTTTGGCATTATGGCGTCTTTTGATTTCCTTGGCGAAGGCAATCATTAAAAACCAATAATCCGAGGGTAATAAAATCCCGACCGAATTGAGTTTAGGCCGCGCTTGATTCATTTTTCAAATCCTTTGCATAGGCCGGCTTCATAAGCTCCAGCTTTCCATCGTGCATTTTGTAGGCAATATCGCTGAGACTTACAATATCGCTTTGGTGGGAAATCACCAAAACGGCACATTCTTTTGAAATTTCCGCCAAGAGCGTACAGACCTTATCGGCTGTAGCTTTATCCAAAGCCGATGTTGGTTCATCCAAAATCAGCAGTTTCGGATTGTGAATTAAAGCTCTGGCGATGGCGATTCTCTGGCGTTGTCCGCCGGAGAGCATGGCGCCGTTTTCTCCGACGACAAAATCAATGCCTTCAGGTTTATTGCTTATGAAATCCCAAGCATGGATTTTTTTTAGCAGGTCTTCGACTTTTTCTCTGGGAACAGATGCATCGAAGAGTGTGATGTTATCGTAAATGGTGTCGTTGGCTAAGACAGTGTCTTGGGGGACAAGTCCTATTGATCTTCGCCAGGACACAATATTCATTGCCGCTAAATCCTGCCCGTCGATCAGAATACGGCCTGATGCAGGTTTATATAAGCCGCTTAGAATATCGATCAATGTTGTTTTACCCGAGCCGGACGGTCCCATGATTGTGACCAGGCCTTTGGCCGGAATATGCAGATCTACGCCGCGTAAAACGGGTTGTTCGTTATAGGCAAAATTTAGATTTTCAATCTCTATAGCCTTGTCGAAAGACACTTTTTCTTCGGTTATATCGCAACGCTCCTGGTATTCCTGTCCCTCTTCTATCAGCTCCATGACCGACCAGTAATTATTCTGAGCGCCAGACAGCTTTTGTATGCGCGATTGCATTTCCCCTATTTTTCCGACGATGCGGTAATATAAGACAGCCGAGAAAATCAGAAACGCCGGATCAACCTGCGAGAATGTCGCAATTAGATAAATTCCTACGCTTAGGAAAATGACGACGATGGGTTCTTGTATCAGCGTCGTAAAATTCGAAATCACGGCAATCTTGAATGTAGTATCGTGCAGTCCGTCAATTTCCTCATGCATGAAGGGCGTAACACTATTTTGTCGGCCCATCGCCTTTAAGGGTTTAAAAATGCTCAGGCTATTGATCAGTTGATCGCTGAGTTTTTCTGAATTTGTGACAAAACGAGCATTCACAATTTTGGTCAGGCGGATGATATTTTTTAAAATCAGAAACATAAACACGCCGACCGCTGCGGAGAATAAGAAAACTTCTATGGAACTGACAACCGCAATGCCGAGATAAATAATGCTGAGAAAAATCATTGAGGCCAGATTCAAAACCCCATTACAGACATTGACGATATTTGTACATTGCTGGGTGATTGCATTTGCAAAACGGCCCGTGGAGCGCAACATGAAGTGCTGCCACTGGGAGGCAATCACTGTGTTCATAAGCTCAAGGCGGATATCTCTGGCAAAATCAACGGCCAGTTTTATGTTTATGCGTTGCGCCCAGTAGATAAAAACAGCCTTAAGGAAAATCACAGATGAAATGACTATAAGGGCGACATGAAGCTCGAAAGAAATCCCGAGTTTGTCGAACGTCTGAATCACGGCCTGCGTGAGAAAGTCTGGATTTCCGGTATCTTTTGTCAAAGTCATCGAAATCAGCGGCAAGAGCATCACAATTCCGATCGCTTCCATGAAGCCCGAGAGGACCAGCAACATCACACAAAACGTTACAATGCGCGGATTGTAGTTAAAAAACGCGCGGGAAAAATTCAGGATTGTCCTGTGTTTGAGGGAGTCTGGCTGGTTCATCATATTAATTTTTTATCGGCTCATCCGCCACGCAGCGTAGGCGAAGTCCTCGGCATCGTCAATATCAACCGATTCAGCCTGTCCCATGACATAGCCGATTGTTTCAGGTGTTATGAAATTTTCAAACTGATCCGGTTTAAAAATGTAAAGCGCGCCGTTTACCGCATAAAGCGGTGGGGCGTCCTGACGGCGTGCCGGAGTCTGATCTTGCGCTACAAGGCCTTTCAAAATGTGCTGATTGCTCAATGTAAAAAACAGATGTGCCGGTTTTTCGGATTCTTTCACACTGACGCAGGACGGAGCGTCATGTTTTTTCAACAGGGCGAAGGCTTCGTCGATATGCGTAGCTGTGCGCAATGGAGACGTGGGCTGAAGCAATATGACGTAATCATAGCGTTCGTTCAGCGTATCCAGCGCATGAAGCACGACTTCTTTGCTTCCTGCGGTATCTGTTGCCAACTCGGGTGGGCGCATAAAAGGCACGCGCGCACCGGCCTCGATAGAGGCTTGGGCGATCCGCTCATCATCTGTTGTAACAACAATGTCCGTAATCACTTTGGCGTTTTTGGCGGCTTCGATCGTCCATGCGATGAGAGGCTTGCCTTTGAGAGGGATTATATTCTTTCCGGGAAGCCCTTTTGATCCGCCGCGCGCCGTGATCAGCGCCAAGACTTTTTCACTCTTATCCGTCATCGCGCCCCTGTTTTCAGAGGCAATGTATATGGCAGATCGTAGAAGGATTTTTGCGGGGAGGTCTGCCAAAATCTTTCTTCACTCATGGTCTGCATAAACATTTTCGCGCTGTTACCCTGTCCGAAGTGATGGGAGGGGCTGGTTTTTTTTAGGGACAAAGCCGCCTGGATACCTTGCAAAATATCTTTTTTTTCATTGTTTACATCAATGATGCTTTCGTGTGCGAAGCGGCCGCGCTGGCGCGTTCCAATATTTACGGTCGGCGTTGCGTAGACAGGGGCTTCCCGGATCGCCGCGCTGGAATTTCCAATAATGAACTGTGCGTGCTTTAGCAAGGTCAGGAAATATTCAAACCTTAGCGAAGGCAGAACCCGAAATTTAGGGTTATCTTTTAAACGTTCTAATGCCCGGAATATTTTAAACGTGCCTTCATCATTATTGGGTAAAATCGTGACGTAATTCAAATTACTATCCAGTAGCGCCTCTACATAGGCGCTTGCATGGGCGTCCAGATTTTCGACCTCGGTTGTAACAGGATGATACAAGCCGATCGCGTACTCTTCAAAATCGATTTCATAACGGCTTTTGACGCTCGGCAAATCCGGCAATTCATCGGATAACATCACGTCGATATCGGGGGACCCGATTACATAGACGGACTGCGGGTTTTCGCCCATTTGGATCAGGCGGTTACGGGCTTCATCATTGGCGACCATGTGGATGTGCACCAGTTTTGAAATGGCATGGCGAATATGCTCGTCAATCGTGCCCGAGAGTTCTCCGCCTTCTACATGGACGGTGAGAATGTTATTCAGCGCACCTACGATCGCCGCGGCCAAGGCTTCGACGCGGTCGCCATGGATAATCATTAAATCGGGGCGTTCTTGATGAACGTAACGCGATAATCCGGAAATCGTGTTGGCCAGCACTAAGTCCATCGGCTCGTTCATAAACTGATTTACAAAGACGTGAACATTGCCGAAGCCTTCTTTGTATATTTCATCGACCGTATAGCCGTAATCCTTGAGCGTGTGCATACCGGTCGCAAAAATCAGAGACTCATAGCTTTGGTCTGCCTCGACCGCGCGGATCAACGGTTTTATTTTTCCAAAATCCGCCCGCGTACCGGTTAGAAATAATATTTTCTTTTTTGCGCTCATGCTCAGGCTATATCTTCCCAGTTTAACTGCTCGTCACGGCCAATGGCACGCGCGGCGCGCTTTCCGATGATATCATCGAATTTGTCGGCCAGAATTGAACCTGTCCCCGGGCGTTTAACCCACAAATTATCGTTGGAAAATACTTCTCCTTCTGCGATATCGGCGATTGTGACGACGCTGGCATAGGCAAAATCAATGGTTGCCTGCTCCTCTTCCAGCGGCTTTTTTTCACCGCCGCGCATTTTGGCAATTTGCGCCGACCATTCGATCAGTTGTGCACATTCTTCAGGGGTCATAGAGCAAATAATATCCGGTCCTTCGCGGTCTTTTCTATCGGTAAAATGACGCTCAAGGATGCAGGCTCCTAAAGCTACGCTGGCCAAACAGGCGGCATTGTTCAGCGTATGATCGGACAGCCCCAAAATAGCATCCGGGAAACGGTCTTGCATCGCCTGCATTGCCCCTAGCCTGACCAGTTCCGGCGGTGTGGGATAAATATTTGTACAGTGCAAAAGAGCGTACGGCGTGCCGTGTTTTTCGAAAACCTCGACCGTGCGGGCGATTTGATCCAGAGAGTTCATGCCCGTGGAACAAATGACAGGTTTGCCAAACCGGGCAATGTGTTCGACCAGCGGGTAGTTATTGCACTCGCCGGAGCCGATTTTATAGGCTTGCACGCCCATGCTTTCCAAACGGTCGGCAGCGGCGCGGGAAAAGGGCGTAGAGAGAAAAATCATGCCTTTGGCTTCGACATAGGCCTTGATTTCAATTTCTTCTTCCTTGGTGAGCGCGCAGCTTTCCATGATTTCGTAGATAGAAATATCGGCATTGCCGGGAATGGTTTTCCGAGCATGGTGGGACATTTCGTCTTCAACGACATGGCTCTGGAATTTTACGACTTCGCATCCGGCAGACGCCGCTGCGTCCACCATTTCTTTGGCAATTTTCAAAGACCCGTTGTGATTGATGCCGATTTCGGCAATGACAAGCGGCGGATGTGCCAGACCCACGGGGCGATTTGCAATCTTGATTTCTTTCATAACAACCCTATCCCTTAACTTCGATGGACACGCGGCGCTCTTATGCTACACTGCGCAGTGATACACCGCGAAGAAAATTTGGTCAAACCGTTAATTCTATCCCTTATATCAAGGCAATGCGTGCGCGATGAAAATTCTTATTTTTGGCAATCCCGTTTATTGCAAGGCCTTGCTGGATTATATCGAGCGCACAGGGCCATGCGAGGTTGCCGGAATTTGCTGCGGATTGGCCCGGAATAGCGCACTATTGCAGTTTCGCCGCATCGTCGCCCAGATTGTCTATGATCTGAAGTTGCGCCGTCCGGCCTCGCATATTCTTTATCGGCACTGCACTGCGGATCGTGCTGTTCTGGATTACGCGCAGCGGCGGCATGTTCCTCTTTTTTCCCCACAAAACCAAAAGGACCCTGCCTTTTACGAAGCCATTCAAGCGTTACAGGCAGATCTCATTCTTAGTTTCGGCTACCCTAAACTGGTTCCCAAGCGAATTTTAGAGGCTGCTCATTTTGGCGGGATTAATATCCATCCCGGCCGGTTGCCACAAAGAGGGGGCGGCACGCCGAACCGTTGGGCTGTTTATTATGGCGATAAAACAGCCGGATTATATGCGCATGCGATGACATCCAAGTTCGATGCCGGATCTGTTTTACATTCTCTGGATATTGATATTCAGGACAATCTCGATGCGCAGACCACAGAAGAGGCTCTTCTGGCCAACATCCCGCATTTTCTTGATGGTTTGTTTGCCGCTATTAACAATGCCTGTGCTCAAAACGCACACGAGCGTTTTGACAGTATCAGCCAGAGCGCGCCGGATATTTTGCCGCCGTTTCGCGGTCCTCATCAACGCATTGACTGGGAACAAGACACAAGCCAGACAATCATTCAAAAATGCCGCGCCATGCGGCCCAAAAGTGGAGCGATTACGCACTATCAAGGGCAAGTTCTTTGCTTTTACGGCGTGGAATGCGTTTCCGAGGCTCAGCCTTCTTCGGCAAAACCGGGATGTTTTCTGGGGTTTGATCAGGATGGATGGCCGCTCTTTAAAACGCGTGACGGCGCGATTGCTGTTCAGAAAATTCTTTACGGTTCTCAAGTGCGCTCAGGCAAGCTTTTAGGCTGGTATTATGGCATAGGTTCTAGCACGCAGCTTGGCTAAAAAATTTTCTGTTCCGGATCGGCAATCATGAGAGTGCGTAAATTCAGGCGGCTTAAAAGGCCGTTATATTTACCCGTTATGAGTTGCCGGATACGTTCGCCCGTGCTTAGCTCTCTAAAAGTGACTTCATAGCGGAAGATCGAACATTCCTCGATATTTTTGCTGAGGCGTTTTTTGAATTGATAAACCGGGCTTTCCAGAGCCGATAACCCCAGTTCAATAAAGTTATGGCCTGTGTGGTAGAAGGATTTTGAGGCTTCCCACATCAGAAGGTTATTCACGCCGGCTCTTTGCGCGGAAGCCATGCTAGCGTTAAAGAGATAGCTGGCCGCGTTCACAGATTTCAAAAACACCATTCCTGCCACGACGTCGTCTTTGTCGAGAGCGCTATAGAGCATGATATTCTCGCCGAAGATTTCGCGGAGCGCATAAAAATAAGCGATGGGCTTTTGCGATAGTGCCTTTTCGCGGCAATGATCGGCATAAATACAATAAAATTTTTCGATGTGTTCCCAAGACCCGGATATCTCATATTCACCGCTTTGCGCTTTTTTGATCATATTGCGCTGTTTTTTGGGAATGCTTGCGTAGAGTTCTTCTTCGTCGTTCGCCTTTAAGGGCAAAATTAAATGATGGCGCATTATAGGCCGACCAAGATTGTTATGCTCTGAGGCTGAAAAGAGGCATGCGCTTTGCAAGCCTTGTTCCTTGGCGTAAACGCGAAGGC
The DNA here is from genome assembly GCA_020443075.1 of Alphaproteobacteria bacterium. Taxonomy (GTDB): domain Bacteria; phylum Pseudomonadota; class Alphaproteobacteria; order Micavibrionales; family Micavibrionaceae; genus TMED27. The sequence goes on from JAGRIU010000068.1 coordinate 27,080, forward strand.
GTTCGTTTAACATTTCCGCTATGTCATCATTTTGTGCAAAAAAACCAAAGGGCAGCGTATAGAGTTTTCTTTGCCTGTGATAGCCCGCGCAAAAACCGTTCAATGTGCCTTCATCATTTTTGGAAAGCAGTATAAAAGGCTGGCGATTGAAAACCGTTTGGGCAATTTTCAGCCAGTCCGGCAAAGCGAGGGGAGGCAAATGGTTTGCCTGCGTAAATGCATATAATGCCTGCGTTTGAGTGGAATCCAAATTCTTATGAAATTCAATTCTCATTTGAGGCTTTCGTGGTAGCTCTTGCAAAGGGTCAGATAGCTTTTCAGATATGTTTTAAAATACAGTTCGGCGTAGTCGAGCGCGCCGGGGTGGTACAGGAACCGCGTGTTGTAGGCGTTCAAGCCGCTGATGTAGTGTGCCCAGTCTCTGGGTTTAAAGCGGGATTGATAAAGGCGTAAACTCTCGAGCTTGCGCGGCATAACATCTCCTATGCTTACAACTGCGTTCAGAGGCAGGGCGCTATAGACCTGATAGGTCCACACAGGCGTTTCCTCATAGGCTTTGAGAGATTCTGCGATTTCGATGAGGGCAAAGCTGACATCGCGGTGATCAGGATGATCATCCAACACAAAGGGCAAGAAAATAGCCTGCGGCTGAAAATCCCGGATTTGCCGCGCGAGCTCTTGTAAATCCTCGGCCCTTAAAACAGATAGCCCACGCATCGGAAAACCAAGGCATGCGTATGTGAACCCCATTTTATCCGCAACGGCGTTGATTTCCTCAGATTCAATATCGCTGGCATCGCTGGTAAAATAAATAACGTGAACGCTGCAGCCTGCGTTGATCATCTGTAACACAGCGCCTCCGCAGCCGATAATTTCGTCATCCGGATGGGGGGCCAGCACTATGACTTTCTGATTTTCGGGGACTTGTTCTTCGCGCGGTTGCAGCACATGAGAAGCCTGCATGGTATTTAAAAGCCGGCTGGCCGCTTCCAAGTCTCCCACATCCTGCCAATTTATGCTCAGTAAATTCATTTGCCCCAAACGCCGGATCAAGGGCGTAAGAGTGTGGTTTAGGGACGTTTTGAGCAAAGTGCGGATCATATACATTCCAATGATTTATATTGTTTTGAAGCTCTCGTTTTCTTATAAACACAAGATCTTAATTGCTCAAGGCTCACGCGATGTGTGGAATAACCGGATTTTTTGATTGTTCAGGTGTGATCGACGCACAGCGCGCAGCTCCGCTTGTGAGCGCTATGGTGGATGCTCTTCGCCACCGCGGTCCTGATGCGCAGGGCGTTGAAACCAGAGATTGGTTCGGCCTTGGTCATGCGCGGCTTTCTATTCTGGATTTGTCGGAAGGCGCCAACCAGCCCATGTGGTGTCCGCAGCGGCGTTATGTTCTGATTTATAATGGAGAGATATATAATTTCCATGCTTTGCGACGGGAGTTAGAGGCCCGATCTGTCGTCTTCCGGACGAGCAGCGATACCGAAGTCGTTTTACAGGCGCTTATTACTTGGGGGCCGGAATGTCTGGTGCGTTTCGAAGGTATGTTTGCCGGAGCCTTTATAGATACGCAGACAGGAACCGCCCTGCTTTTTCGCGATCACTTGGGGATCAAGCCGCTTTATATCGCCCAAGAAGGCGGGGCTTTTTATTTTGCCAGTGAGGTCAAAGCGCTTCGCCCTGCCCTTTCCTCTTTGGAGCTTAATACGGATGCCCTTTATGAGCATATGAATTTTCGCTTTGTTGCCGGTGATCGCACGCTTTACCGGAATGTCCGCAAATTGCTTCCCGGACATTTCATGAAATTATCCAAAGCCGGCGAACACTCCACGCATCGTTACTATAATGTTACGGATTCTCTAACCGATTATCCTGCTCAAACTGCGGATATGGACGCTATTGAAGATCTCCTTGATACCTCTATTCGGGAGCATACACTCAGCGATGTCGGATATTCCGTGCAGCTTAGCGGCGGGATTGATTCAAGCTATATCACTCGTATTCTCAGCCGCTCCGATAAAGCCATTGATACCTATTCCATTACCTTGCCCGGCGCTGTTTATGATGAAGAGCTTTATCAGCGGCAAGTTGTGGAGATGTGCGGTACGTCTCACCACAGCTATGCCTGTACCAGCGAGGATTTCGCGAAGGCTTTGCCGCTCGTAACCCGCGCGCTTGATTTTCCTTCCGTTCATACGGGCACAATTTTTCTTTATTTGCTGTGCGGTCATATTCGTGAAAAACACAAAGTCGTATTGACCGGTGAAGGTGCCGATGAGCTTTTTCTCGGTTATAGCCGCTACCAACTCCCGTGGATGAACAAACTTGCTTTCACGCTTAAAACTGCCGGTCTCAAAGCCTCATGGCTGCCCAACTTGCCGAAAGTGCAGGGTTTGAAAAATTTGATGTCGCGCGATTTGGGGCTTGAGGCGGGCAGTTTTCATAGCGATATTTCGGAACGCCTTGTTCATGCGGCGCGGCATCTGGATTACAGGGAAAAGACTATTGCCCCTTTCAAAAGCCTGCTGGCACAAATGATTGCCAGCGATCAGAGTTGCTATCTGGCCTCGCTTTTGGACCGGCAGGATAAAATTTCTATGGCGCATAGCGTTGAAGTGCGCGTGCCGTTTTGCAGTCCTAAGCTTTTTGATGCTATCAACCCGATCAAGCATCACGAAAAGCTTAACCCTGTGCCTAAAATCCTTCTTAAAAAACTGCTGGCCAAGCATTTCCCGACCGATTTCGTTTATCGCCAGAAAAACGGTTTCAGTTTACCGATTGCGCAATGGCTTAGACAGCCCGGATTGCTCGGCGGCTATCTGGATTATTTGCGGGATGACACGTTTAAACAGCGCGGTTTTTATAATCTTCCGGTGATCGAAATGGCGATTGACCAGCATTTAAAAGGCGAGCGGGATTACGCCAAGGAACTTTTAAGTCTGTTTTCTCTGGAAATCTGGCTCCGTCAGTCAAAGGGCTTATAATGCGCATTTTGTATGTATGCAGACTTTTCAGCGGATTTGAAGCCAGTCTTGAGAACGGTCAGTGGAATCCGATCGGCGCGCCAACCATTGCCCGTATGATTGAGAAACTTGATAGGCAGGAAGACGTCACGCCCTGCTTTGTTTTCACAGCCAAAGATTTCGGTTCCGGCTGGGATAGTGCTCACGATCAGGTTATCACCTGCGCGAACCTTCACACGCCTTTTCATGTTCTGGCCGGACAGAGCATTTTTCCATCATGGTTAGGGCGTTTGCGGGATAAAATGCGCGATACACGACAGCTTCTGGCTTTATGGGCAATTTATAAACGTTTTAAGCCGGATCTTATTTTTTGTGACCGGGTCAATATTTTACCGGCGGCGTTCTTCGCCCGTTTTACACGAACGCCTGTGATCTGGCGCATTATGGGCGTTTTAGACAATATGCATCAAAATGCCGTTTCTTCTGCCATGCGGAGCAAGTTTATCCGCATGCTCTGGCGCAGTCCTTTTACGGATGTTATTTGCACTCTTGATGGTTCGGGCGGCGGGCCTTGGATGAAAAAGGTTTTAAATCCACACACACAGACCCATATGCTGGTCAACGGGTTTGATGCGTCCGTGGAGACAAGCGCTGTGGCTCTTCCTGATCACCCCTTCAAAGTCCTGCATGCCGGGCGTATTGAGCATCTTAAGGGTCTGGACGTTCTTTTAGGCGCGGCGCAGAATCTTAAAGAGAGTGGCCATAATGACATCATGTTTGTGATGGCCGGATACGGTAGCGCCGAAGCGTGGATGAAAACGCAAATAGAGCAGCGCGGTTTAGAGCCTTATTTTCATTTTACGGGGCCGCTTGATCAGGCGCAGATGCGCTTTGTTCGGCTTGCGGCGGATGTGTCTGTCTCATGCGGTACTCACGGCAACATGACGAATACTGTCATTGAATCCTTATCGGATGGTGTATGCACAATCTTGCCAGAGCCGGATCAAATACACGGGATTGATATTGATACTCACGATTTTGTCTCTGACAATGCCGCATTCTCTTACGGCCCGCAGCCTGACTTCAAAGCCCTTGCCGATCTGTTGATTGATCTCAAACAACATCCTGATAAAAGGCAGGAAGCCGGTGAGAATGCTAGGATATTTTCCCGTTCGCACATTCCGACATGGGAGGCGCGGATGAATCAAGAATTTTCTATTTATCAAAAGGCCCTTAAGGCATAAATTGAACATCGCTATGCACGCTCAAAATCAAAATACACGAACGCTTGAAACAACATGCTTGGGATTTTTGCGTGAAGAGCACGCGCTTTTGGAGGCGTTCGAGCAATTCGATCTGGATGCGCTTGAGAAAATTTTACGGCAAGAGACAGACTGTTTCGGCATCATCGCCCAAACGCCTACCCATGTGTTTGCCGCAACGGACAGGGTCAGGGGATATCCTTTATTCTACGCCCCCAAAAGCGGCGATGTTTCGTTTGATGCCCGCATTCTGTGCGAAGGTTTCGGACCGGATGAGTTGAATAATCAAGATACATTGCTGCAATTTTGTATGGCCGGATATGTAATCGGTCCCCAGACTTTACACAAGGACGTTCAAACGCTGCAGGCCGGGGAATATCTCATCATTGATAAAACTACACGCGCCATCACTTTGAAGCGCTATTACGGCTACGCGCCTTGTCCAGTTCAAGAGATTGATTACGAGGATGCGATGAGAGGGCTGGGGCATGCGCTTGATCTGGCCATTCAACGCACAATCGAACGCGCACAAGGGCGAGAGATATGGGTTCCTCTGAGTGGGGGTCTGGACTCACGGATTATTCTAGCCAAGCTTCACGAGCATGGGGCGCCAAACTTAAAAACGTTCAGTTACGGGCTAAAAGGCAACGACGAGGCTAAAATTGCCAAAACAATCGCCGAGGCGCTGGGCGTGCCGTGGTTTATGATGGCCGCGCAGCCTCAGCATGCCCGAGCGCTTTATAAGAGTGAGGTGCGCCGCGCCTATGAAGATTTTGTGCACGGGTTTTCGGTTATTCCCAGTTACGTCGAGTTTGAAGCAATTTACCGCCTCAAAGAAAGCAGTCTTGCCGCGCCGGGCAGTTTTATTGTGAACGGGCAGACCGGGGATTACCTCTCCGGTGGGCATGTTCCCAAAATTCTTTATGAATCTGAAAATCCGACTCGAGAGGATATGCTTGGCTATATCATCGAAAAGCATTTTTCAATCTGGGCGTCTTTAAAAACGCCGGATCATATCGAGCGGATCAAAAACAATATTACAGCGCTTTTGATTGAGGCGCCGCAGTCTTTAAGCGATAAAGAAAAACTCATCAGCCAGTACGAGGCGTTTGAATGGGCGGAGCGTCAAGCCAAGATGGTCGTTCAAGGACATGCTGTTTACGATTATTTCGGGTTTCAATGGACACTGCCTTTGTGGGACCGCAATCTTATGAATTTTTTCGAAACGCTTCCCTATGCGCTTAAATACAAACAAAAACTCTATGTCGATTACACGCGGCGATATAATTACAAGGGGGTTTTCGACTTGCCGCGAGCCAAGGTCAATACATTCCGCGCTCCCTATCGTTACGGTCTCTTTGCGATCGGAAAATTTCTGGAGTTAACAAAAGGCCGCGCCGCTAAGGACGATTTTTATAAAAAAATGCGTTACTTCGGGCATTTTCACGATCAATTCGCGCTCTTTGCTAAAGAAACATACGATGCGCACTATAAAGATATGCGCAATATCATTTCCCTGAGCATTCTTGATTATCTCGAAACGCGCGGCATAGAGTTTCCAAAGCCATGACAACGCCTTGTAAAAACATCGCTGTTGTCATTGCCGATCTGGGGTCCGGCGGGGCCCAGAAAATTGCCAGCGGCGTTATGGAGCATTGGGCCGCGCAAGGCCATCACGTGCGCTGCATTACGCTGGATGACGGGGCGCATGATTTTTTCAGGTTATCGCCTGCGATTAAACGCTGCGCCCTTAATCAAAAGGCGCCGTCGGGCAATCTGATTCAAGCCCTGCTCGCCAACCGCAACAGAATTGCCTGCCTGAGGAAGGCGCTGGAAGAGCAACAACCGGATGTGGTTGTCAGTTTTATCGCACCGACAAACATCCTTTGTGTGCTGGCAGCGCGCGGACTTGGCGCGCGCGTGATTATTTCAGAACGCAACGACCCTGCCCGTCAGAGCTTTGGCCGCGTTTGGGATGCCTTGAGAAAACGATTTTATAAACGCGCCGATCTTGTCACAGCCAACAGCGAAGCGGCGCTCCAGGCTCTGCAAGCTTACGTGCCGGAAAACAAGCTGGTCTTTATTGCCAATCATCTCCAAAAGCCCGATGCTTTTTACATCCGCCCGAGGGAAGACAAAAACAACATTGTGCTGGCTGTGGGACGTCTTCATCCGCAAAAAAGATTTGATTTGCTGATTGATGCCTTTGCGCGGGTACATGCGGTTTATCCGGATTGGCGGCTTGTGATCGCCGGACACGGAGGGCTTGAGCAAATACTGAAAGCACAGTGTAAAGACCGGGGTATTGAAGAGCACGTCGAATTTCCCGGCCTTGTTGAAAACCCTTATGATTATTATGCGCGCGCGAAGATTTTTGCTTTGCCCTCCCGCCACGAAGGCACGCCCAATGCCCTTTTAGAAGCGATGAGCTGCGGCGTTGTGCCTGTTATCAGCAGCACGATTGAGGGCGGGCGCTCTTTCGTTGAAGAGGGGAAAAACGGGTTTGTTTTTCAGAGCGGATGTTCAGAATCTCTTGGAGAGGCTCTTGTGCGCTCTATCCAGTTATGTCAGGACGAGCCGGATTTATATGAAGTCTATGCGAAACGCTGCCGCGAGGTCGTGAGCGTTTTGGATGAAAAAACAATTTTTGCCCGCTGGGATGATATTCTATGAGCAAGCCGCATCTTATTCTTTGGGGAGGATCATGGGAGCCGCTGAATGAAGCGCTCACGCCTGAAAATATCGATTCCCATGCAAAGGTCTCTTACGTTTTTTTGAAAGAGGCTTTGAGCGCCCACTTCGATGTGACCGGGATTGACGAGTTCGACAAGATCGGCGCGCTTGAACTGCGCAAGGATACGCTGGGCGTGCTCTCTACCTTTCAGGCCGGGTTTACGCAGCTGCGCGAGAAAAGGCCAGCGCTTTATCAGAAAATAGCGCCTTTGCTGTGCAGAAAAAAGTTTTCGATCCTTGATGAAACGACTGGCAGACGCACGTGCGAGGATAAGCTTTTTACAGTTATCCCACCCGATTATGCCCTTAAAAACAAGTTGCAGAATTTTCTCAGCCCCTCGCGGGCCTATCATATGGGTTGGTGCGCTTCTCCGGCTTATTGTTATCCGCAGGAGGATCAGACCTTTACCGTGTTTGTCGATCACGGCCATTACGCGGGAGACGATTACACCGATGTCGTGATGCAGGCTCTGCGCTCTTTGGATGCGGATGTGCGCGTTTTTATACAAGGCAATGACGGGGTTATGGAGTGGGATCTCTCGCAGGGCTGGAGGCCGGAGACCTATCAGCGGGCCAATAAAGTGCCTTGGGCGCAGATGATGTCCTATTACCGCCGCGCGCATCTATTTTGCCTGACGCATAAGGAAAGCGCGGGATTAAGCTCGATCGAAGCCGCGATGAGCGGCGCGCGGCTGGTTATTCCTCATTTGAACGGTCAGGCGTTTTTGCATGAAGGGCTGTTACAGCCGCCTTTGGATTTCAAGCTGGTCGCTTGTGATGTGGAAGCTCTGCGTACCTGTTTTGAAGAGCAAATCCAGCGCGGCGTTGATAAACAGGCCAATCACAAAGCTTTGAAAGAGCATTCGTCGTGGGACCAAGCCGCGCAGCGGATTTATGACGTTTTAGCCGGTATCAAATAATCTTCGAATTGCCGCATAACGGAGGGCAGAGCAAAAACTTCCGGCAGGATTGAGAGTGCAGGTGTTTGTTTAGGCGTTATTTGAACATGCTGCATGGCCGACACAAATTCATCCATCGTATCGACGATCTTTAAATCTTGTGGCCGCGCATATTTGGCAATATCGCTGATCCCTCCGGCTTCGCGCATGGCAATCGCCGGCAGACCGCAGGCAAAACCTTCGAGCACAACATTGGGCATGCCTTCCCAGCGCGAGGGGAGCAGCAAGGCATCGGCCTGAGCGGCTACGCTCCATGGCTGGTCATGATAGCCGCGCAAAAAGACATGATCGCCTAAATGATGTTCGGCAATCAGGCGTTCGAGATCTTTTCTGTGGTCGCCTTCGCCGATCAAATCCAGCCGCCAGTTTTGTACAGGCAGATCCGTTTTGGCCAGAGATTCAATCAGGCGATCATAGCCTTTTTCGTAAGACAAACGCCCGACGCAGACGAACGATAATGTTTTATCCCGGCCCGGGATATTCTCAAAAACCTCGGGCATGTTTTTAAGAACGCGCTGCGTATCGACCGGATTGAACAAAACAGCATGGTTGTGCGTTGAAATTTTTATATCATTGCGAAACTGATCGATCATCTGCGAACAATTGCTGATGACCAGATCGGCGCGCTGATAGAGCAGCTTATAGATAAACCAGCACAAGCGTCCTTTTGGCCCGTATTGCGTAATCAGAACATACGGCAAGGCGGCTTCGCGCACAATCACACGCAGGCGCGGGAAGAATAGTTTCATGAGCAGCGCCAGCCCATTGATATGCACCATGGTTGTAAAGAGGATATCGGGCCGATGCTCTTTGATAAAAGAAATCAACTTCAAGACGCTGCCTTTGATGGTTCGGTTTGTAAAAGTAAAGACCAGAATATCGGGCGCAAGCCATTCGCGCGCCGGGCCTGTTTCATTGAGCGCGAGGAAAAGCGGTTCAAAACGCGTACGATCCAGATTGTTCATCAATGTAATCAGTGCCCGCTCGGCCCCGCCTGCAGAGAAATTGGGCAGCATGAACAAAACTTTTTTGCGATTTTTAAAGGGTTTCGTAGAGCACATGGTCAGGAAATTCTAATGCTTTCCAAACCGCTTTAACATCATAAATCGCAGATGCGTTTCCTTTTTCCTCTGCCCGCAGAAGATGCAGGATGGAAGATGGGCTCATTTGCGCGTAGCTTTTATGATTTACCGCCAGAACGAGGCCGTCATAAGATGCGTTTTGCGGCAGGGCGGCCAAAAGGCTTAGGCCGTATTCGCGTTCGACCTCTTCGGGAATAGCGTGCGGGTCGTGAATGTCAATTTGATAACCCATTGATTGCAGGGCCTTGATAATATCGACAACCTTGGTGTTGCGCACATCGTTGATGTTTTCCTTGAAGGTAAACCCTAAGATGAGGATGCGTTTTTCACTGGCCGGTGACGAGCTTACGCTGTTCATCAGGTTCTCAACACGCCCAGCGACATACGCGCCCATTCCATCATTGATTTTGCGTCCGGCCAGAATGACTTCTGGGTTGTGGCCAATATCCAGAGCGCTTTTCGCCAGATAGTACGGGTCCACGCCGATGCAGTGCCCGCCGACAAGACCGGGGCTAAAGGGTAGGAAATTCCATTTGGTACGCGCAGCTTCCAACACGTCATAAGCAGATATGCCCATTTTGTTGAGCAGCATGGTGACTTCGTTGACGAAAGCGATATTGATATCGCGCTGGGCGTTTTCTATGGCTTTGGAGGCTTCGGCGGTTTTTATATTTTTAGCCTTGAAGATTTTGCCGCCATTCATCTGTCCGTAGAGATCGGCTAGCAAGTCGGCTGCCTCTTCGGTTTGCGCGGCCACGACCTTATAGATGTTTTCGACCGTATGTTCTTCGTCTCCGGGGTTTATGCGCTCGGGCGAGTAGCCGAGAATAAAGTCTTCCCCGCTTTTCAAACCGCTTTTTTCTTCGAGAATTTTTCCGCAAATGTCTTCGGTTACGCCGGGATAGACTGTGCTTTCATAGACGATGATATTGCCTTTTTGGATGAGAGGGCCCAGCGCAGCCGTGGCTTTTTCAACGATGCCCAGATCGGGCTCATTATCCTGATCAATCGGCGTAGGCACAGTGACGATATAAATATCAGCGTCTTTGATATCGTTGATCTGATCGGTGAATTTGCAGGTCGAAGCCCGCAGGACAGACTGGCGGATTTCCCGGTTGGAATCCCGGCCTTCCTTGAGTTCGGACACGCGCACAGCGTTAATATCATAGCCTGCTACGGGGCCGTACTTAGCCAGCGCGACTGCCAAGGGCATTCCGACGTAGCCCAAGCCGACAACGGCGATTTTCATCTTCTTGAGATCATAGCTCATGCAGCGTTTCTAGCGGAGGCAGGCTTGTTATGCAAGGCCCAACTTTGTGCCATCAAAACCGCCCACAACGCTGTGTGGGTATCGGCGCGGCCTGTGATAAAGGCCTCCCAGAGCTTGCGCATTTCGGCCTTTTCATAGAGCCCCGTATCGGCCGCCAGTATATCTTCGGCCCAGCTGCGCAAATCTCCGCGTAACCAGCGAGCTATGGGCGGCGTGAAGCCTTGTTTGGGCCGGTTGATCAGCTCTTCGGGCACGTATTGGCACAAAAGTTCATAAAGCGGTTTCTTGCCTTTGCCCTGTCCTTTGAACACTTTTTCTTCAATGGGAATGCTCCACGCATATTCTATCACGTCTTTATCCAGCAAGGGCGAACGCACTTCGAGCGAGGCCGCCATAGAGGCCCTATCGACTTTGACCAGAATATCATCGGGCAGGTATACGTTGGTGTCGATCATCATCATGCACTCAAAAGCGTTCAAGCCTTCTTCCAGATCCAAACCAAGAATAGGGCGCGGTGCATCCGGATTGGCGGCCAGTGAACGCAGAATTGCTTCATCCAGCGTTTCATCCTGTAGATACCCGGCGATGGCATGCATACGCTTACCGTTCAGGCCGATCCGTTTATATCCGCTCTGGCCTATGCGTTCCAATAAGCTTGCCACTTGGCGGCGCGGCATAAAACGCGCGGCGGCCAAGAGTTTTTTAAGCATAAAATAGCGTTTATACCCGCAAAAGACTTCATCGCCGCCATCGCCGCTGAGCGCAACGATTGTATCTTTTCTGGCTTGAGCGCATAAAACGAGGGTCGGGATTTGTGAATAATCGGCGAAGGGTTCATCGTAGATTTGCGGCAGGTCCTGAATGACGCCCAAGGCATCAGCTTCTTTGACGCGGTAGGTTGTATGATCTGTGCCCAGATGGGCGGCGATTTTTTCTGCTATGAGCGATTCATCGAAGGCTTCATCCGTGAAGCCTATGGAATAGGTTTTTACGGGCCGCGTGGATTGTTCCTGCATCAAGGCGGTTACAAGCGAACTATCAATGCCGCCGGATAAAAACGAGCCCAAAGGCACGTCCGAGATCATCCGGAGCGCAACAGCTTCGCTAATTATCTCCTTGAAAGGTTTTTGTTTTTTATCATTTGAACCTTTTTTGACGCGCCAATAGCGAGTCATTTTTTCGGTGATGATTTTGGTGTTTTTGGATCGCAGATCCGATTCATGAAGGGTCACGACGCTTCCCGGCGAGATCTTTGAAACGTTTTTGTATATGGAGCGGGGCGCGGGTATAAATCCGAAATAATTGAATTGCTCCAGTGCCTCGCGGTCTATCTCCAGCGAGGATGATGCAAAAGCTTGCAATGCTTTGAGCTCAGAGGCGAAGATCAGACATCCATCAATCCATCCCGCATAAAGCGGCTTTTTGCCAATGTGATCGCGCGCGAGGGTGAGCGTGCGTTCTCTGCGGTCCCACAAGGCCAACGCGAACATGCCTTTGATGTGCTCCAGCGTTTCGCTGACGCCGCAATGGGAGAAATGTTCCAACAAAACTTCCGTATCGCTACGGCCGCGCAGGCTTAAATCTTTCGGAAGGTGGGCCAGCAGGTTTTTGAAATTGTAGATTTCGCCGTTGAACACCAAAACATAACGCCCGTTTTGGGATATCATGGGCTGGGCGCCTGCGGGGCTGAGATCAAGGATCGAAAGGCGGCGATGACCTAAAAATATGCCCGCGCCCTCTTGCTGCGCATCGTCCCAGTGCCCATCCGCATCCGGTCCGCGGTGGGCTAGACAAGAGGTCATTTTCTGCAA
>JAGRIU010000069.1 GCA_020443075.1 Alphaproteobacteria bacterium
AAACATCTAAGGACTATCAGTTGATGCGGGCGCTGGATCTTTTGAGCGGCTTGTCTTTGTATAAGGACTCGGTTGTGCAAAACCCGAGTGTAGATGCTTCGGCCGAGGCTTCGGATAGTACGGCCAAGACAGGTACGAAGGAGTAGACACGTTGCAGGATATCTTCCGGCGGATAGATGAAGTTTTTTCTATCAAAAGCTTTCTTATAGGGCTGGGCGGTGTTGCTGTACTTTATGGATCCGTCTTCGGTTCTTTGGCTTTTTCGTCAAAAACATCTTTGGAGCGATTAGAAAAACAGCTTGCTTCGCATGCCGTGCTTTTGGAGAAGACCGAAGCGCCGCCTGTCTTGTCCTCTCATAGAGAGCCCGCCCACGAGGAGATGGTTTCTCTGGATACGCATGCGGTACTGGCTGAAGAGGATATGGGCGCGGCCCCTTCTCATGTTGCTGAGGCAACGCTCGGACCGGAAATGTCGATTGGCGATGATTTGCAAGCTCTCCACCGCGAACATGCCGTTGGCAACGGCCTTCCCGTAGCACCTGTAGACGGTGTCTACGAGAAGACGGCAGCCGGAATTATGCCGATCAAAAATGCCAACGGACAAACGCCTTTTCTGGTTTATAAAAAGCCCGCGCCATTGAACCGTGACCGGCATAATCTCTCGGTTTTTATTCTGGACTACGGACTTTCGGAGACTATATCAAAGTCGGCTTTAAAGGCTCTGCCGTCTTCGGTGTCTTTTCTTCTGTCGCCTTATGCGCAAAAACCGCATGACTGGCAGACAGAAGCGCGTGCGGACGGGCATGAGATTTGGCTCGAACTGCCTGTGCAGCGGAGCGCCTTTCCGTATGATGATCCCGGCCCTAAGGGATTATTGGCGGATGTGAGCCTGCCCTATAATCAGGATCGTTTGGGTTGGCTTTTATCGCGGACAAGTGGCTATGCGGGCGTGGCTTCCTATACCGATATGGCGATCAAGCGCGCCGATTCCATGTTTAGCAGTTTGTTCGAAGATTTATTTGGGCGGGGGCTCGGTTTTATAGAGCTCAATACGCAAGGTGGTGCTTTTGTAAGGAATATCGCAGAACAACAAGCCGCGCCCTATGCACAAGCACACATGATATTGAGTGATTTTTCTGCTGCCGGCGAACAGATCCAGCAAATCGAGCGCTATGTTCGCAGCCATTCGCATACGATTGTTCTGGTGCGGCCGAACGAAGACAATATCGGCATGCTGGAGCATTGGCTGGAAAGTTTACAAGCCAGCGGGATTGTTCTCGTGCCGGTTTCAGCGCCTGCGTCTTTGTTTGGTTTGGAATAAATTTTATGAATATATCTGCCGCCGCCCTACCCTATCGGCCTTGTGCCGGGATTGTGTTGATGAATGCCGATGGATGCGTCTTTGTCGGCGAGCGCATTGATACGCCCGGGGCCTGGCAGATGCCTCAAGGCGGGATTGATGAAGGGGAAAGCATCGAAGAGGCGGCTTTTCGTGAATTAATGGAGGAAACGGGTACGGATAAGGCCGAGATCGTGCATATTCTGGATGAGCCTATTCGTTATGACCTGCCGGAGCCTCTTTTGAAGAGCTTATGGGGCGGGCAGTTTCGCGGACAGGAACAACGCTGGGTTTATATGCGTTTTACGGGTACGGACGGCGATATCAACCTGAACGTGCATGAGCCGCCGGAATTTTCTGCGTGGGGCTGGGTGGAGCCTGAAGCAGTCATGGAGCGAATTGTGCCTTTTAAAAGAGAGGTTTATGAGAAGGTCCTTGCCGTTTTAGCCACGCTTGATGTATAAATTTTGAATAATAAAACCGGGAGGATAATAAATGGCTGAGCAAAGCGACCGCGTGAAAGAACTGTATTCATTGGCGGCACGAGAAGTAGAGGTTCAAATGCTTATTCTGCAAGGCCGCGGCGTACACTATAACGCGAATGTTTACGGTCTTATGGATGACCTACAAGTAGTAAAGCACTTCGTTATAGGCACCCCCGAAGAGAATGATTCACAATCTCCCGGCACGCCTGACATTGCAGCCTAAGGATTAAGCGGACTCCATGCCGGGTCCGAGCCGTCTTGCGGGGTTTGCAGCCAACGCTCGTTATAGCCTGTGATATCAATCGTATAGATTTTGGCTTGACGCTGCGTGCCGCCGGGACCGACGGGGCGTTCCTTGAAGTATGTCAGAACGCGGCCGTTGGGCGACCAACTCGGCCCCTCCACATGGTAAGCGTTCGCAATCAGGCGCTCGCCGCTGCCGTCCGGGCGAATAACGCCGATATAGAATTTCCCTTGATACATGCGGGTGAAGGCAATCAAATCGCCGCGCGGAGACCAGACCGGATTGGCATAGCGGCCTTTGCCGAAGGTGATGCGCTGAACATTCGAACCATCCGCGCTCATGGTATAAAGCTGCTGTGAGCCGCCGCGGTCGGATTCAAAGACAATCTGGCGACCATCCGGGGCATAGGACGGAGACGTATCAATCGAGGAGTTCGTTGTAATGCGGCGCGGGGTGCGCGAGCGTAAATCCATTTCATAGATATCGCTGTTGCCGTCTTTGGCCATCGACATGATGACTTTTTGTCCATCGGGCGAGAAACGCGGGGCGAATGTCATGCCGGGGAAGTTGCCGAGCAGTTCATGGCGGCCGTTATTAATGTCATAAAGATAGACCTGCGGGCCACGATTACCAAAAGACATATAGGTAATCTGCTGTTTAGTCGGCGAGAAGCGCGGGGTCAGCACCAGATTGCGCCCATCGGTCAGATATTGATGGTTTTGGCCGTCATAATCCATGATCGCCAGACGTTTGACGCGTTTTTGCGGCGGACCGGATTCAGAAATATAGACGATGCGGCTGTCGAAATAGCCGTCTTCGCCGGTCAGACGCTTGTAAATTTCATCGGAAATAATGTGGGCGATGCGGCGCCAGTTATCGGCATTGGTCATATAGGCGGTGCCGATGAGCTGCTTTTGCGAGAATACATCCCACAAGCGGAACTCAACGCGTGTGCGGCCATCCGGGTTTTGCGTGACCGCCCCGCTTACTAAAGCTTGCGTACCGATCGCGCGCCATTCGCCAAAACGCGGGCCGGCATCGTGCATAGAGTTCACATCCTGAACAAAGGAGCGCGGGTCAAGTGGTTTAAACAGGCCGGAGCCTTCCAGATCGGCGGCGATGACCTGCGGGATTTTTGTGGCAAAATCTCTGTTTTGCGGTGTAATAGCGTGGAAGCTGGACACCGCGATAGGCATGGGCTCGACTGTTCCGCGTTTTAGATCAACGTGTAATTCCTCCGCGTGCGCGACATGAGGGAGAATCATCAGAAGCAAAAGAAGAGCCAGTTTTTTCATCGTTTTCGCCTTTTGGTTACAAAATTCGGTTACCGGAGCATATCACTGGGATCGAAATTAATCACGATGGTTTTCCATTGATCATATTTTTCCAGTGGAAGTTTTAGAGGCTGACAACGCTGATTGCGTAAAGCTCTTAGCGCAGAATCGGCCGCCGCGCGGAAAGACGGATCACGGCCGTAACGGCCCTGATCGAGCACGTTTGCACTTTTCACACTCGCGTCACGATTCATAATGACCCTGACTTCAACAGCCAGGTTTTCTGCGTATTTTGCTCCTGATGGCACAATCCAACACGGTTCAATCTGATGCTTGAACGCGTCAAGTTCGCTGATGGTCAGTTTGTCGGCCAGATTGGCAATTTGTCCTGTTGTTGTCGGCTCTTCTAGCGGTTGTTCTTCTGTTTTTTCTGAGGTTTCCGCAGCATCGGGCGTTAAGTTTTTGAGCAGGCTTTGAAAATCCTTTTTGGGTTCTTCTTTGGGTTTTACCGGTGCGGGCGGTTTGGGTTTGGGCTTGCTCACAGCTTTTTGCACAGGCTTGGGCGGCGGCACAGGCTCCGGCTCTTCTTTAGGTTTCTCTTTCACAGGCTCAGGCGGTTTGGGCGTTGTCAGATCGGGCGGTGCTTCGGCCGTGTTTTTAGGCGGCGACGGCGGGGCCTCCGGCGGTTTCGGTGCTTCGATTTCTTTGGGTTTTTCTTCTTTGACAGGAGGGGCGCGTTTATTGGTTTGCGTGAGTTCGTCAATGGTGACGAGTTCAACGCTGACGGGGTTCACGATCACAGGTTCTTTGACCAGATAAGGCAGACCGACGGCTGTCATTAAAAGGATAAGCGCATGAAACAGCACAGAGACCACGAGAGGGCCTCTCATGGAATAGTTCGCTTCGCCTCCTGCGAACGGGTATCTGAGCGTGGCATTCATAGGCTTATGAAGTCCGTTTGTCGTTTATTTATGCTCCGAGATCAGAGCGACTTTGGTGAAACCAGCGCCGTTAACCGCGCCGATAATTTTCATGATGCGGCCATATTGCAGAGCCGAATCACCGCGAATATATATACGCCGATCATCGCTGCTTCCTTCGGTCATGGCTTTGAGTTGCTGGAGCAGGACGTCTTCGTTCTTGATTTCCTGATCGCCGATATAGATTTTGCCATCTTTGGCCAGTGTGATTTCGATCGGTTTATTGTCTTCGTCGCTAATGGCTTTGGCATCGGATTTCGGCAAGTCCACAGGCACACCGGAGGTTAAGAGCGGTGCGGCGACCATAAAAACGATCAACAGCACCAGCATCACATCAACCATCGGTGTAACGTTGATTTCCGCCATCGGCCGGAACGTTCCGCCTGTGCGGCGGCCCCGGCTGCGGGTTTTTGTGCTTAAAGTCGCGCCCATGTTTTAGCCTTTTCTATAACAAAACCGTGGACTCATATTAAACCGCGAAGACGCCAAGACGCCAAGCGTTTTCGTTTTAACAATTCTAAAAAGACTCATAAAAAAACCTTTTGTTTTGTTGACGGATATTTATTGCCTGCGGCGCTCCGGCTCTTAAAGTCCCTTCGCGCCTTCACGTCTTTGCGGTTAAAAAAATCAAGCCGCTTTTTTGCCGCCTTTGCCGCCGTGTTCCTGTGCGTCCAGATGGCGGGAAAGAATGGCGGAGAATTCATCGGCGAAGGCCTCCAGGCGGTCGGCGTAGCGGTTGAGGCCGCTGGAAAACACGTTATAGGACACAGCGGCGGGAATCGCGGCAACAAGCCCTAAAGCCGTGGCAAAAAGCGCTTCGGCGATCCCTGGGGCGACGACGGCCAGCGAGGTGTTGTTGGTGGCGGCAATCGAGGAAAACGAGTTCATAATCCCCCAGACCGTACCGAACAGACCGATAAACGGTGCGGTCGAGCCAACAGAGGCCAAAAACGTCATGCCGCGTTCCAAAGCATTCATTTCGCGGCTGATGGCGACATTCATCGCGCGTTCAACGCGTTGACGCAGGCTGGCCTGCAGGCTTTCCTTGAGCGGCATGCCACCGGCCACGCCGGCCTGCCATTCCTCCATGCCGGCCGCGAAAGTGGAGAGCATCGGGTCTTGTTTGGAGTTTTTTACCCGCGCGTAGATTTTATCGAGCGGTTCGCCAGACCAAAACGAGTCTTCGAATATATTGGCTTTCCGGTTCAGTTTTTTCAGTGTCGAGCGTTTGCCGAAAATAATTGACCAGCTCCAGAGCGAGGCCAGCAGCAGCATAATCATCACGGCCTTGACGATGATATCGGCCTGCATGAACAGGCCCCACATGCTCAAATCGTGGGCGTAGCTTCCAAGGTCTATGGTTTCAATGGCATTCGACGCGTCGGGCATTTTCTCTCACTCTTATGTTTCGACTTCTATAAATTTTTCGAATTCTAGCTTGATTCTCTCCGGCAAGCGTACAGGTTTTATAGTCTTTGCATCAACTGTGACGAGGGCCACACGCATTTCAGAAATCTTTTCGTCATCCCGCCAGGCTGTCTGGCGCATGATGAAGCTGGAGTTTTTGATGGCTTCAATCGCTGTGTCCTGACGCAGGAAATCGTCTAAAAATGCGGGTTTATGGTATTCAATATCGATATGTTTAACGACGAAGAGTATCCCCTCTTCCTGCGTTAGCTGGCTGTTTTCGTGGCCCAGACTGCGCAGAAATTCCGTGCGGCCGCGCTCACCGAATTTGAGGTAGCTGGCGTGATAGACCACGCCGCCCGCGTCGGTGTCTTCGTAATAAATGCGGATGTCGATAGAGTGATGGGTCATTCTTCGTCTGCCAGCAGGTCCATTTGTGCCAAAGGCTTTTGCGGTTTTACGCCCAAATATTCAAAACCCTTCGCGGACAGACAACGCCCGCGGGGGGTGCGTTGCACCAGTCCACGCTGGATCAAATACGGTTCAATCACGTCTTCTATCATATCGCGTTGTTCGGATAAAGCCGCGGCCAGCGTATCTACGCCGACGGGACCGCCGCCGTAATTTTCGGCGATGCAGGAAAGATAACGCCGGTCCATGCTGTCCAGTCCCGAGGCATCCACATCAAGGCGCAGGAGCGCTTGATCGGCGATATGTTTGGTGACTTCCGTGCCTTGATCGGCATGGGCAAAATCGCGTACGCGGCGGGTCAGGCGTCCGGCGATGCGCGGCGTCCCACGGGAACGGCGAGCGATTTCCAAAGCCCCGTCCTTATGCAGTGGTATATCTAGCAGGCGCGCGCTACGCTCGACGATCAGACAAAGTTCTTCGGCGCTATAGAATTCCAGTCTGAGCGGGATGCCGAAGCGATCGCGCAAAGGGTTGGTGAGCAGGCCGGAGCGCGTTGTTGCGCCGACGAGTGTGAAGGGCGGCAGGTCGATCTGCACTGAGCGCGCGGCAGGGCCTTCGCCTATGATGAGGTCGAGCTTTCGGTCCTCCATGGCGGGGTAGAGAATTTCCTCGACCGCCGGATTGAGACGGTGAATTTCGTCGATAAACAGCACGTCATGGGGCTGGAGGTTGGTCAGGATCGCCGCCAGATCACCGGATTTGGCAATAACAGGACCGGAAGTGGCGCGGAAACCGACGCCGAGCTCCTTGGCTATAATCTGTGCCAGTGTGGTTTTGCCCAAACCCGGCGGGCCGAAGAGCAGCACATGATCCATCGCATCGCCGCGGCTGCGTGCGGCTTCTATAAAGACTTTCAGGTTTTCGCGCAGGGGTTTTTGGCCGATAAACTCATTCAGAGAGAGCGGACGCAGTGCGCCATCGGCATCGTCTGAGCGTTGCTCACGTTCTAATTCAGGGTTTTTGGGAATCGGCTGGGTCATGGCTATCATTTAAACACCAAGACACCAAGACACCAAGGGCTTTTTAGCGGTGTGGCCCTTCAATAGCCTCGTAAATAGCGGCCCTTTGTTCTGTTGTAATATAGAGAGAACTGACCGTTTTAACAAAAGGTTGCCTTGCAAGGTCTTCCAAATCACCCGGATACATCATAATCGAAAAATTAATATTCGGCGAGCCTTCAAGTGGACTGCGTAGGATCTTGCTACTGATCGACATATCGCGATCCTTAATATACTTCTGGAGCCGCGGCAAATCTCTTTCGTTTATATAAACTCTGAATTGCTCTTGCTCATCAAGACGTTCCAGCCCCAGAGCAACATAATTGTCTGTATCGGCCAATTCTTCTTGGATATCTTCCAGATCACCTTTGACCCAAGGTGGGACAAGATATTCAACTCCATCTCTACCGGTCATCCGGCGGAATTCACCCTTCAACAAACCATTTTTCATTGCAACACCTCAAAACAATACGGAAAACAGAAGGTAGCAAGAAAAAGTATTAATCGCAAGTTTTAGCTACTCAATTCCTTCAGAGCTTCGCGGATGAGGTCTTGCAGGTTATCGTTAGCTCTTTGTTTGGCCTGCATGACGGCCGAGTAAGCATCGGCGCGGCCATAACCCAGATTTATGAGAGCGGAGACAGCGTCTTGTTCCATGCCCGGATCGGCGGATTGATTAGCAGATGCGGACGGCATTTTTGTGCCTGTAGTCTGCGGCCCTAAATCGATTTTGGCCGCCTTCTCTTTTAGCTCGCTCAAGATGCGGGTGGCGAGTTTAGGCCCGACGCCGTCGGCTTGCGTTAAAGCGGCTTTGTCCTGTGCGGCGATCACAACGCTCAGGCGCTCGGCCGGACAGACGGCTAAAATCGCCAGTGCGGCTTTGGCCCCGACCCCTTGGACGGATGTGAGAAGGCGGAACCAGCTTTGCTCGGCGGCATCCGCAAATCCATAGAGCGTAATAGCGTCCTCGCGGACATGGGTATCAATCAAAAGGCTGGCCTGATCGCCTTTCTGGCCGATTGAGGACAGCGTGCGGTTCGAGGCGTGGACGAGGTAGCCGACACCGCTGACATCGAGAATAAGGTAATTCGCGTCGAAAGAATCAATAATACCGGAGAGTTTACCTATCATGCGCTTATTCTAGACCGATTCGCCGCGTGATGGGCATGAGTAATTGCCACAGCCAGTGCGTCGGCCTCGTCTTCGCTTATCACACCGCTGGCGGGCAGCAAGGTTTTGATCATCATGCCCATTTGTTGTTTGGCGGCATGGCCGGAGCCGACGATGGATTTTTTGACCTTGTTGGCTGAATATTCCGCGACCTCGAGATTATAGAGCGCTGGAACGGCCAGCAGCGCTCCTCGTGCCTGCCCCAGTTTTAGCGCCGAGGCCGGATTGCGGTTAACGAAGGTTTCTTCCATAGCTGCGCTTTGAGGTTTATAGGCCTCTATAACCTGCGCCAACCCGCGATGCAGGCTTGCCAGCCGCTCGGCCAGAGACGCTGCCGGATTGGTTTTGATCAGACCGCTGGCGATAAATTTCAGCGCGCAGCCTTTGCTTTCTATGATGCCCCACCCGGTTTTTTGCAAACCTGGATCTATGCCTAGAATTAACATGTTTCAAGCATAACGCCGCTTTAAGAACAAATCAAGAACGAATATTAATTTACGCCGCTTTCGTTTTCTTGGGTTTGTCTTTTTCAAGATAAATCGGCGCGTTGATTTCCAACGTGCGAGTCGGGAACGGAATTGTAATGCCCTCCTTATCCAAAGCCTCCTTAATGGCCTTGGTTAAATCCCATTTTACAGTCCAATAGTCAGGCGTCGTCATCCATACGCGCACCAAGAGATCCACGGAGGATTCTCCCATGGCGTTGACCATAACTTGCGGTTCTTTACCTTCTGTTGTGACAAGGCGTTTATCCGCTTTAAGCACTTTTTCTATCACTTTGAAGGCTTTGTTAATGTCATCGCCGTAGCTGATACCGGCATTGATATCGAGGCGGCGCTGTTTGTTGCGGTTGTAGTTTTTAATGGCAGAGTCCCAAATCTGTTTATTGGGCACAAAGATATAGACGTTATCGGCTGTGGCCAGCTCTGTTCCAAACAACCCCAATGTTTTGACCGTACCGGAAATGCTGCCGGCGTCGATAAATTCTCCGACGTTAAAAGGCCTTAAAATCAGGAGCATCACGCCTGAGGCCACATTACTCAGCGTGCCTTGCAGCGCCAAGCCAATGGCCAGACCGGCGGCGCCCAAAACAGCTATCAAGCTGGCGGTTTGAACGCCAAACTGACCGAGAATTGTCACGATCGCGACCGCGAAGACCGTATATTTCGCCAAACCACCGAGGAAGCTTTTCAGTGTTTCATCAAGCTTTTTGATTTTGTGTATGATGTTTTTCAGGTAGTTGCCGATCACCCAGCCCGCGATAAGGATCAGAATCGCGCTGATTACTCTCACCCCCCAAACGGTTATAAGAGCTAAAATTTCGCTGCTGGCTTCCATATTAATTACGGCACCCATTTATTTTTCTCCTTTGTTTTTACAATTTAGACTTTACCCTAAGCTGAGGCGGTCATTAACCGTTCCATCACTTCATCGGAGGTTTCAAAGTTTGTCGTGACATTCTGGACATCGTCGTTGTCTTCTAGGAAATCTATGAGTTTGAGGATTGAGGCGGCTTGTTCTTCACCGACTTCAGTTGTGACGTTGGGTTTCCAGATTAGGCCCTGACGCTCCGGTTCTCCGAATTTGTTCTCCAAAGCATCGCGCGCGGCGGCAAAATCCTCGGTCGAGCATGTGATGATGTGGTATTCTTCGTCGGACTCCACGTCCGAAGCTCCGGCTTCCAAGGCGGCTTCGAACATCTCTTCGGCGCCGGCTTTATTCGCCGGGAAAACGATTTCGGCCAGACGGTCGAACATGAAGTTCACAGAGCCTGTTTCGCCCATATTGCCGCCGAATTTTGTAAAGCCGTTGCGCACTTCGGAGGCTGTGCGGTTTTTGTTATCCGTCAGCGCCTCGACAATGACCGCCACGCCGCCGGGTGCGTAGCCTTCATAGCGGATCTCAACGTAATCCTCTCCCTCGCCGCCGCCTGTGGCTTTTTGGATGTTTTTCTCGATTCCGTCCTTGGGCATGGACTGGCCGCGCGCCGTAGCAATAGCCAGACGCAAACGCGGGTTCATATTCGGATCAGGGCCGCCTATCTTCGCTGCCACATAAATTTCGCGTCCCAGCTTTGAAAACAGCTTTGCCCGCTTTTTATCCTGCGCGCCTTTGCGGTGTTGAATGTTTGCCCATTTGGAATGCCCGGCCATGTTTTTAACCCTTTACTCTTATTTTCATGTTTTAATTATAGTGTTGGCTATTTCACCTTCGCCATGTCTGGGGTATTATAAGCGCCCGATAAGGTTTTTAAAGCGTTTTAACCTGTTTTGAGAGTACATATTTGTGGCTTATCAATTTGACCGTATTTCTGTTTTAATTGTCGAAGATAATCAGGCAATGTTGGAGTTGCTTAAGTCTCTGCTGGAGGCCTATGGCGTCGGTACTGTTATTACAGCGGAAAATGGCGAAGACGGTTTCAGGTTGTTTTGCTCTCGTAACCCCGATTTGGTCATTGCCGACTGGATGATGCGTCCCGTGGACGGGATTTCGTTAACGCGGCGAATCCGTAATGATGGCAAAAGCCCGAATCAATTCGTGCCGATTGTTCTTATGACCGGTTTTTCGGAAAAACGTCGTGTTTTTCAGGCACGCGATGCGGGTATCACCGAATTTTTGGTTAAACCCTTTAGTGCCCGCGACCTTTATAGGCGACTGGTTCAAATCATTGAGAGCCCGCGTAAATTTGTTCGTTCGGAAGATTTTTTTGGCCCGGATCGGCGACGCAAACGCAATGTTGGATATGACGGACCCCATCGCCGCGAAGACGATCAGAAGAAACTTGCCTCAGGCAGCATTGACCCGGACGATATTATTTTAGGTTCCAGATAACATATTAACGATATACAGAGCGCCCGAATCATGGACCATTTCGATCAAGTTCCCCGCCGTAAAGCCGAATTTATTAAGCCACCGAATACGTTGAAGCAGAAAGTCGGTGAAGGAGGGCTGAGCGAGGAAATTCTCAATAAGGCGCAAAAGCTGCTTGAAGAGAATACAATTGATTTCGAGCCTCTGGCCGATATGTATCTTGATGCTTTAACGAAAGGCATAGAAAGAGCCAAGGATTTCACCCCGTCTTCTGATGTTGAGTATGTTATTGCCCAGCTTTTATACCCGGCGATGCAACTTAAGGCGAATGGCGGCATGTTTCACTATCAGCTCGTGACTCAGGTTGCCGATAAACTCATTCAATTTCTGGAGGTTATCGAAGTGCCGGATTTGAGCGCCATAGAGATCGTGCTGGCTTACCACACGACCATAAAAGCTATTGTTCACGGCAAGATCAAGGGTAGCGGCGGCGAGCACGGGCAGGCTTTACTAAAAGCTCTGGAAGACGCCTGTATGCGTTATTTCAGCAAAATACCAGAATAGCGTTTAAGCGTTCGTTGGTCTTTGTTGTGCGAGGCGTCCGCCGATTCGAATGGGTTCTATCGAGAGCGCGCGGCCTGTGTTGTCATTCGTTACGATATAGCAGCCACACAAAGTTCCTTCACCTTTGGCCGGACGCATGCGCTCTCCGGGCATTTTTTTGACGAAACGATGCATGGCGATTTCTGTTTCAACGCCGATGACGCTGTTGTAATCGCCGCTCATGCCCGCATCGGTTTGGTAGGCCGTGCCACCGTCAAGAATTTGTGCATCAGCCGTTGGAATGTGCGTGTGCGTACCGACGACAGCGCTGACGCGGCCATCGAGATGATGTGCGAAGGACATTTTTTCAGACGTGGTTTCGGCATGAAAATCGACGAAGACCGCGTTTGTTGTTTTGCCCATGATTTCGTTTGCCAGCGCTTCCCTGACGCCGCGGAACGGGTCATCGAGCGCGTCAACAAACAAGCGGCCCATCGCATTGATAATCGTGATGGTACGCCCGTCGTTCAGGCGGTGTTTATACAAGCCGCCGCCGGGGGTTCCGGGTGGAAAATTCAATGGCCGTAGAAGTCTTTCATCGCGGGCGATGTAGGGGATGATTTCGCGTTGATCCCAGACATGGTTGCCTGTGGTGATGCAATCGACGCCCCATTCATAGAATTCCTTACAGATTTTTTCAGTAATTCCGGCGCCGTTGGCCGCGTTTTCACCGTTAACGATAACGACATCTGGTTGCAATTCCTTGCGGAGCGTCGGCAAGTGTTTTTCCAGCGCCTCGCGCCCCGAGCGCCCCATGATATCGCCGATAAAGATGATTCGCATATATTGTCCTTATTCTTCTCTATGGTCTGTTATAGCGTGCGGGGTTAGTATCCAGTCAAGCTTTTGGTCGTGTTCTTCGATCGGCAATGGGAATAAAACGGCCTGTGATGCGTACCCTATCCCGACAGCCTGAACCTGTTTTTGCGCTCTTAATGCTTCGAGTGTCGCATCGTAATAACCGCCGCCCTGCCCCAAACGATAGCCGCGTCGGTCGAAAGCTAACAAAGGCACGATAATTATATCCGGAGAGATTGCCTCGCTTCCTTGCGGCTCCATGATCCCAAATGCGCCTTTTTTTAGCGGTTCATCGGGACTCCATTTTATAAACTCCAAAATGCGCGTTTTTTCACAAACCCTTGGCAAAGCGCAGATATGGCCTTTTTTGAAGGCGGTTTCGAGAATATTCGTGGGATCGAACTCTTTGCCCTTGGGCCAGTAAGCAGCAATGACTTGCTCCGACTGTGGACGCAATGCATCGAAAAACAGAGAGGTTGCCTCTTCTGTGCCCTCTTTTGCCACATCAATACGGTCGCGGTGCAGACGGGCATTTTCGCGGAGTTGTCGTTTTTGTTCTTTATTCATCGCTTTTAGATTTTATTCGTGGGCGCCGCGCGAGCCGTGTACAGTGCAATATCCGCATGGGGCCCTGGTAACCAGGTGGGTGCCGTGATACCTAAGGCCACGGCCAAAGGCAGGGACAGCTCCCTATGCGAAAAGCATCGGCCTCCGGGATAAATATAAGTATCACGCACCCCGCAGCCAACCCACTGGACTATATGCTCTAATTCCTAAAAGCTGTGCAAGGTTTATCTTATAGGCTTTGTAAATTAGCCGGCGTTTTTGATCCGCGCGGAGAGGCGCTCAATACGCTGGGCCAGATCGTCAATGACTTGAGCGACTTCGCTCTCATCATTCTGGTTTGCCTCGCTGTTTTTCAGGCGGGCACTTAAGCCTTCTAAGTCCTGACGTAGATCAAAGACTTCGTCAGAGAGCATCAAAGATGTCAGGACCAGCAAATGTGATTCACTATTCGCGGCCCCTGCGGAAGCAATGTCTTTGAGGCGGGAATCGACGTAGTTGCTCAAATCCGTAACGCGTTGTTCCTGACCGTCTTCGCAGTAGATTGAAAATGTGCGCCCGTTAATTGCAATTGCGACTTCAGCCATGAGCACGATCCTCCTCTAATACACTTTCGATGCTTTGAATGGCCACGCCCAGCTTTTCAACAGCCACATCCGGGGCGACCCCGCCGTTCGCGTTCGCGTGACCGGCGGAAAACATATCGCGTTGTTGACCGCTAACGGATGTTTCAAGGCGATAGACAGCGCCTTCAAGGCTGCCGATGGCCTGGCTTAAGTTGGATAATGCATGGGAGACGGCTGACACGCGGGCACCTCTTGTTTCTTTATAGTTTTCACAAATAAATATTTCGGATTTTCAAACCCTAGCAAGCGGCTCAAAATCCGGTCAAGGCCGGTAAAAAGGATTTTTAAAATAAACCACAGGAAATGTTCTTTTATCTGCTTCCTCGCTCTTGACCTCTATAGGTGTGGGCCGCATATTAGCCCGGAATTTCGCGAAAACTTTGTAACGGATAAAAATAAGATGTGCCCACAGCCCAGCGCCGCGTCCCTGCCTGAATATAACGCCCAGAGCAATCCCCATTATAAGAACATGGCCAATGCCATTCGCGCCTTGTCTATGGATGCTGTGCAGAAAGCCAACTCCGGGCATCCGGGGATGCCGATGGGGATGGCCGATGTGGCGACGGTTCTTTATTCCAAGTTTTTGAAGTTCAATCCGAAAAACTCGGAATGGCCGGACCGCGACCGCTTTGTGCTCTCGGGCGGGCACGGCTCTATGCTGCTTTATGCCGTGAATTACCTCACCGGCTATGAGAAAATGACGCTGGAGCAGATCAAGAATTTCCGCCAGTTTGGCGCAATTACGGCCGGTCACCCGGAGGTCGAGCATGATGCGGGGATCGAAACCACAACAGGGCCTCTGGGACAAGGCATTGCCACGGCTGTGGGGATGGCGCTCGCCGAGCGAATTTTAAACGGACGCTATGGCGACGAAATTGTCGATCATTATACCTATGTGATGTGCGGCGACGGCGATTTGATGGAAGGGATTTCCCATGAAGCCTGCTCGCTGGCCGGACATTTGCAGCTTGGCAAGATGATTGTGCTGTATGACGATAACGGTATTTGTATTGACGGTAAGACAGACCTGACATTCATTGATGATACGCCGAAGCGTTTCGAGGCTTATGGATGGGATGTGCAAAGCGTTGACGGGCATGATTTTGACGCGATCGAAGCGGCGATTGCGAAGGCCAGAACAACGAATACGCCGAGCCTGATTTGCTGTAAGACCCATATCGGTTTTGGTGCGCCGACCAAGCAAGACAGTAACTCCGCGCACGGCGCGCCTTTGGGTGAAGACGAAATCAAGGGCGCACGGGAGAATCTGGGATGGCCGTATGCGCCGTTCGAAGTACCGGACGAGATATTGGCGGCTTGGCGTAGCGTGGGGCAGCAGTCCTATCAGAAATATCTGGATTGGGCCGAGCGCTTTGAAAATTCGGAATGGAATAGCTGTCACACCAAGGCGTTTGCCGGAGACTATTCCGCGGCTATTGCCCCGGTGATTGCCGAGCTTAAAGCTTCTTTCGCGTCCGAGAAACCCAAGAAGGCAACGCGCCAGACATCGGGGGCGTGCCTTGAAAAGCTTGTTGATCGTTTGTGGCTGTTGATCGGCGGGTCGGCCGATTTGACGGGCTCCAACAACACCAAAGTTGCGGCGTCAAAAGTCATCAACAAAGAAGACTATCAGGGCAACTACATTAATTACGGCGTGCGCGAGCACGGTATGGCCGCGGTGATGAACGGTCTGGCGCTGCATGGCGGCCTGCTGCCCTATGCGGGAACCTTTTTGCAGTTTGCCGATTATGCGCGTCCTTCCATTCGCTTGGGTGCATTGATGAAGCAGCGCGTTGTTCATGTGATGACGCATGATTCGATTGGCCTTGGCGAAGATGGACCGACTCACCAGCCGGTGGAACATCTGGCGGCGCTGCGCGCTATTCCGAACCTTTATGTTTTCCGTCCCTGTGATGGAGTTGAAACAGCGGAATGCTGGGAGTTGGCGATTAACGCGCAAGAAACGCCGAGCGTTATGGCGCTTTCGCGTCAGGGCCTGCCGACGTTGCGCGACAACAGCGAGGACAACCTTTGCGCCCGCGGGGCTTATATCCTGCAAGATTGTGATGGTGAACCGGAAGTGACCCTGTTTGCCAGCGGTTCAGAGGTTCAATTGGCCGTGGAAGCCGCTGCACAGATTGATGCGCGCGTGCGGGTCGTTTCCGTGCCGTGTATGGATCTGTTTTTCGAGCGCACTCAAGAAGACAGTACGGATTTTGTGAATCTGGTGTGCAACAAGAGCGTTAAAATCGCTGTTGAAGCGGGCATTCGTATGGGATGGGACCGGATTATCGGGGCGCATTCTTACTTTATCGGTATGGATAGCTTTGGGGCGTCAGCTCCAGCCGAGGTTCTCTACAAGCATTTCGGGATTACCACCGAGGCAATCGTCGAGGCGGCAAACGCCAAATTAAAGCAAAAATAATTTTAAGGAGGGGAAGATGACCTTACGGATTGGGATTAACGGGTTTGGACGGATCGGACGCTTGGTCGCGCGGGCGGTTTTTGAAGGCTATTGCGGCGACGATGTTGAAATCGTGGCGATTAACGATCCGGGTGGTAACTTTTTTCCTTTGCTGAAATATGATTCTATTCATGGTCGTGCGCCGTTTACGGTTGAGCGGGACCTTAAGAACGATCACATTATGATCGACGGTAAAGTCATTCACCGTTTCCGCAGCCGCGATCCGCATGAGCTTAAGTGGGGTAGCGAAGGCGTCGATATCTTACTGGAATGCACCGGTAAATTTAAAGACCGCGAAGGCGCACAGTTGCATATGGATCAAGGTGCTAAAAAAGTTTTGATTTCCGCGCCCGGCGAAGATGAGGATTTGACCGTTGTTTACGGCGTGAACCACGACCTGATCCAAAAAGAGCACACAATCGTTTCCAATGCCTCGTGCACGACGAACTGTCTGGCGCCGGTGGCCTATGCCCTCAATAAGGAAATCGGGATCGAAAAAGGCTTTATGACGACGATCCACGCCTATACGGGCGATCAGAACCTTGTTGACGGCTCGCATAAAGACCCCTTACGGGCGCGGGCTGCGGCCATGAGCATCATTCCGGCCTCGACCGGCGCTGCTAAAGCTGTCGGTAAAGTTTTGCCGGAGTTGGAAGGTAAGCTGGATGGGGTGGCGCTGCGCGTGCCAACGGCAAACGTTTCTCTGGTCGATCTGAAGTTTCTTCCCTCGCGCGCGGTCAGCGTCGAGGAGGTCAACGCGGCTGTGAGCAAATATGCCCATGGCGAGCTTAAAGGCATTTTGGACGTCTATGACGATCCGTGCGTTTCTATCGATTTCAATCACGATCCGCATTCATCCATCTTCAGCTTGGCCGGAACCAAGGTCGTCGATGGTGATTTTGTGCGCGTGATGAGTTGGTATGATAATGAGTGGGGCTTTTCCTGCCGGATGATTGACACGGCGTTGACGATGCACAAAGCCGGATATTAAAAATTTTTAAAAAGAATTTGACATGGGTCAAGTATGGGCGCATATTTTCGATTCTAAACCGTTCTCCGTGGCAAAGTCGGTCTGATTGCTCAGCTTTCAGACCGACTTTATTTTTGGGGCTTATTTATACGAACACCAAGCCGCCCCTCTTGTTTCCCGCGTTCATCTTGGCTATACATTCCGATAGGATAACCCGTTTAAAGTATATGGAGACTTGACGTTATGGCTGCAGAAGCATTGACACAGGGAGGCAGCACCCCCGCCCGTTCTAACCTGACCCCGGCTGTGAGAAGCATTATCAATTGTTACGAAAATGAAAATGCCGGTGTAAAAGGCAATCTGGTGCGCATGCTCAATACGGGCGCGCTGGCCGGCACAGGGAAAATGGTGATTTTGCCGGTCGATCAGGGTTTCGAGCATGGTCCGGCGCGCAGCTTTGCAGTTAATCCCGAAGGTTATGATCCGCATTATCATTACCAACTGGCTATTGATAGCGGCTGTAACGCTTACGCTGCGCCTTTAGGGTCTTTGCAGGCGGGCGCCGATACGTTCGCCGGACAGATTCCGACGATTTTGAAATATAACAGCGCCAATTCTCTGGCCTCCAGCAACGATGATCCGATACAGGCAATTACAGGCTCCATTCAGGACGCGTTGGAATTGGGCTGTAGCGCTGTCGGTTTTACGATTTATCCGGGTTCGGATAACCAGTTCGAAATGTTCGAACAAGTTCGCGATATGATTCGCCAAGCCAAAGATGTCGGCCTGCCATCCGTTGTGTGGTCGTATGCGCGCGGCGCGGGGATTTCCAAAGACGGTGAAACGGCGATGGATGTCATCGCCTATGCGGCGCATATGGCGTGCTTGCTGGGGGCGCATATTGTTAAGGTCAAGCTACCGAGTGCGCATCTGGAACAAAAAGAAGCCAAGAAAGCTTTCGAAGAGAACAACATCGATATCAGCACGCAAGCCGCGCGCGTGAAGGAAGTTGTGCGTTCTTGCTTTAATGGGCGGCGCATTGTGGTTTTCTCCGGCGGGGCCGCCAAAGGCGCGGATGCCGTGTTCCAGGACGCCAAAGATATTCTTGAGGGCGGCGGAAACGGCTCGATCATCGGGCGTAATTCTTTCCAACGCGAAAAAGGTGATGCGCTGGAGATGCTCGGCAAGATCATGGATATTTACAAGGGGTAGAACCCTTGAAAAACCGGGCATTTCGATATTTTCTTTCAACGGTGGCCGTGATTGCGGCTTTGGCTTATTACAAGGGTGATTTGCCGCCGGAAGCCGCACGCATTTTGGGCGTAGATGTTTCGCAGAGCGCTGTTCACGAAGCTGCACCGGGCGGTGATGTTATTTTGAGCGATGTGCGGGCGCAGCATATTCTCTATGGCGATGCGAGCGGCGGCGGGCATAAGTTCGGCGTGGGAAAGCCTTGCAAAAGCGAGTTCCCGTCCGATTGGAGCGACGAAAAAATCCTCTCGACCGTTAAGCGCATTGCGGCGAACGATAATTTACCGTGGCGGCAGGAGGATAACGGGTATTACGTCAGTGAATATTCGACCGAAGACGGCACGCGCGTGCGGGTCGTTCTGGATTCGGAGCGGGCGCATGTGATTACAGGTTATCCGACAAACGGGCAACGTAACCCCTGCCCTGCGAACGATCCCTAAAGCGCCCATCGTTTAGCCTGCCTCAGGCGGCTTTATCAAAAAGGGTGAAGAAATTACGGGTCGTTTGCGCCGCAAATGCTTCGGGCGTTGCGCCTCTCAGTTCCGCGATAAACTCTCCTGTGCAGGCTGTGTAGGCCGGATGTCCGGCTTTACCGCGATGCGGCACGGGAGCCAAAAACGGTGCATCGGTTTCGACCAGAATACGGTCATCCGGCGTGTCTTTGGCAATATCTTGCAATTCGGCGGCGTTTTTAAATGTCACGATGCCGGAAAAAGAGAGGTAAAAGCCGATCTCTAAGGCCGCTTCGGCCAAGGGGCGGCCAGAGCTGAAACAATGCATCACGCCTTTTAGCGATGTGCCCGCCCCCTCTTCTTTGAGAATACGCGCAACGTCCTCATCGGCGTCGCGTGCATGGACGATCAACGGCAAACCGGCCGCGATGCAGGCGCGGATATGCTTGCGAAAGCTTTGCTCTTGGTCTTCGCGCGGGGAATTGTCGTAGAAATAATCCAAACCGCTTTCTCCGATACCGACAATTTTCGGATGGCTTTTCGCCAAACGAACCAGCTCATCTTGCGTGATCACTTTTTCGGCCTCCAGCCCTGCGTCATGCGGGTGCGTGCCGATCGAGCACCAGATTTTCGGGTGTGCGCCCGCGATATCCAAAAGCTGGGGCAGTTCTTCGGAGATGCGGCAGCAAATCGTCACCATGCCGTCGATATCCTGTGCAAAGGCTTCTTGCGCTATTTCAAGCGGGTCGCGGCCTTCGAAGCGTGGGTGATTGAGATGGCAGTGCGAATCGATCCACATTACGTGCCGCCTTTGTAGATGATCAACGCCGCTCCGCCGAGAATTAACAAACCGCCAAGTGCTGTCGTCCAATCGATATGGACATTTTTAAAGAACAGATAGGTGAACAAAATCGTGAAGACGGGATAGGTAATTTCGATCAGATTGGCATGGCTGGCATCTTTCATAATTATCGCTTGCATGATCAGCAAATTCCCAAGCGCAAAGAAAAGGACTGTGCCTGTAAGGACAAGAAAAAGCCGCATATCGGGAAACATGTTCAACGATGCTTTCAATGTCCCGTCATACCATGCCGCACATAAAAAAACTGGTAATGATAAGGCGTAAAGAATTGTTAAAAAGAGACTTCCGGACAGGCCGCTATGCAGTAACTTTTCAGTCAGCGCATAGCCCGCGCCCCAACAGATGGCTGTGCCCAGAGCGAAGATGAACCAAGCCATTTATGCTGCCTCATCCATAGCGATGCGCGGGAAGACGCCTTCGGGTTTTTCGATTTTCGTGCCGGGTTTGAGGGCGTTTTTCTCGTTAAGATGGGCGAAGCTGCGCTGGTCTTCCGGAATATTGAGTTGATCCAACATCTCGGCGGCGGCATGCGGGGTGACCGGCTGTACAAGGATTGCGAGGCAACGGATTGTTTCGGCCAGCACGTAAAGCACCGTTTGCATACGCGCCGGATCTTCCTTGCGCAGCGTCCACGGGGCTTGCGCGTCGATATAGCCGTTGGCAGCGGCGACAATTTTCCAGATATGCTCTAGTGCGCGGTGGATTTTGAACTGCTCGAATTCATCGCGCGCCAGATTGACCACGTTATAGGCCTCATCAATCAAAACCCTATCGTCGGCGGTCAATTCACCGGGAGAGGGAATGCTCTCATCGCAGTTTTTATGGATCATCGACAGCGTGCGCTGGGCCAGATTTCCCAGCCCGTTGGCCAAATCGGCATTGATGCGCTCGACCGCGCGTTCATGCGAGAAATTACCGTCCTGGCCATGGGGGATTTCGCGCATCAGGAAATAGCGGGTCTGGTCCAGACCGTAGGTTTCTACAAGACCGTCCGGTGAAAGGACGTTGCCGATGGATTTTGACATCTTCTCGCCCTGCACATTAATAAAGCCATGGGCAAAAATCGCCTCGGGCTGCTGCAGTCCGGCGGCCATCAGGAAGGCCGGCCAATAGACGGCGTGGAAACGGATGATGTCTTTGCCGATGACATGATATTGCGCCGGCCAGTATTTTTTGAAGGCTTCGCTCTCAACATCCGGATAGCCTACGCCCGTGATATAGTTGGTGAGCGCGTCGAGCCACACATACATCACATGATCCGGATCATTCGGGACAGGTATCCCCCATTGCAAACGGTCCTTATGGCGTGAAACCGAGAGATCGCGCAGCCCTTGCTTCACAAAGGCAATAATTTCATTGCGCCGCGTCTCGGGTTGAATGAACCGCGGATGCGCCTCGTAATATTGAAGCAATTTTTCAGTGTAATTCGATAGCTTAAAGAAATAGCTGGATTCTTCGACCCATTCGACCGGTGTGCCGTTGGGGGTGAATTTTGTACCATCCTCGCTTTCGCGGAGTTCGTCTTCGCTGAAATAGCCCTCTTCACGCACGGAATACCAGCCTTCATATTTTCCAAGATAAATATCGCCGTTTTCCTCTAACTTTTTCCAGATAGCCTGAGAGGCCTTGTAGTGGCGCTCTTGCGTGGTGCGAATAAAATCGTCATTGGAAATGGCCAGCGTTTTGGTTGTGGCCTCAAAAGCCGCGGCATTCTGATCGGCAAATTCTTTGGCGCTCATACCGTTTTTTTCTGCGGTTTTAGCCACTTTTTCACCATGTTCGTCCGTGCCGGTCAAAAACATCACATCGCGGCCATCAAGGCGCTGAAAACGCGCCATGACGTCGGTCAAAATCATTTCGTAAGCATGGCCCAAATGCGGCACGCCGTTGACGTAGGAAATGGCGGTTGTGATGTAAAACGGTTTTGCGCTCATCTTCTTGGCTTTCTTTGCGTGGACCTTTGCTCTCTTTACTTATCGCAAAATGCGGCTAGAGCAAAGAGAAAGCGAGCATAACGGCCTGTTTTTTATCAAGATTACCGCGATCGGCCTGTATAAAATGGGCTTGCAGGGCATCGTAGGCATCCAATGTGCTTTCGAGCGAGGCTTGCCGGAGTCTGTCTTGCAAAGCCGGATGAGCGAGAATACTTATACTTAGAGGTTCTGCGCGGCCCTTGGCTCTGGCGAGTTGCATGAACACCCAGAGCATCAAACGCGCAAAGCTTTTATAGGCCTCTCCCGACTTGCCCATTTCGTTACTGAGCGTATGAATTTTAGTCCAATCCCAGTTCGGTGCATCACCTAGAACATCCAGAATTTGCGCAAGAACCTCCAGTTCCTGGCTTTCCAGAGAGGCCAGAGCACTGCCGATCGAACCGCCGGAGAGAGCGTAGAGTGTTTCAATCTCCTGCCTTTCCAGATTTAACGGCTCCAGAATTTTTGCGAACACATCGTATGAAGGCGTGGGAAAATTGATAAGGCGTGTGCGTGAGCGAATAGTCGGAATGAGCGCGCCCGGGCGGTGGGCAATCAGGATGATCAGCGTTTTTTCCGGTGGCTCTTCCAGGATTTTCAGTAAGGCGTTTTGCGCGCTGCGGTTCATGGTGTCGGCATCGTCAATAATCACGACACGCCAGCCGCCTTCGGACGAGGTCATGTGCAAAAAGCCGTTGACCTTGCGCACTTCGGCCACGGCGATGCTGTCTTTGTAGGTGTTTTTTGTTTCATCATAGGCGCGTTCAAGGCTCAAAAGATCCGGATGCGCACCGGACGCCACCAGCTTGAATGCACGATCTTCGGGAGAAATATCCATAGAATCCGGGATTTGCGGAGCGTCACCAAACAGGCTGTTCTGATTGGGATCCATTGCACCATACTTAAAAAGATAGCGGGCCAGACGAAAGGCCATGGTTGATTTGCCGATGCCTTTTTGTCCGGCGAAGATCATGCCGTGCGGCAAGCGCCCATTTTGAAAAAGATAGGTGAGGTTCTTTTCAATTTCATCAAAGCCTTGGGGGCCAAACATCAAACGCGGATGAGCAAAGGATTCTGCGTTTTCGCCGGAGCCTTGACCTTCAAAGGACAGCATATCATCTATATTTTCTTCCTCCGGATCGGCTGGTGGAGGCGTTGTTTCGCCAAAAAGATCCATTTCAGCGCCCTACCCTTTGCGTTCTTCCAGGCGTTCTTCCAGCCGTTTTAAAGCCGTTTGCAGTATGCTTTGCGCCATATGTTCTATTGTTTGCGCGGCATCGACGATGACGCATCGCTGCGGCTCTCTTTTCGCAATCTGCAAAAACCCCTCGCGCAGGCGTTGATGGAAGGATAAGTCCAGTTTTTCAAAACGGTCTTCTCTTCGCTCGGCGTTTATTTTCTGACTGGACAGACGCTCTTGCGCGCGTTCTATGCCGCTTTTCGGGTCTATATCCAGAATAAAGGTCAGATTGGGCTCTGCATCACCCAGTGCGATATGCTTAAGCTCGTCGATCACATCGAAGCCCAAATCGTGGCCGTATCCTTGATAGGCGCGCGTTGAATCCGTGAAACGGTCGCAGATGACGATTTTACCTTCATCCAGAGCCGGTTTGATGATTTTTTGATACAGCATAAGGCGTGCGGCAAAGAACATCAAAGCCTCTGCCATTGGCGACCAGTTTCCACCATCGCGCTGGACCAGAAGCTGGCGGATTTTTTCGGATTCCGGCGTGCCGCCCGGCTCACGGGTTGTGACGACTTTGTATCCGGCGGCGTTCAGGGATTCAGCAAGCTTGTTGATTTGCGTGGTTTTGCCGCTGCCTTCTCCGCCTTCAAATGTGATGAAAAAACCGGGCATTTTACTGGCCCCATAACAAGATTTTCGCCTTTTCAATGGCTTTCATGAAGAAGCCCAGTTCGCTGACGTCTTGCCCCGCCTGCAACGGGTATTCGACCGCTTGCATATTCGGGGCTTCGACCTTCAAAACGGCGACCTTTTCCCCTTTTTGAATGGGCGCAATGAGCGGGCTGTTATAATGTAGGCTGAGTTTGACTTCATCTGCACCGAGTTTGGGCAGGGTCAATACAATGTCGTTTGCGCTCACCAGATCGAGTGTTTTGCTTTTGCCCATAACGACGTCGGCCTGCCCGACTGTTTCTCCGGCTTTAAAGGCTGTTTTGTTTTCAAAGTTATACAGCGCCCATTTCATCAGGCGTTCAGATTCGCTGGAACGCTCTTTCATGCTGGTCAGTCCATTGACCACCAGAATTACACGGCGGCCGTCCTGTACGGCTGAACCGATGAGGCCATAGCCGCCATCTTCTGTGTGTCCGGTTTTTACGCCATCGGCTCCTATGTTTTTGTAGAGCAAGGGATTGCGGTTACCTTGTTTGATATCGTGGTAAGTGAATTCGAGTTCGGAATAATAAGGGTAGTATTGCGGATATTCATGGATAGTAACCTGGGCAAGCCTTGTAAGGTCGCGGGCTGTAGAATAATGATTGGGGTCCGGCCAGCCGCTGGCGTTGGCGAAATGGCTATTGCTCATACCGAAGCGCTCGGCAAGTTTATTCAGGTAGCCTGCGAAAGCTTCTTCGGTACCGGCCAGTCCTTCGGCCAAGACGATGGTCGCATCGTTACCGGATTGTATCAAAACGCCGCGGATCAAATCTTCGACCTTGACGCGTTTACCAACCTCGACAAACATTTTCGAGCCGCCTTTGCGCCAGGCTTCCTCGCTGACGGGCAGTGTGTCGTCCAGATGAAGACGGCCTTCTTTCAAGGCCTCGAAGACGGCAGCCATTGTAATGACCTTGCTCATGGATGAGGTCGGCATGCGCTCGTCGGCATTTTTTTCGAGCAGAACCGCACCTGTTTGATCATCAATGATAAAGGCTTGTTTGGCGATGGTTTCTATAGGCTCGGCAACGGCAGAGAGCGGCGCGAGGATAGCGAGAGAAAACAGGACCAGACATATCGAACGAATAATAAGCATGCGCCCATCATTCAATATTCGTTCGATACAGTCAACGGGCCTGGGCTTAAGAAATGTGATTATTCAACGATGCATTTTAGTCAACCACAACGACGGCGGCGGATTGTCCCGTGTCATTCAGGCGCGCCATGAGCGTCCCGGCCTTTTGCTCGTTTTGCATCGGTCCGAAACGCACGCGGTAAAACTCACGCCCGTCAATCAATGCCGAATGGATTTTCGCTGTTCCGAACGAGCGTAGGCGATTAACCAGATTTTCTGCGTTCTGAGGATTGCTAAACGAGCCTGCCTGCACATAGATTCCATGCGTTGTGCCTGGCGGGATTTGGAGTGCAAGAGCCGGTTTTGGGGCCGGAGTAGCCGCAGCCGCTACGCGGCTTTGTTGGAGAGGTGCCGGATGTGCCGATGCTCTATTGTTTAAAGCCAATTCTGTTCCGCGTGTAGATTGGCCGCCTTTGGCCAGTTCTGCGATCTGACGGCTTTCTTCACTCAAGACCTGAATTTTGACGCGGGCGGTGCCTTGACGGATAAAATCAAGCTCCTGGGCGGCGCGTTTGGAGAGGTCGATAATTCGGCCATTGGAGAACGGCCCTCTGTCATTGACACGCACGACGACAGAACGCCCGTTATCCAGATTTGTCACGCGCACAAGTGAGGGCAACTGCAATGTTTTGTGCGCGGCGGTGAGTTCGTTCATGTTGAAGATTTCGCCGTTCGCTGTTTTCTTGCCGTTAAAATTCGGGCCGTACCATGACGCGACACCTGTTTGCGTAAAGCTGTATGTTTCCTTGGGTTCGTACCACTGCCCCTTCACTTTGTAGGCGCTGCCGACCTTGAATGTGCCCTGAGTGGCGGGACTGCTTTGGGATGACGGCATAGCCTTCTTGGCCACATGGGAAGCTAATTCGACTTCAGCACATGCGGAAAGGCCCATAAGGCATAGAGATAAGACCAATACGCGTTTCATCATCATATTCACCTACTTAACACAATCTAGATTTAATTTGCGATGGCGTCCGCCAAGAGCCCGACAGAGGTAGCAAAATACGTCGAGTTATTCCACTTCATTATAACATCAAAATTGTCATATGCCAAAAAACTTGGCCCAGACAAGCCGTCCGGGACGATTATGGCGGCCTTCATGCCGGGAACAACCGGTAAAGGCGTGCCTCCGGGCAAGGTTATGCCCATATTCTTCCATTCTTGCAACGTTTTTTTGTTTTTCTTACCACTCAGGCTTTCAGGGAACCCTTTGGGTAGAGATATCCTGCGGCCCCAACGCTGTTCTTCATTCCAACCGCTTTTGTGCAGATAATTGGCCGTCGAGGCAAACACATCGGGCAGTGTCGTCCAGATATCGCGTCGCCCGTCGCCGTTGCCGTCTACGGCATAGGCATGAAAGCTGGAGGGCATGAATTGATTTTGTCCCATTGCTCCAGCCCAAGAGCCTTTCATGGCGGCGGCGGAAATGTGTCCGGCATCAATAATTTTCAGCGCATTCATCAACTCGTCGCGGAAAAACTGGGCGCGGCGGCCATCATGGGCCAATGTCGCCAGGGCCGGAATCACGCCAAACCCTCCGGTATTATTACCATAGCTGGTTTCTATTCCCCAGAGCGCCACAATATACTGTGCGGGAACACCGTACTTTTGCGCGGCTTTTTCCAGCTCGGTCCGGTGCTGGCGATACAGGCGGCGCCCCTGCTCAATGCGGGCTTGCGTGATGACACGATCTTGGTACTGGGCGAAGGTAAATTTGCCTTCGGGTTGTTTGCGATCGAGCTCTATGACACGGGGAATAGGCTGAATGCCACTCAAAGCCGCATTGATGGTGGTTTGCGATATGCCTTTACGTGCGGCTTCTTCTTTTACCCCCTGCAACCATTGTGTGAAAGGCTGGGACGACGCCGAGGCTGTTCCCGCCACAGCCATGAGCAATACAAGAACCAACAGAAAAAGTTTTGAATTCGGCATTTCATTCTACCCGTTCTTTTTTATCGGATCTGTCTCATACAGGCGCGACATGATCTCGAAGATAAAGGCCGTGCTCCATCCGAACAAGATAAATCCGTTGGCCGATTGAAAAGAGCTGATCAGGCGCCAATTGTTAACTTCTAATACAACATCGCCGAAGCCGACCGTTGTAAAGCTGGATGTTGAGAAATACAGGCATTCCTCGAAGGTCGGTAACGCGCTTACTCCAAAATAAAAGAGCGCCCAAAGCCATATCTGAACGATATGCGCCATGAATACGCCCAGCACCGACACCGTCAGGGCGCCCGTTTTCCAAAAGCGCCTGAATTTACGGAAAAACCACGGACCGGCGCTTTCCAGATGCCGGATAATGTAATCCAGGGCCAGCGCGT
The DNA here is from genome assembly GCA_020443075.1 of Alphaproteobacteria bacterium. Classification (GTDB taxonomy): domain Bacteria; phylum Pseudomonadota; class Alphaproteobacteria; order Micavibrionales; family Micavibrionaceae; genus TMED27. The sequence goes on from JAGRIU010000069.1 coordinate 27,102, forward strand.
GAATAATCACCGTTATCCCGATTAAGACCGCGCCAATAATTAATTCCAGTAGAAACATTGCATCCTTTTTTGCTGTTTGGACTAGACAGACATACCTAAAAATCGCTAAACAGTGAAGCGCTTTTATGCAGACCACGCACAGGTTCCGGAGGGATGGCAGAGTGGTTGAATGCACCGGTCTTGAAAACCGGCATGGGTTTACGCCCATCCAGGGTTCGAATCCCTGTCCCTCCGCCATAGCGCACAGCGCTTTTTATTCATGATTTCAAATGGAGAGGTGGCAGAGTGGTTGAATGCGCCGCACTCGAAATGCGGTATAGGTGTAAGCCTATCGGGGGTTCGAATCCCCCCCTCTCCGCCAATTTGTTTTCACAACGCGAAAAAAGCCCCGCTCCAGGTCGGAAGCGGGGCAGTGGATTTGATGTTTTATAGAGGGTTCACATCAAGGTTTAAAACTTTTCAGCCGCCCGTCTTTACTTTTTGACATCGTTATTCGCTCCTCAGGTATTTGCTATACATTTCGTCGCTCACGCCTTGTCAAAAAGTAAATCTGAACGACTGTAATTAGCGCGAAATTCCATTATATCGGGCGTTGCTGGACGACTTGTAGTAATACGTCCTGGACGACCCCCTCGCCCATTATCTCCTGTGACACCTTGTTTAGGCGCTCTTTAAGAACGCTGGTCTGGATCACGCCGCCTTTAAGGGCCGCGTGTTTGTTCAGTGCGCCGTACATGTCCTGAATAAAGGCGTCTTTAAGCTTGGGTGCCATATGTTTTATGAGTTCTTCGTTAGCCGCATCTTCGACTTCAATGGCAATGACCATGCTCACGACCTGACTCACGCCGGTATTATCGACGATCGGCAGAATTAACGGATCGAGTTCGACGAAGACGCCTTGCGCGCCATGTTCACCATGGCCGCCTTTTTCATCTTCTTTTTGAGCATGTTCGTTGTGGTCGCCGGCTTCTTCTTCGCTGATCGAGGCTTCCGCCGGTTTCATGAAATAAAAATAAGCCCCTGCGCCGCCGCCGCCCAATAATAGTAGCGCCACAATGGCTATAATGATTTTACGCATAGAAATGACCCTAACCTGTAATATGAACCCTATACGTATATTCTAATATGTAAAGTGTTAACACGCGGTTATTAATAGTTAAAATGCGAGAGAACTGTCGTTTTGCAGATTATGAATAAACCTGCGGCTTTTACGCAGAAAAAGTTACCTGAAAGCCTTGGCGATACTGTCCAGAACACCGTTGATTAACGCGACTTCGTTCCGATCATAGAAAGCATGGCCTATGTTCAAATAGTCGTTAATCACGATCGGGGCGTCAACCTCTTGGACGAGTAATTCGTAAGATCCACACAACAAAATAGCCCGCAGGAGTGATTCGACGTCTCTGTCCGTGGCATCTCTTTTCAGATTGGCATCAATAACGGTTTCGAGCTCTGCCCGGCGCTCTTCTGTTCCGTAGAGGATTTTTTTCAATAAAACACCATCCGGCTGGACGATCGGCTCGCCCTCAATAATCATATCGCTGCGGTGGCGCAGATATTCATCGAGCAAATTCGCTATTGGCTGCGGATTGTGACGAAGTTGATAGGAGGCCTGCACGGCACTGAGGCGCGCGGAGAGCGCTTTGGCCTTCGGGGATGCCTTCGATTCCTCCGTATTGTGCGGGTCATTTGTCATGCGAAGAGCCCTTTAATTTCAAGCATTTTCAGGGCCGTTTCCGCGAAAGATGCCCCTTTGTTCTTTTTAGCCGGATCAGCGCGATCAAGGGCCTGCGCGTGGTTCTCGCAGGTTAGAATGCCGTTGGCTAAAGCAACCCCGTGATTGATCGACAAGTCCATCAACCCGCGGGCGCTTTCGTTGCACACGGTTTCGTAATGTGTGGTTTCTCCGCGGATGACGCATCCCAAGGCAATAAAAGCCGCGTATTGTTCTTTTGTGAACGCAATCGCGGCCGGAATTTCCAGTGCGCCGGGAACTTCCAGTTTCTCAAATTCAATATTCTTGCGCTTAAGAACGTCCTCGGCACCGGCCAGTAACAGGTCGGAAATATCGCTGTAAAAGCGGGCTTCGACGATGAGGATGGGCTTTCTAGTCATGTTTTCAGTTTTTCAAGAATCGCTTCAAGCGGAAATCGGCTTATGCCCTGTTATATACAGACCATAACCTTCCAAACCAACTACATTTTTCGGGTGGTCGGTCAAAAGCGTCATTTTTTCCACGCCCAAATCCCGCAGAATTTGTGCACCGATGCCGTAGCGGCGGAGTTCCCCTTCCTTATCGGAAAGGCGTGTGCCTTTTATTTTGCGCGAGAGCGCTGCGGGGTGGGCTTCGCGTAAAATGACAATGACCCCCTCTCCGGCTTCGTCGATCAGCTCCATCGAACGGTGAAGAGCGCTGTCTTCCTCACGCCCGAGAATGTCGGTCATAAAATCTACGGCGTGCATGCGCACTAGAACCGGCTGGGTCAATGAACCGGGCCGCCCCTTTACCAAAGCCACGTGTTCTGCGTATTGTAGCGTATTAGCATAAATCATGAACCTGAAATCACCCCCGAAACGGCTCTTGAATGCATCTTCATGAATGCGTTTTACAAGGGTTTCTCTGGCAGCCCGATAGGCGATTAAGTCTTCGATGGTGCCTATTTTCAGGTTGTGCTTATCCGCAAACCCGATCAGGTCGGGCAAGCGCGCCATCGTGCCGTCATCGTTCATAATCTCGCAGATCACCCCTGCTCCGCTATATCCGGCCATTTTGGCCAGATCGACAGCGGCTTCGGTATGGCCTGCACGCTCGAGAACCCCACCATCGCGTGCCAGCAGTGGGAAGACATGGCCGGGCGTGGCGATATCGCGCGCCGTTGCGGACGGGTTAATCGCGGCTTTAATCGTGGTTGCACGGTCAGCGGCGGAAATGCCCGTTGTTACGCCTTCTTTCGCTTCGATTGAGACGGTAAAGGCTGTGCGGTGATGGACGTTATCGCCGCGGCCCATCAATTCAAGGCCTAAACGCTCGACCATCGCGCGTTCCATGGGTAGACAAATCAGCCCCCGCCCGTCCTTGGCCATGAAGTTGATGTTTTCAGGGCTGGCCATTTCGGCGGCGATAATCAGATCGCCTTCGTTTTCACGGTTTTCATCATCAACAATAATGACGGGTTTTCCCGCACGTATGTCTTCCAGTATCTCATCAATTGAAGACAAAGCGGCTTCAGCTTTTTCTTGTGTCTGGGCACTCATGCGGCGGCCTCCATCATTCGCGCGACATAGCGCGCAAGCATATCGATTTCTATATTGAGCTTATCGCCCGGCTTTTTATGGCTCAGCGTCGTTTTTTCCCATGTATGAGGGATAATATTGACGCCGAATATGTCTCCCTCGACCTCGTTGACAGTCAGAGACACACCGTCCAGAGTGACCGAGCCTTTAGGAGCAATAAAACGCGCCAGTTCTTGCGGAGCTTTGATTTTCAGGCGGCGGGATTCACCGTCCGGCGTGGTGCTTTCGACTATCGCAAGGCCATCCACATGGCCGGAGACGATGTGCCCACCCAGCTCATCGCCCATTTTCAAAGCGGGTTCGAGGTTTATGGCTGTACCCTCTTCCCACTGACCGATCGTCGTTTTCGAGAGGGTTTCGCCGGAAACATCAACGCTGAAGCTGCCTCGCGTTTTTTCAACCACGGTCAGACAGCAGCCATTACAGGCAATCGAGGCCCCTTCCGGCGTAGCGGAAAGATCGAGATTTGTTTCGATACGTACGCGCCAACCCGCCTGTTTATCAATGGAGGCGATGCGGCCGATATCTTGAATGATGCCTGTAAACATAGGCTTAACCTATAGTGGGCGCTCGTAAATTTCCAGTGTATCTTCACCTAACATACGCGTTTTTGTATGTTTTAGGCCGGAAATTTCTTCGATGCGGGTAATGTCAAGGTTATTTAGGGCCTCCACGCCTTGCGGGCCAATCTCTTGTGAAGATTTGCACCATAGAAAACGGTCAACGAGCTCTGCGTTTAAAAAGCTCTCATGGATTTGCGCGCCGCCTTCTACCAGCAAGCGGGTAATGCCTTTTTCGGCCAGATGCGCCAGAACGGCCTTGATATCGCGCGTATCGAGGCTTTCATTGGTTAAAACGTAAAAATCCTCCGATTGGATGCGCCCGCTTCCATCCAGGATGACTCGCAGTGAGTCGTGATGAATTCCTTCGATACGCGTTGTCAGCTTAGGTTTGTCGATCAGAGCTGTTTCACTGCCAATCAAAATCGCGTCATGCATGGAGCGTTCAAGGTGCATGTATCGACCCGCCAGCTCGCCGCTGATTTTCGTTCGCTGGCCTTTTAGAGCAATTTTATGATCTGACGAGGTGGCAATTTTAAGGGTCACAAGCGGGCGATTTTGCGTCACTTTCAGGATAAAGCCCCTGTTTAGCTCTTGGGCCTGTTTTTCCAATACCCCTGTGGTGACCTCAATGCTTGCTTTTTCGAACATTTCTATTCCCTTGCCGGATACGCGGGGATCGGGGTCTGTGTAGGCGATCACAGCGCGCGCGATGCCCGCCTCAATAAGAGCTTGCGCGCAAGGGGCTGTTTGGCCATGGTGAGCACACGGCTCAAGCGAGACATAGGCGGTGGCGCCTTTTGCTTCGGCGTCGACCTTTTGCAAGGCTTGCGTTTCGGCATGTGGACGGCCTCCGGGGGCAGTATGGGCACGAGCTATGATATGGCCGTCCTTAACGATCACGCAGCCGACCGCCGGATTGGGCGCGACGTTTCCGAGGCCGCGGCGCGCCATGGATAAGGCAGCGCGCATAAAGTATTGATCGGCTGCGTCTTGGGGCATTAGCTTTGCGTGCCTTGCAGCTTTTTCACGTCTTCAAGGAAATCGTTAAAGTCATCCGGCTCTCGAAAATCCTTATAAACAGAGGCATAGCGGATATAGCCGACTGCATCGAGGTCTTTGAGTGCTTTCATGACTTCCGCGCCTATTAAATTGGAGGGAATTTCGTGTTCGCCTTGGGATTCAAGCTTACGGACGATGCCGGTGGTCACTTTTTCTATTTTTTCGAATTCGACGGGGCGCTTTTGCAGGGCAATTTGCATGGATTTCATGATTTTGTCGCGGTCGAAGGGCTGCTTCCGTCCGCCGGACTTCAAAACCGTCATCTCGCGAAGCTGTACGCGTTCAAACGTGGTAAAGCGCTGCTCGCAATCGGGGCATGAACGGCGGCGGCGGATCGCGGCGTGATCTTCGGTTGGCCGCGAGTCCTTTACTTGCGTTTCTTCATTTCCACAAAACGGGCAGCGCATGCTTTGACCTTAAACCAAGCGTTAGAGCGTCGGGTAAACCGGGAAACGGGCACAAAGCGCTTCGACCTTGGTTTTGACGGCCTGTTCAACGGCGTTGTTACCTTCTGCGCCGCTGGCTTTGAGGCCATCGAGCACTTCGATGATATATTCACCAACCAGTTTCCATTCGGCAGGACCGAAGCCGCGGGTTGTCGCGGCGGGGGTTCCCAGACGTACGCCGGAAGTCACCATCGGCGGCTGCGGGTCGAACGGTACAGCGTTTTTGTTACAGGTCATGCCTGCGCGTTCCAACGCTTCTTCCGTTTCCTTACCTGTGAGGTCTTTCGGACGCAGATCGAGCAGAACGATATGGCTGTCCGTGCCGCCGGAGACGATATCACAGCCGCCGTTTTTCAGGGTTTCAGCGAGGATTTTGGCGTTTTCTACAACGGCTTTGGCATAGGCTTTAAACTCAGGTTTTAAAGCTTCGCCATAAGCGACGGCTTTACCAGCGATAACATGCATCAGCGGTCCGCCCTGAATACCGGGGAAGATCGCCGAGTTCAGTTTTTTGAATATCTCCAGATCGTTGGTCAAGATCATCCCGCCGCGCGGGCCGCGCAGTGTTTTGTGCGTGGTTGTTGTTGTCACGTGAGCATGGGGCACAGGGCTTTCGTAGCTGCCCCCGGCGATCAGGCCTGCGTAGTGGGCCATGTCCACCATCAAATACGCGCCGACTTCATCGGCGATACGGCGGAAACGGGCAAAGTCGATCTGGCGCGGATAGGCCGAAGCGCCCGCTATAATCATTTTCGGCTTATGCTCACGCGCGAGCGCTTCCATGCCTTCGTAATCCAGAAGTGCGTTGTCTTCGCGGACGCCGTACTGGATGGAGTTAAACCATTTCCCGGACTGGTTCGGAGCCGCGCCGTGGGTCAAGTGACCGCCGGCAGCCAAGCTCATTCCCAAAATTGTATCGCCGGGTTGGAGCAGCGCCATCATCACGCCCTGATTGGCTTGGGAACCGGAATTGGGCTGAACGTTGGCATATTTTGCGCCGAACAATTCTTTGGCGCGTTCGCGGGCCAAATCTTCGATCACATCCACGAACTCACAGCCTCCGTAGTAGCGGCGGCCGGGGTAGCCTTCGGCGTATTTGTTCGTCAGAACCGTGCCTTGCGCATCCAAAACAGCCTTTGAGGTAATGTTTTCCGATGCGATCAACTCGATCTGGTTTTGCTGGCGCTTTAGCTCGTCGCGTGTGGCTTGGTAAACCTCCGGGTCGACTTGAGCCAAATCATTGGTGAAAAATCCGTTCATATTTGTGTCCTCTTGCTTAATAGCTTCGCTGCTCATGGTTGGGGGTCCTTTCTCTTATCCTAATTGTTCAACGCGGCGGGCATGACGGCCGCCTTCGAATTCCGTGTTTAAAAATGTCTCGACAATATCGAAGGCCACCTGCTCTCCGACAATGCGTGCGCCCAAAGCCAAAACATTTGCATCGTTATGCTGACGGGTCAGGCGGGCCATTGTGACATCGGTGCAGAGCGCGGCGCGCACGGCTTTGTTACGGTTGGCGGCAATCGAAATCCCTATGCCGGTTCCGCAGATAACAATCCCGCGCTCGGCCTCACCGTTTTCAATGGCGGCGGCCAGCTTTTGCCCGTACTGCGGATAATCAACGGAAGAATCCGAATCTGTGCCCAGATCCAGCCATTCAATGTCTGCGAAACGGCTTTTAATCGCTTCTTTTAAATGGTAGCCGCCGTGATCACAGGCGATTGCACATTTCTTTGTCATGGGCCAATTTATAGGGCCAGCAGCGCTTAAGATCAATCATAAATGTTTGACAAATGCCTTCGCCCCTGCAATTATTCATAATTATTTTAGGCGGATACATGCTGGCTTTATACAACATTATGGCTCAGGGCACGCTGGAGCATTTGCGCGAACAAGAGATTGGCGTTCAAAGCTTTTACACAGATGGCTCTGAAGTCGACAATACAACGGATGAGCGTGCCACCATGGGCATCCGGATTCACCAACTGTGTGCGCACTTCCAAAATGCTTTTTTGGGAACGTTTAAACGCAAAAACGATATTGTTTGGGGTGGACCGGATTTGCATCTCTCGCGCCAGAGAGCTCTCGATGCCGGATATGTCGAGAAATCTTCTCTGCGCGCTCTATCAACTGCGATGCGTGATGCATTAGCTTTCTCTCGCTTATATGAGCGCGGGAATTTGGGTGTGCTTGCAGACTTTCGCTTTAATGCAGAACGTATTTCCGCACGTCATACTCTTCTCCAGCAACTGGATCGAATGGATAAGGATGATTATAGAAGCGGACGCAGTGCACGCGTTCTACAGTCCGTTTCAAGTAGAATTCATCTTGATGTATTCAAAGCCCTTCATCCAGAAGTTAAAGGGCTTTCAAATCAAGCCTTTCTTCCTTAGCACGTATTCAAGGCGTTTAATGGCGTTTTGGCGCAGCGTGCTTTCCGGTGCGCTGGCGGGACCCTGAATAGAAATTTCGGTCAGGGTTTGTGTGTCCATGGCGGACACTTTGACGATATTGCCTATCGGGTGGAATTCGATAATGACTTCGCGGTTTTGCAAAAGATCGGCAGGCATTTTAAGCCCCTGCCCTAGAAGCCGCCGCTGAAATTGGCCTGATTAGCCCAGAAACGCTCCAGCCGTTTCAGAGCGTCATTCAGCGCTGCCAGACGTTCATCGGTGACATCAGAACCTTGAATTTGGCGCTCGTGGCGTTCGAACATATCGGAAATCATGTTTTTGAGTTCGTGTCCTTTATCGGACAGCTTTACGCGGATCGAGCGTTTATCATGAATCGAGCGCTCCTGAATCAGGTAAGCATTTTCGACCATCTTTTTCACGTTGTAGGACACGTTGGAGCCCAGATAATAACCGCGAATGGTCAATTCGCCGACGGTCATTTCTTCATCGCCGACATTGTAGAGAATCATGCTCTGGACGTTGTTGATGTCCTGAATGTTGCGTTTATCCAGCTCGACCTTCAACACATCCAAAAAGTGGCGGTGCAGGCGCTCAATCAACTGAATCGCTTCGAAATACGGTGTATGGTTCACAGATTTGCTCCAAATCTTTTATTCACTTTAATGTTTTACTGTGAAGAGATGAGGCTTTTCGGTCAAGCCTTTTAAGCGTTCTGCCCTCTCTTCGCCCGCGTATTTTACAACAATGATTTTTAAATACAAACGAATTCAAACGCTTGATTTGCGCTTTCAAACATGTGAGAACACAGATCGAAAATCATTTTAAGGCTTTGTTGCTATGGGATTTGATCATAAAGGTATCCGAATGCGCCGTTTGCGCAGCGCCCCGTGGATACGCGAAATGTTGAGTGAAACGCGCTTAAGCCCCGCTGATCTTATTTGGCCGCTGTTTGTGATCGAAGGGCAGAACGCGCGTGAAGCCGTCCAAAGCATGCCGGGGGTTGAGCGTACGAGCATTGACTTATTGATTGAAAAGGCAAAACAGGCCCGTGACCTGGGCATTCCGGCGATTGCCCTCTTTCCCGTTGTTCCGAGCGATAAAAAAGACGAGAGTGCTTCCGAAAGCGCCAATGAAGATAATTTGATGTGCCGGGCCATTCGCGCCCTTAAAAAGGATGTGCCGGAGATCGGGATTGTCGCCGATGTGGCTCTGGACCCATATACAAGCCACGGGCATGACGGGCTTGTGCGTGATGGAATCATTCTCAATGATGAGACGGTCGAGGTTCTGTGTCGGCAAGCCGTCGTGCAGGCCAAAGCCGGAGCGGATATTATCGCGCCGTCGGATATGATGGATGGGCGCGTGAGCGGTATTCGTGCAGCGCTGGATGAGGCCGGTTATACACAAATCAGCATCATGGCCTATGCGGCGAAGTTTGCATCGTGTTTTTACGGACCGTTTCGCGATGCCGTGCAGTCGGGCGGTTTTTTAAAGGGTGATAAAAAGACGTATCAGATGAATCCGGCTAATGCTTCGGAGGCTTTACGCGAGGTTGAACTCGATATTGGCGAGGGCGCCGATATGGTGATGGTCAAGCCGGGGCTGCCTTATCTGGATCTTGTCTACCGGGTTAAGACGGCCTTTAATATGCCGACCTTTGCCTATCATGTGAGCGGCGAATATTCCATGCTCAAGGCCGCGTCCGAAAAGGGTTATCTTGATTATGAAGCCGCTATGATGGAAACGCTTTTGGGATTCAAGCGCGCCGGATGTGACGGGATTTTGACCTATGCCGCTTTGGATGCCGCGGGCTTATTAGCCAAGCAACGCTCTTAAGGCATCAGATCCAGAGATTGCTGGCTTTGCGGGCGTCTGTAGCCTGATTGCTCGAAGCCGCCCAGATTTTTCAACCCGATATTGAACAAGACAACGGTGCTGGCATCCCCCGAAGCGCTTGTGGTGAAATTCTTTTGGCCCGTCAGGGACAAGAAAACACACTGTCCGAAATAATCCAGTCCCGCGCTGGCTTGCAACAGGCCTGAATTCACGCCTAGATCATGCGTTGCGCCCAAGCGCCCGCGCCATTTTTCTGCGAAATAATATTGGGCCGCGCCGTTAATCTGTTCCCGGCTCTCTGTTAAATCCGTGCCGTCCAAAGCGCTGGCATATAGATATTGGGTTCCGAGGCGGAAACGGTTCCAGTCGGCGTAGGCGCTCACCTCTTGGCGTTGCGATGTCAGATTACGGCTCCCGTACTGGAAGCGGTAATCGAGCAGGTATTTTTCTTTATAGCGAGCGCTTATTTGACCGACGATATCGGATTCCTGATTTTGTAGGCCTGAGCCGTTAGGGAAAGGATTGTGGTCGGCATCGAAGCGATAGCTCTGGCCGATAAATACGTTACCGTAACTGCCGTCACTGCCGTAGAGACCGCTGCGCAGGCCGTATGTCGCCCGGCTCTGGTCTTCTATGCGGTCCAATCCGGGAAAACGATTGGGTTCAAAAAGGTTGCTGGTATCAATCTGGACATCGTTACTGTCTTCGTTGGGGATGTCATTATTTTCATCGAGTTTCGGCGCGACCGTCAGAGCCGCTATCGGCTCGATTGTCACTTGAGCCGGGATGCTTTCCAGTTGCTTAGCCACCGGATAGCTGGATTGGATGTGGAGTTGGGGGAATAGCCGCGTATCGTTGGTTTCACCGCTTGTGCCGCTGGTCTGATCGAAAACGTAATAGGCATCCCCGCGGACATTCGCCCTGAAATTTGTCAGTAATCCGTAGTCGGAAACCAGGCGGCGTTTCCACCCTAAGTCCATAGACAGGCGTTGCATGTCTTGTGCGCGTCCTTCACGTTGCAACCCCAATGCCGAGGCCTGCGCCGTCCATGTTCCTTTTATGAGCGGGATTTCTCCCGGCTCGCCTTGAAAGCTTGTGAAAATTTCAGGTAAAACGTCGGGTTGGTCCGGCGCTTCGTCGCGCACGCGCGTATCATGATAAGAAATCAAACGCCCTGAACCGTAATTCCGTCCAGAGAAACGCTCAACATAGATTTCATTTTCCAAAACGTTATCGTCGGAAAAGTCATACTGGCGCAAATAAGGATCATCTGACGACCAATTGACCCTGACACCAGAGCGCCACTTATCATTGATGTCCCATTGTCCGTCTGCGAAGACGTGGCCGCGTACATCATCTTTTCGCTGAATAATCCGGTCATAGGTTTTGTCTTGCCAGTCGGAGACCGTTATACCTCCAGAGGCCTGTAGGCGCGCATTTTCCCATCTCTTGCGATATGCCAGCATCCCTAACGGCGCGCTTTGCTGGCTCATGGCGCGCAACCCGATCGTTAGGTCCTGGTCCGGTGCGATTCCCCAATAATAGCGCCCATCGGCGAACGCTCCGAGATTGCTGTTATATCCCATTGAAGGGGCCAAAAAGCCGCTTTTTTGTTTAATCGTTCCATCGGGATGCGAGAAAAACGGGACGTAAGCTACGGGCACGCCGTGGACTTCGAAGCGGGCGTGCTGGTATTTGACCGTGTGTTCTTCTTGATCATGAATGACTTTGGAGGCGCGCAGCCCCCACACAGGTTCTTCTTCAGGGTTATTTTCGCACGGCTCGCATGGTGTATAAGAGGCATCATGCATAATTGTCTTCACGCCGTTTTTGCGATCACCGGTTTCGGCGGCGAAGCGTGAGCCGTCTGCCAGAGTCGTGTGCAGGTTTTCAACATGACCGTTGCGGAGCTTTGTGTTGTATTCTGCGCGGTCCACGAGGTGAATATCACCGTTTTCTTCGTTTAAAACCACAAGTCCTGAGGCTTGGACCGTATCGGTGCCCAGATTATATTTCATTTCATCGGCGCGCAGAATGTGTCCGTCTTGCTCCAAGAAAACATCCCCTGAGGCGGTGATTATCTTTTGCTCCTTATCATGCTGAAGCGTATCGGCATCCAGCTTTACGGGCTCTTGCTGCGAAGGAGATTGTGATAGAGGATAGACATCTACCGCAGGCTCAAGGTCGTATAACTCAACGGATGCATAACTTTGTTCCGCGTTTTTATTGTCCGTGCCGCCTTCCGCATCGCCTGTTTCTTCAAGCCTGTCTTCAAAACCATAGCCCGTGAGGAGCTGCGCTCTGGCGGCTGAGGTTTGCAGCAGAAGACATAAAGGCACGGTAAGGGATAATAGACGAAACATATCGGGCGTTCACAGATTCTTACACAGTCGAAGCTTTCACAAGTGTGCAACGCCGAGCCTTAAAGCGCAAGGGCTTTAACCGAAGAAGGATGGAATATCACTTCCGAATCCTTTTACATCGCCATCATCCTGATCATCCGCGTCTGTTCTTTTGTTCGCTGGAGCTTGTTTTTTCGGCGGCTTTGGCGGTTTGTCATCGTGGCGCGGTTTGCTTTTCCGGGGGCTTTTTTCAGCTTTGCTTTCTTCCAGAGCGACCCGTTGAATATCCTGCTTGGTCAGCTTTTCGATCGCCGCCAGATGTTTATTGTCTGCGGGTGTGACCAACATCCAGGCATGTCCCGTCAGCCCGGCGCGTCCCGTGCGGCCGATTCTGTGGACGTAGTCATCGGCGTTGAACGGCACGTCGAAGTTGAAGACGTGGGAGAGGCCCTGAACGTCAAGACCGCGGGCGGCCACATCGCTGCACACCAGCAGGCTTATTTTTCCGGCCTTGAAAGCCTCAAGCGTTTCAGAACGCACCTTTTGCACCATGTCGCCGTGCATGCCTTTTGCGTCATAGCCTTTACCTTGCAAATAGCGCGTTAGGCCGTCAATGTCGCGTTTGCGGTTGCAGAAGATGAATGCATTTTGAACCTTTTCCCGCTCGATCAGGCGGGCCAGAACGTCCTGCTTTTGACGCGGCGAGGTCTCGACAATAAATTGTTCGACATTTTTGGATGTTGTGGCCGGCGGGGCAACGGAAATTTCTTTGGGATTGCTCTGGAATTTTTGCGTCAGCTTTTTGATCTCCGGCGGCATGGTGGCCGAAAATAAAAGCGTCTGGCGGATCGGAGACAGCAAGCCGACAATCTTTTCAATATCGGGAATAAAGCCCATATCCATCATGCGGTCGGCTTCGTCGATCACCAGAATTTTAATATCGGTCAGGAGGATTTTTCCGCGCTCGAACAAATCGAGCAAGCGCCCCGGTGTGGCGATCAGCACATCGACGCCGCGCTCCAGCAACTTTATTTGTTCTTCCATCGATACGCCGCCGGTCAGTAGCGCCTTGGTTAATTTTGAGTATTTGCCGTAGGTATCAAAGTTTTCCGCCACCTGCGCGGCGAGTTCGCGCGTGGGTGTGAGAATTAGCGAGCGCGGCATGCGGGCCTTGGCGCGGCCTCCGGCCAGAATTTCGATCATCGGCAGCGTAAAGCTGGCCGTCTTGCCAGTTCCCGTTTGCGCCAAGCCGACAACATCACGGGCCATTAGAATATGCGGGATCGCGCCTTCTTGAATCGGCGTTGGTTTATCGTAGCCACAATCGGCGATGGCTTTTAACAGATTTTCGGACAGGCCGAGTTTTTCAAATGACATTCGTGTTCTATATTCATTTTCTTATAGCTATCTCTGACGTAGCTATATACTGTTTACGCGAAAAATCAACCATAGGCCTTAGAAAATCATGAGTTTTACCGTTGCTTTGCAGATGGACCCGCCGCAATCGATCAATATCGACAAGGATTCGACTTTTGTTATAGGGCTGGAGGCGCAAAAGCGCGGGCACGATCTTTTTTATTATTCTCCGGATAGTTTAACCCTGCGTGACGGTATGGTTTATGCGGATTGCGCGACGCTTGAATTTCGCCGTAAGCGCGGAAACCACTGTACATTGGGAGCATTTGAGCGCCGGGCGTTGAGTGACTTTGACCTTATTTTGATGCGGCAAGATTTTAACAATCCGCGCCGTTATACTGCTCTGGCGCATATGCTGGATCATTTAAAAGGCAAGACACTGGTTTTGAATGACCCTGAGGGTGTACGGGAATCACCGGAAAAACTGCTCATTACGCATTTCCCCGATCTGGCGCCGCCAACGCTGATTACGCGGAATTTGCAGGATATATACGATTTCCACGCCGAGCATAACGAGATCATTATCAAGCCGATGAACGGCTTTGGCGGGCTGGATATCTATCATATGCGCGAAGGCGATACGAACCTGCCGGCCGTGTATGATATGCTGTGCCGTCTGCATAGCGAGCCGTTTATCGTGCAGCGTTATATCCCTGAAATCCGTCAGGGCGATAAACGGATTATTGTTGTCGAAGGCGAGCCGATAGGTGCGTTACTGAGGGTTCCGGCGGACGGCAATGCGCGAGCCAACTTGCAAGCCGGAGGGAAGGCAGCCCCCGGTCAGATCACCGCGCGGGACCGTGAAATTTGCGCCCGCCTGAAAACGACTTTGATCGAGCGCGGGCTGGTTCTTGTCGGGCTGGACGTGATTGGCGATTACGTCACAGAGATTAACCCCAAGTCGCCGACGGGCCTGCAGCAAATCTACAAGCTACAGGGGATTAAATGCGAGAAAGCGCTCTGGGATGCCTATGAAGCGCGGCTTGCCGCCTTTAAGAAGAAAGTTCGCGCGGCATGAGTTACCGGAAGCTGTCGCCAGCCGAAAAATTACAAGAAATCTGGGAGAACATCAAAGCCGTTCCTCCGGTTAAATTATGGGGCGCGGGCATCCTTATTCTGGTTGTGATTTATTTTGCTTTTTTTAGCGGACGCGGCAAAGAATACCACCAGCATGTCGAAGGCGAACTTTTGCTCGCGCGGATGATTTGCGAAGAATCGCAAGGCTGGGTGCTGGCCAACCGCGAACGGCTGAAGATAGGAAAAGCGGATTTGCGGACTTTCAAACTTCGCGGAGAAACCGTCGCGCTTAAGCATGTTAAATATCCAGAGATCCTGTTTCTGGATACCGGGGTCCGCGGCGCCAACGCAGACAGCCCGGAGGTCTGGCAAAATTTTGTATGCGAGGTTTCCGATCCGCGCAGTCATAGCACCCACTTCTATTACGATTATCAAAAGCGGCGCTGGATTGATAAGGTGCGGTTTAGACGGTAGGGTTCGTGCATGGATAAAAAAGAACTTGAAGATAGCCTGAAGTTTTTACCGCGTTTCGATGCACAAGGGCTTATTCCCTGCATTACGACGAGCGCGCGCAGCGGCAAGGTTTTGATGCTGGCCTACATGAATGAAGAGGCCTTAAAAAAGTCTCTTGAGACAGGAGAGGCTCATTACTGGTCGCGCAGCCGTGGAGAGCTCTGGCACAAGGGCGCATCAAGCGGGCATGTGCAGCGGATTATCGAGATGCGCGTGGATTGCGATCAGGATTGTGTCTGGATCAGTGTCGATATGGACGAAGAAGCCAGTTGCCACACCGGGCGGCGAAGCTGTTTTTACCGGAAGGTTGTGAAAAACGAAGGTGGCTCCCCTGCCCTCGAATGGGTCGATGAAGACCTGCTTTTCGATCCGGAAACGGTTTACAAAAAATAATGATTATTATTTACCGACGCCGCTGCTCTGATGCTCTTGCGCGTGGTTATGTTGCGCATGGGGGAGCGTGGCATTATTTCTGTGGAAGCCGAAATACAGGATCACGTTGAAGGTAAACAGCACGCTGGCGGCGATGAGGATTTTGCTGGCGGCGCGTTTGCGAGGCTTACAAGAGCCGTGGTGACAGCCTGTGTCATGGCAATCAATTTTCCAGCTGTGCATTTGCAGCCCCCAGCCCAAAGCCAGAACGGCTGCGGAAAATATAATCATCGGGAGTTCGTAGTGATGAAGCTCGTCGTGAAGGACCTCCAGCCACCCCGGTAAGGTAATGACCATGCCGAAACCACTGAGAAGCGCGACAAGGCTGAAAAGTGTTGGCAAGACACAACAAAACACATGACTGGTTTCCGAGGCTACGATCGCCCAGAGAAGCCTCTTTTGGTGTTTTTGAATGCGTTCGGGTGACATACGGCCTTCTTTTCGCTTTAGACTTTGTCCTTTGACAGGAGCGAATTTGTATCTTGTTTTTGAAAAACTGGCAATTGTTTTTAAGTGGGTGTTCTTATACAGATGCCAGTTGTTTCAATGCTTGCGAGAGTTTGTTCTTCGTTGTTTCCGCTTCGGTTTTCTGCTGTTTTTTCTCTTCAATCACCTCTGCGGGCGCTTTAGAGATAAATTGCTCGTTCCCGAGTTGTTGATCAATTTTCTGGATATCCTGATCCAGTTTTTCGATCGTTTTTTGCAGGCGGGCACGCTCGGCGTCCAGATCTATGATTTCGGCCACGGGCAGGATAATTGTCGCTTCATCAACGATAGACTGGATAGAGCCTTTGGGGACTTCACCGGTCAGTTCGATGCTTTCAAGGCGGGCCATACGGCGGATAATTTCGTCAAACTCCGTGAGGTTTTCCTGTGTTTTGGGCTTAGCATCCTTGACCATCAGCTTGATTTTAGCACCGGCCGGAACATTCATGTCGGCGCGGACGCTGCGGATTTCGCTAACAATACGGATGAGCCATTCCATTTTGGAGTTTGCGTCCTCATTCGGTTTAAGACCCTCGTAGGACGGCCATTGCGCGCTGATCAACATCCCCTGCCCGCCCATATTGCGGTACAGCTCTTCTGTGATATAAGGCATGAACGGATTGAGCAGTTTGTATATCTGGCTCAAAACCCAACCACTTGTCTGGCGGACTTCGTCGGCGTGCTCGCTTCCAGATTGCAAAACGGGTTTGGTGAATTCCAGATACCAGTCACAAAATGTGCCCCAAGTGAATTGATAAATAGCTTGCGCGGCTTCGTTAAAGCGCATCTCTTCAAAAGCCTTATCAATCAGGCTTCGCGTTTTCACGAGCTGGGATATGATCCATTGATTGGGTGCATATGCGGTGCATGATGGATCGAAATCGTCGCTTGCACGGCATTCATTCATTTCGCAATAACGCGAAGCATTCCAAAGCTTTGTCGCGAAGTTGCGGTAGCCTTCGATACGCTCTTCGGAGAGCTTAATATCGCGGCCTTGCGCCGCCATCGCGATCAGAGTAAAGCGCAGCGCATCGGTGCCGAATTTTTCGATCAAATCCAGCGGGTCCATGACGTTGCCCTTGGATTTGGACATTTTCTGGCCCTTGGCGTCGCGGACAAGTGCGTGCATGTAAACTTTTTTGAACGGCACATCGCCCATGAAATGGATGCCCATCATCATCATGCGGGCCACCCAGAAAAAGATAATGTCAAAGCCGGTAACCAGAACATCTCCGGGGTAATAGCGCTCCAACATCGTTTTTGTTTGCGCGCTTTCATCCGGCCAACCGAGCGTGGAGAACGGCCAAAGCGCCGATGAAAACCATGTATCGAGCACGTCAGGATCACGCGTGAGAACAGCGTCTTCGCCCGCCTGTTTTTGTGCTTCGGCTTCGCTTTCGGCGACGTAGACCTTACCATCTTCGTCATACCAGGCCGGAATCTGGTGGCCCCACCAGAGCTGGCGGGAAATACACCAGGGCTGGATATTATTCATCCATTCGAAATAGGTGTTTTCCCAGTTTTTCGGTACGAATTCGACTTTGCCTGTTTTGACGGCGTCGATGGCCGGAGCTGCCAACGTTTTGGCATCAACATACCATTGATCGGTCAGGTACGGCTCGATTACGACACCGGAGCGATCACCATAGGGCAGCGCGTTTTTGATATCCTCGACTTCGACCAGATAATCCTGTTCGTCGAGTTCAACGAGGATTTTCTTACGCGCATCGTAGCGATCCAGCCCGTGATATTCGGATGGAATGCTCTCCAGATGGGCAATGCAGGCATGAATATCGAAGATGTTGATCATCGGCAGGTCATGACGGCGTCCCACTTCGAAGTCATTAAAGTCATGGGCCGGTGTAATTTTAACCGCGCCGCTTCCTTTTTCAGGATCGGAATATTCATCGGCAATGATCGGGATCAGACGGCCTGTGATTGGCAGAACAACAAACTTTCCGACCATGTCCTTATATCGCTCGTCATCGGGATGGACAGCAACCGCCGTATCGCCGAGCATGGTTTCGGGGCGCGTGGTGGCGACCGTGATGAACTCTTCCTGCGCCCCTTCAACGGGATAGCGGATGTGCCACATATGGCCTTTTTGTTCGCGTTGCTCAACTTCGAGATCCGAGACGGAGGTTTTGAGTTTCGGGTCCCAGTTGACTAGACGTTTATCGCGGTAAATCAATCCTTCTTCGTAGAGCTTGACGAAGACCTTGAGGACGGCGGCGGATAGCCCCTCGTCCATGGTAAAACGTTCACGGCTCCAGTCCGGCGTTGTCCCCAGGCGGCGAAGCTGGCCGACGATTGTGCCGCCGGAATGCGCTTTCCAGTCCCAAACGCGCTCAAGGAATTTCTCACGGCCTAAATCGCGGCGGGAAATACCTTCAGCATCGAGCATCCGCTCCACAACCATTTGCGTGGCAATCCCAGCATGGTCTGTCCCCGGCTGCCAAAGCGCATCACGGCCTTTTAATCTGTTGTAGCGGATCAACACGTCCTGAAGCGTATGGTTCAAGGCGTGGCCGATATGTAAGCTGCCGGTCACATTGGGCGGGGGCATCATGATGGTAAAAGTCTGGGCGCTGCTATCGGGGTTGCAGGCTAAAGCGCCGGAGGCTTCCCAGCGCGCATAAAGTTTTTCTTCGATGGCTTTCGGATCAAATGTTTTGTCGAGCATGGCGTTCTTTCCCTAAACGATAGGGATCATACGAATTTTAATGGATAAAGCAAGGGTGAAGCGGTTGTTTTAATCTTCCATGGCCCGCTTGGCCACACGCTCGAGCTCTTCACGCACAAGACGGTCGATGATGGACGGCAGATTCTTATCCAGCCATTCTCGCAAGAGCGGATTCAGTTCGCTGCGCACGATCTCTTCCAGTGTAATACCGCCACGCTCAATTGCCGTTTTCTTAACGATTTGCGAGAATCCCTCAAGGGCAGCGCTTTCAGCACCACTGGTTAGAAGCGAATCGAGGCTTTCCGGCTCGGGCGACGGCGCGGTATCTTCTGCAATTTCTTCTTCCGGCTCCGGCATAACGGCCACAGGTTCATCTATATCGCGAAGATCGACCTGCACTTCCGGTTCTGGTTCTGGCTCTGGCTCTGGTTCAGCTTCCGGCTCTGGCGGCTCTTCAGATGCCTTTTCTTCCGCGGGTGCCTCCTGTGGTTCTTCCACTATGTCGGTGAGTTCGATGGCTTCTTCTTCCTGAGGCATTTCTTCCGGCGCTATGTCCTCCGGCTCCGGTTCAACAGAGACTTCAGGCTCAGGGTCCGGCATTTCGTCCACGACCTCCGCAGGCGTGGCTTCACCTTCTGCGACATCATCATCTTCTGAAATGATCTGACGGATCGAGGTCAGAATTTCTTCGATGGAGGGTTCCTGCTCTTCTGTTTCTTGCTGGGCCATATTTTTAATGATCAGAATTTAATCCTAGATTGACGTTAGTTCAGTCTCACTCATTGAAGGGCGCTTGTCAAAGAGGGAATGTTATCTTTCCCCAAGCCTATCCACATTTATGTTGAAGAGCTGCCATTTGAAATCTTCAAGCCCTACACCGACAGCGGCGGCTTCCTGGACGAACCCCAACGTATCAGGCGTGAGCTGCCCCAGAACCGACAGAAGCTGGACTTGCGCCACTGTTTCATTGCGCTGCGCCGTAACCAAAGCGGTCTGGGCATCGAGATATTCCTGATCGGCATCCAGAGCGTCCAAAACCGTGCGGGAGCCGAATTCGGCTTCGGCATTGACGCCTTCTTTAGCAATTTCAGATGCTTCAACCTGTGCTTTGCGGGCCTCGATCTCGGCGCGGGCTGCCAAAAGCTCTTCCCAGCTCTGCACGGCCATCTGGCGGGCCTGTCTTTTGGCCCCGACAATATCCATAAAACGCTGGTTGGCGACGTGCTTGGCCTGTCGTACACGCGAACGCACGGCGCCGGATTGGTAAAGAGGAATACTGGCCGATACGCCTATTGATTTGCTGGTTTGCTGGTCGATCAATCCGGGGGCCGGATCATAGCTGCGATCCCAGTTCGCCGAAAGCGAGATTTGCGGCAGTAACTCCCCGAACACGCTCTCAACATCTTCTTCGGCCGCTTTTTGTTCGCTGATCGCGGCCATTACGTATGGGTTTTTGCTTTCTGCGCTTTGCGTAGCCACATCCAGCGTTTCAGGCAGAGCATATTCCGGATACGGTGTTTCCAGCGCTTCCGGTCTAAAGCCCGTCAGTTGTTCGAACAAAGCTTCGCTTGCCCGCAGATTTCCGCGTGCGGTAATAATCTGGGCTTGCGCATCGGCCAGACGGGCATTGGCCTGTTCCACGTCCGTTTTGGTTAATTCGCCGACGGTAAAGCGGTCCTGCGTGGCTTCACTTTGGCGGGCAATAACCTCTTTATTGTTATTGGCCAGCTCCAACAGCGCGCGGGCGCGGACAACATCCATGTACACCGTTGCGGTTTGCAGCAGCACATCCTGTTCCATGGCGATCAACCGGGCGGCGGCGGCTTTAATCGCATGTTTGGCCGCGCGCACTTGTGCGAATGTCGAGCCGCCACGATAAATATTCTGATTTACGGACAGGCCGATATCTTTCGTAACCGTGTTGCTTTCCTGCGATGAAAAGGCAGACTGGTCGCTGTTACTGGCTGTTACGGCGGCATCAGCGGTAACACTGGGAAGCCACCCGGACAGAGCTTGCGGCAGGTTTTCCTGCACGGCGCGCAGCTGCGACCTGGCGGCCATCAGGCTCGGGTTATTCAGGTATGTCAACGCCAAGACAGATTGCAGAGTTTGCGTTTTCGCCGTAACGGCTTGTTCTTGTTGCTGCTCCGGAGAGCTTTTGTCCTTCTCGTCTTGTGCAAAAGCCATTTGTGAGCACACAAACAAAGGAAGGAGAGCTCCGAACAAGAGCGTCCTTTTGAACAAAAGGTTTTGAAACTGTTTCATCATGGATAAACCCGAGAGTTTTAAAAGGCGAAGGCCGGTGCCGGTTCAAACCCCGGAAGGTACGACCCGGCCGCGTCAAAGAGAGTATACGACGAAAAGCCTTTTTCTCCAAGGCTTTCTATTAGAGTCACGCGGCCTATATGGGCTCCCGCCGGACGAATGATGCACACCATGCGCCCCCCCGATGCTAGCTGAGCTACAAGTTTTTCAGGTATTTCCGCTAATGCGCCATTACAGACGATCAGGTCATAGGGCGCGTTTTTAGACTGACCTTCGGGCAAAGCCCCGAGAAAAGAAACAATATTGCAGGCTCCTAAATCCTGCCAGACTTTATCGGCATGCTCCAAAAAAGCTTGTTCATTATCCAAAGCCACGACGGTCGTCACAAGGGAGGACAAAATCGCCGAAGAATACCCTGTAGCGCATCCAACGTCCAACACGACGTGCTGAGGACTTGGTGACAGGGCCTCTATCATTTTGGCGTGGACAAGCGGTTCGAGCAAATAACGCCCGTGCCCTAGGACGATTTCTTCGTCTTTATACGCTATTCCGGCCGCGCTTTCGGGAACGAAGCGCTCTTTGGGCGTGTTTTTAAATGCCTCTAAAATGGCCGGATTGATAACGCCTGCGGTGCGGATCTGGCTCTCGAGCATATTTATGCGGGCTTGTGCAAAGTTCGGTGTCGGCATTTTTATAAAGACTTCAATCTTGTTTATCGCGCGCGATAGGCTCGCTGCTTTTTGCTTACAAAATTTTTTGCGGCTTGGCTAGAGCGTTTTTACACTTGAGCTGTCAATGGGCAAAAGGCTTTCTATTGACTTTGAAACGCATTATCCTCTAAAGAGTTTAGGCAATCTTTTAAAAGGCGCGGTGGCAGAGTGGCTATGCAGCGGATTGCAAATCCGTGTACACCGGTTCGACTCCGGTCCGTGCCTCCATCGCTTCTGTCGCGGGAGAGTTTTCAAAGCCCATGAATCGCGATCAAATCCGCTTTATTGATTACAGTCTTTATATTCTTCTGGCTCTTGTTTTTGCCGCCCGGGTGTACACTATTCCGCGCTACGGCATAAACTGGGACGAAACTTTTTACCTTTCTAAAATCTATGATTTTGCGGACGGACGCCTCAGTGCCCTTTTTCAACAAGGCGGTGTGTATTTCTTCCAGTGGTTACGCCTCATTCCCGGCACTGAAGTTGAGAAAATTATCGCCGGACGCTTTGCTATGTTAGGACTAAACGTCGTGACGGGGGCCATGATTTTTTTAATCTCCCGGCAATTCTTCTCAAAGACCAGCTCCTTGCTTGCCGTGCTCAGCTATTTTTGCGTTTCCTATGTGTGCTGGCAAGGAGCCAGCTTTCGTGCTGATCCCCTTATTACAGCGCTGATGATGAGCGCTCTGTTTATTGCCATCACAAAGCCCGAGACATTTTTTTACGGCTTTTTGACGGCCCTTCTCATCGCACTTTCAGGCTTTGTCAGTATAAAGTCTGTTTTTTTGGCGATACCGCTCGGGCTTGCTTTATTAGTGCGTTACAAAGAGGCTCAATTTGATCGCAGGCTTTTGCATTATACTCTTTTTGTTTCCATAGGTTCCGTTTTGTTTTTTGGCGCCTTAGTGATGCTTCACAGCACATTTCTTTCCAATCAGACAACGCGCTTGGGAGAACAGCCAACACTCCATCACCACATTGAAATGTTCATATTGAACGCAGGATTCTTTCACTCTCCGCAATACATAGTCACAACCTTGATTTTTGATTTCGGGTTTTGGCTTTTATTGCTGTGGGGGCTTGTCCTTGCTTTCAAAGAACTCAGAACCTCCAAACTCCTCACACATTCTCAGCTTTTGATTTTGTTAAGCCTGGCCGTACCGCTTTTCACTTTGATTTTTTACCGCAATGTTTTTCCGTACTATTATGCCTTTATGCTGGCGCCGGTCTCCGTATTGTGCGGGATGAGCAGTGAGTATTTTATAAGGAAGCGCAAAAACGCCTCATTTTTGTTTTTTGCACTTACGGGACTCTTTTCCGCAAACCTCTTAATACACAACATTTCAAGAACGAACCTCATTAACATGCAAACGCAAAAAGAGTTCATTGAGACGGTGCACAAGATCTTTCCTGAACCCGTGCCTTACCTGGATACGCACAGCATGATTTCGTCTTATCCTAAAGTTGGTTTTTTCATGAGTACGGCTGGTGTGAACAGATATTTAAACGATGAGAGATACTTCCTCGAAGACCTGATGATACGGCAACACCCTCTCTTTGTTATTGCGTCTAATACAGTTCATAAAGTCGGAAAAATCGGCAATTCGGATCCTAACAGCAAAATGGTTTTGGGCGATGAAAGCGATACGTTTTATTATAAGCTTAAACCCGAGGATCAAGGCTTTATAAATCAAAATTATCTCCACCATTGGCGGCAGCTTTATGTCGCGGGGAAAACTTTTGAGAACATTTCTCGTGCTCCTCATACTTTCGATCTTTATATCGGAGGGCCTTATACGGTTGAGGCCGATCACCCCGTTACGATTGACGGCGCCCGCCATATCCCCGGCGAGGTTGTTCTACTCAAAGCCGGGACACACACGATTTTGTCTCACTCAGATGAACAAACCGCCACGCTGCGCTGGGGCGATCGTCTTTATCGCCCGCAAGAAACTTTGAAACCCGAAGACATTCCCCCGCTTTACACGACTTTTTAAATACCCGCGAGAAGCATTTGCCTGCGCTGCTTTAAATATGTAGAATCGCTGGGTAATTTTCGACGAGAAAGCCAACATGAAATTGATTGTCCAGATTCCTTGTTACAACGAAGCCGAGACGCTGGAAAGTGTGATCAGCACTATTCCGAAACGCATCGAAGGTATAGATAAAATTGAGACTCTGATTATAGACGATGGTTCGACGGACGGCACGTCGGAACTGGCCAAAAAGATCGGCGTTACCCATATTATCCGCCACGCCAAAAACAAGGGGCTGGCGCGCAGTTTTCACCGCGGAATTGATGAATGTCTGAAACGCGGCGCCGATATTATCGTTAACACGGATGGCGACAACCAATACGATAGCGCGGATATTGCCAAGCTTGTTGCCCCCGTGGTGCGCGGTGAAGCCGATATTGTCGTCGGCGATCGCGGCGGCATGGACAACCCGCATTTTTCGACCTTTAAAAAACGTTTACAGGTTTTCGGGAGCTGGGTCATCGGTAAAATGGTCGGTTATAACATCCCGGATGCGGTGAGCGGTTTCCGCGCCATTTCCCGGGATGCGGCGCAACGCCTCAATATCGTTTCGGACTTCAGTTATACAATCGAGATGCTGGTCATTGCCGGGGCGCGGCGCATGGCCGTCATATCCGTGCCCATCAATACTAATGGAAAAACGCGGGAATCGCGGCTGTTCAAGAGCATTCCTTATTTTCTCAAAATGTCGGTATCGACGCTGCTGCGCATGTATACGATGCACAGTCCGTTGCGGGTGTTTCTGGTGTTGGGCGGCGGGCTGTTTTTTATTGGGGCGTTGCCGATTGTCCGGTTTTTGTTTTATTATTTCGGCGGCGACGGCGGTGGACACATCCAGTCTTTGATTATTGGCGGCACGCTGTGTATGCTCGGTTTTATGACGCTCTTGGCCGGCGTTTTAGCAGATCTTGTTCACTTTAACCGCCGATTACTGGAGAAAGCTTTGTATAAGATCCACCGGTTGGAATGCGAGCTTGACCGGACGCAATAGCATGCATTTTCTAGAATTTATCGCTAGGATGGAAGAGAGAAGTACCAAACTTCTAAGATCTGAACTCTGGGCACGCTTTAAACACCCCACAGTCAGGCAAATCGTATTTTCCGCCGCTTTTGCGGCTTTTATCGGCGGCATTTTTTTATCAATCCAGGCGGAGCCGAAGCTATTACAAAATATCTCGCTCCCCCCCGCTTTACTTGCTTTGCTCATTTTCGTTCCCGCTAAAATATTTTTGATCATCATTGATTTTCAGCTGACGGCTCGTTTACTCAATAAAAGCATTCGTTTCACAAGCGCGGCACAAACAATCGTATTGGCAAGTGCCGCCAATATGTTGCCTTTACCGGGGGGGGTGATGGTCCGCGCCTCTCGCTTCAAGACTTTGGGAATCTCTTATAAAGACGGTCTTTTTCTTTCTGTTTTGGTTGCTTTCCTTTGGGTCGGTTCCGCTTTTATATATGCGGGCGCCTGTGCTTTGTTCATCAACCATTTGTGGCTCGGCTTTTTCCTTTTTGGTGCGGGCGCTCCGGTTTTATTCGGCAGCGCGGGGCTTATTCACTATCTGTATAAGAATATTCGATATGTTCTGTCTTTAATTGCCGTGCGTTGCCTTATTACTTTAACGGAGGCCGGGAGATTATTTTTCTGCTTTGCTGCCCTTCATGTCGGGGCCGATTTTGTTCACTCTTCGATTCTGTCTGTCGCCCCAGCTGTCGGTGCTATGGTTGTTATTGTTCCGTCCGGCCTTGGTATTATCGAAGCCGTTTCCGCACTTCTCGGCGGGGTTTTGGATGTTGGCGCAAGCGCATCCTACATGGCCAGTACGCTTAGCAGAATCCTGTGGCTTATCGTCAATTTATTTCTCGGCATTTTCGTTTTCGTCGCCATCAAAGTTTCAAAGAAACCGACCTGAAGAGAATAGCCTTGAAACGTAAAAAGCTTGTACAGCACGTTTGTGCCTCTAATGCCTGTCGTTTTCAATAAGGGAACACACGTAATCCACCTGAGATTGAGCAAGCGCGCGAACCTCAGGCAGTAATTTTCTTATTTTTTCGGCGCGCTGAACACGTTCACTTTCAAGTTTGATTATATTTTGAACTACGTTTTCGTGATGTCCCTCCTCGTAAGACAAAACCATGTCTTCTTGTTCAAACAGTTCCATAACTTCCAGGTACTTATGGCTCCATCCTATTACTGTTACCGGAATCTCAAGTGACAGAGCGCCGATCATGGCATGAAAACGGGAAACGGCAACAATATCGCACATGCGAATAATTTCGTGAATTTGCGCCGCATTTAACAGCCCTGTAAACAGGCTTGTGTTTTTGCGTTCATCCTCTTTCAATTCCTGAAAAATATTTTCGATTAACGGTAAATCGTTGTTGTGGCGCATAGAAGCATCAGAGCCACGTGTTGCATTTGGAAAAAGGACGACGTGATATCCTTTGCAAGACAACGCAGAAACAATTTTAGCCACCATATCCGCATAATTCCAGCCTGCTTTTTCAGCTTTTTTATGTACAACAATGCTGGGGCATATCCCGACGACTCCTTTTCCCGCATTTTTGGCAGATTCAACTAAAGACTTTGAAGCTGGAAAGTTTTCAAGTTCCGGTTTTGACAGAGAAAAACCGGGTTGAAACAGAAAAGCTATATCATTCGCACGGCGTACATTCTCACATGGACCGCCCAGCAGGCCTTGTAAATACTCATGTGTTTTGTTTCCCCGCGTAAAAACCATACGACAGCGCTTTAAAAAAGCCTGCGCAAAAAAAGCGTTGACCGGATTTTTAAAAGACCCCACGGCCTGCGCGAACTTAACAACTGGCGTTCCCAAAATCATCGCCGGTAAAATCGTTGCTATATTAAACGGCAAAAATTTAGTACGACCATCAACGAAAGATACACCGGCAAGACAGATAAGAACTTTTGAACGCGCCAAAGCCTTTACAGATTCAGGACACCTCTGCTGTAAGGTGTTAAATCTCAGATATCCCAATAGCTTGTAAATTAACGCAAAAGGATTTAATACCGTCACAAGATAAAGGGGGCTTGCTGAGTAAAATTCGATTTTTTTGTCAGAGACAAGCGTTCTGTCAATTTTACTGTAGTAAGAATAAACGTTAAACCTTGCCTCAGGATATGCCTCGCGTAGTTTGCCAATAGTGCTAGAAATCATCGCTTCCGCCCCTTTGTTACCGAAAAACGTCGCAGCAATAATGGCTATTTCCGTCACTTTAAGCTCTCCAATCCTTTTTTGAAAAATAGATATGCCTTTAACAACGGGCGCGGTGTAAGAAAAATTATTTTTTTGCCCCACTTGCTTTCGCTTAGACGAAGGTTGGCTAAAGTAACAAATGCATTAACCCATGAATGCCATTTAACTTTTTCTCCAACAGGATCTTTAAGTTTCAAAGCAAAGTATTTTGAAACTCTGCTCCGGGCGCTCACGTTGTAATGACTGGGCCCAATTCTGGATTGTCCGTCCATAATATCACGCACATCCAACATTTCATACATAACGGCTTTGTTTGAAACCGCGTTT
Source organism: Alphaproteobacteria bacterium (assembly GCA_020443075.1). Classification (GTDB taxonomy): domain Bacteria; phylum Pseudomonadota; class Alphaproteobacteria; order Micavibrionales; family Micavibrionaceae; genus TMED27. Next base: position 54,156 of record JAGRIU010000069.1, read on the forward strand.
TGAAAAACCGCTTCCCCCTTTTGCGTTCGGACGATCACGCCCGTTTTTTTGACCGGATCGCTTTTGAGTCTAAACAACCAGACATCCCCCGTTGTAATATCTGCGTCGTATGCGTAGTGATCATAACAAGCTAGGCACTTTCGTTCGCTAAAAAAAAACAGATTCTGATAATCATTGAATATTTTGCTGGGTGGGGTTTCGACGACACCATTTTCAAAACACGCTTCAATTTTTCCGCGCCAATGTCCAAAACGAAAACGATAGGATTTAAGCTTACTGCCAACTTGCTTTTCAAGTCTTTCGCTCACCTTATCAATAAGATCTGTTTTTGAGTTATGCCCACAAACCAGGCCGATCGTGAACATCACTTTGTCGCCAATAGTTTTATCTTTTTCTTGCCAGCGTTTCAGCGCTTTCAGGTCACACGGCAATCCCACGACTGCAAGCTTTCCATTAAACTCCCGGATAAGCGGCAAGACTTCGGCTAGAAACCTTGTTTCCACGTATTTGCTGCCTTGCGATTCCATCATCTCTTCCGGCGTTTTTGCGATGTAGAAAGCCGCGCGCACTTTGCCATCTAACAGAACTGCCTTACAAACAACGGCTCCATCAATGATCCCTGCCTGAAGACTCGAAATTAGTATTGCCGTGGTTGTTCCGCCCGAAGCGCTGTAATGCCGAAGATCTGCATTTGTTGAATACACCAAACAGGCATATTTAAACTTTCCAACATACTTTTGGATATCCTCATCAGACCATGTCTTTTTAACAATTCCATCAATTATTTTTCCAAGCATGGGAGGTATTTTCTATTTGTTTTACTTGTTTGTTTTTACTTGTTTGTTTTTTGCTTCGGAGCTTGATCTTTTTTTCAAACCCCTCCACACTGTATAGACTATTTCTGCTTACCTTTTTCCCATTTTTAAGTCACCGCAACGGGATTTTTAGAACCATACCATGAAACTTGTCGGTCTTCTTCTTGTTTTTGTCTGTACATTCGGCGGTTTGCTGATTGCGATGCACTTCGACTTCGGGCATTTCACGCATTTGCTGATGATGATATTGGGCGCAATGCCCGGCGAGGTTGTCATTATCATGGGGTGTGCCGTTGCGGCGTTTTTAATCGCCAATAACGGCGAGGTGATCAAAGGTGTAATAAAGTATCTCAGCGCCTTGATGAAACCGGCGGCCTATTCCAAGGACGATTATATGGATTTGCTGTGTATGCAATTCACCGTGTTCAAAATGGCGCGGACAAAAGGATGGTTGGCCCTGGAATCCCATATTGAGGGACCGGAGGAAAGCGAGATTTTCGGCCAGTTCCCGAGCTTCCAGCATAATCATCATGCGTTGGTGTTTTTGTGTGATTACCTGCGGATCATATCTTTGGGGAAGGAAAACCCGCACGAGCTTGAGGCTTTGCTGGATGAGGAGATCGAGACGATTGAACATCACGAGGGGCACGCGGGGCATGCCGTACAAACCATGGCGGACGGGATTCCGGCTCTGGGGATTGTGGCGGCGGTTTTGGGCGTGATTAAAACGATGGCGTCTATTTCCGAACCGCCCGAGGTTCTGGGGAAAATGATCGGCGGCGCGTTAGTCGGAACGTTTTTGGGGGTGTGGATTTCCTACGGGATGATCGCGCCGATTGCCGGAGCCATGAGCGCCAAGGCCGAAACGGAAGTCATGTATTACAAATGTATCAAGGTTGGCTTGATCGCGTTTTTGAATGGCGCGGCGCCGCAAGTGGCAGTTGAATTTGCGCGGAAATTCCTGCCGCATGATGTACAGCCGACGTTCCAAGAACTGGAAGAAAAGCTCAACGAACTCCCCTCCCCCGGGGCTTAGAGGATGAGCGGAGGGTTTAGCTGTGGCCGATGAAGAAGGCGAACTCCAGCCGATTATCGTTAAAAAAATCAAGAAAGGCGGCGGTCATCACGGCGGGGCCTGGAAGGTGGCTTACGCCGATTTCGTGACGGCGATGATGGCATTTTTCCTGTTATTGTGGCTTTTGAACGTGACGACGGACGAGCAGAAAAATGCGATTTCCAATTATTTTGATCCGACGCATCCACAAGTTTCCGAAAGCGATAGCGGTGCCGGCGGGGTTTTGGGCGGCTTAAGCGTTGCGCCGCAGGGAGCAATGACGACGAACGTTCAACCAATTACCTCACCCGCCCCCCAAGGGTCTGCGGTCAACAACAGATCTTCGGCCAAGAATGGGGGCGATAAGGCCGGGCGCGGAGATACAAAGACCGAAGAAGAAATGGCGGCCGAAGCGCTTGAGCGTGCGAAGGATTCTCTGCGCAAAGCCGAAGAACAGCGTATGGAAGACGCTAAAAAAGCTTTGGAAAAAGCCATTGAGGCCAATCCGGAACTGGCCAAGCTCAAAGAGAATTTGCTGATTGATATGACGCCGGAGGGGCTTCGTATTCAGGTTATAGACCAAAAAGGCAATCCGATGTTTGCTTCGGGCAGTGCACGCATGTTTGAAAAAACCGAGAAGCTGCTGCTTCAGGTCGGCGAGGTTGTTAAAACGCAGTCCAATGAGATTTCAATTCGCGGGCATACGGACAGCGTGCCCTATGGTAAGGGGGCCGATTATACAAACTGGGAGCTTTCGAGTGACCGTGCAAATTCCAGCCGCCGTGTTTTGCTCGAGAGCGGATTGAAACCGGAGCGGATTTTTAACGTCGTCGGCAAGGCCGATACGGAGCATCTTGTGCCGCAAGAGCCTGAGAGTCCCCGTAACCGGCGGATTTCGATTGTTTTGCTCAAGCAGGAATTGACGGACCCGGATTTTGCCAAAAAGGCGCTTAAACACGCTGAGGAAGAAGCGCGGAAAGCCAAGAAGGCGGAAGACGAGCGCAAAAAGGCCAAGGCTGCGGGCTCGTGGATCAGCTATCCCCAGCCGGTTGAAGAAGAAGAAAAGCCGTATGAAAAAACTCCGGGCGCTGTAGAGTTTCCTTAGATACTTACAATTTTTTATACAAAATATAAGCGTCTATATGCTTTTCGCCCCTGTAGTTGAAAGCCTCTGGAATTGTTCCGATCACATCAAAACCCAGCTTTTGCCAGATTTTTAACGACGCAATGTTATTGGCTACGACGAGGTTGAATTGCATAGATTCATATCCCATTTCCTTAGCCGTTTGCAGGGCATGCCATCCTAACAGCGTACCATACCCCTTTCCGCTATGCTCTGCTGCGACAACAAAGCCCGCGTTACAAACATGAGATCCTAAACCGATTTGGTTAGGTTTGATGTAATATGTTCCAACAATTTCGCCTTGATCGCTCGCGGCATACACTCTCTTGTCTGGCGCAAACCAATAGGCTTTGCCGTCCTCTTTGGTTGCATCGGGGGCAATTGGGTACGTTTCCCCTGTTTTAAAAACAGGGGAAAGAACAGCCCAGATTTCGTCAAATTTGCTGCTGTTGATCTCGACAATATCCAACATCGTCATTCAAACTTGTTATTTTTCGGGAAGCCGTTGGGCGGCAGGCGTCCGGCGGAGGCGCGTTTACCGATCCACGGGGCAATATCCTCGACGAGGGTCGTGCCTGAACCGTATTTGAACTCCAATCCGGTTTCAATTTGGAACGCTTTTGCATCGGAAAGCCCGCCATCCTTGTATTTCTGCAGGATCACGCCTTTGCCGCGCGCCATTTCGGGGAGTTCACCCAGCGGGAAAACCAGCATCTTGCGATTTTTACCGATCACGGCCAAATGGTCGTGTTTATCATCCACCGCAGCGCACAGCACAGCTTCATGCGGCGAGGAAACATTCAGAACCTGTTTACCGGACTTGGTTTGCGCCAGCACGTCATCGGCCTTGACAATAAAGCCGTGGCCGCTGGTGGCGGCGACCAGCATCTTGCGGCCTTCCTTATACAGCGTCATAGCTGTCACGTCCGTATCATTGGGCAGGTCGATCATAATGCGCAGCGGCTCTCCGAATCCCCTGCCTGGCGGCAGCTTGTCGCAACCGAGCGTATAAAAACGCCCGTTCGTGCCGAAGACCAGCAGCTTATCCGTCGTTTGGGCTTCGAGAATAAATTGTTCGCGGTCGCCGTCTTTATATTTGAAGTCCTTGGCGTTCAGGCCGTGGCCTTTCATCGCGCGTACCCAGCCCTGGCGCGAGCAGATGATGGTGATCGGTTCTTTTTCGATCATTGCTTCTTCGAGATTGACGGTGATCGGCTTTGGCGCGCCGGCGATCGTTGTGCGGCGCGCGCCCAGCGCTGTGTCGGGGCCGAATTGTTTTTTCAGCGCATTAATTTGTTTTTTGATGCGCGTCCATTGACGGGCTTCGGATTTGATCAGCTTGTCGAGTTCATCACGCTCCTTGGTCAAACTCTCATGTTCCGTGCGGATTTCAACTTCTTCGAGCTTATGCAAGCGGCGCAAACGCAGGTTCAAAACCGCTTCAACCTGAATCTCTGTCAGACCGAAGGTTTTCATCAATTCGGCCTTGGGGTCGTCTTCAAAACGGATAATACGGATGACTTCGTCGATATTGAGATAGACGATCAGGTAGCCTTCAAGGACTTCCAAACGATTGAGCACCTTGGCCAGACGATGGCGGGAGCGGCGCACGAGGACTTCCTGCTGGTGATCCATCCAGGCCTGCAGCACCTCTTTGAGGTTCATCACGCGCGGGACGAGGCCGTTTTCCAGCACGTTCATATTGAGGGAAAAGCGGTTTTCGAGATCGGTATTGCGGAACAAAGCTTCCATCAACAGCTCGGGATCGACATTGCGGTTTTTCGGGATGAGCACGAGGCGGATATCTTCGGCAGATTCATCGCGCACGTCATCCAGCATCGGCAGTTTGCGGGCGTTAATCAGCTCGGCAATTTTCTCGATCAGCTTGGATTTTTGCACCTGATAAGGGATTTCGGTGACGACAATCTGATAAAGCCCTTGCTTGAGCTCTTCTTTTTCCCATTTTGCGCGCACGCGGAAAGCCCCGCGCCCCGTTTCATAGGCGGCGATGATGTCTTGCTTTTCTTCGATCAACGTACCGCCGGTCGGAAAATCCGGACCGCCGACAATCTCGGCGAGTTCTGCAATGCTGGGGTCGCGCTCGAGCATGAGTTCCATCGCTTCGCACAGTTCGGCCACGTTATGCGGCGGGATGGATGTGGCCATCCCCACGGCAATCCCGCTGGAGCCATTGGCCAAAAGATTCGGAAAACCGCCGGGCAGGACAACAGGTTCTTTTTCCGAGCCGTCATAGGTCGGACGGAAGTCAACAGCGTCTTCTTCAATCCCATCAAGCAGCAACAGCGCCACGTCGGTCAAGCGGGCTTCGGTGTAGCGCATGGCGGCGGCGTTATCGCCGTCAATGTTTCCGAAGTTCCCTTGTCCATCGACGAGTGGATAGCGCTGGGCGAAATCCTGCGCCAAACGCACCATGGCGTCATAGACAGCCGTATCGCCGTGCGGGTGGAATTTACCAATCACATCGCCGACGACGCGGGCGGATTTTTTCGGCGCGCCGACCGGACTGAGCTTGAGTTGGTACATCGCATAGAGCAAGCGGCGGTGGACGGGCTTCATGCCATCGCGCACATCGGGAAGGCTGCGGCTCATGATCGTGGAAAGCGCATAGGATAGATAGCGTCCGGAGAGAATTTCCCCGAAAGGCTGGTCGATGATCTGGTTTTCTTCAAGAGATTCGTTTTTGGCCATAGGGCTTATTTACCGCTAAGATGGCATAACGCCAAGGGTTTTCTTGTTTTTAAAGCGGTTGTACGGTAGATGTTTCTGCATCGGGCGTAAAACCGTGGGTGTTTCTCCAGACTTGCCGCCCTATAGCCGCTACAGCGAACAATACAGCAATGCTTGTCCCAACCATATTTTCATTACAGAACTGGTACGCAGCATCTACACTTGCCGCTCCCCCTATGAAAGGCAGTACTTTTTTCTCAATTTCGTCTATCGGATCTCTCATGGTCAAAAGGCTCCTATACGTAAAGGTTTCCCCCATTTATACTCATATGACTTATTGAGGAAACCTCCAAGCTTTTTTATTTTTATACAAAACTTTGCGCCTTTGCGTCTTCGCGGCTCAAACTGGTTTCAAGACGGCGTTGTAGCGTCAAGCGGGCTTCGGGGACGCCGCGGGAATGATGGGTGAAGGCCCAGTGTTCGAGGAAATAGCCGGTGAGTTTGAGGCCGGTGAGGATGTCTTCATTGCTTCCGCGGTCCTTGCCCCCCCACCCTACCCCTCCCCCCGGCGGG
>JAGRIU010000070.1 GCA_020443075.1 Alphaproteobacteria bacterium
AACCCCTATAAATATTATGAATATTGTAGAGGTTAACTGTTAAGGTATGGTTAAGGACGAACTCCGCAGCCTTGCGGCGTAAAACCTTTTAAGCCGCAATCGGGGCGGGGGGTGGCTTCGGTTCCGGCTCCCATATTTGCTGCGGCATTACATCCCTGGGGTCACAGATCAGAAACGGTCCGCCTTTGCGGTGTGCTGTCCCGCGGACAAAGGCATCGGGCAAAGTCAAGCGCGCCGCCGCTATAAAACGCTCATCATCGGCATCATGCCCGTTAACCTTGTGCGGTCTGTCGGACACGTGTTGAAGAAGATGCTCGTCGCAATCGGGAACAAAGCGCTTCAACGACGGAAAAACCACGGAAGTTTTTTGTAAGCCATAACGGACCTTGGAGCCGTTCTGTGCCATAAACTCATGCCCGCCGCTCCAGGCAAACGCCGCGCCGGAAGCGAAAAGGGCAGGATTTTGTAACATGACGCCCTCAAACCCGTAAAGTAATCCCTTGCCGGTCAGTAAAAGTGGAGCAGCCCACTTAAAAGCGGCATCCTGCAAAATCTGCCCTTTGGCAAAATATCCTGCGACAATATGGGACTCGCGATGGTCGAATGTAGTGCTCTTATTCTTGACCCTTTGATAAAGAGACTGCCATACAGACGTTTCTCTATATTGATCGATAGCATACAAAGCATATCCGGCAGCCGCCGCATAAGCCCCGGTAACCAACAGAGGGTCATCGCTCATGAAAGCCTGAGGAGCGTGAACCAGAACGCCGCCACCGCTTCCGATATAATTAATCCGGCAATGCCAGATTTCCCGGTACATTTGCGACGAGAGTTTCGCCGTCAATCTTTCCCGCCGCTGCGCCGCCCGGTCGAAAATAGAGGTTGCTTTGGCCTGTAGAAAGGCCTTGGGGGCGCTGTAAAAAGCCAGAGCGCCTGCGCCGTTGTAAACATGCCCGCCTACGCGCTCGAAAGCCTCGATAAGCCGCGGAATCCGGTGCGGTTTCGCCATCAACACGTGTGCGCCCAGCCACAAAAGATTACGGGCAAAATTAAGCGAACCGGTTACCGTACTCCCCGGATCGCCGTGCGTGGCCCCGTGAACGGTGAGCAATCCGGCGGCGGCGAGTTGCCAGCCAACGAATTTAAGCGTGTCATTCAGCTTGCCGTTACCGGAAAAATCCTCATCCGAAGCCACAAACGCCGCCTCATCCGCAGGTGGCGGATATAAGGGCTCTTGCTGGCATGGAGTCGGAGGATTGTGGAGACGGGCAGGTGTATCGACGGATGACCCTCTAAGTCTCGGGTATAAAGCGTTTCGCGTCCCGCTCTGACGCTGGGCGCTTACAGCAGCAGTGTAACTATCCCTGGGGCTGGCCACGAAAAACCTTTCTGGTCAGGCATTTCCAATATATTACGACGCACGCGGCGTTCTCCGTGGCCTTACCTAAAGTAGCGGGAGAAGAGTGTCAAGTTTTTTGCTTAAAGTATTGATAAAACAGAAGGTTACGAATGCATTCTACTCTTGAATATCAGGCTCGGACTCATGTTTGCGCAGAATGCTCTTGAAATCATCATAATCGTAATTTTCTTCAGCATCGTCTTCGGGGCTTTCAACGCTGCCGTCAATGTCTACAGCATCTTCACGTGCAAGTTCGTCCGCCAAATCTTCACCGTCTTCGCTTTCCGGTGGAGGTTCAATGGTTTTTTGGGCAAAGCTCTCCGCATCGGCCATAATATGATGAAATTCCGGTTTTTCCGGGCGGTATCGCACGTTAAACTGGCTCTCCAGATTGGAAATCTCGGCCCGCAAGCGGCTTAACCGGTGCTTGCCTTCCCGTGTTTGCTTTTCTTCTTTTGAAAACCGCTCAATCCAGCCCACGCAGATCTTATGCGTATTCATCCCCACGAGAAAGGCGAGTTGCACACCTTCCAGAAATCCGGCGCAAGCCCCCAGAGCCTGCGGAATATTCATCGCCGGCCCGTCAGATTTTTTTGTAATCAGAATTGTAAACGTCGTCGTTTTGTCGGGACCGCGCAGAATAATGCCGCATCGCCCTTCGTCATTTTTGAACTCGACGTTCAAGGCCACATTGGAATTATGCGTAATCTTAACGTTCTGTCCTGCATCTCGAAGCATATCTTCGGCGCAACCGGGCGAAAAGTCATAGTCACGCTGTTTATGTTCATGGCTGCATTTTTCAAGCAAATCTAGAAAGGGATGCCGCTCTCCGGCGTTAAAAATAGGTTTGCCGTCTTTATAGACAACAACCCAGCGCTGCGGATTAAAGGCATACTCATAATCGTTTACAATTGAATTCCAAACCCCTTGCCAGTCAAAAGCGGGGGCGCGTGATGTCAAAGGCCCGCGCTGGTTGAAGCTTTGCAGAATGCGCGCCGCCATCCGCACGGTCAGATGCATATTTTGCGCGCGGACAACCAGTATTTCTTTCTGGCTCCCAAAGCCGAGAGCGAGTTGCATCCGGTTGCTGAGGGCAATCACCGCATGTCTGTCGTCATGCGAGGGCAGGCTGATATTGCGAATAACAAATTTTTCACGCAGCAAGGAGGTCTGAAAATCACCCATAAAGCACCTTGTGGCTATGATCTGTGGAAAAATTAAGCCGTAGGGACATCATATCTGCATTAACAAAAATTATAAAGAGGCGCAGAGCCTATCCAGCGCATAAAACTTGCGAAGAAGACCGGATATTTCCCCCTCGATAGCTTGGCGTTGCGCGAAGCTGTCTGACGGCGCTTTTACACGTGATGCAGGTTTAAAGTGTTTACACAACATGTTGCGTTCATAAAGCGCAATAGACCCGCGTCCGCGCCCTTTGTTATTGTGATCATGGCGGCTGTTCTCGTGCGCGTCCTTGAAATACTCATCGGCCAAATCAAGGGCGTTCATCATATCGCCGCCGCGAACAGCGCCATCAAAGGCATTGTCGTTGCAGGCATCCAGCCCGCCGGCTTGAGAAAAAACGCCGGATAAAAATCCGTCCGTTAAAACCGTCCCCAACAAACTGTCGCATTCACCCGGTGGCGCGAAGGCATCAGGCAGCTTTATAAAGGCCGCGCCGTTATATGTACGGATATCGGGGCAAGAGGGAAGCGTTAACAAGGTGGCGCTCAGCCCGCAGATACGTTTTTGTGTATCTTTCAGTGCCGCTTTTGCAAATTTTGAAGCAATAGAAAAAGTCATAAAACCATCTTTTTCTTCAAAATTAGAGGATTATTATGAATATATTTTTAATTATGAATAAAATTTGAAGTATTTGTTGGATCGAATACTTGCATAAAATTTAAATAAAATTTTATGTATTTAAAAAAATCTCTCAGACAGGCTGTTTGAATTTTTTTTTGCATATTGTTACACTTTCGTGTATGGTCCACCCGGTTTTCACATAAAGTTTTTACGGCGAGTACAAGGATGTTGCGTTTACTACAGAGATTAACGGCGGGTTTCAGAGCCGGCTTTTTGTCCCCGAGTGGAGACTTTGAGCAAGGGCCGGGCTGGACGGCTCGAATGGCCGCATGGCTAAAGTCTCATAGGGGTGAAGAAGAAACACAAGAAGCTCCAATATCGGCCCGGCAAGGGGCGATGCGCATGATCCACTGCGTCGCTAAAAATCCGACATACGGCGAATTTTTGATCAATGGAAAACTGTGGAACGATCCGAATATCGAACACGAATGCATCAGCGATAGACTCGGTCTCAGACGAATATTGTGGGATAAGAAAAACAACGTCGGCTATACGATCTGGGATGAAAACAGCGCAAACGCAAAACATCTCAAAAACCCCGTAAATTTGGGGGATACGGCTCTCAAAAAGGTCGATCTACACAAGACGGCTATTGCCGTAGCCAAACAAAAACGGGCTGAAAAAGAGGCGCAGGAACGGAAATCGGTACCGGTAAAGCCGCAAACAAAAGCCGACGCGTTGCTGGCCGATATGCGCAATATTGCTGCCGGGAAAGCACGCCGCCCGTCTTCTGATGGCGGGATTAAAGGCGCGGATATCACTTACATAGTAACCCAAAATGTCAACAAGGCCCTGATCAGCCTCAACGGACAATCCGTCAAAGCCGGGGATATCCTGCAAAAAACAACCGATAAACAAGGCCACGGACGCTTGGCGCTCAAACTTGAAAATGGAAGCATCTGCGTACTCGTGGATGAAGCCTCTATTCAAAACAAAGCGCTGCTCAAAGATAAGAACTTCTTTAATTTAGGAGATGTCACAGGCAAACGCATCAATCTGGATCGCTTCGGCATGCCGGAAGTGCACGAGTGGATCAAAGAGGCCCCGGCGGATAAAGCATCTCCGGATGAGCGCGCGATATCCAAACCAAATCCGCTCCCAGAAACTGAAGAACAGCGCCGTCGTTCTTTGCATGAAGCGCCAGGCCGCAGCAGATTTCAGGCCGCACAAATTAATGGTTTTTGGCGAAAGGCCGTAAACAAGGGCATGGTTGATAACGATCTGTGGATGGCTTGCGGCGAAAAACTGGATGATCAGACAAGATTGGCGAGATCTGTTGGTCTAAAGCCGGGCGAGCAGGCGTCGGAAACAAATCTGGTGAAAGCGGCGAAAAACACGGAAGGTGTTTGGGCTTTTAAAGGACGCAACACCGAAACACAAGGTATATACGCTCAACCGGACGACTTGGACGAAATAGACTTTGCCGCGCCGGCAAAACTCGCAGTAAGCGGGATGGCATAGAGCAAATCCCGCCCCAACCAACAAGCATCGTCCTCAAAGAAGTGCGCTAAGCCTCGCCTCTCCCCTTCCGGCTGCCTTCAAACAGGCTGTCGATATCGCCCTGCGAAGAGACTTTATGGGCGATGGCCTCGTGTGCTTCCGCACTGGTTTCTATGTGAATACCGATTTTATCCAGCGCGGTGCCGAGCCGTTCCTCGATCATGCGAATATTTTTCAACGCATTGCGGATGCGCTGGCCGGTAATATCCTGAAACGAACAGGCCATAAAAATCTCTTCGACATCCTCGTTAATCGCCTCCAGCGTTTGCGCAGAAATCTTACCGTCATCGCCTGTTTTCTCGTTTCTTATACGCCTGGTGATCCGGTCGGCGGCGTCGAGAATTTTGTTTGCCGCCTGTTCGGTCATATCGACAACCGCATCCAGCTCAACCCCCGCATTCGCCGCCGTCGAGCCATCCCCGCTATAGGATACGGCGTGCAAAACCTCCATAATTTCGGCGAAACGCCGGGCGATCCCTTCTTCGGCCATATCGACTTGCTGCGATGTGGCGTTGATCTCCATCGAAAGCTCGTCAAAGCGCCGCGCGACAAACTTTTCTATGGCCTGAAGATGGCTGGAAACACTGTCCACAGCCGCAAACACCGCCCGCGTGTCATCGGGCAGCTCTGAATCGGCATGGGCCTTTGATTCATTGTCCTTTGGCGGCTTTGTCATGGGGGCTGGCCTCTTGTGGTTGCGGAGAAGACGGTGTTTGATCTTCATCAGCATCCCGTTCTTGAGGCGGCTTGTCAACCGGATTAACAGCTTCATGGGCCGGTGAGGGGGCAGATGCCGCACCGGCCTTTTGACTTTCTTCCGCATCGCTGCCGTAAATTTCAAAAACATCGATAATTTCGAGGATTTGTTCGATCTCTTTCTTGCATCTCATCGCATGCCGTTTGGTTGTCACCGGTACATGAATATTGGACGCTTCGAACATATCCCCGTCATAGGGAATCATCAGAAAAACATATTTTTTCTTGAAGAGAACAGCGGTGAGCATCGAATCGTTAAAGATCGCCGAAGTTTCGGACAATTCTTTCAACAGCCTGTTGGAAACAGCCTCCTGAGCGGCCTCGGGGCGATCGGAGAAAATCCGAAAACGTTCCCACTCCACGCGCGCCATGTTGAAATACACATCGCTCAGCTTCTTCCAGCGCGTAGAACGCCATTGTCGAACCATGCCGTTATCGGCCGTGATAATGGTGTGCCCTTCAAACCGGGGCTGAGGAAGTTCTAGAAAAACAAACAAACCGTTAAAAATAGGCTCCAGATATTTTTTCTTATGCCGTAGACGCGCCTCGGAAAATAAAACTTTTATGCCCTTATAATGTCCCATAAAGCAATCTTCGGCATCATAGACATCATGCGGCGGAATAATACCCGTGCTCCCCAAAAGTTTATGGCTGATCCCGCGGGACTGGTAATATTTAAATCCGCCCAGAAGCTGGGCCATTTTAGGCAAAAAACGCGTTTTATAGGCATGCTCATAACTCGTAAAACCGGCCATGCTCCACATGTTCAGAGCAAACGCGACCAGCGCCCCCAGCGTAATCGCCGCCAACGCCCGCAAAAGTTCGGCATCGACAAAGAACAGCCAACCAAAGCCGCCGGCCCCCAAAATAATAGCCGCCAGGCCAAAGCCCATGGAAATAAACCCGCGGTTACGCTGGGTTTTCATAGCGCTCAAACGCATTTCCTCGGCTTCCCGCAGCAAATTATCCATCTGCATGTGAAAGCGTTTATTGTCCATACGCGAAAGCTCCGCATCCGGGTCAACACCGGAAGACGGAGATTGCTTAAAAACCTCGGGAACGGGAATCTGATGTGAATCGGCCATAATATAATATTAAACACGGCTTTTGAGATCAGGACAAGTTAAAGAACACGTCAGGTATCGATAATCAAGAGCTTTTCAACGCCTCGGCCAGCGGCTCGTACCAGTCGCGAATCATACCGGCTTGCGCGCGCGAAGGATGATTAAACGGCCGTTTCAAAAGCCCGCTAAAATAGGCGCGCACCAACGATTTGCAATATCAACTCCGTGGCCGTACAGCAGGATCTGAATGTGCAAGCAACTCTTCGCTTGCTGCCTTCATGCCCTTTCTTACTTCCAAAGCTGCAATTTGTTTCTCGCGCATGACGGCAAGTTCATCTACATGCCGATGGTATTCGGCGATCATGCGTTCCGTGTTGCCGCTGGGATTGGCTTTTAATGTTTTTTCATAAGCCTCTGCAATAACATCCTTTAAAGGTTCACGAGATTGCGAGTCTTTAAAAAAACCAAACCTAGTACTTGTGTGATCATAGTCATAGTGATCAATGCGCTTGCCGTAGCCTGTAGAGACCATTTTGGGTGTATGAATGCCGAAATTAACAATTTTTTCTGCATATTCTTCAAACTCATCCTGCGTAATCAGGTCATGGTCTCTTGCAGAACCAATGGCTCTAAGCATGGCTGGCGTGTTTTTAAGCCCGTCTCGATAGTGTTGCACAATTTCCCGTGCGTATTCGAAGATAGCTTGATCCTTATCCAAACCAAGCATGATGGCCAAGCGCTCTGTCAGCTTATCTTCCCGATACGGTAATGCGGGAACAAGAGATAAAAGGTCCGGATGTCCATTAGCAGAGAGGCGTCCTATATTCTCATCCATAATCTTTTGGGCAAGGTCGTAGTGTTCAGGCTTGTTTTGTGACATGGCCCGCCCCATTCTTCTGAAAATGTTACGGGCACTCTCAAATGCCTGTACATAATCATTTTTGATATCATCATCCAGAAAGTCGTCCTCTAACAAACGCTGATGAATATCTATAGCCATATCGGTGACAACAATGGAAATCGCGGGTCCCATCGCAGGGTACGCAGGTTCTTCCATTAGATACGCATCGCGCCCATAGTAATGGGAAAAATCATGCTCAAGCTTCTTAATATCTGCAAGCCTTGTTAAGGAGTCTGGCTCATACCTCGCAGCCCAATCTCTGGCCATTTGTTCAACATCCGAGGGGGGCATGTCCTCAAATCCTCCCCCTGTTTTGAAAGTAACGTCGGCAAGGCCTGCCTCAACCCAAGCATCGAATGTTTTAAATGTGCCTTGCCCGGAAATCCCGCCATTGGCGGTATCAAATTCACCCTGTCCGGAAATCCCGCTTCCGGCAGTATCAAAATCACTTTGCCCGGCAATACCTGCTTGCCGTCCTTCAACGACCCTTTGAAAGCCTTGGGAAAGACGGCGCTTGATATCAATATACTGAGCCATGTTTACACTATTATGTTACTTAAACCTGCCCCCACTCTACAGAGTAAAGATTAAGAAAATATGAAAAAATATGGTTTTCCAAAGAAGCTAGGCGCTCTTCAACGCCTCTGCCAGCGGCTCGTACCAGTCGCGGATCATACCGGCTTGCGCGCGCGAAGGATGATTAAACGGCCGTTTCAAAAGCCCGCTAAAATAGGCGCGCACCAACGATTGAAAGTGCGTTTCCACATCCAGCCCGTAATGCGCGCACCAGCTTTCAAACCACACCGTTCCGGCGCGCACATGCGTGATTTCGTCATCGTGTATGACTTGCAGCATCTGCGCGGTTTCCCCATCACCTTGCTCCTTCATCGCCGCAATCATGTTCGGCGTCACATCCAAACCTCGTGCCTCCAGAACCATCGGCACGATGGCCAGCCGCGCGGGAAAGTCATGCGCGGTTTTCTCGCTAGCCTCCCACAACCCATCATGCGCGGGCAAATCGCCGTAAGATGCGCCCAGAGCATTTAACCGCTCTTCAATCATCATGTGATGCTTGGCCTCGTCCTCGGCGACCTTGATCCAGTCATCATAAAACGCCTTGGGCAGGGCAAACCCGTCTTCATTTCCGCCGTTTTCCTGCGCCAGCGGTGAAAACCGCGCCAGAATATCCCAAGCCAGATCGACCGCGTTCAGTTCTATATGTGCCAGCGCATGCAAAAGAGCGGTTTTATTGGAGGCATTGCCCCCGCCGCCGCGCTTGGGCATTTGCGTTGGCAGTAAAAGCGCGGGCTTGTCCGGGCGCGCCGGACGATCCGGTGGGCTGGCTAGGCCAATCTTTGCAATCTCTCCGCCCTGCCAGCGCACATAAAAATCCCGCGTTAATCGGCATTTCTCCTGCGCATCCACGGTATTTAAAACGATCAGCGCTGCTTCGCATAGCGTGGTCATGTCTCTTGTATCCATCGATAGCAATTGGCCGCTTCGTCATAATGGATTTGCGCGTGCGTGTCCACCAAGGGCAGGGGACTGGGCAGGATCAACCGGTAAAAGGCGGCTTGCTTGCCGTCTTCTAACGCCAGCATTTCCCGCACATATTCGCGGCCCTCCAACTCGAATATATCGAGCGTTTGCAATAAAGGCCCATCAACCTCGTACAACTCGCCGGCAATAAAGGAATGCCCCGCAACAACACCGGGAAAAGGATAATGTCCGGCCTCTATGGCCGCCACCATGGACCAGCGCGCCTCCATCGTGCGCGCAACGGCAATAAAGTTCGCGCCATCCATCCGCGCTTCGTTGCGAAAGCCGCGCATCAATGTGCCATAGATAAAAAGCCGCGCCATAATTTAGGGCTTGAGCAAGGCTCGCGCCGAAACGGTGAGGGTAATGGTGCTCTCTCCGGCCGCCGCGACAGGCGCCGCCATTGAATCGCTGGCCATGGCCATTTCCATGCGCGCCATCGGCATCGCGTAGGGCTGCGGCGTTTGTCCCTGCACGTTAATCTCGCGCAGCTCGGCCTTGGATTTACCCAGCGCTTTCGCCGCCCGCTCGGCCCGGCTTTGAAGTTGCGCCAGCGCCGCCTCCATAAGCTGGTCTTGAATGCGCGCCGCCGTCTCAGGCGCCAGCATATAGGTAAGCCCGTTCATATTCAGCCCCAGATCCTGCAAATCACCCGCCAGCCCTAAAAGGTCATCTGCCGCTTTCGATTTAAGCGTCAAAGATTGCTGCCCGCGCCATTTGCGCTCTTTCGTGCGCGGCTCCGTATATTCATAGACCTGATACGCGCCGGTCGAACTTTTGACGCTGGAGACTTTCTGTGCCCGCGATAACGCTTTGCTCATCGTCTGGTTAATCTGGTTTTGCACGGCGCGCGGATCGCGATCAACGATCTGCACCGCCAGCGTGGCGACCAGCAAATCCTGCTCCACTTCAAGGCGCTCGGTCGCCGAAATATTAATGATCGCCTGTCCGTCCGGCATCGTGAGAAGAGGGTCTTCGCGTTGAGCCAGAGCCGGAGTGGCAATACTCACCCATAAAACCCCGCCCGCCAGTAAAGTCAAAAATCTGCGCATTTTTTTCTCCCTTTTTATCTTGGACAATCAACACCATAGCCCTTGCCACCAGATAAAGGCAAAAATTTTTTCGAAGGGTTGAAAGTGGACGCTCCGTAACAAGGGCGAAGAACGAACAAGAGGAGTTAACATAATGAAAAAAAGCATTGTGAAATTGGCGGTCTTGGCGATGATGGGGCTGCCCATGCTGCCTGCGGCCGCGTCTGCGCATGATAACGGCCCGTATCGCTATGAACGGAATGCGGGCGTTTATAAAATATTTTACCGCGACCGCCAGCTCTGCCGTGAATACAGCGTGGATATCCGCATCGGCGGACGGCTGGAAGTCGGTATCGGCGAGGCCTGCCGCCGCCAGCCCGGTGTCTGGGAAGTCGTAAACCTCTCCGGCCCTTATTATGCACGTGAACGTGTGCGCGACAGAATCTATGGCGATCTCTACGACCGTGAGCGCGTCAAAATCGTCTTGATCAGTGACCGCGCGCCGTACCGTGAACGTTATGATTACCGCTATGATCGCCACGACAAGCATGAAAACTATAAAAACGGACACAAAAAACATCACCACGATTAAAAATCCTTGAATTAAAGTCCCCACAGACTGGCCCCTTTGCCGTTTCTCTCCACACGCCCGGCAAAGGGGCGTTTTTTATGCTCACTCTTGATTCCTCTTAGCGGTGCTCTAACTGAAATCATGCAAGAACATAAATAAAAGGAGGTCCGCCATGATGACGCTCATTAAAAATCTCCCCGCCGGCACGGTCGGCATCGAGGCGCACGGCAAAATCACCCATGAGGATTACCAGCGCATTGTCATTCCCTCGATCGAACAGGCGCTCAAGGAAAACAAGAAAATCAAGCTGCTCTACGCGATAGAGGATTTTGACGGCATGGAACTCTCCGCCATGTGGGACGACACGCGTTTTGGCTTGTCGCACTGGCATGATTTCACGCATCTGGCGCTGGTGAGTGATGTCGCGTGGATCAAGAACATGACGGCTTTTTTCGCCTGGATGATCCCGGCGCAGGTCAAAATCTTCCCTGCCGATGAAATGGAACAGGCCAAGGCTTGGCTCGGCGCTCAAGAGGTTGAAAAAGCGGCTTGATTAAACCCAGCGACGAACGCTGTCCTGATAGTCCGAATACTCTTCCCCGAACTTGCGGGCGAGATAGGCTTCTTCGCGCTGGATAACATACGTGTCGAGCACATAATACAGGCCGCCGAGCAGCACCAGCATCACCGGCGCATCGGCCAGCATGCCCAGCCCCGCATAGATCACCAGAAAACACAGGTAAATCGGATTGCGCGAATATTTATACGGGCCATCCGTTACAATCGA
This sequence comes from Alphaproteobacteria bacterium, assembly GCA_020443075.1. GTDB lineage: Bacteria > Pseudomonadota > Alphaproteobacteria > Micavibrionales > Micavibrionaceae > TMED27. The sequence continues at coordinate 11,415 of JAGRIU010000070.1, forward strand.
AAGCGTCGGCTTTTCAGGATTAATGTTCGTCCCGGCGCGGGCAAAGAGCTTCTGGCACCAGACAATACAGCCCAGACCACCCGCCACCATCAACAAACCGATCCCGCCCCACGCGCGCCCGAAATTAATCGGCACCAGCCAGTCGAGAGTAATGCCTGCAATCAAAAACAGCGCAAATATTGTCGGCGGAATCATGGGAATATCGGGATGATCCAGCGGCGCGGACGCAGACTCTTCGTCTTCGGCAGGTTCAACGATCCCCTCGAAATCGTCAAGGTCGCTATCAGTGTCTGTGTTGGTTTCGGCTTTTTGCGTGCTCATATCTCGACTGTACCACGAATTTTTAAAATTACCACTTTTCCCTCGTGCCCCCTTACCGTCATCCCCGCGGCGCGCCGAAGGCGCTGGCACAGCGGGGATCCGGAAAATGAAACGGCTGTTCGCATTTACTCCGGCATCGGCGTCAGCAATTCATCCGCCGCACCGGCAGGCGCAGGGGCGGAGGAAGCGGGCTTATAATCCTTCTCGATCAAAACCGCGCGCTGCGGCTTGGCGCTGATCGCGTCATACACAAACGCCAGCCCGATCACCCCCGCCAGCACCAATCCCAAAATCACCAATCCACGTTTCATGCCGTCCATAATGTCATTGGAAGGGAGGCCTGACAATTTACTTTTATATAGTAGGAACTAATTTAATTAATTAAATAAGTCAGGGAAAGCTTGATTAAACAAAATATAGAATAAAAAACCAGCTGAGAAAATCAAACAAGGGGCAATAATAAATACACAAAACTTTAACAACTGGTTTTCGTTTTCAAGTTTTTGAATACGTTCATTTAGTTGGTTCTCTTTTTCAGGAAAGGTACGGGTAATAAAATCTTGCTGATCGTTGAGTATTTTGTGAAAAATTAACCCCTCTTTAGGAAGATGGTTCATAGACGATCTGCTCCTTTTATAATAGGTTTAGACCTTATTTTTTGAGAAACCGCCCATTTCTCATCAATATATTTCCAAATTCTTTCATCTTTAACAGCAGTAAGGTTTGAATAAATTAACAACTCACCCAATACAAAAGAAGATGATAGGGAAAGGTTATCTGGGTCACCACCTATGCTAATGCATACGTTTCTCATTTCTCCTTTAAAGTCGCCGTCAAAACTATTTTTTATAGCTAATTCATTATTAATGAAGATTTCGATGTATAGTTTTTCATCATCCCCAAGTTGTACAGAAAAAGATAAGAAAATCGCGTATCGTAAATAAGCCTTAGGAGCAATTGGATCTGTTACAAAAGCATTTCCATTTTTATCTGTTATTTTGATTAATAATTCATCTTTAGAACTCTGGAATAACTGCGCAGATGTTTTAGAGTTTTTTGATTTGGCATGCCATATCACGACATCATGAGGTTTCATATTTGGCTGAAATTCAATTACAGCGCCAAAAGAAAAACCATTTTTAAGATCAAGGTTTATAGGTTTGTTAGAGTCTTTAATATCCATGAAATCAAGCTATAAGAAATAAATGCCAAAGTAAATCGGCAAGACCGCTCACTCATCCCCCATCTTGAGCGCCGCGATAAACGCGCTCTGCGGGATTTCCACATTCCCGTACTGGCGCATCTTCGCTTTCCCTTTTTTCTGCTTCTCCAGCAGCTTTTTCTTCCTTGTGATATCGCCGCCGTAACATTTCGCCGTCACGTCCTTACGCAGAGCGCTGACATTTTCCCGTGCGATAATCTTGCCGCCGATCGCCGCCTGAATAGCGATTTTGAACATCTGGCGCGGGATGAGCTCTTTGAGCCGCTCGCACATCTGCCGTCCGCGGCCTTCCGCGCTGGAGCGGTGAACAATCATCGCCAGCGCATCCACAGGCTCTTCGTTGACGCGAATTTCCAGCTTCACCAGATCGTTCTCGCCGTACCCGTCCAGCTCATAATCAAAGCTCGCATAGCCTTTGGAAATGCTCTTCAGCCGATCGTAAAAATCAAACACCACCTCGTTGAGCGGCAAACGATACACGAGCATCGCGCGGCCCCCCGCATAGGTCAAATCTTGCTGTATGCCGCGCCGCTCCTGACACAGCTGCAAGAGCCCGCCCAGATATTCATCGGGCACTAGGATGGTCGCCTTGATCCACGGCTCTTCGATCGACTTGATCTTCACCACATCGGGCATATCGACGGGGTTGTACAGCTCTTGCTGCGTGCCGTTGGTCATGTTGATCTTGTACACCACGCTCGGCGCGGTGGGGATGAGGTCGAGATCAAACTCGCGCTCGAGGCGCTCTTGGATAATCTCCATATGCAGCAGGCCGAGGAACCCGCAGCGAAAACCCAGACCCAAAGCCTGAGAGGTTTCCGGCTCGTAATGCAGGCTCGCATCGTTCAGGCGGATCTTGCCCAAACTCTCGCGCAATTTCTCGAAATCCCCCGCATCGGCCGGATAGAACGAACAAAACACCATCGGCACGCTGGGCTTGAAGCCGGGCAGGGCGCTCTCGCACGGCTTTTTCTCATCCGTGATCGTATCCCCGACATTTGTTTCGCTGATATCTTTGATAGAGGCCGTGATAAAGCCCATCTCGCCGGGCCCGAGGCAATCCAGCTCGACCTTCTTCGGTGTGAACATCCCGACGCGGTCAATCTCGCGCACGCGGCCGTTGGACATGAATTTGATTTTCTGGCCCTTGCGCAAGTATCCATCCATCACCCGCACCAGAACAACCACGCCCAGATAAATATCATACCAGCTATCGACCAGCAAAGCTCTGGTCGGCTTGTTCGCATCGCCTTCGTCCGGCGGCGGCAGCTTCGTCACAATCGCCTCCAGCAGATCGTTAATACCTGCACCTGTTTTCGCGCTGGCCAGCACGGCTTCCGAGCAATCCAGCCCGATCACATCCTCGACCTCTTTGCACACGCGCTCGGGATCGGCCGCAGGAAGGTCGATTTTATTAATGACCGGTACGATCTCATGGTCGTTATCAATCGCCTGATACACATTGGCCAGCGTCTGCGCCTCTACGCCTTGCGATGCATCCACCACCAGCAACGAGCCTTCGCACGAGGCCAGCGAGCGCGAGACCTCATAGGAAAAATCCACATGCCCCGGCGTATCCATCAAATTGAGCTGATAAGTAATGCCATCCTTGGCGGTATATTCGAGGCGCACCGTCTGCGCTTTAATCGTAATGCCGCGCTCGCGCTCGATATCGGTGTTATCCAGCACCTGTTCTTTCATTTCGCGCTCTTCCAGCCCGCCGCAGGTCTGGATCAAGCGATCAGCCAGCGTCGATTTTCCATGATCAATATGCGCGACGATGGCAAAGTTACGGATGTGTTCCAAAGGATGTGTTTTATGCGTGCTCATCCTACACCCCCGTCATCCCGGAACACTCCCCCGTCATCTCGGAACACTCCCCCGTCATCCCGCTTCCCTCTCTGTCATCCCGGCGAAAGCCGGGATCCGGTGCCTGTGAGAACGAGATCCCGTTTTTTAACGGGATGACAAAAGGCTGGCAGAAGCAATGTGTGTCTAGGGTAACTATATACGTGCTCATGGCCGGAGAAGATAAGGCCAATACGGGAAAACAGCAAGCGCATAATCGCGGTCCTGTTAGCGAGGCTATTCTTTCGTCCCCTCCCCCTTGAGGGGGAGGGTTAGGGTGGGGGTGTAAGATATTTCCCCCCTCACTCCAACCCTCACCCCGCAGGGGAGAGGGGGCTTGAACACCTATCCAAAAACACAAACATCCCGCCTGAAAATCAAGCGGAATGCGCAAATTCTTTAAGAGATAGAGGGCTCTATACCATCCCAAACTCACGCGGTTTAAACGACGGGTCTTGAGACGTTTCAGGCGCGGCGCCTGAATTAAATATACTGGCCAAAGGTCTCTCAAAAGGAGCTTCGTTTGGTCTGATTGTGGCGCCACCACCAATTGTCGTCGTGCCTGCGAATTCCGCATCTAATTTTGACTGCAAGTCTCCTGCCATATGCTACACCCTTCTCTTTTCTCTGGTTTCTCTCTAACCGGCGGAGATTCTCCTCTCACCGTGATTTAATTCTAGAATCAAAAAGTAAAGAAAGTCTTAGCAAATTATGAAATCTGCCGTTTTTAGCGATAAAAAATGACAAAAAATTCGGCTCAAGCCTTGTGCAAAATCAGCGGATAATAATGCCCGTCCGTCGCATCGCCTGTTTCGTAATCCAGCAAAACCGTCAAAATCTGATGCGAGTTTTGCATATATTTTTGCATACGGTCATTGACCTGAATCCCCGAATCGATATTCGCCCCGTTATCAAACACAAAGCGGAGCTTACGCTCGTCCAGATCGCACTCGAACCAGCCGATCGTTTCGGAAAATTCATGACTGTGGAACACGACGACTTTGCCGTGCTCGTTCACAATAACGTCGATCTCAACCGGATGCTCTTTGTCCGCCCCGTGGACAAAGTTCGTCAGGTTAATCACGCCTTTATGCTCTTGCGCTTCGTGTAAGTCTTCGTTCATGGGCCTATATTACGCATATTTTGGACAAAAGACCAATATTGACACGCACATCGACCAATATAGCGGCAAAAAACTTCATTTTTGACCTTTATGCTTGAGCGGTACAAACGTCCCGTCGATCGGCTCGCGGTTCTTGGTTTGCACGATCTGGATAATCTCCGCATTCGCAAAATAAGGCCGCACCAGCCACTGGATTTTCACACCCAGATCCAAAACCCGCCCGTCCTTCATATGCACATCGACGCTGTAATCCTCGGGATCGTACTCCAGAAAATCCAGATTTTTGTAATCAATCGTCTTGGAATGAAAGATAAACGTCTCTTTCGTCACCTTGTTACAGTAAATATCCATTTCCTTCGCGGTAAACAAAGCCTGTTTTTCTCCGGCCTTCCCCGGCGCAAAAGCGTCCTTGGCGCGCTTGCGGGGCTTTTTATCCGGCTGGTCTTTATCTTGATCGCTCATCGGAAAGGCTCTTAAAGCAAAAGGAGGGAATGCGCAGGTCCGCACAGTGTCTCACGAATCATAGCACTTCACGCCCGCGCAATCCAGTCTTTGGGTGAGGGAAGGCAAAGTCCGCAAATTACGCCACGTGGTATTCTTCCGGGTCGAAAGCCGGCGGCTGCGGCCCTTGTGGTTTTGGAACATCGCGTCCACGGAATGCCACGACATTCTCGCCTTTGTAATCCAGAACTTCATGACGGGCGTCATTCGCCGCTTTGTCATGGGCTTCGCGCACCGCGCGCGGCACGTTGATGCCATCACCTTGCATCGCCACCAGTTGATCCATAGACACAGGCGTGCTGCCCGGCTCGGGTTGATCGGTCATCCCGGCAAAATGCTCCGGCTCTTCAGCAGCGGAAAGCAAGCCTTCCGTAG
>JAGRIU010000071.1 GCA_020443075.1 Alphaproteobacteria bacterium
CATGATTGGTCGCATTCAGCACCGTTATATTTCGATAAACATTGCCGCTCGACCCTCCGAGATCCCACAAAGGAGAAACCATGCCCGTCCCGCCCAAAGTAATATTGGTAAATGTACTGTTCGGCACATTTAAAAGAGCAATGCCGTTAGAACTATCAAGAATGCTAATATTCTCATAGGTTGCCCCACCGGTAAAAAAGTGAAGAATACCCGCAGTCGCAGCATTGGAAATATTCAAATTCCGTGCCGTAAAATTCGCCGCCCCCCCGGCATTATTGGAAATACCGTAATCAACATTGGTCATATCTATATTCTGCAATGTCACTCCAGGCTGCGTCGCTCTAAAAAGTACGAGACCGGGCGCGGTCAGCGCAGGACGTGTCCCGATTACGCCGGTAAATCCCGTATCCGCCCCGGTTAACTCGACATCCGCTCCGACAACGTTTTGATTGGCCGCAGGACTAATGGTCGCCCCGACAGTAATCGTCCCGGCGCTCCCATCCAGAAGAACCGTCGATCCAGCTCCCGCCGCCGGAATATCCACCGCCAGATTGTCATTGGCGTCTAAAACCGTCACATTCGAAATCTGTTGACCGTTAATTGTAATCGTCGCCGGCTCATTGACCGGATCACCCGTGCGAACATTACTGACAATATCCACATCACGCACAACCCGCTCCGTCATCCGTCGTTCCAGTGGACTAAGCGCTCTCTTCACAGTCTGCGATTTTTTAAAGCTTTGTAGCGGAATACGCAGCCGCGCCGAAGCAAAGGCCGTACGCCCGCGCACATCATCGTGCTGGATTTCCGTCCCCAGAGTAAAACGCGATCCTTCGCCAAAAGAAACAAAATCATCCCAGCTTACCTCGAAACGACCGCGCGGCCCGGCAACCCTATCATAACCATCCGCATCGAAATAAAACCCGCCCCCATAGGCGCGCATGGAAGACACATAATCCGCCAACAAGGGAAGCTTAACACCCACTTCCGCATCAAACCCGGGCAAAGCCCGCTCCCGCTGGTTCGCCGCCCCCACCAGACGCAATTGCGTCCCGGCCAAAGTGCCGGTCACATTATTCGTACCGGATATCTCCTGTTCCTTGGCATGAGGAATATACGCATTCAAACGCAGATCATAATCCTCTGACAAAAGCTCGGCGCCAACAGTCGCCTGCATAAAATTATTATCATTCGGACTCCGGCGCAAATCGGCAAAACCGTAAATCCCGGCAATCCAGTCTTGTCCTAGAAAAGGCGTTTCCAACATCGCGCGATACCCCAACCCAACATTCCCCTCCTTGGAATGCTGGTCATCAAACACCCCGCGCGCATTCAAAAAAAGTAAAGACCGCGAATCCTGCTGCAAAGGAATAAAAAGCTCCGTCTCCTGCAAAGCCCTCTCATTGCCCTTTTTGACCTCCAATTCTATATGCCCGCCCCATTTTTGTTCAGGCAAAGACCGCGAAGAGTCCCCGGCCCACGCCAAACAGCTCAAAACCGAAGACAACGAAAGAGCGCTCATAAAACTTATGGACAAAAATCTATGCATAGGCTTCGACAAGCACCAAAAAAATAAAAAACAACTTGCGGACAATTATATCGAAAAGAAACACACAAAGAAACAGCAAGACTGTGGTGGGCCCGGAGGGACTTGAACCCCCGACCAATCCGTTATGAGCGGACTGCTCTAACCAGCTGAGCTACAGGCCCTTCCCCCCTCCAGTTAGCAGAATTGTAAAGCTCTGGCCACACAAAATTTAATTCTGCGTCTCATCAACCATCTGCGGATGAAGCCATTTGACCAAAAGCCCGCTCAGACGCCACATACCCCAGACACCCAAAGCGCCCACATACCCGTCAATGGCATAATGCCAAGCCAGATACACCGAAGAAATCAGCATAATCACAAAAAATACTAGAGCCGGCGCCCATAGCCAGCGGCTGATATGCCAAAAATACAATACCGTTAAAAACGCAATCCCCACATGCATCGACGGCATAGCCGAAATCGCGTTAATCCCGACGATATGTGCATCATGCACGATATTTTTTAGACTGGCCGCAATGGACAAAGCCCGCAAAGGCTTTTGCGCATCCAACGCCTGCAAATGCGCCAGAAGCCCCTCATAGGGAGATGGCCCGGCCACAAAATCCGCATAATAAACCGGCCCCGCCGAAGCCAGCGCCACAGCCATAAATGTCCCCAAAAAAGCCCAGCTCAAAGCCACGCTCCAGAGATAACGCATCCGTCGCACCGGATTATGATCCAGAAACAACGCGATCCCGTGCACCAAAAACAGCATGTAAAACCACAAAACATAAAGCTCGTCCAGCGCATGCGATAAATGCAGCCCGTCAATCACCGGAACCAGATACTCATGCGGGTAATGCCCGAAATGCAGGGTCTTATCCATCTGCGCAAAAAGCGGGTCCCATCCATACCCGCCCAAATGCGGCACCAGCGATTTACCGACCGAAAAAAATACATCCAGCGGAAATAACGCCAAAGCCGCAAAAAACGCACGCCAGAGCATATTGCGTTTAAGAAACAAAGTAAGCTGCTGTTCAAACTGCTCAAAAAAATCCATCGCATAGGCCAACGGATCACCGCCGCGCGCCTTAAATAACGCTTTAAAGAAAAAGAAGAACAACAAGAGAAGGAAATAAAAAATCAGAATAAAAGACAGCGAAGCAAAATCCTTAAGCGCAATCCAGAACTCCTCAATCGTCGCTCCGACCGAGAGCGCCAGCCCCACCACCACACCGATATACGCCAGCGCAAAAGCCAGAAGATACCGATGCTCTTTCCATGCGGACAAAAACGCGTTCATACAGGCAACCTAACACATTAAGCCACCCACGTAACAGACTGTAAAACGCTCATGCGCTTTATACATGCTCCATGTTACGCCCGCCAAAATCCGCCCGGCCACTTAAAATATCTGGTGATGAAATTTTTGACCTTAACCTCGCTCGCGCCTTTACAAGACGGTTTCCAACAGTACTTGTACTAACGCCCATGGCCTTCGCAGCTTCCTCATAAGTACTCTCTTCATAACCGTTCAAACCACAACAGCGTTCAAAAGCCTCTCTCTGCGTGTCCGTTAATGCAGAAAGAAAACTACCGAGAGGTCCGCCCTCAACATCACGTAGCGCGACCTCTAAAGGATCCATAAAAAACGCGCTATCATCCGCAATCTGATCATACAAAGGATTATCGTCGCCATCGCCACGCGGCGCATCCAAAGATAACTCATCTCTAGAGATTTTTAGCAAAGCCTCAACTCTCTCCAAGGGTAAATCCACACGCTCCGCAAGCTCCGCCGCAGTCGGCTCCCGGCCTTGTTCCTGAGCAAGAGCTTTTTGCCCTCTCAAAACGCTATTGACCTCTTGAAGAACATGCACAGGCACACGCACAGTCCGCGCCTGATCAAATATAGATTGCTCAATACGTTGACGAACCCACCACGTCGCATAACTGGAAAATTTAACATTGAACTTGTCGGGATCATATTTATCAGCCGCCTTGAATAGCCCCAAATTGCCCTCTTGAATCAAATCCCCAAAAGGCAAACCTCTGTTTGTGTAACGCTTCGCTATTTTAACGACCAAACGCAAATTATGCTCGATCAATCTCTTGCGCGCATCCTGATCCCCTTGCCTCATGCGTCGCCCCAAAGCTATTTGCTCGTCTTTGGGCAAAAGATCATGCCGCATTTCACGTAAATACATCGTCACAGCATCCGGCTCATCCGGCGCACCTGCCTCAAACACCATATCTTCGTCAGCATCGCCCTCGGCTTCTAGAACCGCAAGTGTCCGCGCATCCGGCTCTTGTCCTTCAAGATCACCAACAATCTGAAACCCCTCCGGCGCGTCCCCGTCCTGCGAGGCCTCGCTAAACGCATCGTCAACGTCAACAACAGTCCTAATACCATCATAGGCATCTTGAGAATCCATAAAACGCCCCCGTGTCCTTATTCAAAACCGTAACCAAACAAGGTTCTGATAAAGAAAACTCCGAACTATGTCAAGAAAACAGAAAAGGCTACGTATCCAAAAAGCTTCTCAGCTTCCGGCTACGACTAGGATGTTTAAGCTTGCGCAAGGCTTTGGCTTCAATCTGACGGATACGCTCGCGCGTCACGTTGAACTGCTGCCCGACTTCCTCCAGCGTATGGTCGGTATTCATGCCGATCCCGAAACGCATCCGCAAAACACGTTCCTCACGCGGAGTCAAAGACGCCAGCACGCGCGTTGTTGTTTCCCGCAAATTGGAATGAATCGCGCTATCAATCGGCGCCAGAGCATTTTTATCCTCGATAAAATCACCCAGCGATGAATCTTCCTCATCCCCGATCGGCGTTTCAAGCGATACCGGCTCCTTGGCGATTTTTAAAACCTTACGCACCTTGTCCAAAGGCATATGCAAGCGCTCGGCCAGCTCCTCCGGCGTCGGCTCGCGGCCAATCTCGTGCATCATCTGACGCGAAGTGCGCACCAGCTTGTTGATTGTTTCGATCATATGCACCGGAATACGGATCGTACGCGCCTGATCAGCAATGCTGCGGGTAATAGCCTGACGAATCCACCACGTCGCATAAGTCGAGAATTTATAACCGCGGCGATATTCGAACTTGTCCACTGCCTTCATCAAACCGATATTGCCTTCCTGAATCAAATCCAGAAACTGCAAGCCGCGGTTCGTATATTTCTTGGCAATCGAAATCACCAGACGCAAGTTGGCTTCGACCATCTCTTTCTTGGCCCGCGCCGCTTCGCGCTCACCTTTTTGCACAGTCCCGACAATCCGTCTCCACTCTCCGATCGGCAACATCGCCTCTTCGGAAATCGCCGCAACCTGCTCGCGCATCTTGCCGACCTGCTCTGCGTGCTTATCGGTAAAGCCGTCCCATCCCTTGCCCTTAAACTTGGACGCCCGTTTAATCCAGGTCGGATCAAGCTCGGAACCGTAATAATGCTCCAGAAAATCCTCGCGCTTGATTTTGCAATCCAGCGCCATACGCATCATCTTACCCTCAATCCCGACCAGTTCTTTGTTCATCGAATACAGACGATCCAAAAGCTGCTCGATCCGAGAATTATTCAGCCGCACGTCATTCATTAGCGCAACCATTTCGTCTTTAAGATCTTCATACTTCTTATTGGTCGCTGCCGTTGGAGCCTGTCCTTTTTGCAAAGCATCCAGACGCTCTTGCTGGACCTTTTGCATTTTCTTATAGGTTTTCTGGATTTTCCCGAAAGTCTCGAACACTTGCGGCGCTAATTCTTCTTCCATCGCCGCCAGAGACATATTGTTTTCATCGTCCCCATCGCCGGACTCTTCATCCCCGTCACTATCATTCTCTTCGTCGCCTTGATCGTCACCGGCGGATTCATCCTCTCCGCCTTCCGGGGTATCGTTATAGGTTGCATCCAAGTCGATCACTTCACGCAACAAAATATCACCGGACTGCAAGGCCTCATACCAGGCAATAATCGATTCAATCGCCAACGGTGATTCGCAAATCCCGCCGATCATCAACTCGCGGCCGGCCTCTATGCGCTTGGCAATGGCAATTTCACCTTCACGGGAAAGCAATTCCACCGCGCCCATCTCGCGCAGATACATCCGCACCGGATCATCGGTGCGGCCCGTATCATCATCAGCAATGTTTCCACCAGCCTCATAATCGCCTTTGTCAGACGAATCCTCACCGTCACCGGACTCCTCACTGACGTCAACATCATCCTCGCTCTCGACGAGCTGAACACCGATATCGGAAAACGTCGCCATCGCCTCGTCGATCTGCTCGGACGAAAACTCACCGGCCGGCAACGCCTTATTGATCTCGTCATACGTCAAAAAGCCTTTATCTTTACCGACTTTAATCAGCTTTTTAACAACCGAGGCCAAAGACCCGCCTTTACCTGTTTCCTGATTATCCTCTGCTTGTTTTTCACTCACGGCCAAATTTCCAATACCCTTCGCAACCATCGACAAACCCGAATCCTTAATGATTTAATCCTAAATTTCTTTGAATTTAAAGCCCTTAAGATAACATAGCCCCAAAACTTTAGCTTTAATTCAAAACCCCGATTCTGAAACCCCGCCACTGCGCACCAAAGTTTTCAGTCGTCCTTCTTCAGCTTCATCGCCCTTTAAAACAGCGTCTCTCCAGCTTTTCGTCCGCTCGGCATCAAAATCTCTGGCCCGCAAAGTCTCGTAAAACGCAGACCAACCGCCCGCTTTAACCGTCAAATCAACACCATCCAAGGAATCAGGGCGGCAAAAAGCAGCGTGAAGATATACAGATTCGCACAAGATGTCACTAATTTCTTGCGCAAATCCCTCGCCTGCCAATATAGAGCTAACCTCTTTAGATTCAAGAGCTTCGTCCCCATTATCAAACAAGGCAATCATCCGCAACCGCAAAGCCTCCAATCGAGGAATGCTAAAATGACAATGCCCGAAAGCCTCCTCAACCAAATCATACAACGCAGGGTAATTCAAAAGAGCCGCCAGCAAGACTTTTTCCACCACGGCATCTTTGTGCTTCACAATAGCGGGCGGCCTGAGCGCGCCCGGCCTTTGCAAGCGCCCGCCGCCACCGCGTCCAGCCTGCACCGGCCCCCGGCCCGCGGGTTTGAAAAATGCCTCCGATATCCGCGCACGCACCAGCGCTTTGTAGTGCTGCTGGACATCCTGCTCCTTAATCGTTGCAACCTGCTGCATCAAAGCCTTGGACAGCCCGGCGCGCGCCTCCGGCGTATCGAAAGACCGCCCGGTCGTATGGGAAAACCATATAAAATCAAACAACGACAGAGCTCCCGCCAAAATTTTTTGCAAAGCCCCGCGCCCGGATGAACGCAAGAGACTGTCTGGATCCTCACCTTCTGGCAAAAACGCAAACCGCACGCTTTGCCCGGCTTTTAAAAGTGGCAAGATATTATCGCACGCACGCCCGGCAGCCTTCCGCCCGGCATTATCACCGTCAAAACACAAAACAGGAACCTTTTCACTATCCCCGTTCATCGACCACAGCGACAAAATCTGATCATCCGTCAACGCGGTGCCCATCGGCGCCACCGCCCCCTTAAACCCGGCCATATGCGCGGCAATCACATCCATATAACCTTCCATCACAATCAGGCTATGCCCATCTCGCACAGCCTGACGGGCAAAGGATTCCCCGTAAAGCATCCGCCCCTTGTCAAACAAAGGCGTATCGGCCGTATTGATATATTTCGGCGGCGTAAAATCACCGCTGGACGGTGCGCGCAAAGACTCCGGCAATATCCGCCCGCCAAACGCCACCACACGCCCGCGACGATCCGCCACCGGAAACATGAGACGCTCACGAAAGAATACATAAGGCTCACCGCCACGCGTGCTTGTCTTGAGCACTCCGGCCTCGATCATCTGCGCATCGGAAAAACCCTCTTGACGCAAAAAGCTCCGCAAAGCCTGCCCGTCCGCAGGCGCATAGCCGATGCGAAACTGAACCCGCGCCTGTTCATTCAATCCCCGCTGCTCGGCATAGGCCAGAATATCGCGCGCCGCTTCATCCTCAAGCCGGGCCTGAAACCAGTCCGCAGCCGCCCCCATCAATTCATGCAGCCCCTTTTCCTGCTCCGCGCGTTTAACCGCCTGCGGATCCGGCTTGGGCATCTGCAACCCCGCCTGCGCCGAAAGCAACTCCACGGCCTCGATAAAAGACAACCCGTCATGATGCATCACAAACCCGATCACATCCCCATGCGCCCCGCATCCGAAACAATGGTAGAACTGCTTGTCATCGTTAATCGTAAAGGACGGCGTCTTTTCCTTATGAAACGGACAACAGGCTTTAAACTCACGGCCCGCGCGCGTAACCCGGACCCGCGCTCCGATAACATCGGACAGGTTCAAACGGCTTCGAATCTCGTCAAGAAAACGCGGTGAAATCGACATAAAAACACCCTAGCAAAAGCGCAAAACAAATGCACATCCTATATTTCCGAACCATCTCCACACGCGCAAAGATCCCAAAAAGACATTTTTTATGGCCACATGGAATATTTTTATATATTTTCTCTTGCGCCCGCTCATATATTAGCATACACTCACAAAACATCAGGACAAACCAAGGTTGTAGAGGGCCG
>JAGRIU010000005.1 GCA_020443075.1 Alphaproteobacteria bacterium
CTCCCGCCAAATGATGAAGCGCCCGCTCATCCGTCCCGCCGATATACATCCCTGGGCGCTTGCGCACCGGCTCAAGCCCCTCCAAAACCTCGATAGAAGAGGCGTCATAGCCCTCATTCTGAGAAGATAGCGATGTCGCAGCGAATAAGTCAGACATAAAAATCCTGAAATCTAAAACGAACCAAGTCCTCCAGCACTATAATGAACGCAGGGGAAAATCAAGCACAGAGCATGTCAAACAGCAGAAAAACAAAGGGATATGTCCAAAAGCAAAAATCACAAGATAAATTTTCAGCCCCACCAAAGCCTGTGATACAATATAAAAAACAATACGCGAGAACCAAGAAGCATGAAGCGACAACACATAAGCATCCTGATTTTGTTCTTAAGTCTGCTGCCGTCATTAGCAGGCCCAGCCCACGCCCAATCAATTCTCGATATTTTCAAGAAGAAACTCCCCGACATCCAATACATGCCGGAAACGGAATTCGAGGAAAAAACAGAACTCCACAAGGATACGCCTTCAGGAAATCGCTTATTAGCCTACGAAATCCGGGCCCCTAAGGATTGGTCTCTCAGCGAAGACGTAAGCTTGGGCTCATTCGTCGTCGATGACAAAATCCTTTCAACGCTGGCAAAATTCTACGGCCCTGCCGTCACAGCAGGAAAGCATTACATGCTGATCCAAACAGTCGGGCTGGAATACCAAATGACCGCTAAAAACTGGATCATGCAATACCTGATCGAAAACAACTACAATGTTCAAGGCATAAAAGTCCACGACCCCAAAAAAGTTGAGGCTGTCTACATATTTGTCGACAACGAAAATCAGACCTACGTCACACGTTCCATTGCACAAATTAACGGAAAAAACTTGGTTTTTATCCAGTTTTTCCTGCCCATAGAAGACTTCAAACCCAATAAAATCATGCAAGCCCAGGTTTTAAACTCATTTAAACTGACAAATCCGTCCGAAGAATTGATCGAAAACTTCAAAACGCATAAGTTTATAGATATCGCCGAAGTGCAATATCCTGAGACATGGGAACTAAAAGCACCGGCCGTACGCTCGGTCGACAGAATCAACGCCAGCATCTCCAATCTGGACACAAAAGGGGCCGGTAGAAAACGGGGTATTCTCGTTGGGCGAATAGATTTTGATCTCGTCTCTGTATACGATATGGAAGACATCGAGACAGAAATAGACAACTACCAAAAAACACTGGCCAAACGCGGCGTGTTTATCCGCGAAGAGTTGGAAGATCAAAATGATTTTGTTTTTGACGACCCGGAAGAAATAGCCGAAACCCACGTCTACAAAGTCATCGATAAAGACATATCCGTTCAGGATTACGAATTCTGGCTCACCATCCGTGCTTTCGGAGATTATTTTTATTTCACAAGCCTTCTCACCCCGACAAGAGAATCCGACTTCTTTACATGGGCCCGCAACACACAAGCCTTCAAAGAAGTCGTCCAGCGTTTTAAGGAACAAGAAGGCTCCAGAGCCAGCGAGTAAAAACTCTCAAACACTCTCTTAAGAAGAATAATACAAATAATATTCGATCGGATGCACCATCGTTTCGTACCGGCTGTTTTCTTCCTCTTTTAAACGAATGTACGCATCCAAAAGATCTTCAGTAAACACATCACCTTTAAGCAAAAACGCATAATCATCGCGCAAAGCATTCAACGCCGAACGCAAGGAATGACAAACCGTCGGAATCTTCTCCAACTCCTCTACAGGCAAATCATACAGATTTTTATCCATAGCCTCTCCGGGATGTATTTTATTCTCAATCCCGTCCAGACCAGCCATCAGCATCGCAGCAAAAGCCAGATAAGGATTCGCGGTAGGATCAGGGAAACGAATTTCCACCCGCTTGCCCTTCGGCGAAGCGCTATAGGGAATCCTACATGACGCCGAACGATTACGCGCCGAATACGCCAAAAGCACCGGCGCTTCATACCCCGGCGTCAAACGCTTATAGCTATTCGTCGAAGGATTGGTGAAGGCATTAAGCGCCCGCGCATGCTTGATAATCCCACCGATATAATACAGCGCCGTATCCGAAAGCTGCGCATAACCGCTTCCCGCAAACAAAGGCTTACCCGCCTTCCACAAGGACTGATGCACATGCATCCCTGAGCCGTTATCTCCGAACAAAGGCTTGGGCATAAAGGTCGCGCTCTTGCCATAGCTATTAGCCACATTACGCACCACATGTTTGTAAATCTGGATGTTATCCGCGCTGTCCAAAAGCGTCGAATATTGCACCCCAAGCTCACACTGGCTCGGGGCCACTTCATGGTGGTGTTTTTCAACACCTACGCCCATTCCCTTCATAACGCTGAGCATCTCCCCACGGATATCCGACAGGCTGTCCACGGGCGCATCAGGAAAATAGCCGCCCTTAGGCTTCGGACGATGCCCCATATTCCCGGTCGGATAGGCGCGCCCGAAATTATAAGGCCCTTCTTCGCTATCAACCTCAAAACCGACCTTATTTTGCTCGACATGGATACGCACATCCTCAAAAACAAAAAACTCCGCCTCCGGCCCGAAATAAGCCGTATCAGCCAACCCGGAAGCTTTCACATGCCTTTCAGCCGCCCGTGCAATCGAACGCGGATCGCGATTATAGGGTTTCTGCGTATCCGGGTCATACACATCGCAAAAAACCTTCAATGTCCGCTGCGCCGAAAACGGATCAATCGCGACTTTGGTAATATCCGGCTTCAAAACCATGTCCGATTCATTGATGTCTTTCCATCCGGCAATCGAAGACCCGTCAAAAAATATCCCGCGCTCAAGCTTGTACTGATCCAGCGCGCTGGCATGCTCGCCCGAATGATGCCACGTCCCGCGCAGATCGGTGAAATTCATATCAATATACTGGATGTCGTTATCTTTGATGTATTTAAGAAAAGCAGCGCTATCTTTGAATTTTAAAGCTTCCGCAGACACAAGAGACCTCTTTTTATGAATTTTTGTATAAGACTAAACTTGACCAGAGCTAGCATAAACATATAAAGAAGACAATCTGATTTACCAAAGTCATATGGCGGTCGTAGCTCAGTTGGTAGAGCACCTGGTTGTGGTCCAGGACGTCGCGGGTTCGAGCCCCGTCGATCGCCCCATTCACACTTTCGCAAAAGCAGTGTAGTGTGACGATATGAAAGACAATCACCCCGATCTTTGGAAAGACTGCTTTCCCATCCCTAAACAGGAGAGCCACAAATACGATCGCGGTCACGCCGTCATATACGGCGCACCGGAACTAACAGGCGCAACCCGGCTGGCCGCCGGCGCCTGCGCGCGCATCGGCGCAGGCCTCACCACAGTGCTCTGCACGACCGAAACGACCTCCATATACCGCACCACCCTGCCCGCCCACATCATGGTCCGCGACAATCTGACCTATCGCGATCCGCGCATCACCGCCCGCCTCTACGGTCCCGGCGGCTTGCCAAAGGACTGTAAAATATCCCTCAGCCGCCCCGCCGTACTGGACGCCGATGCGCTTAAAACCCTGCCGGACACTTTGAACGAACACACCATCCTCACCCCGCACGAAGGCGAGTTCAAAGCCGCCTTCCCGCATATCGAAGGGACAGCGCTAGAAAAAGCGCAAATCGCCGCCAAAGAAACAGGCGCACTGATCGTCCTCAAAGGCGCGCATACAATTATCGCCCACCCCGATGGCCGCAGCGTTATCAACACCCATGCCACCCCATATCTCGCCACAGCCGGCAGCGGCGATGTGCTGGCAGGTATGATCACAGGCCTGCTGGCCCAACACATGCCGCCCTTCGAAACCGCCTGCGCCACTGCCTGGCTCCACGGAGAAGCCGCCCGCCGCATCGGCCCCGGCCTCGTCGCCAGTGATCTACCTGAAGCAATCCCGCAAATTTTGCGCGATTTTGCTTGAAGTCTAGCCAATAAATCAGTACTGATAGCCCGTCATAAAACCACGTGCGGATGTGGTGAAATTGGTAGACACGCCAGATTTAGGTTCTGGTGCCGCAAGGCGTGGGGGTTCAAGTCCCTCCATCCGCACCATTTAGTAACGCAAAGCAACCAAGAAGAAGCAAAATGAAAGTTAAAGAATTGAAATCCGAAGGCCTGTCCCGCGAACTGGAAATCACCATCGCCGCTAACGATATTGACGCGCGGGTCGATGAAAAACTCAAAGAAGCTGGAAAAACCATGCGTCTACCGGGTTTCCGCCCTGGAAAAGTGCCTTTGGCCATGCTCAAACAACGCTACGGCAAAGCCATCATGGGCGAAGTTCTTGAGGCTGCTGTCAATGAAACATCGGCCAAGGCTATGCAGGACAAAAAAATCCGTCCGGCCATGCAGCCCAAAATCGAGGTCAAGGAATTCGATGATGGCAAAGATCTGGTCTATACCGTCGCCATTGAAATTCTACCCGAGTTCAAAGTGGCTGAATTCAAAGGCGTAAAACTGGAACGTCCCGTTGCAAAACCGAGCACAAAAGACGTCGATGAAGCCCTTGAAAAAATCGCCGCCAACAACGTCACCAGCGTTAAAGTCGAGAGTAAACGCGCCTCGAAAGATGGCGACACGCTAGTGATCGACTTCCACGGACGCACCGCCGATGATAACGTCGCCCATGAGGGCATGCACGCTCACGGCCACCACCTAACGCTTGGCTCCGGGCAGTTCATCCCCGGTTTCGAAGATCAATTGATCGGTAAAAAAGCCGGTGAAAAAGTCGAAGTTAAAGTGAAATTCCCTGAAGAATACGGCGCCGAACATCTGGCTGGCCGCGAAGCCATCTTCGATGTCGATATCCATGAACTCCGCGAACCCGGCGAAGCCAAAATCGACGACGAATTCGCAAAATCCCTGGGTCTGGACGACATCAAAGCCCTGAAAAAAGCCGTCGAAGAACAACTCCAAAACGAATTTGACTATCACAGCCGCCTGAACCTGAAAAAAGCGTTACTGGATCATCTGGACGATGCCCATAACTTCGAAATTCCGGCCGGTATGCTGAATATGGAGTATGACAACATCATCCATCAGGTCGAACTCGACCGTCAACGCCGCGGCGAAGACAAAAACATCCCTGAAGCCGAGAAAAAAGAATTCAAGGAAATCGCCGAACGCCGCGTACGCCTTGGGCTGATCCTCTCTGAAATCGGCAACCAGAACAAAATTACTGTCGCCGATGCCGATATGCAGCGCGCCGTGATCGCCGAAGCCCAGAAATACCCGGGTCAGGAAAGACAGGTCTTCGACTACTACGCCAAAAACCCGCAAGCCCTTGAATCCTTGCGCGCGCCGCTGTTCGAAGACAAAGTCGTCGATTACATCCTTGAACTTGTTGAAATCAAGGACAAAGAAGTCTCCGCCGAAGACCTGATGAAAGCTCTGGAAGAAGAAGACAAGCCGAAAACCAAAAAAACTGCAAAAAAATCATCGACCAAAAAAGACGATGATAAAAAAGCCGAAGACAAACCGGCGGCCAAAAAGAAAGCTCCGGCCAAGAAAAAGGC
>JAGRIU010000006.1 GCA_020443075.1 Alphaproteobacteria bacterium
AGGGCTTGCGGAAATCGCGGTGCATCTGGCGGCGCAGCGCGTGGAAGAAGTTGGCTGGAGTCGTACAATTACAGACCTGCCAGTTATCTTCGGCGGCCAGTTGTAAATAGCGCTCGGGGCGCGCGGAGCTATGCTCTGGTCCTTGGCCTTCATAGCCGTGCGGGAGGAGCATCACCAGACCGGACATGCGCAGCCATTTGCTCTCGCCGGAGGAAATGAACTGGTCGATCATCACTTGCGCGCCATTGGAAAAATCGCCGAACTGCGCTTCCCAGATCGTCAGGGTTTTCGGATCGGCCAAAGAGTAGCCATATTCAAACCCCAGCACCGCCATTTCGGAGAGCGGGCTGTCATGGGCTTCGAACTTGGGCTGATTTTCATCCAGATGTTGCAAAGAGATGTATTTATGCTCGTTTTCCTGATCGTACCAGATCGCGTGGCGGTGCGAGAAGGTTCCGCGCCCGACATCCTGACCCGACAAGCGCACGGCGAAACCTTCCTTGAGCAGCGTGCCGTAGGCGAGCATCTCACCCATGGCCCAGTCAAAGCCTTCGCCGCTTTCGAGCATTTTGGCTTTGGTATCGAGGATGCGTTGAAGCTTTTTGTTAATGGTAAAGCCTTCGGGGACCGTCGTCAGGTTTTCACCAACTTCCAAAACCAGATCTTTGGATACAGCCGTATCGCCGCGGCGATCATCCCCGTGCGCTACGCTCAGACCGTCCCATGCCCCGCCGAGAAAGTCTGCTTCGCCGGGTTTGAATTCGGCGGCGGCCTCGAAGGCTTGATCGAGATAGTCGTAGAACTCCTTGACCATCTCCTGGCCTTCGTCTTCGGTGATGACTTTTTCGGCGATGAGTTGCTCGGTATAGATTGCCGCCGCACTTTTTTGTGTGGCGATTTTCTTGTACATGAGCGGCTGGGTAAAGGCCGGCTCGTCGCCTTCGTTGTGGCCGTAGCGACGATAGCAGAACATATCAATGACCACGTCTTTTTTGAATTTCTGGCGGAATTCTGTGGCAATGCGCGCGACATGAACCACGCTTTCCGGATCATCGCCGTTGACGTGGAAGATCGGCGCGGCCAGCATTTTCGCCACGTCGGTCGAATACGGACCGGAGCGCGAGAATTTCGGCATGGTCGTAAAACCGATCTGGTTATTGATGACGATATGCATGGTTCCACCGACGCGGTAGCCCTGTAGCTCAGAAATCATCAAGGTTTCGGCCGTAATCCCCTGCCCTGCGAACGCGGCATCGCCATGCATTACAAGCGGCATAACAGCCACAGATTCCATATCGCCGCGCTGGGATTGTTTGGCGCGGACTTTACCAATCACCACGGGGTTGACGAATTCTAGGTGAGACGGATTGGCGGTCAGAGACAAGTGGATATTATTCCCGTCAAAATCACGGTCGCTGGAGGTTCCAAGGTGGTATTTCACATCGCCGGAGCCCAGCACGTCATCCGGCGTGGACGCGCGGCCCTGAAACTCGGCAAAGATTGTGGTAAAGGGTTTACCCATCACGTTGGCCAGCACGTTCAAGCGGCCGCGGTGGGCCATCCCGATCACGATTTCTTCGAGGCCCAACTGGCCGCCGCGTTTCATGATTTGCTCCATCAACGGGATGAGCGCTTCGCCGCCGTCAATCCCGAAGCGTTTCGTGCCGGGGTGTTTTTTGTGCAGGAATTGCTCGAAGCTTTCAGCCGCGATCATGCGCTGAAGAATGGCGCGTTTACCGTTGACGGTGAAATCGGTTTTGTTGCGCGGAGCTTCGATGCGCTCTTGCACCCACTCGCGTTCTTCCGGGTCGGTCAGGTGCATGTATTCCACGCCGATGGTCGAACAGTAGGTCTGTTTGAGCGCTTTAAGGATTTCATTGATCGTGGCATGTTCATAGCCCATAAAGCTGCCGATATAGATCGGGCGGTTCATGTCGCCGGGGCGGAAGCCATAATGGGCCGGATCAAGTTCGGGGTGTTCATGGATTTCCTTCATGCCCAGCGGATCAAGATCGGCCAGCAAATGCCCGCGCAGACGATAGGCGCGGATCAGGCGCAGAGCCTGTACCGAATCTTGCGCGGCGCGCTGGAGATCTTCCTGAGAAACCGGATCATCGGCGCGGCGGCGCGGCGCGCCATCATTGGCCGGTTCGGTTTCGACCTGACCGAAGCGGCGGGAGATTTTAGCGTTTTCGACCGGCGTCCAGCTTGCCCCCGCCAGATCTTGCAACAAGGAAACTTCATCATCGTTCAGGTCAGCAAAAAAGCTTTTCCAGCTTTCATCCACGCTCGCCGGATTGGACAAAAACTCCGTGTAGAGATGCGCGATATATTCGGCGTTGGCCCCGGATAAAACTGTGCGGGTTTGCGGGTTTTTCTGCATGGAATTGGGCATAGTCTTCGAGGCCTCCGAAAGCCGTTGGGTTGGTTCCTTTGGATTTAATATTATCCGGTCACAAGGTCAAGCAGGCTCAGAGCGAAAATACGCAATAAAAACCGCTTAATCCTTTAAAAGTTTACGCAGGCGGCCCAGCGCCTCATCTTCGGCGGCGCTGACATTCATCGGATGGCCGGCATCATCGGCCGTGAGACCTGAAAATGCGCCGGTAATTTTTCCTAAAAGCGCGCCGAAAAGGCCTATATCTTCATCATCGTACTGGCCGAATTCACCGCTGGCCTGCGCCACGGTCACGGCAACTTCCATCAACGCAGCCTTATAGTTTTTGACATCACTTGCGGGCGCACGGCTTTTGAGCAATGCAACGGCCTGCGCGCATTCGTCGAGCGCGTGAAAGGAGTCTTCCGCCCAATTTTCCCACTGATCCTGCCGGGCCAGCGTTTCGCGGGCAATATCATCAACCAGCCCCGGACCATCGTGTTTTTTGGCCACAGCGCGGATACAAGCGGCCAGCGCTTTCATTTCCTGCTCGTCGTCAGCCTCGCCCTCTTCGTCTTCGGCATAGGAAATCCATGCGCCGACTTTGAACAGCGCGCGGGCCAACAATTCCACTTCGTCGGGGGCAAAGATTGATAGCTCACTCATCGTTTTTTCCTCAAATTATGCGGTATAGCGAATATCCAGCGCCTTGGCCAAACCTTCCAGCGCCTTGCGCTCGGCCGGAGACACGTTCAAAAATTCATCAAAGCTTTTGTAGTGCATATTATAGCGTCCGGCGCGCGCTTTCTTGATTTCGTAGGACAGACGAAGCATAAGGCGCTTCACCGGCGACATATCGCCGATCTCACGGAAAGCCAGCGCGACCGCTTCGGCGATCTCCATCAGATGCTGTTTGAAGGCATTGAGTTCCTTGTCCTCGACAAGATCGGAGAGAATAGCTATGGCGGTGCGGCAATCGCCCTCGACATCCCCTATTTCTTTTTGCCAGTTCGGCCAGCGGTCCTTTTGCTTTATGGTTTCGCTGATGATGTGCTGGACGGTTTCGGAGACAAACACTTCCCCGGCGTAAGCGCTCAGGATATTGGAGAGCGTTTGCAGCTCTTGCGCATCGGATTCCTCGCCGCCGGATGTATCGCTTTGCGAAACCATGAGGCCCGCGCGGTAAGGAAGGCTCACCAAAATAGCGCGTTCCGCTGTGTTCAAATCATCCATAAAGCTCATGCAATGGCCTCTTTTTCCTTATGCAGAGGCCAGTATAGCGCATCGGCCGCGCGGTAAAAAGCCGTAAATCCCCGCTTTTTACAGATGATTAAAACGGCAGGTAAAGATCCAGCCAGTACCACAGATTATTGGGAACATTGCTGTCGATCATTTCGACCATAGTGATCAGTGAAATCGTTGTAACGGCTCCGTAAATATAGTTTAGCATCCTTCTTCTCCCTAAAAGGTTTGTGTGTTTCCTAGGGATTTTAGATGCAAATGCTATGCCATTTTTTTACATAACCAATATATAGTGACCATATTACAAGGGCATTGTCGGCGACTATTTTTTCCTTTTATTTCAATTGCTTATGTAAATGTCGCAAACACCTTATCCTAAAGAACAGGCGGCAAAAATGTCCTTTACCTACCCACAAGGGGAAAGTTTTTCCGTATTGTTATTGCCTATGCATTCTGACCTTTTAAAAATACTCTTATTTGACAAATTGGCGCTCGTAGAACTATACAAAGGCATAAGCTTTATGTTTGTGTATAGTCGTCATGGGCCTAATATGCGTGTAAATAATTTCACAAAAGGGTTTGCCTTTAGTACGGTGGGCGGGGTTTTGTTATTGCCGATTTTGGACTTGGCTGGGCAATGGGCGTTGGAAGATGCCCATGACTCGGAGATTGGTGGGAGCAACACACTACACATCAAGCATGTTATTCACTCGACAGCTTGCCCTTATGCTTACGCCGAGGGACTGATGCTTAGATATGCGGTCTGGCAAAAAGAAGGGCTTAGCCAAGAGACAGTAGCCGCCTTCGGACGTTGCGCTGTTCCTTCCGAACCAAGACCTGCGCTGAACTCAGATATTGACACTTTAAACGACCTTTTTCGGCGGAACGTATGTCCCGAGGCTATAAATGCGGGAAACGATCTACGCTATATACTTTATTTTGATGATTCCAGATTTGATAGCACCACGCTTTCAACTATTGCTGCAGCCAACGACACCACTCCCGCTCTTGCACAAGGAAATTACACAACGTGCAATTCTTTAGAGGCTGAGTGACAGGAACTCGCATTATCCGGAAAACTTGACAACAGCCTAAGCCGCCATGGCCTTGACGACGGCCTGGCCTAGCCCTGCAGGGGATTCGGAAACAGCAAAACCGGCTGCGCGCATGGCTTCCATCTTGGCCGGAGCCGTGTCATCGCCGCCAGAGATAATGGCGCCTGCGTGGCCCATGCGTTTGCCCGGAGGCGCGGTGGCCCCGGCGATAAAGCCCGCGATGGGTTTTTTTGTTTTCAGGGATTTGTAGAATTCACACGCTTCGAGCTCCGCCGTACCGCCGATCTCGCCGATCATCAAAATCGCTTCGGTTTCGGGGTCGTCCATGAACATTTCGATACAATCGATAAAGTTGGTGCCGTTGACCGGGTCGCCGCCGATACCAATACAGGTGGACTGGCCAAGGCCGACCGCGCCGGTCTGGGCGACGGCTTCATAGGTGAGCGTGCCGGAGCGTGAAACAATGCCGACTTTGCCGCGGGTGTGGATATGACCGGGCATGATGCCGATTTTGCACTCGCCGGGCGTAATCACGCCGGGGCAGTTCGGGCCGATCAGGCGGGTTTTCGAGCCTGTGAGAGCGCGCTTGACCTTAACCATGTCCAGCACGGGAATACCTTCGGTGATACAGATCGCCAGCTCGATTTCGGCGTCAATGGCTTCTAAAATCGCATCGGCTGCGAACGGCGGGGGCACGTAAATCACAGTGGCATTGGCACCTGTGCGCTCTTTGGCTTCGTGAACAGTGTCGAAGACGGGCAAGTCAAGGTGCTTGGAGCCGCCCTTACCCGGCGTGACGCCGCCAACCATTTTCGTGCCGTAGGCGATGGCCTGCTCGGAGTGGAATGTCCCTTGAGAGCCTGTGAAACCCTGACAGATAACCTTTGTGTCTTTGTTGATGAGAACAGCCATAATCTTCTCTCGCAGCCTTTTGCCTAGTGTTGAAATATGCGGACATCAAGCCCTGTATGTTTTACTAAAGGCTGGGGCGTGCGAAATCAACAGGGAATCGACGGGAATTTTTCGGTTTTTTAGAGTTTACTGTAAGATAGTACCTGCAAGCTTTAACGGCGCGGCGGCGATATATTCAAATCCATGCTGGCATCGGCTGTTTGAATCAATTCGTCAAGACTTCGAATCATTTGCCCTTTTCTTGCAACATCGAACTGACCGGACATCCCGTCCCTTGACGCCACCATACTTTGCGCGAAACGGCGTTCATCGAGCGCTGCAATAGCAGTTTCGAAGCGCAGCATTCTCGGCGCAATAATGTTTTCATATGTTAAGGAGGTTTTGTTTCCGATTTCGCTTCGCGCCTCGCTGATCAAGCGGTCAACATTTTTGGAGTTGGATAAATCAACACCAAAGGCATCTTCCGGGCTTATGAAATTTTTACCGACCATTACTTCATAATGAAGGTGAGGCTGGCCTGGCGCCCCCGAAG
This sequence comes from Alphaproteobacteria bacterium, assembly GCA_020443075.1. Taxonomy (GTDB): domain Bacteria; phylum Pseudomonadota; class Alphaproteobacteria; order Micavibrionales; family Micavibrionaceae; genus TMED27. The sequence goes on from JAGRIU010000006.1 coordinate 6,119, forward strand.
TCCCTGTCGTTCCGATATAATCGCCGGGCCTTACAACATCCCCCGGCTTAAGGTTCGGCAAACGGTCCAAATGCGCGTATTGCGCTATAATAGGGCGGTCTTTGTCATCCGTTCCATAGCAAATGGCAATCCTGTTGCCGTAGCCTTTACCATTGCTGCCAATCTGCGTCCCTATCTCAACAACGATCCCTTCTTGCTGGGCACGGAGATCTACATGGCCGTTGGGATCCAGATGCGTTGTTTTTAAATCCGTGCCTGTATGCTTGCCGGAGCTTCTCTCTCCAAAATGTGATGTTATCCCCTTGTTATGATGGCCGTGAGACTCGGCAGGGGCCGGAATCGGTCTTTCGAGAATCAAAGCGCCTTGTACTCTGGGAATAACCGGCGTTGCGGGCACATCAGACCTCACAGGGGCGCTGGTTTCCAATGGTTCGCGGCCCAGAAGTTGATCCAGATTTTTGGGATAGGTTATTCCCTCTTCCAGTTCTGCGACGCGCTCCGCGTCCGTTTTGAAGGGGTTGCCTTGCGCGTCTATGCGCTGAGCCTGAATTTGCGCAGGCGGTCTCGCCGGGTAGGTTTTGGCACTGCCGTCTTTGTTTGTCGGGGCATCATCGTGCGGGAGTGTTCCGCCTCTTTCTTCTCTAGCTCTTTTAAACAAGCTCTTTAAATCGCCACCGGCATTCGCGGCCGGTGCATCGTCGTGCAGGCGGATTTTCTGGCCGATTTTGATTAGATTTGGATTTGTAATTTCCGGGTTCAGGCGTTGAATTTCTTTAACGCTGATGCCGTAATCTCTGGCGATTTCGTTCAACGTATCGCCGCGGCGGACAAAATATTCATCTTTGGTGTGCGGGGCCTCACGCGTCCACGCGGAGGGGATTTTCAGCGTGTCGCCTGCGCGGATAAAATCTTTCTTGTCAAAGTCTATCCCATTGACAACACACAACTCTTCGACGCTAATCCCCGTACGACCGGAGATTTTGCTCAAGCTATCGCCTCTTTTTATTTTATAATCTGTGTATTGGTCTTTACTCATTGAAATGACACACCTTTTCTATTTTGTCTTTAGGGTAGCGGAAAAAGTTTAAATTTTTCTTAACAAACACTTTGCCTTAGGAGGCGTCTTTGCAGTAAAAAGGCGTGTTATGGCACAGGTAAAACAGCAGACTACGGATTGCCTCCCCTGCGAGAGCGGGAGCATCGTTGATACGCAGGAAGATCCCCGCTTACGCGAGGAAGACAGTTCTGCGGTCTTATCCCGCGTCAATATTCCCGCCGATTTAAAAGCGTTGAGCGATGAAGATTTGCACCGACTGGCTGATGAGGTGCGCGGGGGCGTTATTCAGGCCGTATCCAAAACGGGCGGACATCTGGGCGCGTCTTTGGGCGTAGTCGAGCTGAGCGTGGCGATTCACGCGGTGTTTAACACGCCACAGGATAAGCTGATCTGGGACGTCGGACATCAATGTTATCCGCATAAAATCCTGACCGGACGCAAGGATCAAATGCATACGCTGCGTCAAGGCGGCGGACTGTCTGGCTTTACCAAGCGTGCGGAGAGCGCATACGACCCGTTCGGCGCGGCGCACAGCTCTACGTCTGTTTCTGCGGGCCTCGGGATGGCGGTTGCGCGGGATTTGGCTGGCGGCGACAACCACGTCATTGCCGTTATCGGCGACGGATCGATGAGCGCGGGCATGGCCTATGAAGCGATGAACAATGCGGGCGCGCGTAAATCCCGGCTACTGGTCATCCTGAACGATAATGAAATGTCGATTGCGCCGCCTGTGGGGGCGATGAGCCGTTACCTGACACGTCTGGTCTCTTCCAAGACTTATATCAATGCGCGGGAGATGGGCAAGAAGATCACCGAAAAACTCCCCTCGCCCCTTCGTCATGCGGCCAAACGCGCCGAGGAAGGCGCGCGGATCGGGCTATCGAGCCTTCAGGGCAATGGCGGCAGTTTGTTCGAGGAAATGGGCTTTTATTATATCGGTCCCGTGGACGGGCATGATCTGGACCAGCTTTTGCCCGTGCTGCGCAATATCCGCGATTCCGCGCATGAAGGGCCGATTTTACTGCATTGCCTGACGCAGAAAGGCAAAGGCTATTCTCCGGCGGAAAATGCGCCGTGCAAGATGCACGGGGTCAAAAAATTCGACGTGATTACCGGCGAACAAGCCAAGAGCAAAGCCAGCGCGCCGAGCTATACGAAAGTGTTCGCGCAGGAACTTATTAAACGGGCGCGCAAGGACGAGCAAATCGTCGGCATTACGGCGGCCATGCCGGACGGCACGGGCATGGACCTCTTCGGTGAGGCCTTTCCGGAGCGCATGTTCGATGTCGGGATCGCCGAGCAACACGCGGTGACATTTGCCGCGGGCCTCGCCGCCGAAGGATATAAGCCGTTTGTGGCGATTTATTCGACCTTCCTGCAACGCGCCTATGACCAAGTGGTGCATGATGTGGCGATCCAGAATTTACCGGTGCGCTTTATGATGGATCGGGCAGGCCTCGTCGGGGCGGATGGGTGCACGCATGCCGGGGCCTTTGACATCGCTTATTTAGGCTGCCTGCCGAATATGGTGGTGATGGCGGCCAGCGACGAAGCAGAGCTGGCGCGTATGATCGCCACGTCGGCCAGCTATGATCAAGGGCCGATTGCTCTTAGATATCCGCGCGGCGAAGGCACGGGCGTAGATATCCCCGAAGATGCGCAGTCGATCGAGATCGGCAAAGGACGGATTGTCCGTGAA
>JAGRIU010000007.1 GCA_020443075.1 Alphaproteobacteria bacterium
AAGCACGCACGGATCTCGATGTTCGTGTGCAGGGGCCTGCCGGTGTTTTAGATGCCAAAGGTCTGGAGGCGGATCAGGGGCTGGGGTTGTTGGTTTTTCAGGGACCGGCGCATCTGGAGCTGGTCGGTCAGGAACAAAGTTTAGGGGTTATAATGCCATGAGAATGATTGCCGGATTTATTTTTGCAGCATTGCTAGTCATCTTTTCGGCGCAGGCGGTGTGGGCGCAAGATGATGCGCTATCGGAAAAGGGCCTCAGCACCCATCGCAAAGAGCCGATTGTGATTGATGCGCAAAAGACGATGGAATGGCACCGTAATGATAACCGCTTTATTGCGACAGGCGATGTGGTCGCTTCGCAAGGGGCTTCTTCGGTGCGCGGGCAGACTTTGACGGCGGATTACCGTAAAGGCCAGACCTCCAGTATGGAGATTTATAAAATGCGCGCCGAAGGCGATGTTGTTTTGAGTTCTCAGGACAGCAAGGCTTATGGCGATGTGGCGGTGTATGATCTGGACGCCGGGCTGGCGACGCTGACGGGTGAGGGTTTGAAGCTGGTTTCGCCGGATCAAACAGTGACGGCGGATGAACGCTTCGAATATTACGTAGCGGAAGGGCGCGTGAATGCGATCGGGCGGGCCAAGGTTGTGCGGCCCAAGCCTGAAGGCGGCGGCGTGGATACGCTGGAGGCGGACGAGATTTCGGCCCTGTTTAAAGAGAATGCGCAAGGGCAGCGGGTTCTCGATATTCTCGAGGCCAAAGGCCATGTGGTGATTACAACGCCGAGCGAGGTTATTCGCGGGGCGTATGCGATTTATCGTTCGGGCACAAACAAGGCCGAGATGAGCGGCGGGGTTAAAATCGAGCGCGGGCCGAATATTTTGGAAGGCGCGCGCGCGGATGTGGATTTGACAACGAATATCAGCCGGATTTTCGGGGATGGCTCTTCTGGGACATCCGGGGACTCCTCTTCTGGAGCTTCGTCACAAGGCGGGCGTGTGCGCGGGGTGTTTTATCCGGATTCTCAAGATACGCCTTAATTTATTTGGTTTTTTTTAGCAAAGGTTCTACATTGGCTTCTATGGATTTTTTTCTTCTTTGGTTGATTTTTGCTTCTGTTCAGTTGGCCGCGACGATGTCGCCGGGGCCTGCTTTTATTGTCGCAACCCGTAATGCGATGATGTACGGGCGGCGCGCGGGCGTATATACAGCGCTCGGGCTCGGGCTGGGCGTCGGAGCTCATGTGGTTTTTGTGCTGTGCGGGTTGGCGGTCGTGCTTTCGCAGTCGGTGTTGCTGTTTAATATTATTAAATATGCGGGGGCGGCGTATCTGATTTTTATCGGGGCGAAGGCTCTATTGCATGGCGGCAAGGCCGCTGAAATTCAAACGATGCAGGTTGGCGGGCAAAAGTCTCTTTCTGTCTTTAAAGCCGTTAAGCACGGGTTTTTGACGAACTTGCTTAATCCCAAGGCCGTGATTTTCTTTGGCGCGATCTTTACGCAGTTTTTGCAGCCCGGTATGTCCTCCGGTGTTCTGGTTCTGTATGGGACGACGTCCGTTATGGTCGAAATTCTCTGGTTTTCCGGTTTATCTATTGTGTTGACGCACGCCAAAGTGCGCGCGCGCTTTACCGCGATTTCCGGATGGTTTGATAGGGTTTGTGGTGGACTTTTGATGGCGCTGGGCGTACGGTTGGCGTTGAGTAAACTGCATTAAACGGCCTTTGATTTATGACGTCTCAGGATTTTCTCAAAACACCGAAGCTTAAAGAAGTCCGCAAAGGGCTTTATGTCGAGCACCTTTCCAAGAGCTATAAGAAGCGTCCTGTTTTGCGCGATGTGAGCTTTTCCATCCAGCGCGGGCAAGCGGTGGCGCTTTTGGGGCCGAACGGGGCGGGGAAAACGACGTGCTTTTATATTACGACGGGTTTAATTCCGGCTGATGGCGGGTGCATTATTCTGGACGGGCAGGATATTACGGCGCTGCCGATGTATCGCCGCGCTTTGATGGGGGTCGGGTACTTGCCGCAAGAATCCTCGATTTTTCGCGGCCTCAATGTCGAGGATAATCTGCGCGCGGTGATCGAGATGCAGAATATTTCTATGGCGGATCAGGAATTTCTGCTGGACGAGCTTTTGAGCGAGTTCGGGGTCGAGCATTTGCGCCGGACGCCGACGCCTGCCTTGTCGGGCGGGGAGCGGCGGCGCGTTGAGATCGCGCGGGCCTTGGCGGCGCGGCCTGATTTTATTTTGCTGGATGAGCCGCTGGCGGGGATTGATCCGATCGCCGTTGCCGAGATCCGCGAGTTGATTGCACATTTGAAAGAGCGCGGGATCGGGGTTTTGATTACCGATCATAATGTGCGTGACTGTCTGGGGATTGTTGATCATGCCTATATTTTGCATGACGGGAAGGTTCTCATGCATGGCAGCGCTGAAGATATTGTCGCGAATGAGGATGTGCGGCGGGTTTATCTGGGTGAAGGGTTTGTGCTGTAAGGCCTTGTTTTTCTACTTTCCCTCTGTTTTTTGACGTGTTTTAACCATTTGTTAACGCATTATACATATGATGCAAATTAACAAGGGAAAATTTAACTTAATTTTACGGGGACTAAAGCATGGATACGGCCTTGAAAGCGCCTGTTCATAAGGGCGAAGTGTGTCAGGATAAAGCCCTGATTGTTGATCATTATAACAAAGTGGCCGAGCGGGCCGGACAAGAGCGCCAGCATTTGCAGGAAGAGCGTTTTAAAGGTCTGGCGGGAATTCTCGGGACGCCGGCGGCGTTGCATACGTTGTTTCTTGGCGGAGGGAGTCCACTGGATCTGGCTTCTACGGCGGTTTCGTTCGGCGCTGCGTTTTTAGCGGCTGCAGGGTTTAACCGGAAAATGCAACAGCGCCGCGCCGTCGAAGAAGAGGTGATGAACGAAAGCCGGGCGCTGGCGACGTCTCTTTTGGGGAATAAGGACATGGCTTGCGGCGTACCGCAAGAACACACTTATGAGTATATGAAGGCCAAAGCCGAAGAGCGTATTGAAAAGCGCGGGACAAAATCGGATTCTTTAACAAAACGCGTGGCTGCGGGATTGCTGGCGTCTTTTATTGCCGCAGCGAGTCATCCGTTGATCGAAAAATTTTGCGAGCATAAACATCAGCAACGTAGCGCTCAGGATTTTCATCCTGTGGTTCAAATTGAGTCGGTGGTTGCTGCGGCGGGTTGATTTTTTTTTAATTTTTTTCAAAATTTTTTTAATTTTTTTAAAAAACGCCAAAATATTTTTTTGCGCGTTTTTATTTTTATTTCTGTCAAAGTCTATATTTTCTGCGCGTTTTAGATCGATTTGAAAAAGTTTATAATTTCCATAGCGCAATAATTATTTTTTAATTTTTTATCTCTATGTTCGTCCTCAAGCCAACATGAAATTTAAATTCAAAACTCGAAGTATTAAGGAGGGTTTGAGAAATGAGCATATTAGGAGCATCACCAGCAGCAACAGGTCTTGGTAAAATGAAGCTGGGACAAGATAAGGGCGTTATGAAGCAGAGCTTTAATGAGCGTTCCGGTCTTATCAAACCTATTTTGCGGGCTATTTGGAAAAAAGTTTCGCAGGTTTTCAATTACGATTTTGCGCCGGCTACGGCAACCGTTCAGGCAAGCGCGGCCCCGGCATAGAAATAAGCAGGGAGGGGGAGGTTCCACTGGAAGCCTGAAGTTCGGTAAAAGTCCGGTTTTTGGTGGAACCTTTCACTTAAAAAATACAAAAGAGGCCATAGGCCCGACATAAGATTTAATAGAGTGAGTGTGAGCTAAATAACTATAAAAATTTTCATTCTTATGCCTGTGCTCATGTTACAATGGTAGCATGAGCATTTTTTCTCAGAGCCTCAAATTACAGCAATCCCAGAATCTTGTTATGACGCCGCAATTGCAGCAGGCGATCAAGCTGCTGCAGCTCAGTAATGTCGAGCTTTCGGAACTGGTGGAGGAAGAGCTGGCGCATAATCCTTTGCTGGAAAAAGACGAGCGCGATCCGGCTAGCGGGGACGAGGTTGAAGGTGAGGCCGGACCGTCTGCGGATGAGGGGCAAGACGAGGTGGAAGCCGCGTTCGAGAGCTCGAACACCAATGATGATTTTGATCCAGGTTCGATGATGACCGATATCGGGGCGGGTGGAAATTCCAAGTTTGAAGATATCGAAAACTCCTTTGAAAACCGGATGTCAGCGGAGAAAACGTTGCGTGAGCATCTGGCCGAGCAATTGCATTTAACATTCGATGATAACCGTGACCGGATGGTCGGGGCGATGTTGATCGACCGGCTGGATGAGGCGGGCTATTTGCGCGAAACGCCGGATGTGCTGGCGGAGAAATTGGGCTGCAAGCCTGAGCGGGTCGAGCGTTTGCTCTCCCGCATGAAGGGGTTTGATCCGACCGGGATTTTTGCCTGTGATCTGGCCGAATGTCTGGCGCTGCAGCTTGATGAATTGGGGCAGCTTGATGCGCCGATGCGCGCGTTGCTGGAGAATTTATCCATGCTCGGCGATCACGATTTTAAGGGGTTGGCCGAGGTGTGCGGGGTGAACGAGACTTATCTGCGCGATATGGTCGAGGAGATTAAGTCTCTCAATCCGCGTCCGGCTGCGGAGTTTGATCATCTGGTGGTGCAAACGGCGATTCCCGATGTTTTGATGAAGCGTTTGCCGAAGAACCTCGGCGGGGGCTGGCGGGTGGAGCTGAATGCGGAGACATTGCCGCGGGTGCTGGTTAATCAGGACTATTATACGCAGGTCATGGGTAGTGCGACGCAGAAAAAGGATAAAGAGTATCTCAATACGCAGATGCAAAATGCAAACTGGCTGGTGCGGGCGATGGATCAACGTGCGCAAACAATTTTGAAGGTGGCGGCGGAGATTGTCGAGCAGCAGGACGGGTTTTTTAATTACGGGATCGAGTTTCTCAAGCCGTTGAAACTGTCGGATATTGCGGCCGAGATCGAGATGCATGAAAGCACGGTCAGCCGCGTGACGACGAATAAATATATCGGGACGCCGCGCGGGATTTTCGAGCTGAAATATTTCTTTTCAACGGCCTTGGTCAGCGAGAGCGGAACAGCGCATAGCGCTGAGGCGATCAAGGCGCGGATCAAGGCTTTGATAGATGCCGAGAATCCGAAGAAAATTCTGTCCGATGATACGATCGTGGCGATGTTGAAAGATGAAGGCATTGATCTGGCGCGCCGGACGGTGGCAAAATACCGCGAGGCGATGCATATCGGGTCTTCTGTGCAGCGGCGCAAAGAGAAAAAGCATCTTTTATAATCTTTTCCCTTTCCTTTTTCACAGCGTTACTCGTCGCTTACGTATTTATTATACGCTGCGCTCCTCGTGCCTTGGGAAAAAGAAAATTGAAAAGATTATAGGTTTTTTTTAGATGAAAACTTTTTGATTAAATTGTGCTTCGGCACTCGCCGTTAAACCTCAGGCGTGCTATATTAGAAGCATAACTATCTTGTAAAATATGAAGAGGATACAGCTATGGAACTTAATGTTCATGGAAAGCAAATCGACGTTGGCGACTCTTTGCGTACACACGTAGAAGACAAGCTGGAGGACCTCAACCAGAAATATTTCAATCACGCGACATTCGCGACCGTGACTTTTTCGCGTGAGGGGCACGGACACCCGCGCACAAAGGCGCATGTTTCCATTCAGTTGGGTAAGAATATCATGGTGGTGGCCGATGCGACGGATGCTGATCCGTATGCGTCTTTTGAAGCGGCGGCAACGAAAGTCGGCAAGCAGCTTCGGCGGTATAAAAAGAAGCTGCGTGATCACCACGAGCGTCTGGAACAAACGCCGGAAAGCGAGATTGTGAAAGCTCGGGATTATGTTCTGGCGGCTGTGCCCGAGCAGGATGATGAGACGCCGGAGGCTTCTATTAGTGATGAGCCTATTGTCGTTGCCGAAATGAGCAAGGATATCGAGACGATGAGCGTGTCCGAAGCGGTGATGCGTCTGGACCTGTCCGGTGAGCCGGCTTTGATGTTCCGGAACGGAAGTCATGGCGGTCTGAGCATGGTTTATAAGCGCAGCGACGGGAATGTCGGCTGGGTCGATCCGGAGAATCAGGATTAGCGTTTTTCTGTTTTTAGAATCTTTTTTCACATTTTTTTAGACCTCCGTTTTTTTGATCGAAACGGGGGTCTAATGCATTTTTGATACCGAGGGAGGTATTGGAAATGTATTTAGAGGAAATTTTCTTATATTCTATGGTTTTATGCGGTGTTTCTAATGTTGCGGTGCGTGCATTTTTTTTCTGGACGCGGTTTTTGTAAACAGGTACATACGCCTTTGAAAAAAGTGTATCAATTTTTTTTAAAGTTGTGTTTGTATGGAGAATTTCGGGCAATATCTGAGTTTTGATCTTGTGTTTTCTCGGCTTAAATTTGTGAGCGTGCCTCAGATTTTTATGCATATGGCTGAGGCTGCGGCGCCTGTTTTAGAGATCGGGGCGGATGTTGTTTATCAGGCTTTGATGGCGCGTGAGCGCGCGATGCCGTCCGGGGTCGGTGGCGGGCTGGCCTTGTCGGATATCAAAATTCCGGGTTCGGCCAAACCGGTTGTGATTGTCGCAACGTTAAAGCATGACGTTGATTTTAATGCGCTGGATAGCCAGCCTGTGCGCGTCATGGGTCTGGTCATTTCGCCAGAGCGCGACGGACCCTATCATCTGCGCCGGTTGTCACGGGTCTCGCGTTTGTTGAAAGATAATGCTTTGCATGAAAAGTTGCTGGGTGCTGACGATGAAGCGGCTGTGCGTTCGCTCTTGATGGATTCCGGCGGCGGCTGGTTGATGGCGGCTTAAAAAGGCGATGGGATGGCCGTCAAAATCGAGCCATCCGTTTTTTCTCTAAGATTGTATTTTCTCGGAAATTTTAGTGACGCGTGACGACGTCCATGTCGTTTTGCAATATGGCGCTGACCGCTTCGTTTTCGCTATCCATGATGGATAAGGGCGTACCATCGGCAGCATGAATTGCATAAATGGCACGGCCGTTTTCCATTTTTTTGCGTATATAAGCCATATCACTGATGCCCAATGCGAGAAAGTCTTGCGTCGTGATGTTTTTAAGGATTTCAAGATTTTCTTGTTCAGCGATATTTTGATTTATGTCCTGATTATTTCTCACTGCGTTCGTTCCCTCGTTATCGTGCATGCTTAGTATAATTGATTTTCCTAATAAAAGTCCGCAAAAAAATGCAGAGTTCTTGAAATTATTTGCCTTTTTTACTTTTAGAAGTCTCTTCTACGTCGATTGCTTGCGGAATTTTTTCTTGTACGGGCTGATCGGCGATTTCGATTTTGCGGATTTTCGCTTCGGGGACGAGGCGCTGAAGCTCAATGTGCAGCAGGCCGTTGTTCAAGGATGCGCCGGTGACCTCGACGCCATCGGCGAGAATGAAATTGCGCTGGAATTGGCGGGCGGCGATGCCGCGATGCAGAAAAATGCGTTCTTGCTCTTGCGCTGTTTCTTCTTCGATGTGTTTTCCGCGAATGACGAGCTGGTTGTTTTCGGTTTCCACATCAAGGTCATTCATGGAAAAGCCAGCGACGGCCAGTGTGATGCGAAGGCCGCTTTCGCCGATTTGTTCTATGTTGTAGGGGGGGTAACCTTCGTTGGCTTTGCGTAGGCGGTCGAAGGTTTTTTCGAAATGATCGAAACCCAGAAATAACGGGCTATCGAACAGGGTTACGCGTCCTGTATCCATGTTTCATACTCCTTTTCTAAAGCGAGCGTCTATGTTTGTGTGTGACCCGATCGACGGCATCACGCATAAAAAGCATATAGGCTTTCTCTAAAGAAGGTCAAGTTCAGAAGGAGAGGCGTTATTATGCTGCGCGTTCTTTGATGAAGACGCGGTCGCAGTAGCCGCATTCGACGCGGTCCTGTCCGTCGAAGCTGTAATAAACCAGGGGATGACCCAATGCGCCGCCACCGCCGTCACAAGCAACTTCATCAGCGTTATTATCGACGATGATTGTTTCAGGAGTATTATGGGCCGAGTTTGTCTGGTTCGTCTGATTCATGGAAACGGTGCTTTCCTTTTTGTTCTGTGGGTTAGAGAATAAATCAATTTTCAATCGTCTTACAATGGTTAATAATGGGCGGGATGAATAAAGAGCCTGAATTTATCGACAATTCTGCGGCGCTGGCACGGCCAGAGGCATTTGTTTCGGCGGATGTTGATGTGGCGCGGGTTTTGGAGAGTTGGCGGTTGTCTTTGTATAGTTTCGAGTGGCTTTTGCCGGACGGATCGCTCAAGTTTGCGGCAGATTTACCGGAAGGTGAGCAAGCCAAGCGGCGTGCGGTTGAAGAGGCTTTGGAGCGTGGCGAGGCTTTGGAAAAACCTGTTTTGGGGCTGGGTTTGCAGGAAACGATAGAAATCGGCAGCGGGCGGGCGGTCTTTTTGACGCTGGCGGCCAAGGGTGCGCAGGTTTTACCGGCTCATATTCTCAAAAGCCAGATGGATGATTTTAAAGCCTTTATAGCTCAGGTATAGTTTTGATTATGAAACGTTCTTTTGAATCGGGAAATGCCTTGTTTTTTATATTGATCGCTGTGGTGATGCTGGCGGCGCTGTCTTTTGCCGTGATGCAGGGCAGCCGCGGCGGAGCGGAGAGTTTGAGCGCGGAAAAGACGCGGTTGGTGGCTACGGAAATTTTAGAGTATGCCGATGTGGTGGCCAAAGCGGTGGCGCAGACGCGGCTGCGCGGGTTTGAAGATACGCAGATTAGTTTTGAAAACAGTGCGGTGGGCGGGTATGCGAATGCGAACTGCACGGATGAACAGTGCAAGATTTTTAGTCCGTCCGGTGGTGGGGTTAATTATATCGCGCCGAATGCGGAAGGATTGGATCAGGCTTCGGCTGCGGCGACGACTTTTGTGAATGCTGCTAATTTGTACGGGCAGTGGTTTTTTCCGCGGCGTACGTGTGTTCGTAATGTTGGGATAGGGAGCAACGATTGCGCGGGAAATGGACTGGATGATGCTGAGTTGATGATTGTCTTGCCGTGGGTGAAGCAAGAGGTTTGTATCAAAATAAATGATCTTTTGGGTGTTGATAACCCTTCAGGTTCTCCTCCATCTGTTGGTGGCTCTACGTTTTTAGGTGAAAAGTTTCAGGGTAATTATAATCCGTTGGCTACAAATTTGGCTTTGGCGCTCGAAAATACGAGCGCGTGTTTTTATCATTCTTCTCTGAATGCGGGGCCGGGTTTGGGGTATTTCTATTACAAAGTCTTGATTGCGCGTTAGACGGCTATGTTTTGCGCCAATTCGGGCCTTCTGGCGTGTCGATGATTTCGATGCCCTGTTTGTTGAGTTCGTCGCGGATTTCATCGGCGCGCGCGAAGTTTTTGGCGGCTTTGGCGGCGGTGCGTTCGGTGAGGAGTTTTTCGATTTCAGTTTGCAGCGCTTCGTCTACAGCCTCCTCCTTTACTCCTTGATCAACAATTCCAATCCCCAAAATCTGCGTTGAATTATATAAAATTGATTTTAGTTCAGCCAACGTCTTATGGGGAATTTTTGGATTTGTTATCGCAAGGTCGATCTTACTCAACAGCGTATTAAGTTTTGAAAAGGCCAAAGGGGTATTCAAATCATCACAGAGGGCCGCAAGTATATCTGCGTCTGCACTTGTGACTGAAGGATCACACTCAATAGCATCCAGTGCGCCGAAGATATCTGCTATTTTTTCAGATAGCCTTTGTGCCTCTTGTAATCTTTTTTGTGTCCAGTCGAGCGGTTTTCGGTAGTGGGCCGAGAGCAGCGCGAGGCGAATGACCGGGCCGGGATAATCTTCGAGAATGTCATGGACCAATGTAAAATTGCCAAGAGATTTGGACATTTTTTCGCCCTCGACGGTGACAAATCCATTATGGACCCAGACTTTGGCGAAGGCCGAGAGGTCGTCTTCATGGCCGGAGGCGCAGCAACTCTGGGCGATTTCGTTTTCATGGTGCGGGAATTTCAGGTCCGCACCGCCGCCATGGATGTCAAAGGGCAGGCCGAGATGTTTTGCGCTCATGGCCGAGCATTCGATGTGCCAGCCGGGGCGGCCGTATCCCCAAGGAGAGTCCCAACCCGGTTCATCTGCGCCAGAGGGTTTCCACAGTACAAAATCGGCGGGATCTTTTTTGTATGACGCGACTTCGACGCGGGCGCCGGCGATTTGTTCGTCGCGGCTGCGCCCCGACAGGCCGCCATAGGCTGGGAATGACGGGACATGGAACAGGACGTGGCCGTCTGCGGCGTAGGCGTGGTCTCTTGCAATAAGGTCTTCAATGATTTTGATCATCTCGCCGATATGGGTGGTGGCACGGGGCTGGATATCCGGCGGGGCGACGCCAAGGCTGGCCATGTCCTCGTTATAGATTTTCGTGTATTTCTCGGTGATAGTCTCAATAGGCTGTCCGGTTTCGCGGTGGGCGGCGATGATTTTGTCATCAACATCGGTGATGTTGGAGACGTATGTGACCTTTGGATAAAGCGTACGCAGGACGCGGGTGAGTGTGTCGAAAACCACAGCCATGCGCGCGTTGCCGATGTGGGCGTAGTTGTAAACCGTCGGGCCGCAAGCGTACAGACGTACATTGTTTTTATCGAGCGGTTCGAAGGCTTCTTTTTTGCGGGTCAGAGAGTTGAAAAGGGTCAGCGCGGCCATATTTATCGTTTTTTCTCGTTTTTTACTGGAAATCTTGAAAGCTTGAGGTTAGAAAACACGAAACAAAAGGATTTTTCAAATGGTTTCATCCAAAATCGTCGATATGCCCTGCGACGAAAAACCAGGCTCAAACAAACGCCCTGATCGCGCTCAGGCCGAAGAGGCCGTGCGCACGCTTTTGCGCTATATCGGGGAGAACCCGAAGCGCGAGGGATTACTTGATACGCCGGCGCGGGTCGTGCGGGCCTATGACGAATTTTTCGATGGTTATGGCTTGAATGCGGAAGATGAACTGGCCAAGACGTTCGAAGATATTGAAGGATTCGACGATATTGTTCTGGTGAAGGATATAGAATTTACCTCTCATTGCGAGCATCATATGGTGCCGATTAACGGTGTGGCGCATGTGGCGTACTGGCCGGATGAGAAAGTGGTGGGCATTTCCAAGCTGGCGCGGATTGTTGATATTTACGCGCGGCGTTTGGTGTCGCAGGAAAATATGACGGTTGCGATTGCCGAGGTGATCGACCGGGTGCTTCAGCCCAAGGGCGTGGCAGTTTATATCGATGCCGATCATCAGTGCATGTCGATCCGCGGCGTGAAAAAGCGCCGTTCTTCGACGGTGACGACGACCTTTATCGGGAAATTAAAGGACGATCAGGCCGCGCAGATGCGTTTTCTGACGATGATTGGCGAGAAATAGCGCCCATATTTTCGTCGTGGCGGCTTTACTCATCGCTTACGTAGGTTAACTACGCTGCGCTCTTCGTGCCTGTCCACGACAAAAATCTGTTTGCTATTGGGTTAAAGCTCTAATTTCCACGGGATTTCGCTGTGGCCGAGGCCGAGGGGGAGTGGGGTGAGCGATCCTGAAGGGGTTTGAAGGAGATCTATCTTTGACGGTGTCTTTTCCAGTGTGAAGGTTTGCTCCGGTAAGGGCAGGTCATAGAATTCACGGCCGATATGGCAGAGGAAATTCTCGAAAGTTTTTTGGTTTTCCGGTTTTGAAAGATCAAGGCCCGCTTCTTCGAAACCTTGGGCGTAGAGCTGAGGGGCGATGTGAGCGGTGAAGCATCCGGCCGCGCAGCCGCAAGGCGTGGCTTTTTGGGTGTGCGGGGCGCTGTCGGTTCCGGCGTAGAATTTTGTGTTGGCCGGATCGATGAGCGCTTTGCGGATGGCGGCGCGGTCTTCTTCGAATTTGAGCAATGGCAGGCAATAGAGATGATATTTGCACCCTTGTAGCAAATCGCCGACGGTGTAGAGCAAGTGTTGCGGCGTGACGGAGGCTTTGATGTGGGCCGGGGCGCCGAGGACAAAATCGACGGCAGTTTTCGTGGTGACGTGTTCGCAGGCGATCTTGAGGTTCGGGAATTTATCGAGAGCTTTGGGTAGGCGCTGGTGGTAGAAAACATCTTCGGCGCTGGTGTTCTTGTCGAAATATTCCGCGCCTTTGAGGCTGTGCTGCTCGCCGTGAATACACAAGGTTATGCCGCGATCCTGCATGGCTTCAAAAACGCCGTTTTCCATGAAATTTTCGAACGGGTAGCCGAAGTCTGCGCCTGTCGTGCCGTGCGGCGGATAATATTTACAGGCCGGATATTGATGTGTTTCGGCCAGTTCTTCAATCATCCGGGGGCTTGTGTCTTTGGTCAGGTAAAGTGGGGTGATGAGAGCTTGCAAAGCGTCTCCGCCTGCGGCTGTGATGTTTTCGCGGTATTCTTCAAGGCTCAGGTAAGGCAGGGAGTCGGTTTTGAAGATTTTGGCTGCGGGCGGTTTTGTGTTGGGCATGGCCAGAACGCCCGCACAGGCGCTATCCAGTTGGGCTTGCACTAAAGGCCCTAACAACTCGTCCTGTCTTAGATGTGTGTGCAGATCGTACCAATAAGGGAGTTCTAATTTCATGGGTTATGATTTACCTTAATTTTCATGGATTGGCAAAGGCTCTTAGATAAAGATATTCAGATATTCATTCGTACGCATGAGACGGATGATGTGGCGGCGCTGGCGCTAAAAAAAGCGCCGGATGCGGCGTGGGATTACCGTGCTGTGCTAGAGCAGATCAAGGCGCGGCAAAAAGCGCGTAAAAAAGTGCCGCAGTGGTTTGAAGAGGCAAAAGCTCTTGTTTTTCCCCCGTCTTTTGTTGTGGAGCAAGCGTCTTCGGCGGCCACGGCGCTGTATAAGGCCGGGTTGGTGAAGGGAGAGCGTTTTGCCGATTTGACCGGTGGCATGGGCGTTGATAGCTGGGCTTTGGGGCAGGTTTTTGAACGCGGGGTTTGTGTGGAACGCGATGCACAGGCCGCGGCTCTTCTGGCGCATAATCTGGGGCTGCTTTGTGAGGGGCGCGTCGAGGTCGTTCACGCCGAGGCTGAGATGTATGTTCAAACCATGAAGCCGGTTGATTTTGTTTATGTGGATCCACAGCGGCGTGATGCAGGACAAAAGGGTAAATACAGGCTGGAGTCCTGTAGTCCGGATATTCTGTCTTTGTTGCCTGCGTTATTGGAGCGGGCGGGTGTGGTTATGCTGAAAACCTCGCCTATGCTCGATATTCGTGAAGCTATACGTGTTTTGGGATGCGTCAGTGCGGTGCATGTTGTCGAGTGGCGCGGCGAGTGTAAGGAGGTTCTGTATCTTCTGACATCTCAGGCACAAAATTTGGAGCCGGACGATATTCCTGTGCGGGCTGTGCGGATCGATGATCAGGGGGGCGCGCTTGGGTCTTTTGAATTTACGCATGGCATGGAAAGTGCGGCGGTGTGCGAATATAGCTTGCCGCTTGCCTATTTATACGAGCCGGGGCCTGCCTTTCAGAAGGCGGGCGCTTTTAAATCTCTAGCCGTGCGTTTGGGGTTAAAAAAGCTGCATGAGCATACGCATCTTTATACATCGGAAAGCTTGGTTGAAGGGTTTCCGGGGCGGGTGTTTGAGGTTTGCGAGGTGTATCCAGCCAAGGCAAAGGCGTTGCCTTTTGCACGGGCTAATCTGGCTGTGCGGAATTTTCCACAAAAGGCCGAAGATTTGGTTAAGTTATTGAAAATAAAGGGTGGGGGGGATGAGTATGTTTTTGCCTGTACGTTTATGGATGGGCGGAAAATGCTTGTGCACGGGCGTAAGGTATAAGCACTTTTTGTACTCGAATAATTTACATAAAAATTTAAACTTTTAAAACCCTGTTAAGCTTTATAAGCATACAATAATTAAATGTACTTTTGTGCTTATATTTTGGTGTTTTTGCAGGGGATTTGAAAACATTAGCCGTGTACATCAATGATAATATAGTGAATACTTGTTTCAAAGTGCGTGTGTGAAAAATCGAATGACATCTTACTCTGGAATTTCCACTACGGGATCTGTATCTGACGTGGGCGAAGCAAATAAAGAAGCGAAAAAGCTTTATAAGAGAAAGTTTTTATCCTCTTCCGTACATATCTGGAAGAGCAAAATTAGCTGGCGCATTACGCTGTCGGCGTTTATGACGATTTTGCTGGTTCAGACCTGTATTTTGAACTTTTCAAGTATGCACCGTTTTGAAACGCAAAAGCTTGATGAGCTGCGCGAAAGCGGGCATTCGTTTATTGTGCCTTTAGTTAATCTTAAAAAAGTGGATATGTATACTTCTCCGTTGGAAGAAATGTCATTGGGCCGACTTTTTTTACTGACCCGTTTGCGCGGTGTGACGGTCTACGGTTCCGGTTTGACCGATGATTCTCTTGTGTTGATCAAAAGTTACGGCGAAATGCCGGTGACGACGCTTTTTGATCAGAATAATGTTCGTAAAACCTACCGCAGCGCTGATTATGGGCGTTATGAATTCGTGTCGACCGTTCCCAGTCCGTCGGGGACTTTCTATATGGTCGTGCGGATGGATTCCTCGCATGTTCAAGGCCAGCTTTTCGATTTTGTCATGCAAACGATTTTGATCATGCTTTTGATGTCGGCTTTTGTAACAACGGTGCTTATGATTGCGCTCGGGCATTGGCTTTTGGAGCCTATTTTGTTTATACGCAGTTCTTTGCAGGAAGCCGCGCGCAATCCGGAGGATCCGGATTTGCCCGAATCGCCGTTTGATCCGAATGACGAGATTGGCGGGGCGATCGATATTGCGCATAACCTGATTCGTCAGAATGCGGTGAATCTGAAGCATATTAAGAGTGCGGCCGAGGATAAAATCCACAAGCTGGCCTACTACGATACGCTGACGGGTTTGCCGAACCGGATTTTGTTTTTGCAAAGTCTGGCTGAGCGGGCACGCGAAGGCGGTGAAGCGAAGGCTTCACGTTTTGCTGTTGTGGCTTTGGATCTTGACCATTTTAAGGATATTAACGATTCTATGGGGCATAATATCGGCGATGCGATCTTGCGCGGTGTGGGGCGTCGTTTGCGCGCGGCCATGCCCGAGACGGCCGTGGTGTCGCGCTCAGGAGAGGATGAATATTTCATTATGATGCCGTTGAGCGGGGATGTGGTGTCTGCACGCGATGTTGCCGAGCGGGTTATGGATGTTGTGCGCGCTGAGCCGTTTATGGTGTTTAACGAGAGTTTTCAGGTGCGCGCTTCTGTCGGGGTTTCAACGTTCCCTGATGATGGAACGGATCCGGATCAGGTTTTGAAAAATGCCGATATTGCGCTGAACCGGGCCAAGGAAGAGGGCCGGGATATTATCAAAGAATATTCCGAGGATTTCGACCGGGCTGTGCAGCAGCGTTTCCAGATGCTGCGTGATTTGCGCGATGCGATGGAGCACGATCAACTAGAACTGTTTTATCAGCCGCAGTTTGATCTTAAATCCGGTGCATTGATCGGGGCCGAGGCTTTGCTGCGCTGGTGGAAGCCGGATAATTCCAAGGAAGGCGGTAGCTTTATATCGCCGGGCGTCTTTATTCCGGTGGCCGAGCAATCGGGTTTGATTGTGCCGATCGGGCAGTGGGTGATGCGCGAGGCTTGCGAGATGGTCAAGAGCTGGAAAGACGAGCATGGTGTTGATATCCGGATTGCCGTGAACGTGTCGGCCTCGCAATTTATCCAGAGCGATATTTGCGGCTTTACGCAGCAGTTGCTCGATGAGGTCGGTTTGCCCGCTCATAAGTTGGAGCTGGAAGTGACGGAGAGCGTGTTTATGGATGATATCCAGCACACGATCCAGACGTTACAGAATTTACATGCGATCGGTGTAGAGCTGGCGATTGATGATTTCGGGACGGGCTATTCTTCGCTGTCCTATTTGCGGCAGTTTCCGATCGACCGGTTGAAGATTGACCAGAGTTTTATTCGTAATGCGTTGAACGATCAGGATGATGCGTCAATTGCGCGCACGATTATTGCTTTGGGGCGGGCGCTGGGCTTGAAGGTGATTGCGGAAGGCGTGGAGTCGATTGAACACGAGAAATTCCTGACGAAAGAAGGATGTGACGAGGTGCAGGGATTCCGTTATTCACGGCCTGTTCCGGCGGGCGATTTTATCGAGTTTGCCAAAAATTATAACGGCAAGCTTTCGAGCTTCTCTTCATAAGATTTTGCATTGTCTTTATTGGACTGTCTGCCTATAAAGGCAGGTATGAGCGCTATATCTTCTTTAATTTCCAAAAAAACGACATCTTTTGCCGGAGCGGTCAAGGTTCCGGGCGATAAATCCATATCGCATCGGGCGTTGATGTTCGGGGCGCTGGCGGTGGGCGAGACGATGATTAGCGGCCTTCTGGAGGGTGAAGATGTTCTGTGCACCGCCGAGGCTATGCGGGCAATGGGCGCGGATATCGAAAAGTGCTCTGATGGGCTGTGGCGGGTTTACGGCGTGGGTGTGGGCGGATTAAAACAGCCCGAAGCGCCCCTTTATATGGGCAATAGCGGGACGTCTACGCGACTTTTGATGGGGCTGGTGGCCGGGCATGATATTGAAGCGCGTTTTACCGGGGATGCCTCTCTTTCAAAGCGGCCGATGAACCGGGTGATCAAGCCTTTGGAGATGATGGGCGCGGAATTTGAGGCATCCGAAGGCGGGCGTTTACCGCTGAGCGTCAAGGGCGCGCGCGATGTTCTGGCCATAGAATACCGTTTGCCGGTGGCTTCGGCGCAGGTGAAGTCGGCGGTTTTGCTGGCGGGATTGAATGCGCGCGGGACGACAACTGTGATTGAGGATAAACCGACGCGCGATCATACGGAGAAAATGCTGCGTGCGTTCGGTGTCAAGGTTTTGGTCGAGGATCTTGAGGATGGGGCGCAGGCGATCAGGCTTTTGGGGCAGCAAGAGCTTTGCCCCTGCGCGGTGGATGTGCCGGGCGATCCAAGTTCAGCTGCGTTTCCGGCTGTGGCGGCGGCGTTGATAGACGGGGCCGAGGTGCGTTTGAGCCGCGTGGGTGTGAATGAGCGCCGCGCGGGGCTTTACAAAACACTCAAAGAGATGGGCGCGGATATTTGTTTCGAACATGAGCGCGTCGAGGCCGGAGAAGAGGTGGCTGATATTGTGGTGCGCGGCGGGCGTCCCTTGCAGGGGATTACGCTTGATCCGGCGCGAGTGCCGAGCATGATTGACGAATTTCCGGCGTTAGCCATGGCGGCAGCCTGTGCGCAAGGTACAATGCATATGAGCGGGCTGGCTGAGCTGCGGGTCAAGGAAAGCGACCGTCTGTTGATGGTGGCTAAGGGGCTGGAGGCGTGCGGTGTAAGCCTTGAAATGGGCGAGGATAGTTTGACCATTCATGGGACCGGTAAACCGCCGAGAGGCGGTGCGACGATTGCCACGGCGCTTGACCACCGCATCGCAATGGCGTTTTTGGTTCTGGGCTGCGTCAGCGATGAGCCGATCAGCGTGGATGATGGAAGCCCGATCCAGACGTCTTTTCCGAATTTTATCGCATTGATGAATGATCTGGGGGCTGCTATTGGTCCGGTGGATGCGTGATGGATTTATAGTTTCAGGCAAACACCGTCTAATCGTTCATATTCTGAATCCACGTTCACGAGACAAGCGTATTCTTGTGAGTAGGGATCGTCAAATCTTGCGATTTTGGGATCTGTTGAATTTTCCGGTGCGTCCAATTTTATGTTCTCATTAGAGACTTTATATAGTGTATAGCGGCCTTCGTACGTCCTTTTGCAAAGTTCATCTATGATTTTAGGGAATTCAGATGAGGGGCTGGAAGATATAAATATTTTAGGTTCATATGCGCTATAACTTGAGCAAGAGCCCGTATGACAATATTTGTCGTAGTCATCAGCGACAATAAAGTTGGCAATGTGTTCTTGCGTGTCACAGAGATAATACATCCCTCCGGTTTCCAAGGCTTTTTGGACTAAAATTTCTTTGCTATTTTCGGATTGAATGTAAGAAGCGTAGGGTTTGTTTTCTTCTGAAGGCGGCGATCCGCAACTCGCTAAAAAAATTGAGCTTAGGAGGGGTATGGTTATTTTAGGCGGTAGGAATTTACTCATTGTCTTTGAATCTCTGTTACGTAATTTTTATTTTTCAGAACTATAGATAATTTGCTTGGAAGTCAATTCTTTTACGTTCGTAAATTTAAATGTTTTTTGCTTGTTAACTTGTCCAGTGATGTTTTAGGAAAGTGACATGGATAATGATATTGTCATTGCGATTGACGGGCCGGCGGCGAGCGGGAAGGGGACTTTGTCCCGTGCGCTGGCCGAGCGGTTAGGGTTTGCGCATCTGGATACGGGCGCGCTCTATAGGGCTGTGGCGTACGAGGTTATGCAGGCAGGCGGCGATCCGGAGGACGAGGGCGATGCGCTGGCCGGGGTAGAGAGCCTCAAGGCTAAGCTTTCTAATCCTTCTATAAATATTTTACATAATTCAAATACAGGGGGAGGTAAGGAAGGAAACGCGGGGAGCGCGGGGGGGAGCGCAGATGTTCTAGGCAACCCCATCCTAAAAGAAGACCATGTGGGTGGTGGGGCTTCGAAAGTTGCGGCGATTCCTTCGGTGCGGGCGGCGCTTTTGGATTTGCAAAGGGATTTTGCCGCACATCCCGGTGAAGGCTTTGAGGGCGCAGTTTTGGACGGGCGGGATATCGGCACGGTCATTTGTCCGCAAGCGCCTGTGAAGCTGTTTGTTACCGCCAGTGACGAGGTGCGGGCCGAGCGGCGTACAAAAGAGTTGCAATCCAAAGGGATAAGCGTTACAAAGGCGGCTGTTTTGAAGGATATGTGTGAAAGAGACGCACGCGATGCTTCCCGTACGGAGGCACCGATGAAGCCGGCAGATGATGCGATACTTATTGATAGCTCCCATCTTGATCCTGCCGAAATGCTTGATAAGGCGCTCAAAATTGTTCAAGAGCGCTTGTCACTTTAGATGCCAATTCTCATTCGATGAATGAGAATTGGGCCCTCAAACGCCGGGCATGCTTCGCGCTTACGCGCGGCCCGCAGTCGCGGGCTCTGGGTTTAAGTGGTTAGATCAAGTCTTTGCTTTTTCTCTCATAGATCTTTGAAACGTGCCATTGGGGCACATGTTAACTCTAACCATTATTAAAGGATAAAAAAGATGGCAGGAGCAGCTGCACGTTTGCAGGATAATCAGGATTCAAAGGAGTTTGCCGCTCTTTTGAATGAATCTCTTAAAGATCAAAACAGTTTTGTCGGGAGCGTCGTCAATGGTACCGTCGTTGCCTTGACCAGCGATTTCGCGATTGTCGATGTTGGTTTGAAATCGGAAGGGCGTATTCCGTTGCAGGAATTTTCCAAGCCCGGTGAAGATCCGGAACTGAAAGTCGGCGATGTTGTCGAGGTGTTTGTCGAGCGTATGGAAAACCGCCAAGGCGAGTCCGTGTTGTCCCGTGAAAAAGCCCGCCGCGAAGAAGTCTGGGCCGAGCTTGAAAAAGTCTCCGGCAAAGCCGAGCGCGTAACCGGCGTTATCTTTGGCCGTGTTAAAGGCGGCTTTACTGTGGATCTGGGCGGCGCTGTTGCGTTCTTGCCGGGTTCTCAGGTTGATATCCGCCCTGTGCGCGATGTTACGCCTTTGATGGGCACGCCCCAGCCGTTCCATATTCTGAAAATGGACCGTGCACGTGGAAACATCGTTGTTTCCCGCCGCGCTGTTTTGGAAGAATCTCGCGAAGAAGCCCGCAGCGATCTGATGGATAATCTGTCGGAAGGTCAGGTTCTTAAAGGCGTTGTGAAAAACATTACCGATTACGGTGCGTTCGTTGATCTGGGCGGCGTTGATGGTCTGTTGCACGTGACAGATATTTCCTGGAAGCGCATTAACCACCCGTCCGAGGCTCTGCAAATCGGTCAAAGCGTTGACGTACAGGTTATTCGCTATAACGAAGAGACACAGCGTATTTCTCTGGGTATGAAGCAGCTTGAAGCCGATCCCTGGAAGGATATCAGCGTTAAGTTTGTTCCGGGCAGCCGTCATCAGGGCCGCATTACAAACATTGCCGATTACGGCGCGTTTGTTGAGCTGGAAGATGGCGTGGAAGGTCTGGTTCACGTGTCTGAAATGTCATGGACCAAGAAAAACGTTCATCCGGGCAAAATCGTTTCCACATCTCAGGAAGTTGAAGTCGAGGTTCTGGAAGTTGATGAAGACAAACGCCGGATTTCTCTGGGTCTGAAGCAATGCCAGCCGAACCCTTGGGAGAAAATCGCTACCCAATACAAAGAGGGCGACGAACTCGAAGGCGAAATCCGCAACATCACCGAATTTGGTTTGTTTGTGGCTTTGGACGAGGAAATCGACGGTATGGTTCACTTGTCGGACGTATCCTGGGAAGATGAGAGCGAAGAGGCTCTGAAAGCCTTTAATAAAGGTGATAAGGTCAAGGTGAAAATCCTTGAAATGTCCCCGGAGAAAGAGCGTGTGGCGCTTGGTATCAAGCAATTGACCAACGATCCGTTCGAAGGCTCTATGGACGGTCTGAAGAAAGGCTCTGTTGTGACCTGTACGGTGACTGAAATCACATCCGGCGGGATCGAAGTCTCCGTCAATGATGATGTGAAGGGCTTTATCAAGAAGGCTGATCTTTCCCGTGAGCGTTCCGAGCAGCGTCCGGATCGTTTTGCCGTAGGCGAAAAAGTCGATGCGAAAATTGTTTCGCTTGATAAGAAATCCCGTAAGCTTGGCTTGTCCATCAAGGCCCGCGAGGTTGATGAAGACAAACAAGCCATGCAGGAATTCGGTTCGACCGAGTCCGGTGCGTCTTTGGGTGACATTCTGGGCGCGGCTCTGAAAGAAAAAGAAGGCGCGAAAGAAGAAAAGCCCAAGAAAAAAGCCGCCTCTAAGAAGAAAGCCGAGGAAGGCAAAGAGGATTAAGTCCTAAAGAGGCTTTATCTTAGCTATTTTGGAAAGCCGTCCTTGGGTTTAGGGCGGCTTTTCTTATGGATCCTTTTTTGGAAAAAGCTTTTTCTTTCAGAGCGTTCACTCCTGAGGCCTGTAGAAAAAAAGAGTCGTTTTTCTTGACGGGCGGGGCGTTTATAGGGCAGTGTAGACTCACTTTCAGTTTATTTGTAAGGTCTTCTAAAGACTTGCTTTTTTGAAAAAGGACTTTGTGCGATGACAAAATCGGAACTGATTGCCCGTTTGGCCGAGCGTAATCCTCATTTGTATTTGCGTGATGTCGAGCGCATTGTCGATACGGTTTTCGAAGAGATTACGCAGGCTTTGGCCGAGGGTGACCGCGTTGAGCTGCGTGGTTTTGGCGCATTTTCTGTGAAGCACCGCGAGGCTCGTACGGGTCGTAATCCGCGCACAGGCGCTGCTGTTTCTGTTGAAGCCAAGCGCTTGCCGTTTTTTAAGACAGGGAAAGGCCTGCGCGAGCGTTTGAACGGGCAAGAGAGTTCATAGAACGATTTTCTACGGGTCGGTTTTTTATTTATTTTCGGTGGTGTGTTTTTTGTAGGCGGGGTGTGGGTTTTTGTAGGGGCCCGGTTGTCTTTTCGTGTTCGTTCGGGCCCTAAGTTTTAGAGGCTCTTGCATGCTTGATAAGAGCCGTTTTTAGGGGAGATTTTATTATGATTGCCTTTATTCGTGGCTTGGTGGCTTTCTTTCTGGTTGTAGTTCTGACGGTTTTTGCGGTGGCGAATATGCATAGTGTCGATGTGTCTATGACCCCTGTGCATCAGCCGTTTCAAACCCCTCTTTATCTGATTGCTTTGGGATTTATGGCGGCCGGATTTGTGGTTGGCGGGTTTTTTGTCTGGCTGAACGGATCGGCGGGGCGTTCTCTTGGCCGTCAGCAAAAGCGCCAGATCAAAGTGCTGGAGAAAGAGCTTGGCCGTTTGCAAGAAGAAAGCGGGGGTGAGGCTTTCAATCCGTCTTCGGAGTTCTTTCCGGCCTTGCCGATCTCATCCTTGCCTAAGGCACAAAACCCTGCCATAAAAAGGGCATGAGTGGCTCGTATTCCTTGATTTTTTGTGCGATTGATACGCCGGATTTGCAGCGCGCGGTCGATTTGTCGGCTCAGGTTGCGCCTGTGACCGGGGCGATCAAGTTGGGGCTGGAGTTCTTCAATTCTTTTGGCCCGCAAGGGGTGGAGCGGGTTATGGCGGTTTGTCCGACCGGCACGCAGCTTTTCCTCGACCTGAAATTCCATGACATTCCCAATACGGTGGCGGGGGCTGTGCGTAGTATTTGCCGCGGGTTTGCGCCGGCGTATTTGAACGTACATGCGGCGGGTGGTTTTGCGATGATGGAAGGGGCCAAAGAGGCGTGTGAAGCGGCGAGTGGCGGACGGACGAAGCTTTTGGCGGTTACGGTTTTGACGTCTTTGGATGAGACGGCGCTGGGCGCCGTTGGTTATCAGCCGGGTCTGGCTGAGCGCGTTGTGCAAATGGCGAAGTTGGCGCAGGATTCCGGTCTGGACGGGGTGGTGTGTTCTTCGCATGAGATTGCGGCGCTGCGCGCGGCGTGTGGGGCGGACTTTGAGCTGATGGTGCCGGGGATTCGCCCTGCGGGCGCGGCTCTGGGGGATCAGAAACGGGTGATGAGCCCGCAGGAGGCTCTGGGCTTGGGGGCAACGCATCTGGTGGTCGGGCGGCCTATTACGGGCGCCGATGATCCTGCCGAAGCGGCGCGGGCGATTGTGGGCGGGATTCAATGAGTGTGATAGATGCGCAAATTTTGGCTCCTAAGGCGGCTTTATCAGGGCTTTACCGCGAGCCCGGTGATTTGAAGCATTTACAAAAAATTGATCCTGATAAAGTGGTCGCGTTTGTTCGGGCGCTCAATCATTGTCCTGAAAAATCTTTAAAGGGTAAAAAACTGGTGGCGGCGATCGGCACGGGCGGAACGATTTCCATGAAGGTGGAGAGCGATATCCGCGTACCCGACCTTGATTTTGAGGGCGTGTTTTCTCGTACAGATCCGCATTTGAAAGATACGTTTGAGGTGTTGGGCCTTGATGCTTTCAAGCTTGATAGTCCACAAATGGATTACAGCCATATTCATGATCTGGCGATTGCTATGAGCTATGTTTGGGCGCATGTCAAAGTTCCTTTCCTCGGTTTCCTGGTTTTGCACGGCACGGATACGATGGCGCACAGCGCGGCAGCTTTGTCTTTGATGATGGGGCAGGGGTTGCCGTTTTCCGTTGTCTATACAGGCGGACAGAAGTCGATTCAGGAGCCGATGAGCGATGCGGGAATTAATTTCCGCAATGCTCTTTTTACGCTTGAGGCTTTACATGCGGCCGACATGGCCGAGGTTGTTATTGTAATGGGCGAATACGCCATGTTGGGCACATCGGCGGTTAAGATTGATGATACGCTAGTAAATGCGTTTAGCGCGCCGCTGCATAAATATGTGACAAGCTTTTCGGCGCTGGAATATCCCGTGCGGTTGGCGGAATGGCTGAAGCCCCGCCGCAAGACTGCTTTTTTGCCGAGTATCTGGACGGGGGATTTTTCCCATACGCTGATTGTGCATTCTAATCTGGGCCTTAATCCGGAGGTGGTCTCCCGACAGGTGTCCGACCCGGACATAAGGGCGGTTTTACTGTTTTCCTATGGTGCGGGCACGGCGTATGACGGTGTTGTTGATGCGATCGTGGAGGCAGCGAAAGAGAAGGGCATTCCTGTTTTTGTGATTAGTCCGGTGAACGCGGAATATAAGATTGCTTATGAGTCGGCGAAGAAGATGGTGAAAAAGGATATTATTCCGCTGTATATGACTTTGCCGAGCGCGCTGGCGAAAATAGAGATCGGCTTGCGTTTGCATGAGGGTGATGTATCGGCGCTGGCCCGTTTTATGACGGAAAGTTATGTCGGCGAAATCCCGCGCGAGGATTCGCGGTTTAATCCGAAGCTGGAGCGATAATGACACAAATCAAGATTTGCGGGCTGTCGGAGCCGGAGACGCTAGAGGCTGCTTTGGTGGCCGGGGCGAATTTTTCCGGGTTCGTGTTTTATGCGCCGTCTCCGCGTTTTATCAGCGACGATGTGTTTCAGGATTTGAGCGTGCAGGCGGCCGGGCGGGCGCAGCGGGTCGGACTGTTTGTTGATCCGGCAGATGAGGACATTGAAGCGCGGGTTGCGGGGCTGGATATGATCCAGTTGCACGGGGACGAAAGCGTAGCGCGGATCGGAGAGATCAAGGAGCGGTTTGGTTTGCCGGTGATCAAAGCATTTCGCATTCGCACAACGGAGGATTTTCTGCCTGTGTCGGATTATGAATCTTGCGTTGATTGGTTGTTATTCGATTCGCGGCCTTCAGGTGCGCATTTGCCGGGAGGGACCGGGCAGAGCTTTGATTGGGATTTGCTGGAGGGGCACAACTTTTCAAAGTCATGGATGCTTTCGGGCGGTTTAACTCCAGACAATGTTGGGCAGGCTTTGTCAGTTTTAAAGCCTGCGGTCGTGGATGTGTCCTCTGGCGTTGAAAGCGCGCCAGGGGTGAAAGACACGCAGGCAATCAGGCGGTTTATCAAGGCCGTACGTGCTTAACGTTTTATGCGCTTATCGTTTCATGCTCTGGCGTTCGGTCAGGTCGGTGATTTTTTCTTCATTGCGGTGGTTGTTTTCATCCACCAGTTCGACCGGGTAGTCGCCGGTAAAGCATGCGTCACAATATTGCGGTTTTTTATCGTTGCGCTTTGTTTCGCCGACCGCGCGGTAGAGTCCTTCCATCGAGATATAGGCCAGAGAGTCGGCCTTGATGTATTTGCGGATGTCTTCGACCGATTTTTGCGAGGCCAAGAGCTCTTCGGAAGACGGCGTATCGATGCCGTAGAAGCAGCTTTTGATCGTTGGCGGCGAGGAAATGCGCATATGGACTTCCTTGGCCCCGGCGGCGCGGATCATTTCGACGATTTTGCGCGATGTGGTGCCGCGGACGATGGAATCATCGACCAGAATGACTTTTTTGCCTTCGATATAGGCGCGGTTGGCGTTGTGTTTGAGACGTACACCCAAATGGCGGATTTTGTCTGTGGGTTCGATAAATGTCCGGCCGACATAGTGGTTGCGGATAATGCCCAGCTCAAAGGGAATGCCGGATGCTTCGGCAAAGCCGATGGCCGAAGGAACGCCGCTGTCGGGGACAGGGACGACGAGATCTGCACCCTCGACCGGGGATTCCTTGGCAAGTTCGGCGCCGATGTTTTTGCGCATTTCGTAAACGCTGTGTCCTTCCATGAAGCTGTCGGGACGGGCGAAGTAGATGTATTCGAAAATGCAAAAGCGCGGATTGACGGTTTTGAAAGGCGAAAGGGAGCTAATGCCGCTGTCGTCGATGATGACCATTTCTCCGGCGGCGATATCGCGGACATATTCGGCGCCGATGATATCCAGTGCGCAGGTTTCAGAGGCCAGAATGTATGCGTCGCCCAGTTTTCCCAGAACCAGCGGGCGGATGCCGTTAGGGTCGCGGACGCCGAAAAGGTGGTTTTCCGCGCAGGCGACGAGGGAGTAGCCGCCTTTGATTTGTTTGACAGCATCGATCAGGCGGTCGGTGATGGTTTTTTTGCGCGAGACGGCGACAAGGTGGACGATGGTTTCGGTATCGCTGGTGGACTGGAAGATCGAACCGCGTTTGACGAGTTCCTGGCGCAGGGTGCGCGCGTTGGTCAGATTGCCGTTATGGGCGACGGTGAAGCCGCCGAAATCCATGTCGGCAAAAAGAGGCTGGACGTTTCGCAGGGCCGGTTCACCGCTGGTGGAATAGCGGTTGTGACCGATGGCGCAGTGGCCTTTTAGTCTTTCGATGATGCGGGCGTCGTTGAAGTTGGAGTCAACAAGGCCGAGGGCTTTGTGGGAATAAAAATGATTGCCATCAAAGCAGACAATGCCGCAGGCTTCTTGTCCGCGGTGCTGGAGGGCGTGCAGTCCCAAAGCGGTGAGCGCGGAGGCGTCTTCCGAGCCGTAAACGCCGAATACTCCGCATTCTTCATGGAATTTGTCATCGTCGAAGGGAAGAGATTTCTCGGGCTGCGGCATGGAAGGTTCTCGGGTCACTGGTTATATTGTTTAGCGTTTTCTTCAATGAGCTGGTCCATGTTTTGACGAAACTCATCGTTATAGCCTTCACCATTATTGCTTTCCGGTTGGGCCGGTGTCGCTTGTTGGTCTTCCTGTTTTTTCAGAAGATCGATTTCTTCGAGTTTTTTGCGTGTTGCATTGGTATCTTCCATTTTTTCAGCTTCTTCCTTCAGGGCTTTTGTCGTGTCTTCGGGCAGGAAACCGGCGAGGAAGGCTGACGTTTTTTCGAGATAGAACTGCGTTTTGCTATTTGCGAACCAACTCTCTTTGGCGTCTTGTTCAACGAACAGGTGCACCGGCATATAGAGCAGTCCTAAAATAACAACACCACGCAGAAGACCGAAAATAAAGCCCAGCGTGCGGTCGATCGCGCCGAGGCCGAATTTTTTCGCGGTTTCGGCGAGGAAGTGGCTGACGATGGAGAGAATAATCACGACGACGATAAAAATTGCGCCATAGGACAAAACCGTGGCCAGCAGGTCGTAGGGAATGATGTCGAACAAGCGTTTGACTTCCTCGCCTTCTTTGATGCCCAGCCAGCCAGCCATGTGCGGGATTAGGTGCGGGCCACCGAAATAAGCGGCGGCTAGTCCGCCGACAACACCGGCGATGGTCAGGACTTCGCGAATGAAACCGCGCAGAAATGCGATGAGAGCGGAGATGAGCAGGACGGCGAGGACGATAATGTCGATGATCATAAAACAGTCGTTCCCATTTGCTTTTTTGCGTTGTTACCCGGAAGACATATACATAGGGAAAAAACGTTGCAAAAGCAAGCGAATACGGTGTGGTTTTGTTTTGTAAACCACAAATGAACACGGATTTTTTATGGCCGGCTTGTCTTTGGAATTCGAAAAGATTTTGTTTGTGGTTTGGGAATCTCTAAACAGCCCTGACGGCGGGGCGGGCGGATGAAAACAGATCGGCCAGTTTCTGGATGTGGTCGATTTCGGAGATGCGTATTTCACCTGCTTTGGCTTTGTGCGGCGGTTTTTTATTTTTGTTTGCCGGAATGAAGGCTTCGCGGAATCCGAGTTTGGCGGCTTCTTTGAGGCGCAGGTCGGGCTGGGCGATCCGGCGGACTTCTCCGGCAAGGCCGACTTCGCCGAAAAAGACGGTTTCGGGTGGCAAAGGGTTGTTTTGCAAGGCGCTGATCAGAGCAGCTGCGACGGCCAGGTCAGCGGCGGGTTCGTTGATACGGATACCGCCGGCAATATTGAGGAAGATGTCGCAGCCGGAGATTTGCAAGCCCGTGCGGGTTTCGAGTACGGCGACGATCATGGCCAGCCGGTTGGGGTCCCAGCCCAAGACAGAGCGGCGCGGGGCGGCGAAGGATGTCGGGGCGACGAGGGCTTGCACTTCGACCAGCATGGGCCGGGAGCCTTCAAGGGCGGCAAGAACGGCTGATCCTGCTGCGTTTGACGCGCGCTGGGAGAGGAAAATTTCGGACGGGTTTTCGACTTCGCGCAGGCCTTCGCCAGCCATTTCAAAGACGCCGATTTCGTCGGTGGGGCCGAAGCGGTTTTTGACGGCGCGTAAAATGCGGAACTGGTGGGAGCGGTCGCCTTCGAAATAGAGCACGGTGTCGACCATGTGTTCGAGGATTCGTGGCCCGGCGATCTGGCCGTCTTTGGTGACGTGACCGACGAAAATAACAGCCATATCGCGCGCTTTGGCATGGCGGATGATTTCCTGTGCGGATGTGCGCACCTGCGTGACCGTGCCGGGGGCGGAATCGATATTGTCGATGTACATGGTCTGGATGGAATCGATGATCAGCAGCTTGACCGGATTGGCGGGGTCTTCGACAGAAGCCAGAATGTCACGTACGTTAGTGGCGGCGGCAAGATCGACGGGGGCTTGATCAAGGCCGAGGCGGGCGGCGCGCATGCGGACCTGATCTGTGGATTCTTCGCCGGAGACGTACACGCATCGCGTCCCATCCTTCAGTTCGTTTGATCGTAAAGGTGTGTCGGGGGGGGCGGATAGAGCGGCAACAGCTTGCAGCAGCAACGTAGATTTGCCGATGCCCGGATCGCCGCCGATGAGTGTGGCGCTGCCGGGGACGAGGCCGCCGCCGGTGACTCGGTCAAATTCGGCTATGCCGCTGATAAATCTTGGATAAATTGTACGGCCTTGGGCGTCGTTAAGGGACGAAAATTCTATCTTTTTGCCTTTATGGGAGGCGCTGAGGCCTTTGGGGACGGCGGCCTCTATAATTTCCTCGCTGATGCAGTTCCATTCCCCGCAGGATTCGCATTTGCCCGACCACTTTGTTGTGATCGCGCCGCATTGATTACAGGAGTAGCTTTTCTTTGCTTTTGCCATGAATCATGTGTAGCACACAAGAAAGAACAAATAAAGAACATTTTGTAACTGATACTGTGTACGTAATCTCAAATTACCAAGTAACTGGAGTTCCGAGAATGCTTCGTATGGCATTTTGTTGAAATGCATCGGGGCGGTGTCTGCACTCAGGCGGTACGTTATCTAGCGCTTTCCAACCTCTTTTTGTTAGAATTTCGAAGGCATGATGTGGGCCGTTGAACATTTTTTTATAGTGCAGGCGTTTTTTTTCATCAGTCATCCAAGTACCAAGATAGAGATAGCTGTCTTTTTTTTCTTTGTAGGTGGCGATGGCTTCGATGGAATTTATGCAATTAAGAATCAAAAATGTTCCGAGGCTGCGGTTTGGATTTTGGGTCTCGTAATAGACATGTTCTAGAACAATGTGAGGAAAATCTTGGCGCATGACTGCGGCGCCAGCCAGATTGCCGTTTGCGTGGTGTGCTTCTACAAAAAGCAGAGTAGACGATTTTGCATTTTCTATCTTTAACTTCAGGAAGGCTCGGTCTTTAGATTCTATTGTTTTTGCTTCTGTTTCCTTAGCTTCTTTGCCCAGAGGTTGTAAGTTACGTGCGGATTTGTGTTTTGCAAAGAGGTCTGCGTGTTGTTCCAACATGTGGGCATTGGGTGTTTCTGTAGAAAATATAACCGATAGGTCGGAATTTTTCTTAAACGATCTTTTTTGTGAGCGGTTCATTTCAAAGCGATCAACTGCGATACGGCAGGGAATACAGGTTGTGCAAGAGGCACATGTATTGAACGCAAGATTAGGTGAACTGGAAAGTGCGCCGGCTTCTAAAAATTGTCCAACAGGAATGCCCGTGCCGGTGAATTCTTTTAGAGTCGCTTTTCGGTCTTCTAATAAAAAGCAATCATAATTGTAAAATTTCGCTTCTGTTACTTCCATTGCGGTTTTTTTTACGATGTGTTGTTTAATCGAGGGTATGGAAATTTACAGAATGACTTTTGATGTGTCAAATTTGCTTTTTACTGCGGATTTTTCGGCGCAGGGTATCGGATTTTTTCTGTGCGCGGGTTTCGATGAGGGGGCCTCCCGGCTTTACCGGGCGCTCGGCAAATTTGCCAAGGCTGATTTGGCGGTCATACATGGTGATGGCGGCGGCGACGCCGACATTGACGCAGAATTTCATCGGGATTTTGATGATATGGTCGCATTTGTTTTGTATTTCCTCCGAGAGATGCCCCATTTCCGGACCGAGCACATAAGCGGCGCGCAAGGGGTGGCGAAAGCTGGGGAGATCTATGGCCTCATCGGTGAGTTCAATACCGACCAGTTGGCATTCCATTGGTAGGTCCAGTTTTGCCGTGTTTTCGTATTGGTAATAGGGCAGATGATCGAATGCGCCGGAGGTGTCGGAGACGCGCATGGCTTCGATATCGACGAACGGGGCGATGGTGAAGAAGAAGCTGGCGCCGAAGGCGTGGGCCGAGCGGGCGATGGTGCCGACATTTTGTTCTTTACTGATGCTTTCTACGCCTATGCCGAAGTAGCCTCTCATCGCTTTCTTTCCCTTTTCACGTTGTTATTCGTCGCTACCGTATCTCATCATTATACGCTGCGCTCCTCATGCCTAGTGTAAAAGGAAAGCAAAGCGACGATGTATCGCTGTTTTTTTATTTTTCCGGTTGCACTCTGCTTGTGGGGGATATATACACCGCTTACAACAGATTTTAAACATATTTAAGGAGCGGTTATGGCTGTTCAACGTACTTTTTCGATTATCAAGCCCGATGCAACGCGCCGTAATTTGACCGGGGCGATTAATGCGAAGCTGGAAGAAGCGGGTTTGCGGATCGTTGCGCAAAAGCGCATTCACATGAGCCGGGAGCAGGCCGAAGGGTTTTATGCCGTTCACAAAGAGCGTCCGTTTTTCGGTGAACTGGTCGAGTTTATGAGCTCGGAGCCGGTGGTGGTGCAGGTTCTCGAAGGTGAGGATGCTGTGGCGAAAAACCGCGAGGTGATGGGCGCGACCAACCCGGCGGAAGCGTCCGAGGGGACAATCCGTAAAGCGTACGCTTTGAATATCGGTGAGAATTCCGTGCATGGTTCTGATAGCCTTGAGAATGCGGCGATCGAGATCGACTATTTCTTTAAACCGGACGAGATTGTCGGCTAGAATTTATTTCTTTTCGGAAAGCCTTTTTATCTCAGGCTTTCCATCCAGGCTTTGATTTCCATTTTGGATTGGGTGTTACACTCGGCGAGCTGGTTGATGGCGGTCAAGGCCTCCTCGATTTTCTGTTCTTTTCCCGCGTGCTCTATTGTCGCTCCGAGTTTGCTCAGGGCTGTGAGGCCGAAATTGGCGGCCATGCCTTTGAGTTCGTGGCCTTTATCGTAGAAAATCTGGGTGTCTTTTGTTTCGGCGGCGCGCTGGAGATCGGCGAGAATTTCATCGCTTTTATCGGTGAAGCTTTTCATGAGCGCGGCGATCTGGGCGGGCGGCAGGCTCTCGGCCAGACTTTCGAGAAGGGCCGGGTTAAAGGTGCTGTAGCTTTGCGGCTGTGTCTCTTTGTGCATTTCTTCGGCCGGGGCGGCGACCGGGTCTTTTTGTATAGCGCGCGTGGGGGCGTTTTGGGTCTGTGAGGAGGTGTTGCCGGGCAGCAGAACCGGGTTGTCCAGGTTTTTGTCTTGGACTTTGAGAAGGGCTTGTTCAAGGGCTTGCGGGTCTATCGGCTTGGAGAGAAAACCATTTATGTTTGCATCATAGCAATTTTGGATATCTTCTTTGGAGACATTGCCAGACAAAGCTATGACCGGCGTGGCGGCGATGGTTTTATTCGGGAAGATTCGTAGATTACGGGTGAATTCCATGCCGTCCATACCGCCTAGACGTATATCGGTGATGATAGCGTCGAAGCGTCTTTGGCTGCAGAGTTCCAGGGCTTGTTCGGCGTGGGCGCATGAGGATGCGTTATGACCGTCTTTTTCCAAAAACCCCTTGAGGACTTTGCGATTCATTTCGTTGTCGTCAATGATGAGGATATTCATCGGGGCGGCTTTATTGTTGGCGCGGTGTGTAGGGGTTTTTCGGGTGTTTTGGCTTTCTCCCGTTTCCAATGTCAGGGTGAAGGAAAATGTTGAGCCGACGCCTTCCTGGCTTTTCAGTGTTATGGAGCCGTTCATAGCATCAATCAGCCGTTTGCAGATTGTCAGGCCCAGTCCCGTGCCACCATATTTACGGGCTGTGGAGCTGTCGGCTTGGGTGAAGGGTTTGAACAGGGTTTCCTGGGCCTTTTGCGAGATGCCTATGCCGGTATCTTCGACGGAGCAGAGGATTTTGTAGAATTGTTTGCCGTCTTTTTCTTCCGGGCTGGCACTTAGGGCGATGGTGACGGTTCCTTTTTCAGTGAATTTGATGGCGTTATTAACCAGATTGAGCAGGACTTGCCGCAGGCGCGTGGGGTCTCCTTTCAGGCTTGCCGGAAAGGTGGGTGAGATGTTGGGGATGAGGTTGTTGTCTTTTTCGGCGGCGTGACCGCTCATTAGCGTTACAACATCCTGGATTAGTTTTTTGAAATCAAAGTCAATGATTTCCAGTTCCATGTTGCCGCTTTCTATTTTCTCGAAGTCCAGAATATCATTTAAAAGCGCCATCATGGTTTCGCCCGAGGTTTGCATGGTATGGAGGTATTCTGTTTGTTGACGCGTCATTTGCGTATCGTTAAGCAGGCGGATCATGCCCATGATTCCATTCATCGGTGTGCGGACTTCATGGCTGACGACGGCGAGGAAAGCCGATTTTGCGCGATTGGCTTCATCGGCCATATTTTTGGCTTTGCGCATTTCTTCCGTGCGTTGCATTTCGCGTTCGCGCAGTTCGGCCATGAGCTCACGTTCCCTTTCGATGACGCGCAGGAGCCGTGCTTGGTCTGATGTTTCTTTGGATTGCTGGAGGCGGGCCATGGATTGCGCGGCGCGTTTTTCACGGGCGCGTTTTTGCTGTTCTTCTTCATCATCAAGGCGGATTTTTAATATGAGCGCGTAAGAAAAGGTTATGGTTTCAAACAGCAGGGCGAGCCAATAAAAATGGGCTTTCGTTATGCTGGGTTGTATGAGTTCAAAATTCAATGCGCCCATGATCAAAATTCCGGTACATAGGCCAAGCCATGACATGGCCAGAAATAGACCTTCGCGGCGCTGGTTCCATGCAAGCGCGATGGAGAAGGTTGCTCCGGTTAGTGTGCCGGCGATACAGCTCAGGTAGATTATGCCGTTTGCAATGGCTGCAAACTTGGCAGGTAGAAGAATCGAGGTGACGAGACCTGAGAGAATCATGGCGCTGGTGATTATGAAGGCGGGCATGATTTTTTCAGGTTGGGGCGCGTTTTCGAAAAATAGCCAAGAGGCCATCCATTTCATGCTCAGGGCTATGAAGAGCAACAAGGCCGGTGTTATGGCCAAGAGCGTGTTTTCAACGAGGAGGGCCGATTCCAGTATTTTATACAGGGCGAGCTGTATGAGCAGATAAAGTGTGAAAATGCCGAGGCCGTAATTTTTTTTCAAGACCGCCAGTGCGGTTATGAAGCCGCCGCTGAGGATCAAGACGATCAGGTACAGGCTGGAGAGCAGGTCGGGTTCGTTGACTGTTTTAAAGTACAGTGTTTGCGTTGTCAGAGACGGCGTAAATGTTGCAGGGAGCAGACCACTTCTTTCCAGTCCTATCACGACGAGTTGTTTGGAGTCTTTTGGGATATTCAGCGAAATTGCGTTTTTATATAGTTCTCGCTTGTTTGCGTTGACGGTTATGATGTTTTGGGCGCTCTTGTCAGCGACTGTGAGTCTTTTTAGCCATAGATTGCGGCCATCTTTTACGTTGCCAAAATCGAGAACCCAGTTTTCTTGCGGAGAGTTGTTCTGGATCGTGAAGACTAGCCAGACATTTTGTTGGTGGGGACCGAGATTGATCATGTCTGTTTTTTGCTTTTCACCGCGCAGGTTGTTTTGATGGCGGCGGATGATGTTTTGAACACTGAGATTGTTTTTAGGATCAGTGGTCAGGTAGCTTTGCGGGCCGATAAAAACCGGCTTGGTCGTTTCGGAGAGCCAGACGGTTTCCGTTTCCAGCGTTTGCGCCGTAGCTTTGTGGATTATGCCGTAGCTTAGCAGGAGACACAGTGTCAGCATGCAAAGCCGCAGCATCAGATGTGTTTGCGTTTTGGCGCCAAGGCGCGGGGTCTTTTGTCGTTGCTCGCGTTTAAACATGGCCTGTTTGAAAAAAGTCAGCGCAGAAGGTGTGAAAGCCGTTTTGGCAGCTTTCACTATACGTTACTTTGATGCAAAAAGGTTAATGTTTGTTGAAAAAAACAGGCTTTTTTACGAGCTGAACGGGACAAAAGCCGCCGCCAGAGCGATTAGCAGGACAGCGATAGCGATGATCATCCATTTGGCTTTTCCCATGAAGTTTTGCCAGAAGGCTATGGCTTGCCGGAGTTGCTGCGGGTCTTCTTGAATCGGAGCATGTGTGTCTGTCATGGGTCTCTTCTTTATGATTTTTATTTCATACAGTGTTAGTAAACGCAAATTACGTTCTTATTTCAAGCCTGTTTTTGTTGCTTTAGTTTCTCTTTGGCGATGAGGCGTACGGCGCGCGGGTAGATGATATGTTCCTGGTCTATCACGCGGGCACTTAAGGTTTCGATTGTGTCATTGGGGCGTACGGGTACGGATTGTTGCAGGATCAGCGGGCCTTGGTCAACTTCGGGGATGACGTAGTGGATGGATGCGCCGCTTTCGGTCTCTCCGGCGTTCAAAACGGCTTGGTGTACGTGCTCACCGTACATGCCTTTGCCGCCGAATTTCGGCAGTAACGCCGGATGGGTGTTGATGATTTTATGTGGCCATTTTTCTATAAACTCGGCGGTGAGGATGCGCATAAAACCGGCCAGACAGATCAGATCGACGGGGTGTTGTTCTAATGCGTTTTGTAAAGCGGCTTCGAAGGCGGCGCGGGAGGTATAGTCTTTGTGGTCTATGGCGATGGCCGGAATGCCCTCTTTTTTAGCACGCTCCAGCCCGTACGCGTCTGGACGGTTAGAGATGACGATATTGATCTGCGCCGGGTAATCGGGGGCTTTGCAGGCGTCAATCAGGGCTTGCAGGTTAGAGCCGCTGCCGGAGATGAGAACGGCAAGGTTGAGTTTTTGCGTCATGGTCCTAAGCCCAGTTTTCTTCCGCGCCGTGCAGGATTACGGGATTGGTTTTGCGCGTGGTTATGCGGCCGATTTCGTAAACGGTTTCGCCGTTTTGGATGAAATTTTGGACGAGCACATCTTTGTCTTGCGGTGCGCAGATGACGGCCATGCCGATGCCGGTGTTTAAGGTTGTGCCCAGATCGGAGGCTTTGAGGTTTCCGGCTTTTTGCAGCCAGTGGAAGACTTCCGGCAGGTCCCAGCTTGCCGTGTCTATTTCCGCGGCGGTGTTTGCGGGCAGGACGCGGACGACGTTTTCGATCAGCCCGCCGCCTGTGATGTGGGCAAGGCCTTTGATGCCACCGACTTTACGCAGGGCGTTGAGGATTGATTTCACGTATATTTTTGTCGGGACGAGCAGGGCTTCGGCCAGGTTTTGTCCGGCCGCGAAGGGGGCCGGCCGGGTGTAGTCTTCACCAAGTTTGTCTTTGACGATTTTGCGCACCAGAGAAAAACCGTTCGAATGCAGCCCCGAGGCAGCCAATCCCAAAATGATATCGCCTTCGGTGATGGTTTCGCCGGTGATCAGGTTTTCGCGCTCTACGGCGCCGACGGAAAAACCGGCCAGATCGTAATCGCCATCTGCGTAAAGGCCCGGCATTTCGGCGGTTTCTCCGCCGATCAGGGCACAGCCTGCGATTTCACAGCCCTTGGCCACGCTTTTGATAACCGCTTCGGCGACGCCCGTATCGAGTTTTCCGGTGGCAAAATAGTCAAGGAAGAAGAGCGGCTCTGCGCCCTGAACGACGATATCGTTGACGCACATGGCCACGGCGTCGATGCCGATGTGATCGTGCAGGCCGGACTCAATGGCGATTTTTATTTTCGTGCCGACTCCGTCGGTGCCGGAGACTAGAAGCGGGTCTTTGTAGCCGGTTTCCTTGAGGTCGAATAATGCTCCGAACCCGCCTATAGAGCCCATAACGCCGGGGCGCAGGGTTTTTTTAATGTGCGGTTTTATATTTTCGACCAGCGCGGCGGCGGCGTCTATATCGACTCCGGCTTGTTTGTAGGCGCTTTCTGTCATCTGATCGTCCTTTGCCTTTGTTTTCTGACAGCGTTGCTTCGCTCCTCAGGTATTTCTATACATTTCGTCGCTTGCGCCTTGTCAGAAAACAAATTCAAACGACTATAATTTTTGTTCTTTAAATATTTCTTCAAAAAACTATTCCCGCGGGTTATAAGTTTGCATTCAAGCTTAACCATCAAAGATCAGCGGGGCATTCATTTATGGCCATATTCTATAAGGGTTTTCAAGTGTTTCGTACAGGTTTTGTTTCGGCAGGTTTTGTTTTAGGTTTTTTAATGCTTTTAACCGTGCCGTGTTTTTCTGCTTTTGCGCAGAGTTCGCTTTATACTGTTGATCAGGTGAGCGTGGATGCGCAGGCTGAAAACGCTTTGAAAGCTCGGGAAAAAGCTTTTGAAGAGGCGCAGGTGCAGGCGTTTAATACGTTGGCGCAGCGGATGCTTTCCGAAGGCGAGCTCTCTTCATTTAAAGCGCCTGAGGTTTCCGCTATTTCGACGTTAGTGCAGGATTTCGAAGTGCGTAACGAGAAGCTTTCGGCGACGCGCTATAGTGCGGTGTATACGTTTCGTTTCAAGGAGAATAGTGTGAA
>JAGRIU010000008.1 GCA_020443075.1 Alphaproteobacteria bacterium
ATATTTCGTTTTGCAATGGCTCGGCCCTTGTTTTTATAGTTGGCGAACAAACCTGTGGTTTGCTTCGCGCCGAGCCTTGCAATAGAATCGGTCCATTTTAATCGTTTTCGAAGTCCTTGCTCCCTTCGTTTTTATGATTTGTGGTAAAATGGCGAGATGGAGCCGCCGTTTTTTGAAATTCCGCTGTTACTCACCATTTTATGCTTTTCTTTGGGGCTGAGTGCTTTGTTTTCTCAGCTCTCATGGCTGAACAGCGTTCAAAAAGGCCTGGATATTCCTCTTTGGAGGTTTGTCGGGGCAAATGTGGCGCGAGTCGGTGTGTTTTTGGCGTTTTTTTCTTTTCTTTATTATTTTTGGGCTGGGGGTTTTGGTTTTCCATGGCCTGAAGTTTTGATTCTCTTTGTGGCTCTGTCGGGGGTTGTTCTGTATGAGTATTTTCAGGGACAAACCGAGCATAATGGACCGGTGGGGCCAAAGCATTGGGTTGCCGGACTGTACCGAGGGATTGATTCTCTTCTTCTCTTTGTCTGTATGTTGGGGGTTTTTGGCGCGGTTATCGTTGTTTTTTTGATGTGTTTGTCTCTCGTTTTGATGAATCTGGCTCTGCTCGTGCCTTTGCCGTTTTCGCCGCTGGAGGGCACGGTGTTTTCCGGTGGAGGCGGCTGGTTTTTTGCTTTGTTTTGGATGTACAGGCAGGCGGTTCGTCAGCGCGGGGAAGATTGGGCGCTTAAGAACAGATTTTCTGGCCTTTTGCCGCCGTTTGCGCTGGCGCTGGTGTGTTTTATCGTGCCGTTGCTGCTTTATAAATTGTCTTATGATGTGGAGTTCCATGAACGATTGCACCGCGTGCCGCCGCTTTTTCGTGTTTGATGGATTATATGCGGGGAAAAGATAAACTCCCCCTTGATTTATGGTGCGAATATCTGCGAAACATAAAGCATGACAGATGATGATGACATGTTGCGCTATGATAAAATGGTCGAAATGGCTTTGCGAGGGGTTGTAAAGGTTTCGATTGAGGAAGTGATTGCCTATCACAAAGATCATGGCGCGATGCCGGGCGAGCACCATTTTTATATTACTTTTCTGACAGATTACCCCGGTGTGGATATTCCGGATTATTTGAGGGATCGTTATCCGGGCGAGATGACTATCGTTTTGCAATACCAGTTTTCAGACCTGAAGGTTGATGATAAGGCGATGCAGGTTACGTTGTCGTTTAACAATGTGCCTGAAAAATTGACGATTCCTTTGGCGGCAATTAGTATTTTTGCCGATCCCAGTGTGAATTTTGCTTTGCAATTCCAGCCTTTGGGTGAGGCGATGGATGAAGCTGATCTGGCGATTCTGAGCGAGTTGGATGATGATGGGCCGGATGATGACGGCTCCGGTGGGGGCGGTAAGGGCAGTGGCGAAGTTGTCTCGCTGGATAAATTCCGCAAGAAGTAAGGTTTTCCATGTCTATAGAAGAAAAAGCGTTGGCCGAGCCTTATAAGGTTCTGCTGAAGCGCGGTGAGTTTGTGGATGAAACTCGCCGCAATGATGATGGCAGCGTGCGCGTTGTGCCGTATAAAATCTATTATCCGGTCGAGCATGGTTTGGAGCGTAT
This sequence comes from Alphaproteobacteria bacterium, assembly GCA_020443075.1. Lineage (GTDB taxonomy): Bacteria > Pseudomonadota > Alphaproteobacteria > Micavibrionales > Micavibrionaceae > TMED27. Next base: position 1,610 of record JAGRIU010000008.1, read on the forward strand.
GCCGGTTATTTTCTGGAGCCACGGGTTTGGCGGCAACCGGGACGGGGCGTCTTTTCTGTCGCGGGCGCTGGCCGGTCGCGGGTATATTCTGGTGCATTTGACGCATCCGGGGACGGATAGCAGTTTGTGGGAAGGTCAGGAGGGGCATCCGTGGGATATCCTGCAAAAAACAAAGGTGAGCCGCACGACAACGATAAACCGTTTGCTGGATGTGCCGTTTGTTCTGGATCAATTGCCTGCGTGGGCGGAGGAAAATCCGGAGGCCGGGGATGCCATGGATTTTGCTGCGCTGGGAATGTCGGGGCATTCTTTCGGCGCGATGACGACGCAGGCGATGGCGGGGATGAAATTTCCGCATGCGGACGGGACTTTGCACAGCTACCGTGAACCGCGTTTTAAAGCCGGAATTCTCTACAGTCCCGTGCCAATTGCGCATTTAACGGACGCACCGCCGGAGGAGGTTTATGCTGCGATTGATATGCCTTTGTTGCACATGAGCGGGACGGAGGATGATTCTCCGTTAGAGGAATTCGGTTATAAAGACCGGATTATTGTGCACAAATATTCGCAGCATCCGCAGCAATATCTGCATGTTTTAGAAGGTGGAGACCATATGATTTATGCGGGTTCGCGCGGGAAGCTCGGGCATAACCCGTTGCGCGAGCAGCATGAAGCTGAAATTGTGCGCGTAGCGGGTGATTTCTGGGATGCTTACCTTAAGGGCGATGAAGCGGCGTTGGGGCGGTTGGAGGCGGCGACTTCTTTTTAGCCTTGATTGGGGCTGGGTGTTTCTCTTTGTGTTTTAAAGCTTACAGGGCCTAAATTTAGATATGCCAGCGCGATGCTCCACGCGGTAACGAGTGTTCCCATGCTTGCTAAAGCTACTTTTACAGGATCTGCTTTGCTGTTTTTTGCATGTTCATTTATGCATTGCAACGTATCGTCCTCTATTTTTTTCTGGGCGTTGTTTCCGTGTGTGTTTATCGCTTGTTCCAAACAGTCTGCGCGGGATTTGATTGCAATGGCTTTAAATCCGGCATCAATCAAATCTTGGTCTGAATAGTTTTGATCGGTTAACATTCTGAGACCGTTCTCAGCCAGCGCCTGATCTTCCTGATGGCTTGTGCGTACAAGGCCAAACGGTATTTTAGCGTGTTCAGGCGCGTTTGGTGTGTAGGGGGTGACTTTGGCGGTGTCGGATGATCCGGCTATGTGGAGTGTTATTCCAGCATCTGGTTTGGAAACGTTTTCTGTCAGAGCTTGCGAGTTAGTGGCGGCGGTCATTAAAAGGCTTGAAAGGGCTGCGGCTCTTACTTTTTGTCCCATTGCGATCTCTTTTCGTTATGCGGTCTTTATTCTTTGATAGCGCACTCTTATCTTTATGTCAATTTTTTTGCCCTTTGATTTTTGGACATGGTGGGCTAGGTCTATGGGCATGACACAGGAATATGCGATTGAAATTTCGGGATTAAATAAAACCTACAAGGCTTCGGGGCGGGCGCCGGAAAAGCAGGCTTTGATTGATGTGGATTTGAACATCAAAAAGGGTTCTATTTTCGGGCTTCTGGGGCCGAACGGCGCGGGGAAATCGACGCTGATCAATATTCTGGGCGGGCTGGTGATTAAAACCTCCGGGCGCGTGGCGACATGGGGGTATGATCTGGATCGGGATATCCGCAATGCCAAGGCGGCGATCGGGATTGTGCCGCAGGAGATTTTTTTCGATGCGTTTTTTACGCCGGCGCAGTCTCTGGAATTGATGGCGGGGTTGTACGGTGTGCCCAAGGCCGAGCGGCGGACGATGGAGCTTCTGGAGATGGTAGGGCTTGCGGATAAGGCGCATTCTTATTCGCGCTCACTATCCGGTGGGATGAAGCGGCGGTTACTGATGGCCAAGGCGATGGTGCACAGTCCGCCGATTTTGGTACTGGACGAGCCCACAGCCGGGGTGGATATCGAGTTGCGGCGTCAGCTTTGGAAGAATGTGCGGATGCTCAACGAGCAAGGCGTGACGATTGTTTTAACGACGCATTATCTGGAAGAAGCGCAGGAGCTCTGCGACGAGATAGCGATTATCAATCACGGGCGGGTGATCGCGCATGATACGACGCGCAATTTGCTCGGGCGGATGGAGAATAAAGAGGTGCGTTTTACGCTGGATCGGGATTTCGACGGTGTGTCGGAGGCTTTGCAGGCGTTTTGCGTGGAGAAAATTGGGAAGCGCGGCTTGCTGTTTCGTTATGCGCCGAGCCAGCAAAGCGTGGGGGCAATGATCGAGGCTGTGCAGGCGGCCGGTTTTGGCATAGTTGATGTGTCAACGACCGAGAGTGATCTCGAAGATGTGTTTTTACAACTGACAGCTGCTTGAGTGGTTTGTTGGCTCCGGTATTTGTGTTTTTTGGGGCAGTGTGGTTGAATGATGTCCTCATTCAATTCGAAGCAAAGAAAGGCAAAAATTATGACTCAGATAAAAGATGTGATGACGCCGCAATGCCAATGGATTGCGCCGGACAAAACGGCGAATGACGCGGCAAAAATTATGAAAGAGCAGGATTTCGGTTTTTTGCCGGTGGGCGAGAATGATCGTTTGATCGGTATGGTGACAGACCGTGATATCGTTATGCGCACGCTGGCCGAAGCCCGTGATCCACAAGCAACGCAAGTGCGCGATATTATGACGCCGAAGACCTATTATTGCTATGACGATCAGAATGTTGAAGATGTCTGCAATAATATGGGCGAAATTCAGGTGCGCCGTTTGCCGGTGGTGAACCGCGATAAGCGTCTGGTTGGTATTGTGAGCTTGGGTGATCTGGCACAAGGCGCTTCACGCGCGAATGTCGGTCAGACCGAACAGCAAATCACAGTGCAAAATGCGCAACGCCAGGCTGCGGCTTAAAAAGTCGTTTAAGCTCTATTGACAAATGTAAGCGGAAAGGCCCTTAATGCCTTTCCGCTTTTCTTGTAGCGTGCGCCCGTAGCTCAGGGGATAGAGCACTGGTTTCCGGAGCCAGGTGTCGCAGGTTCGAATCCTGCCGGGCGCGCCATTTCTTTAGAAATGGTCGCCCTCTTATTTGAAAAGGAGTTCGAACAAAGTTCGAACGGGCGCGCCATTTTCTTCGAAAATACCTTGCCCTCGTTTAAGTAGTTTGAGCTAGCGCTCGTGGGGCGCACCATTTTTTGTTGTATTGTAATTGTACAGTCCTGCGTTGTTACTTGATCGGTCTGCCGTTTTAGCGAGGTTATCGTTGCTCGTTGGAGGTGTTTGCTATGCAGGCCAGGAATCTTGTTCCGCAGCCGCAAGTTGGCCGTCCTGTCTTTGCACGGTTTTCGTCACAGGTTTTTTGGCAGCCTTCGCCAAGCATGGCTTCACAGAGTTTTACTGCAGATTTCCACGTTTGCGGATATGTGCTGATTTCTGACGAATAGGTTTTGCTGATGTTGTTTTCGATCTGCAGGACATTGTTGATGATGCGGTCCTGATTGGTTATCGGGTTGCTGGAAAGGACAGCCTTAATAGAGGGACAGTAGCTCTTAACATATTGGCGCATGCGGGTTTTTTCTGCAGATTGTCCGGCTGTAATGCCGTGATCTGTGCAAACCGCATAGCCTTCATTTATGGCTTTTTTAAATTCGAAGTCCGATGCTTTTTTCTTCCAGTGTTCTGCTATTGAGGGCTTTGTTGTTTGGCGCGGCGGGTCGTATTTTTTGTCGCATCTTCGCCGTGCTTCGGCGGTATCGGTCATGTTGTAGTCCGTGACGTTTGTGCCTTTTCCGGCTGCGATTTGTATGGCTTTGAGCTCTTCGACCTGACACCCGCAATATGTTTCCATCGTTGCGTTTTTTATTTGTGGTTCTTGCATGCATACGGCGTAAAGCTGATCGAGCGAGTTTGTTTTTCGGCATTGGGCCTGAATGGCATTTATGACGTGCATGTCGTAATTTCCAGCTTCGCCCAGAGTTGGTTTGCGGGCGATGAAAGCATCGGCCCAACACTCACAATCGTGGATTTTTGAGAGTTTGTAATCGGTTTTGCAAATGTTGAGAGCGCGATCGCGTTCTGAAGCCTTGGCGGGTGTGATTGAAAGTGTGGCGAATATAATCGTGGCGGCCAAGGCCCAAAGCACAGCGCGTTTCATGATTGTATGACTCCCTTGTGTGTTTGAACGGAGAGATTTTAGCAGAAAGCGGCGTTCTTACAAAGCGGGAATAAGGGGGCGTTAATCCTTGTGAGCGTGATGGTCGGAGTATAAGCCCCCTATTGATTAATTCACATCCACAAACCCGCTGCCCGTATTTTCCCAACGCGCCGCGTGCAGCGGCAGGGGATAGGTTGCTTCGTTGTCTACGACAAGCTTTGTATAGTCCACGTCCGTTGTCGTCATCGCGCCGTAACCATAGACAAGGGTTTCTGTCCCGCTTGGTGTAGAAGACAATACAAGACTTATGGTATCTGCTCCGGTCCGCGACGCAGACGTGATTGGAATTTCAACCCCATCATCGAAAAATCTAAACCCGTTAATATCGGTTGTCGGTGTAAAGTCTGTTCCTGCATCATGGTCAATCTGCATACCAACAAAAGTGCCAATGCGCGATACGGCGTTGATTTTTGGACCGTCCAGATTGCCTGTGACGGCATAGCCCATGAAGTGCGACACTTTACGAGCATTGCGAACGGCCTGAACGTCATAAGATGCGCTAGTGAGATGCAGATTATCAGCCATGGCCAGATCGTATTTTTCCGGCGTCAAACCGATCCAGTCATATTCAGAGGCCAGTTCAATTTGCGTCCGGCGCACGGCTTCGTAACCGTCATCCCACGCAAACGTATTATCTTCGCGTGATAACGGCACAATGAGAATTGGCACATTGCCAACAACACTGCGCATCTTGTTAAACAGGGCAATCAGACCCGCTTTGTATTCCGCGCGTTTGGCCGTGCTATCCCCGGCTTCTCTATCGCTTTCGCCCTGATCCCAGATAATGGCGTGAATGGTTTTGCCCGATACGCTGGTGGCCCATGTATCGTAAGCCCCGCCGAATGTGCTTGTATCGGGGTCATACCAATAGCCTGATCCGTCATCATTGGATTTAATCAAGGCCGATCCTGACGTTGCGCCGTTGATAAAGTCCGGCGTGGTAAAGGTATTGGCCAGCTCTGTTTCGGTTTCAGTCTCACCGGACACAGCAAAGTAATTCGCCATGTTTGATTGACCAGCGCCGGACAGGTTCATCGCGCTGTAAGCGTAATCGGCGACTTTGTATTTAGCGGCTAGATACTCTTCGACTTGCGTTATCTCATCGCTATCGAGTTTGCGGTCATATAAAATAAAGGCTGCGATATAGCCATTCCAAGAATCACTATCGACGGCGTTTGTCCGCCCGCCGAGATAGATCGTCGTGGAGTTTGTGGTGAATGTGTTGACGGATGTACTATCAACCGCCTGATTATAACGCACAGCTGTTTGTGTGCTGTCATGGGCGACTGTAGTCAAAAACGGAACCTTGGCGGTGTCAACAAGGTTCGTCCCACTATAACCGCCGCCGATGATATAGAGAAAATCCGTGGTGTTGGCATACATTCTTAGTTCGTTCGTGCCATAAGACCATGGACAGTCGTTTGTCCCGTCGTCCGTCATGGCCACCATGAAAATCGTAAAATCATCGGTTGACGGGTTCATGCCGCTATCGAGGCTGAAAACCGTATCGGACAAAAATGTTACGACAGGCTGGCCATTGAGGGTTCTGGTATTTGTGCGCAGGCTCCCGCCGATTAGAGACGGGTTTGCGCCGGAGCCGTTATTGACCCAATTACTTCCCGATACCGTATCGCCTTCAAGCCATGTGGTCAGGCCGGATTGGGGGATTGGGGGGGTGTATGGTATTACAGATCCGGGTTTAAGTGTCCCGAAACCAAGTCCGAGTTTGAGCATATTAATCTCCTTTTTTATATGGTTGGGTGGTTTTATGCGGCAAAATTTGTGCAGCATATTTCTGCGCATATTAATAAATATGCGAAAAAGTTTTGTTTATGGACTGTTGTGTTGGGTTTATTTGTGCTGCTTTATAGCTTTTTGCACGGCGAGTTTTAGTTCTTGAGCCAATGGCCCTCCGTCATCACGGATGTCTTCGCGGTGAACGATTTGTATGGCGTCTATATGGGCTTGCACAATAATGCGCTGTGCGTCGACCGTCAGGGTTGTCTCCAAGATGTAATCTCTGAGAGATTCTGCGAATTCAGATATCAAGGTGTAGCCGCACATGCCGGATAAATCTTTTATTTCGTGGGCGTCGGTGAACATTTTTTGTGCTAGTTCTTTGCGTTTTTCTGGCGATGTATTTTCTTTCATTTCTGCCCACGTTGATGTGAGGTTTTGCAGGCTTTTGTTTACCAGATCCGGACAGTCCGTGCACATTTCAGTAATCGATTGATCTGCTTCTTCAATGGCTTCGGCTGAGATTACGCCATCTGGAGAGTCTTCAGAGCCTCCGGATTTTATTTTGAGACGGTTGACTCTTTCAAAAACCTCAACTTCAGTTTTTTCTGGTTCGTTATCAGAGTTTTTCATTGTGCACCTTCAGTTCTTCCGCTTTTGTTTTTCGGCGATCGTCGCCGGCGAAGACCATTGTTTGGCGGCGTCTGTCCGGCCCGAAAAATGTCGGGGTTTTAATAAATGGTCGCGGAGTGTTAATGACGGATGTTACGCGTTTCGCCAGTTTTTGGCCAGAGAGTGGTTTAACCAGTGTTTCGTTTGCGCCGTGATCACGGGCTGTTATGATGACTTTTTCTGTTGTGTAGGCGCTGATCAGGATGATCGGCATAAAGCGGATGTCGTCATCGTCGTGGCTTCGTATCCAGTCTATGAGTTCAACGCCTGATCCTTCCGGCATCAGCCAGTCCGTGACGATCATGTCGATGGAGTGGATGTCTGAGCCTTTTTTTCGAGCTTGGGTGATGGTCAGCAAATTAATCGCTTCTTTTCCGCCGCTACAGGCTAGAACTTCGCCGATGCCAAAGGCTCTGAGCATGGACGAGAGCAGGCTCTGCATGGATTGCGAGTCTTCGACGAGCAAGACCGTTATATTGCTCAGATCATGGGTTGGGGCTTCGTTGTTTTGAAAAACGGACATTCTCTACAATAAAAGTCTGCGGGGAGCGTAGCTCTGGCGATGCTAACATTCACCGTAACATCATTTTTAAAATCGGCCAACAAAAAATTAGTTGATAATCATTCTTATTTGCTATTGAGTGACAAAAATTTCCATGCTAGGAAGAGTGTAGTTGATAGTAATTCTTATTTGAGTCTTTTGTGGAATGGTTGAAGGTTTGGGCATGTATTTTCTCCGCTTGTTTTCTTTTGTCGCTTTCTTGCTCGTTTTTGGTGTGTTTCAGGTTTCTTATGCCGATGAAGTTGTTGAGCCTGTTCATCATTACGAAGGGCATTTCGTGGCCTCGAGTGAAGACGCTCTGCGTTATCTTGATGATTATAGCGGGCAGATTGGTGTTATATCGGATAAAAAGACACTGGCCGCGGGCGATCTGGAGCGTATTCACGAACTGACTTATACATTGGAGAATGCCGTTGATTATCTGAGCGCGCATAAGGCGGCGGCTCAGGAGAAGCTGGATGCTGTAGACGAGGCTATTCAGGCTGTGCATCATGCTTCGGAAAATCATAAAGAGGCTGAAGTTCGTGCGTGGATTGAGCCTTTATTGTCGGCTGTTGCCGGTTTGAAAGGCGATGGGGCAGCAGAAAGCAATGTTGCGGTCGATCCGAATAAAACGCAGTATGATATTGTGATCAAGGATCATAAATTTTCACCGGAGACGTTGCATGTGCCTGCGGGGAAGAAAATCCGCCTGATTGTTGATAATCAGGATCCGACGCCCGAAGAGTTTGAAAGTCACGATATGAACCGCGAGAAAATTATTGGCGGTGGAAAAAAGGCGACGATTTTCGTCGGGCCTTTAAAACCCGGTCAATATCATTATTTTGGAGAGTTCAACGAAGACAGTGCCCAAGGCTATATTATTGCTGAATAGCTTTGGACCTGTTTGAAAGAGAAGGAGACGGCCCTATGTTCCCGACAGCTACGATTGTATTTCGTGAAATTTTGGAAGTATCTTTGGTCCTGTGCATCGTGATGGCGGCAACGCGTGGTCTTTCCGGGCGCTTGGCTTTGATGTTAGCCGGTCTGGGGCTTGGCAGTCTGGGCGCGGGGGTTATTGCTTTTTTTACCGATGTGATTTCGAATGCGGTCGATGGGGTTGGTCAGGAGATCTTTAACGCGGCGGTTATGTTCGTGGCTGTCGGTTTTTTAAGCTGGACGGTGATCTGGATGAAACGTCATGGGCGCGAGATGGCCCAGCATATCAAGAGCGTCGGGGCCGGTGTTATGCAGGGTAGCCTCTCTTCATATGTGTTGATTGGCGTGATTGCCTTTGCAACCTTCCGCGAAGGGGCCGAGATTGCTTTGTTTACGTACGGGATGGGCGCATCAGGCGCTTATTCTCTGGTGGAGATTGTTTCCGGCGGTTTGATCGGGCTGGCCGGGGGCGCGCTGGTCGGGATCGGTTTTTACTTTGGTTTGTTGAAAGCGGCGCAGCGGCATCTCTTTACGGTGACAAGCTGGATGCTGATTGTGCTCACAGCCGGTATGGCTGCGCAGGGGGCTGGTTTTTTGATTGCTGCCGGGATTTTGCCTGAACTCTATTCGCAGGTGTGGGATACGTCGGCGATTGTTTCCGGTAGCGGGTTTATCGGGAAGACGCTAGGGGTTCTGGTTGGGTATACACCGCGGCCAACGGGCATGGAGTTGCTGTTTTATGTTGTAACGTTGTTTGTGGTTGGCGGTTTATATAGAGCGGTGAGCAGCGTTCAGAAGCCTGCTGCAAGCAACAAGATTATTTCAACACCGCATACGCCCGCGGCGGCTTAGGGTCTGTGAGCAAGTTCGTCGAGATACAGTTCGTGGATTTGTGCTTCGCTTAGTTCTTGCTGATGTCCGCGGGCTGTGTTGTAAAACTCTTTTCTTTTTCCGCGTTTTTGTCTGTTTTCTCTCTGACGGGTTTCTCTTTTTTTGCGGCGGTTTCTCTTTTTACTTTTCTCTGTTTCGGCTAAGTTTTCTGCTGATTTTCTAGTTCTTGCAGGATGGAGGGCTTCTTCGATACAGCTTTTGATTTCTGGAAGATCTTTTTTGTTAACATTTGCGTGGACTACCCAAATATTTTTTATTCCTGTCGCGTAGGCTGAAGCGTGACGAGAAAAACATCTGATAATGTCCAGTATTATACATGCTTCGCAGGAACCGTTTGCGCGTTTGTTTAATTCCATTTTCTTCTCATCTATGACAAATAAAAGTGATTTTTATACAAGGTCTCATGTAAGGATTCAAGCTTTGTTTTGTATATGGTTGTGAGGAGGCGTGGACAAGTTGGAAGCACGGGTTTACAATTTCAGGCTATCATTCTTGAAGCTTGGAAAGTGAGGTTATTCCCATGGAGATTTTTAAGCCGTCTGCCAAGACCCTGCAGAATACGTCTGTTTCCGAAGAGAAATATAACGCCATGTATGAAGGCTCGATTAACCAGCCGGAGATTTTCTGGGCGGTGCAATCGCAGCGTATTGACTGGTTCAAGAAGCCGACGATCATCAAAAATACGCATTTCGGCAGTGCCGAGAACAAAAATGTATCCATCAAGTGGTATGAGGACGGGCAGCTTAATGCCTGTTTTAACTGTGTGGATCGTCATTTGCCGCACAAGGAAAACGATGTGGCGCTGATCTGGGAGAGTGATGAGCCGGATCTGGATGTCAAGGTGACGTACGGGCAGCTTAAAGGCGAGGTGTGCCGGTTGGCCAATGCGCTGAAAGCGCTGGGCGTATCCAAAGGTGATCGCGTGATTCTCTATATGCCGATGGTGTTGGAGGCTGTGTATGCGATGCTGGCGTGTGCGCGGATCGGGGCGGTGCATTCGGTCGTGTTTGGCGGGTTTTCGCCGGAGGCTCTGCATAACCGGATCGAGGATTGCGGGGCGAAGATTGTGATAACGGCCGATGAAGGTGTGCGCGGCGGGAAGACTATCCGGCTGAAGAATAACGTCGATGAGGCTGTGAAGGGGACGGATGTGGAAACCGTTCTGGTTTTGGAGCACCGCGACGGCGAGATTAGCTGGCATGAGGGGCGGGATATCTGGTGGCACGAGATTGTCGATGACCAGAGTAATGAGTGTCCGTGCGAGATTATGAATGCGGAAGATCCTTTGTTTATTCTTTATACGTCCGGTTCGACGGGCAAGCCCAAGGGGATTTTGCATACGACAGGCGGGTATATGGTTTATGCGTCGCTGACGCATGAGGTGGCCTTTGATTACAAGGCGGGCGAGGTTTACTGGTGTACGGCCGATGTGGGCTGGGTGACCGGGCATAGCTATATCGTGTATGGGCCGCTGGCCAACGGGGCCACATCTCTGGTTTTTGAGGGCGTGCCGAATTATCCGAGCTGGAGCCGGTTCTGGGATGTGGTGGACAAGCACAAAGTGAGTATTTTCTATACCGCGCCGACGGCCATTCGGGCGATGATTCGCGCGGGGGATGAATTTGTGATGCGCACGGACCGGAGTTCTTTGCGGGTTTTGGGGACGGTGGGCGAGCCGATTAATCATGAGGCTTGGCACTGGTATTACAAAGTGGTCGGCGGTAGGCGTTGTCCGATTATCGATACGTGGTGGCAGACGGAGACGGGCGGGCACGTGATGACGCCTTTGCCGTGTCATGCCTTAAAGCCGGGGGCGGCGATGAAGCCGTTTTTCGGGATCAAGCCGGCCATTGTTGATGAAAGCGGCGCTGTTTTGG
>JAGRIU010000009.1 GCA_020443075.1 Alphaproteobacteria bacterium
AAAGCTTGAAGATATACAAACGGCATCCGGCGAGAGTCACCAGCCACAACAAATAATCCCGGATGAAAGCCTTTCTCAGGCCCAAAAGTTTGAACAAGAATTAAGACAATCGGAAATGCAAGCCGGCCAAAGTGCAGCCGCGTCGCCAGAAGCCGTCGAAATTGTCCGCTTCAACGAAGAAAGAGCGACAGAAGACGATATTCCTCTCGCAGAAACAATTCCCGAAGTGCAAGCGCTTATGGCGCGCAGCGAGGCCGAAGGAGCGACATCGCCGTCAGAGCCCGAAACACTCGAAACCGTAAACTGGAATGAGCAGCCACGGGAAAAAATCGAGCAAGTCACAACATCGGTATCGGCAACCCTGCCTCCGTCGCAGCCCGAAGAAATACAAACGGCTCAGGAAACCCAGGCCGTGGTGGAACAAAGCCGTGAGCCCGCCATGAAAGCCGTCGAAATTTACCAGCCCGTCCATCCTCTTCCGGCCATTCTGGCAATGACAGGGCAGGCTACGCCCAACGTACAAATGATCAAGGAAGTCTCGAGTGAGGAAAAACGGGTTTATCAATGGAAAGAGCAAGGCATATTCGGCACGGCCGAACAATCGCCCATATACGATCCCGCAAACTTTGATGAACGGGCACAGCTTTATTTAGAGCAGATACAATCGCGATGCCATGGCGATTTTGCAGTGGTTCCGGAAAGTACGGACGGCGAAGGCGGGCTCCGCGTGGATAGCTATGATATCGCTTGCGTCGGCTCGCGTGAAAACTCTTCGGCGGCGCTGACCTTTGTCATGATGGATAATACCTTTACGATGATTACACATGAGGCCCCGACCGACGGTCTCGAACAAGCCATCGAAGAACGCAACAAGATCGTGACGGCTTTACGGCCACAAGGAAAGCGTTCGTAAGCCAAAATATAGAGCTCTCGCCGCGATGAAACGCATATGAAAAAGGCGCTCTCCCTCGTGAAAAGAAAAGACGCCTTTTTCGACCTAGGAAAGCTCTGTAAACTTTATTTCTTGCTGCCGCCTTCTTTCTGTTCGCCTTCGCCGTATCCCATATTGAACGGCGTAAACATTTTCATGGCGCTTTCAAACATTTCCATGTTTTTACGGCTCATTTCTTCAAAATCAGCCGCGCTGGGCATATTCGGAAACATTTGCGGCATATTGCCTCCCATATCCTCGAATGACTTACTGAATTGTTCGCGAATTTGCTCCTGATTTTTAACAAACATTTCCAGTGTTTGCTCCAGGTAGTTTGGAATAATCGACTGGATATTGTCACCGTAAAAACCGATCAGGTTTTTAAGAAAACCGGTCGGCAGCAAATTCTCGCCCTTGGCCTCTTGGTCAACAATAATTTGCGTGAGAACGGAGCGTGTTAAATCTTCCCCGCTTTTGGCGTCGTAAACAACAAAGTCATGTCCTTCCTGGACCATTTCGCACAGATCATCCAGAGTGATATAACTGCTGCGGCCCGTATCATACAGGCGGCGGTTCGCGTATTTCTTGATGACGGTCGGCTCGTCGCGCCCGTTTCTTCTCTTGGTCATTTCTTCACCTATCTATAAAAAGGTTTTTTAATAACATTTGTGCAGTGGATGTCCCATATTATGCACAAAAAAACAAAAAGGAAAAGAACTCTTTTGCAGTGCACGAAATTTTCGTTTACACACCCTTGCCGAAAGCCTATTGTTCAGACGTCAAATTGTGCTGGAGGAAAATAAAAATGAGTACAGAAAATCCTATCGTAATTGTTGCAGCAAAACGCACAGCTATCGGAAGTTTTTTGGGTGCATTAAACAACGTTCCGGCACCGCGTTTGGGGCAAGCTGTCATCGAAAATATTTTGCACGAAACGGGCGTTAAACCCGATGAAGTCGATGATGTGATTTTAGGACAGGTTTTGGCCGCGGGCGAAGGACAAAATCCGGCGCGCCAGAGCGCCGTTTATGCAGGTATTCCCGAAAGCAAAACCGCCCTGACAATTAATCAAGTTTGCGGCTCCGGTCTACGTGCTGTGGCACTGGGCGCACAAAGCATTTTGTGCGGCGATGCCGATATCGTAATTGCCGGCGGACAGGAAAATATGAGCGCCTCTCGTCACTGCATACATATGCGTGACGGAATAAAATTCGGTAATGCGGAATTGACCGATACGATGATCAAAGATGGTTTGTGGGATGTCTATAACGACTATCACATGGGCATAACAGCCGAAAATATTGCGGAAAAATTTTCCATCTCGCGCGAAGATCAGGACGCTTTTGCCGCGACCTCTCAAAACCGCGCGGAGGCCGCCATCAAAGACGGAAAATTCAAAGACGAAATCGTTCCCGTCAAAGTGCAAAAACGCAAAGAAGAAATTACGGTCGATCAAGATGAGTTTCCGCGTCCGGGCGTGACCGCAGAAAGTCTGTCCGGTCTGCGTCCGGCCTTTAAAAAAGATGGAACCGTGACCGCAGCCAATGCCTCCGGTTTGAATGATGGTGCGGCCGCTGTTCTTTTGATGCGCAAAAGCGAAGCACAAAAAAGAGGCTTGAAGCCTCTGGCTGAAATTAAAAGCTGGGCCACCGCAGGCGTCGATCCGTCCGTCATGGGGACAGGCCCGATCCCGGCCACACGCAAAGCTCTGGAGAAGGCCGGATGGACGATAGAGGATTTGGATCTTGTAGAATCTAACGAAGCTTTCGCTGCACAATCTTTGTGCGTGTTGCGCGAAACAGGCTTCGATCCGGAAAAGACAAATGTGAATGGCGGTGCGATTGCTCTCGGTCATCCGATCGGCGCATCAGGTGCGCGCGTGCTCGTAACCTTGTTGCACGAAATGAAGCGCCGCGGCGCGCAAAAAGGCCTCGCCACACTCTGCATCGGTGGCGGCATGGGCATTGCGATGTGTGTCGAAGCGGCGTAAACCACATTTTAAAAGATATATTTTAGGAGAAGTTAAGATGAGTGAAGTTGCAATTGTCACAGGCGGCACCCGCGGGATTGGTTTGGAAATCTCCCACGCCCTTATTGCGAAAGGCTATAAAGTCGCGGCCTTTTATGCCGGCAATGAAGACGCAGCAAAAGACTTTGCAAAAGACACCGGGCACAAAGCCGTAAAGGTTGATGTTGCAAAATTGGAAAAATGCGAAGCCGCCGTTAAAAAGGTTGAAAAAGAACTCGGCCCCGTCAGTGTACTGGTGAACAATGCGGGTATTACACGCGACGGTATGCTGCATAAAATGCCGGAAGAAAACTGGCATGCCGTCATCGAAACAAACCTGACATCTTGCTACAATATGTGCCGCTGCGTGATCGCAGGGATGAGAGACCGAGGCGCCGGACGTATCATCAACATCAGCTCGATCAACGGCCAGAAAGGCCAGCTCGGCCAGGCCAATTATTCCGCTGCCAAAGCCGGAATGCTCGGCTTTACAAAAGCACTGGCACTGGAAGGCGCCCGCAAAGGCATCACCGTAAATGCGATTTGCCCCGGCTATATCAAAACGGAGATGACTGAGGCGATGGACTCCGCTGTTTTGGAAAGCATCATCAAACAAATTCCTATGGGCCGCATGGGAACACCGGGCGAAATTGCGGCGCTTGTATCTTTTCTCACCTCAAAAGAGGCCGCTTACATTACCGGTGCAACATTGCCGGTTAATGGTGGCCAGTACATGGCCTGATAGTGTAGAATAAAAACTATGAGTAAAAACGCCCCGCCCATTCTTGAACGCCGCTATTACGCCGAAGGAGACGTGATCGTCAGAGAAGGAGAGCTCGGAGAATGTGCTTATCTCATTCAATCCGGCGCCGTTGAGGTGTTTGCAGAAAACGAAGATCACAATGTGCCGCTGGCCGTTTTAGAGGTTGGACAGATTTTCGGAGAAACCGCCCTGATCTCGGATGCTCCGCGCACAGCTTCTGTCCGGGCCAGTAAAGACTGCAATCTTATTATAATCACACGCCTTGATCTTGAGGAAAAGCTCAAGAAAAGCGATGGAACGATCCGGGCGATTGTCCGCATGCTGATGCAGCGCCTCTCAAAATCGAACAACTCGATGGTACAGATTAAAAACGACATTTCCGACCTCAAAAGTGCGGCAACCATCATCTATGAAAATGTGAGTGCGCGATTGCCACCTGATCGCCGTCAGGAGTTCAAACAGCGCGTTTTACCCAGACTTGAAGAATTCTTGCAAGAAGTCTACCTCTTCGAAAGCGGAGAGGAAAACACAAGCAATGAAAAAGACAACAGCGGCATATAGCAGCCAAAAGCCTTAAAAAACCGCCGCTTAACATTGTACTTTTAATCCCCAAGCCTATATAACAAGAACAGTTCAACGCGTCTTACCGATGAAAAAGGAGATCGCCATGAAATGGCTTGTATCGCTTGGGGTTATTCTTGTTTTGTTGCTGGGGGCTGCGGTCGTCGCGCCCAATTTCATAGACTGGAACCAGTATAAATCGACTGCCGAAAAGCAAGCCACAGAACTTACGGGGCTGGAGTTGAAAGTCGGCGGTGACGTGTCTCTGGCACTCCTGCCCAGCCCGCGCGTTTATCTCGAAAAAGTCAGCCTCAAAAACCCGGCGCAGAGCGATCCCTTCGCCAGCGTCGATACGCTCGAAGTGCGGGTGGATTTAATGCCCCTGTTGCAAAAGCAGGTCAAAATCAACGCGGTTTATCTGGTAAAACCCGATATTAAACTGGCCAAAGATGCGCAAGGGTCTTTTAACTTCATGACGCCCAAGCTCCAAGCCATGATAGGTGCACCCAAAGACGACAAAAAGGCCGCGGCAAGCAAGCCCCAAGATATAAGCCTCGATGACCTCAATATAGAAGACGGGGCCTTTAGCTATAAGGATGCCGCGCAAAAAACCGATATCAATCTCTCCGCCATTAACGTGCAAATGAGTGCCGCCAGCCTGCAAGGCCCGTTTGCGGGCGAGGGGAGCCTGCAATACGGCGCTATGCCTGTGAGCTTTCAGGTCAAAACCGGAGAGATTAAAGATCCGGCTGGCCCCACGACCTTAAATCTGAAAGCGGAAGTCGAAGGTGTGCATGTCGAATATGCCGGCGCGCTGACCCTCGGCGAAGCCCCGGAAGTGCAAGGCGAGGCGGCTGTCAAAATTAATGCGCTGGCCGACCTGAAAGCCCTGCAATCCATGAAAGGGCAAATTCCCTCCGGCGGCCTAAGCCTCGAAGGTCTGCTCAGCGCCAACGCCAAGGCCGTGAGCATGAAAAACGCTCAGCTTGTCTTGGGTGGACAAGCGCTCAAAGGTCAATTCGAGGCCGGACTGGAGCCGTTAACGCTCAACGCCGCCTTCACCGGTAACGCCCCGCTGAATATGGATGATTATATTCCGTCCAGCCAGAGCGGTAATAACGCAGGACTGTCCGCCGCAGCTCTATCCAAAATGCTCCCGCAAACACTGGAATTACCCAAAACCGGATCCATCAATCTGGCCCTCAATGTTCCAGCGCTAATGTTCCAGGGCCAGTCCTTCAAAACAGCTTCCCTAAAAATCGGCAAAGCCGATAAGGGCTTTGATCTGGACTTCCGTGCGGGCGAAATGCCCGGCAAAGGTCCGTTGCAAATCACGGCTTCTTTGGCCTATGCCGAAAAATCAACCTCGGCCAAAACCGGAATGGACATATATTCCGGCCCGTCTTTAAACCTCAAAATTAAAGGCGAAACCCAAAATCTGCCGCAAACCGTGCAAGCCTTCACAGGCATGAAGGATCTGCCGTTGGTCAAGGATTCCAAACGCGGCGTCTTTGATCTTGGCGCCCAACTGGGGGGATCCGGGCTAACCATCAATAAAAGCGTGATCAATATTGATGAGGCCGCCTACGCCGTTTCCGGTTCGCTCAAATCTCAAGGCGGTTCACCGCGTGACCTGCTCAGTGTGGCTCTGACGGCCGATGATATGGATTTCGACGCGCTGTCCGGCGGTTCAAATGCACAGCAGCCCGTTGGCGGTGATCCGCTCTCCCCGCTCAAAAACCTGTCACTGCCCTACGATGTGAACGCCGATCTTTCGGTCAATAAGGCAAAGCTGCAAGGCTATAACATCGAAGGTTTGAAGGCCGTCGTCAAAATCCGACCCAACGCGATGGTGCTAGATAATATCTCAGCCCGGAATTTCGCAGGTGCCTCCTTTAACATGAGCGGTAATCTGCCAAACCTTAAACAAATGAGCGGCCTTGATCTGAATGTCAAAGGCAGCGCTGCCGACCCTTACGCTCTGGCCAAAGCCCTGAAGATTGACGCCAGTGCCTGGCCCAAAGGCATGAAAAACGTCGGCCTGAATGCCAAGGCCAGCGGCGATCTCTCCGCCTTGAACGTAAACGCAACGATCGAGGCTCTGGAAGCGCAGGTCAATGTGAAAGGCAAAGTCGCCGATCCGCTGACAAAACTCTCGATGAATAATCTCGCACTGCAAATCAAACACCCGAACCTTAACCGTGCTTTGCGTCAATTTGCCCCCGGTGCGCCCGATTACGGCTCTCTCTCCGGTCCGCTGGACTTCTATAGCGATGTCAGCATGTCCGGCCAGAGCATCGCCCTGAACAATATTAAGGCCAATCTGGCCGGGGCCTCCGTAAATGGCTCTCTGAATATGGACACAAGCGGTGCCAAACCTTATATCAAAGGCGATCTCAAGCTCGGGCGTCTGGTTCTGCAAGGCACCAAAGGCGGTGCGGCGGCCTCCGGCGGCGCAGGGAAATGGTCCAAAGAGCCCCTGGGCGCGGACTGGCTGCACGATATGAATATCGACTTCAATGTCAGCGCCGACTCGATCCTCTACGAAAACTGGGATCTGTCCAAACCCGCATTGAATATGAGCCTGAAAAACGGCATCCTGAACGTCACGGACCTCAAGGCCGGCCTTTATGATGGCTCAATTCAGGCCAGCGGCACGCTGGCTTCAAAAGCCAAAGGCCAGCCCGTCAGCCTCGACGGCAAGGCCGCGATCCAGAGCGTGAATATGGAACCGCTGGTCAAATCCTTCACCGGTAACCGCTTGCTCAAAGGAAAAGGCGATATCAATCTTAACACCACTATCCAAGGCACGGGCAGCTCTATGGCTTCGCTCATTGGCTCGCTCGCAGGGCAGGGGACGATCAGCGGCTCCGACATCGTGCTGGAGGGTATAGATGTAACACGTTTCGCCCGCGCGCTATCCGATACCAGCAAACCGGGCGACAGCCTCCTGCATCTGTGGAAAGGCGTGGCCACGGGCGGCAGCACAGAATTCACCACCCTTGATGGTGCTTACGTTATCAATAACGGTGTTATTAATTTCCAGAAACTCTTGCTTGATGGCCCCCGCGCAGCCATTGATACGACGGGAAATATCAGTCTTCCCGCATGGCGCATAAAAACAGCGCATAAAATGAGCGTCAAAGACCGCGACGATGTGCCGCCCTTTACGATCAACGTCGAAGGCCCGCTCGATAATCCGGCGCAAACTTTTGGCGAAGGTGCGATCAACAATTACCTGCAACAAAAAGTGAATAAAAAGCTGGAAAAGTTGATCGGCGATAAACTCGGCATTCCGGGCCTTGGTGGCGGGGCAGCTCCACAAGACACGGCCCCGGCCAACGATAACACGCAGCCCGAACAGCAGCTTCAGGACACACAACTGCAAGAACCTGCGCCTCAGGACGCCGCACCCCAAGACCCGAAGGACGTTTTGGAAGACGCGGCTAAAGACGCCGTCAAGGACGTTTTGAAAGGGTTCTTGCGATAAAAGAAACTTAAAGCCGTTCTTGCAGGCTTTTCAAAACAAAAACCCGCAGCGCACTGGACAGATTTACATCCTCCGGCCTGCGGGTTTCGTCAATCTGCGCGATAAGTTTATTCATGGATAACCCCGCCCGCTGAACCTCGTCCTTAAGCGCATCCCAGAATTCATCCTCCAGCGTCACACTGGTCTGATGCCCCAAAATATTCACGGATCGCTTTTTCATAGAAGTTCAAAATATTAAGGAGACATTGAGTAAGGAGTATCTCTAATAACTGCACCAACAGAGGTCACTTTCCCGTCTTCACTATCAAGGACCCTTAGAAGGGTCCCATCGAGACTAATGTTGTCGGGATCAATGCCATTTTTTCTGAGCACTGCGGACGCCGCGTCGAGAATTTGGTGATAGTTTCTCCATGTCAAATCCATCTCGGAGAGTGCGCTAGCAAGCCCTTTTTGTAAATCGCCATAGTCGCCCTCTTCCAAAGACCATATGATGTTGTTTGCTACTGTGTCTGAAAAAGCCTTGCGCACATCGAAACTCCTTAAAAACAAAAATGATCAGAGGGTTGTAAACAAGTGCTAAAAATATGTCAACTCAGGTTCTGCCATATACCCTCGTGGCTCAAAATTATCAATCCCGTGGCTTAATCATGCTCAGCGGGTCCACCCATTCGTCAAACTGCTCCGCCGTCAAAAGCGCCAGCGCCAGCGCCGCCTCTTTCAATGTCGTGCCGTCCGCATGGGCTTTCTTCGCGATTTTCGCCGCATTATCATAGCCGATATGCGGGTTCAAAGCCGTGACCAGCATCAACGAATTCTCCATCAGCGCTTTAATGCGTTTTTCATTGGCCTCGATCCCGACAACGCAATGGTCGGTAAAGCTGCGCGCGCTATCGGCCAGCAAGCGAATAGATTGCAACAGATTGTAAATCATCACCGGCTTGAACACGTTGAGCTCGAAATGCCCGTTAGAGCCCGCCACGCTGATCGCCACGTGATTGCCCATCACCTGCGCGCACACCATCGTCAGCGCTTCGCACTGCGTCGGATTGACCTTGCCCGGCATGATGGAGGAGCCCGGCTCATTCGCGGGCAGAATAATCTCGCCGATCCCCGAACGTGGGCCAGAGCCGAGCAAACGGATATCATTGGCGATTTTCATCAGACTCACCGCCAGCGTATTGAGCGCGCCCGAAGCCTCGACCATCGCATCATGCGCCGCCAGCGCTTCGAACTTATTCTCCGCGCTCACGAACGGCAGGCCCGTCAACTTGGCGACCTGCGCGGCGAATCCCTCGGCAAAGCCCTTGCGGGTGTTAATCCCCGTGCCCACAGCCGTGCCGCCCTGCGCCAGTTGATACAGGCGCGGCAGGGTGTCTTTAACCCGCGCCAGACCATATTTGACCTGACACGCATAACCGGAAAATTCCTGCCCCAGCGTCAAGGGCGTCGCGTCCTGCAAATGTGTGCGCCCGTTTTTGACCAGACCGTCAAACGCCTTCGACTTCGCCGCCAGAGCCTCATGCAATTTTTCCAAAGACGGCAGCAAGCGCCCGTGGATTTCCTCAACCGCCGCGATATGCATGACGCTCGGGAAGGTATCGTTCGAAGATTGGCTCATATTACAATGATCGTTCGGATGCACAGGGCTTTTGCCGCCGCGCACACCGCTCAAAATCTCGTTCGCGCGCCCCGCGATCACTTCGTTCGCATTCATATTGGATTGTGTGCCGGAACCTGTCTGCCACACCGCCAGCGGGAATTGATCCGCCAGCGTGCCGTCAATCACTTCATCGGCGGCCTGAGCAAGAGCATCGCCGATCTTTTTATCCAGCGCGCCCAGCTCCATATTCGTCAGCGCTGAAGCTTTTTTCTGCAAGCCCAGAGCGCGCACAACGGGCTCCGGCATCTTTTCCGTACCGATATCGAAATTGACAAGTGAGCGCGCTGTCTGCGCCCCGTAATAGGCGCTGGCCGGAACGGCAATCTCGCCAAGGGAATCGGATTCAATGCGGGTGTCTGTCTGTGCTTGCGGCTGGGCCATGGTCTTAACTCTTCCTTGCAAAGGTGAAAATAAGGTCTGTCAATGCAAGTCACCATAATCAAGCCGTTAAAAATTTCAAGCACCGGATACAGCTAATTTTATGTGGGAAGCGCTGAGTTCACATAAAGTGTTTGACGGTATGGAAAATGCGTTTTATATAAAGCGAGATTTAAATTTGAAGGACAAAGGCAAGGTTATGGCGAAAAGAGCTATTCAAGTGACGGGTATAGAAGATATTAAAAGAATTTTGGCCGATGCTGCACAGCAAGACGAGGCTCAACAAGAGGAAGCTGTGCAGTGGCCGGTAGAATATGAGTTCGAACCCAATGGTGGAAAAATCAGCGCCGCAGTAGGCCACCGCGCAGACGAGTACTTTTTAGTATGGCAAAAGTTTGTCATACAAAGCTCTGCATTGTTAAGCGAAGACGAAAAGGACGGAATCTTTGCAAAAATGAAGCCCCTGGTTCGCCATATGTTGAGAAATCAGAGAGATTTTCATGCGGGTGTTTTTACACAAAACGGACCGGAAGCAACAATGGATGCATATAAGGCATGGGTAGCGTTTAGAGAAAGTGTAAAAAGCATCAGAAGTGAAACAAGGGTGCTTTTTGAAGGAGCTTCCAGCTACGCAGACAAAATCGAGGGGGATATCATTGAACAAGGTGAAAGCGTTGATGTAGAAGACCTTCTGGCTGATCCGGCGGAGGCACTCGGCTGGCTGGAAGCCCATCGTTATGTCGCGCTTGCTCAAAAAGATTCAGATTGCGCAGTAGACATCTTGGGGAAAATCAGGATGGTAAAGAAATTATACGCCGAAAGACTTCCCGTCACCGCTAAAGCGGCTGGGTCTGCTCCCGCAAACGGGTAACGTGCCCCATTTTTCGGCCTTCGCGCACCTCTGTCTTGCCATAGAGATGCACGCACGCGCCCGGCTCATCGTAATAAGGCGCGATCTTCAACGCCTCATCCCCGATTAAGTTGAGCATTTCCACGTCACTATGCCGCTCCGGCGCGCCTACAGGTAATCCGCACACGCAGCGCACGTGGTTTTCGAACTGACTGACCGCGCAGGCATCAATGCTCCAATGCCCTGAATTATGTGTGCGCGGCGCAATTTCATTGGCTAACAATCGCCCGTCCTTCGTAACAAACAACTCCAACGTCAAAACACCTGTTAAATCAATTTGATCCGCCAGTTTTTTGATAAGTTTAATAGACTCTTCGGCCAGTGCCGCGTTAATTCCCGCCGGAACAACTGTCCGTGCCAGAATATGGTTTTTATGCTCGTTCAGCATCGGCCCATACACCACCATATTTTTGTTTTGATCGCGCGCGACAATCACCGAAATCTCACAGTCGAAATCGACAACCTCCTCCATAATAAGCGGAGAGCTATTAAATTGAGTCCAGAGCGTTTCGATATTTGTATTGCCTGTATATCGGGCCTGACCCTTACCATCATATCCGAAACGTACCGTTTTGAATATGCAAGAATCCACCCCCCATTCTTCCAGATGTTTTAAAGCCTCTTCCGGTGTTTTCGGCGCCGCCCAACGCGCCGTCGGAATATCAATCGCATTCAAAAATGATTTTTCCGCTACGCGGTCCTGCGAAACCTCCAAAAGGCGCTCATCCGGATAAACAGGTTTAAGTTTCTTAAGAAAAGCTACTGTTTCAACAGGGATATTTTCAAATTCGTAGGAAATAACATCCACCATCCCGGCGAAACGCTGTAACGCACCCTCGTCATCATACGTCGCCACGACGGTATCGGCCGCCACCAAAGAGGCCGGAGAATGATCTTCCGGTGTAAAAATAACCACAGAAATCCCCAGCCGCGCCGCCGCCAGTGCGCTCATCCGCCCGAGTTGCCCGCCGCCAAGAATGCCCAATCGTAAAGTGTGTTCCATGCCGTATAGTTATGAGCATTTTTTCACGCCGCGCAAGCCGTAACAGCGCGAAAAAATTTGACGATAGCGCATAATTCGTGGCATAGAAGCGCCGGATTAAAATTTTTTAAAGTGGTATGTCATGACAACGAAGGCGAACACGCCGTGCTATAGAAGGGCTGACTTTAGTGTGTCCGGTACTCAGATTGGAGCATCTGCGCTCGGCGCTGGGTTGACCGGGGTGTGCGGCTATTTTATTGCAAATCCGCTAGAGGCGCCAACGCCCACACAGGCAAAAAAGCTGTGCGAGGATGATATAGCGCAAAACGGCGCGCCCGCAAGAAGCACGTTCACGGAGGCAGTTCAGGCTTGTATCCCGCACAAAATAGACGCGGCCGAAAACTTTAATGCCATGGCAAAAGGTGGACTGGTTTTAGGAATAGCTCTAACTCTTGCCGGTGCAGCCAGCATCGGACGGCGCTATTGGCAATGCCGCCAAGCCAATACCCGCGATCCGCGCCCTCTAGGGCATAGTTAAGTAATAAGAAGTTAATTCTTCGGCGTCTCCGCTACATCCGCCGTTTGCTTCGCTCGGAAGGTCTCCAGAGCTTTTTCAATCGCTGGATCGCTCAACGCCAAAATAGCCCCCGCCAGTAATCCCGCATTCTTAGCGCCAGCTTTGCCGATCGCCAGCGTCCCTACGGGCACGCCGCCGGGCATCTGCGCAATCGACAGCAAGCTATCCATGCCCTTTAGTGCTTTGCTTTGCACAGGCACGCCGAGAACGGGCAGGGCAGTCATGCTGGCGGCCATCCCCGGCAAATGCGCCGCGCCGCCGGCTCCGGCGATAATCACTTTCAAGCCGCGGCTTTTAGCGCTTTTGGCATATTCGAACAGGCGGTCTGGCGTGCGGTGCGCCGAAACAATTTTGACCTCATGCGCGATGCCCAGAGTATGCAGAATTTCATGGGCATGGCTCATCGTCTCCCAGTCCGACTGGGAACCCATGATAATACCGACAAGGGGGTTTTGATCTGCGTGTGTCATAGGCGCTGTATAGCGTAAGGATAGGGTTTAAGCAATAATATCGTCGATCAGGGCGCTCTCAAGCTTCTGGATCATATCTTTTAGCCACAGCTTTTTTTTCTTAAGCTGTTGCATGTGGAACAGATTGACAGGTTGCCCGCTATGCAGCGCACGCTCGATCATTTCATCAAGCGCAGCGTGCTCGCTCTTGTATTCAGCCAGCTTCAGGGCCAGTTCTTCTTGGTCTTCCATATGAGAAAAGTCGTACACGTTGTAAATACCTTAAAGGTGAATTCTACCATATAAATTGTTGTTTGATAATAAAAAATACATATCATGTTTGTAATGGAATCAAACTCTTCTAAAAAGAATTGTAAATAAAATGGCAAAAACGATCGGAATTCTGACCAGCGGCGGCGATTGCGCCGGATTAAATGCAGTGATGCGGGCGGTCGTCCATAGAGCAGATATGCTCGGCTGGACTGTATTGGGTATTGGCAACGGCACGGCCGGTTTGCTGGAAACCCCGCGCAAGCTTAAAAGGCTCACGCCGCAGGAATTCGACGGATTCGCCATGCGCCGCGGCGGAACGATTCTCGGAACAACCAACTCCAAAGACCCGTTCCATTACCCCATGCCCGACGGCAGCAATAAAGACCGCTCCGATGAGTTGATCGCAGCCCTGAAAGAAGAGGGCATAGAAGCTCTGATAGGAATCGGCGGCGACGGCAGCTTTGATATTCTGCATCGCCTTGCCAAACAAGGCGGTATCAATATGGTCGGAATCCCCAAAACCATTGATAACGATCTGGCGATGACGGATCTGTCTGTCGGCTTTGATACGGCCGTGATGATTGCAACCGAAGCGCTTGACCGTCTTCAGCCCACCGCCGCCAGCCATGACCGTGTAATGATCTTGGAAGTGATGGGCCGTGACGCCGGTCATATTGCCTTGAATGCAGGCATCGCAGGCGGCGCAGACGTAATTCTGATTCCCGAAATCCCCTATACGATCGAAGCGATCGCCGAGAAAATAAAATCGGTCAAAGAGGACGGGCGCAACTTTGCCCTGATGATCGTCTCCGAAGCCGTAAAATCACCAAGCGGTGAAAAGCGCGAAGTGGTCTATCATGGCGGCGAAACGCGCTATGGCGGTATCGGCGAATATTTAGGCCCTAAAATTGCCGAAGCCACAGGCTTTGAGACGCGGGTCACTGTTCTCGGGCACGTGCAGCGCGGCTCCAGCCCGACCCACAATGACCGTCTGTTGGCGCAGGCCTTGGGAGTGAAGGCGGTGGACCTCATTAACGAAGGCGCATTCGGCAAAATGGTGGCCTGGCAAAACCGTCAGGCTGTCGGCGTGCCAGTCGAAGACGCAATCAAAGTTTGCCGCACCGTCGATCCGCAAGGCTTTCTGGTGCATACGGCACGCTCATTGGGTGTGTCTTTCGGTGATTAACGCATAGAATGTCACTTCCCGTTGCAGGAAAGGCTCTTGCAGGGTAGGATGGGGGCTGAAGAAAAGGGTATTTGAGTTTTAATAGATGCTATACGTTGAACAATCTTTGGGTCCGGATGAAGAGCTTGTCCATGTTGGCAAGTTTCACTGGATGTATACATTCAAAGCCTTTTTTGCGATTTTCTGGGGCGTTGTTGCCAGTATTTTGGTGATCGTCGGCTCGGTCTTCATATACAAAAAGCTCGGATTTTTGCCACCGGAGGCTGGTTGGCTCTCCTCCATCAAATACCTGCATCCCGGTCTGCGGATCATGGCTTTTATCGTCTTTATTCTCGGCCTGTTGAGCTTTGCCCAGCTCATGATCATCAAGGCAACGACGGAAATTGCCATCACCAACAGCCGCCTCGTCTATAAGCGAGGCCTGATTGCCCGGAACGTCGGCGAAATCAGCATCGACCGGATTGAAGGGGTGAATGTATTACAAAGTGTACTGGGGCGTATTTTTAATTACGGTCGTTTGGCGATCCGCGGGATGGGGATCGGTGAGGTGATCTTACCGCCGATTGAAGATCCCATCGCATTTCGTATGGCTATCGACCGCGCAAAATCTGTATAATAGAGCTTAAGGAGGATAAACCGATGGCCAAAAAGCAGCAGGAAAAAGACTTAAGCCGAAACCAAGAAACCGCCCCTAAGGACAAACCCAAGGTCAAGCGTCTAAGAAAAACCTCGGTTGATGATTTGCTGGTAAACGGCGAACATGTTGTTTTGCAGGCGGGTATCCACCCCGGCATTTACTGGAAAACACTGGTTGTTTTCATCGTTTCGATTCTCGTTGGTTTATTTATCTTCCCGCTGGGCGTTTTGCTCGCGGCGACGGCTCTGGCGATGTTTATCTATAATACCTTGCTCAAGGAAATTCTGCTGCTCGTGCTGACCAACAAGCGCGTCTTGGTCCGCTACGGCATCCTGCAGGTCGATGTCGTCGATATCCGCTTCTCCAAAATTGAAAGCATCGAGCTGGAGCGCATGATCCCTGGTTATCTGATGGGCTACGCCAACGTTGTGATCATGGGCACGGGAAACCGCTATATCGTCATTCCTTTCGTTGGCAATGCACTCGAATTTCGCCGCGCCTATAACGCGATGACACTCAGCGAAGACGGAGATCTTGCCGAACAAGAAGATTAAAATCCGCTCCAGAGTTAGAGTTTTTTCCAAAAAGCAGGTTGAAAAGCCTGCTTTTTTGTTGTGAAGTGCAGCGATAAATTCGAAGGAGTCCGTTCAAGAGGGAAGGCCACAGACATGTACAATGAAAAACGCGCACACCCGAATGGTTGGGATAAAAGCAAACTGGTGTCCCGCTACGTCACCGAAGGGGCAAAAAGCGCACCGCACCGTGCTTATTATTATGCGATGGGCCTGACCGAAGAAGAAATCCACCAGCCCCTCGTCGGTGTAGCGACTTGCTGGAATGAGGCCGCGCCCTGTAATATCGCCCTTGGCCGTCAGGCTCAGGCCGTTAAAATCGGAGTCAATGAGGCTAAAGGCACGCCGCGCGAGTTTACCACCATCACTGTCACAGACGGCATCGCTATGGGGCATGAAGGCATGCGCTCATCTCTCGCCAGCCGTGAAGTCATTACGGATTCAGTCGAACTTACAATGCGCGGCCATTGCTACGACGCATTGGTCGGCCTGGCGGGCTGCGACAAATCCCTGCCCGGTATGATGATGGCTATGGTCCGTCTGAACGTGCCGTCTGTCTTTATGTACGGAGGAACGATCCTGCCCGGTAAATTTAAGGGGCAGGATGTGGATATCGTCAACGTCTTTGAAGGGGTCGGCCAGAATGCTGTGGGCAAAATGTCCGATAAAGACTTGCACGAGCTTGAATGTGTGGCTTGTCCGTCGGCGGGGGCTTGCGGTGGCCAATTTACAGCCAACACGATGGCCTGCGTCTCCGAAGCGATCGGTCTGGCGCTTCCGCATTCGGCC
This sequence comes from Alphaproteobacteria bacterium, assembly GCA_020443075.1. Classification (GTDB taxonomy): domain Bacteria; phylum Pseudomonadota; class Alphaproteobacteria; order Micavibrionales; family Micavibrionaceae; genus TMED27. The sequence goes on from JAGRIU010000009.1 coordinate 16,167, forward strand.
GGAGCGCCCGCACCTTATGAATCACGGGACGAATACGCGAAAGCTTCGGGCGTCGCGGTGATGAACCTGATCAAAAACGGCGGACCCTATCCGCGCGATATCGTGACCCGCAAAAGTCTTGAAAATGCTGCCGCCATCGTCGCCGCGACAGGAGGCTCAACCAATGCCGCACTGCACCTGCCGGCGATCGCTCACGAAGCAGGCATTGATTTTAACCTGTTTGATGTGGCGGAAATCTTCAAAAAAACGCCCTATATCGCCAACCTTCGCCCCGGCGGAAAATACGTTGCCAAAGATCTCTATGACATCGGCGGCGTCGGCGTTGTGATTAAAGAGCTCTTGGACAATGGGTATCTGCACGGCGACTGCATCACCGTCACAGGCAAAACCTTGGCCGAAAACTATGCCGATGTAAAGCTGCCGCAAAATCAGGACGTGGTCTTTCCGTGTTCAAACCCCATCCATCCCACGGGCGGCGTGGTTGGCTTGAAAGGCAATCTGGCTCCCGAAGGCGCGATTGTTAAAATCGCCGGCCTCAAAGAGCTTGTCTTCGAAGGACCGGCCCGCGTCTTCAATGGCGAGCAAGCCGCCTTCGACGCCGTACAAAAACGCGAGTATAAAGAAGGCGATGTATTAGTGATCCGCTACGAAGGCCCCAAAGGCGGCCCCGGCATGCGTGAAATGCTCTCTACCACGGCAGCGCTTTACGGACAAGGCACAGGCGGCAAGGTCGCTCTGATCACCGATGGACGTTTTTCCGGGGGGACGCGCGGTTTTTGCATCGGCCACGTCGGGCCTGAAGCCGCAGTCGGCGGTCCGATCGGCCTAATCGAAGACGGCGATATCATCCGCATCGACGCCGAAAAAGGCACGATGGATGTGAAGCTCTCCGACGAGGAACTCGCTGAGCGCAAAAAAAGCTTCGTGCCGCGCAAAACCAACTACAATGCCGGGGCTTTGCAAAAATATGCCGCGCTCGTTGGTCCGGCGCGTGACGGCGCGGTCACACATCCGGGCGCCAAGGCCGAAACGCACACATTCGTAGACCTCTAGTTTATTTTACGGGCGCGCATTTCTTTGCATTATGCTAAAATGGGAACCGTATATGATTCTCATCATTCCGGCATCTGTGAACAAGTAAATGTATTTTCCAAATTTTAAAGCATCTGGCGTTTCGAAAGCGCTTTTGCGCAGCGCGCTGTGCTTATTGATAATAAGTGCGCCGTGCGGTGCCGTGGCGGCCGCACCATCATCCGCGGCCCAGGAAACGGAATTCAAGCCTGGCAGCATAGAAAGCACCATTCACGCCACGCTGTTTAATTCGCCCCGGGCCCGTAGCTATTTTAAAGACGCGCCCGCGATGGGGAGTTTTTATAAAGAACGTAATTATAAACCCTATTGGGTGAATGACCGCGGCGCGGGGTCTCAGGCCCGGGATCTCCTCGAAGCGATTGAAGAGAGCTGGACCCACGGTTTGAACCCGAAAACCTATCACGCCGAGAATATTCGCGGCTTGATCAATCAGAGGCATAAGGAAAACCTTGCGGACCTTGATATTCTGCTCTCAGATGCTTATATCCGCCTGGCGCAGGATTTAACCGGAATTCGCCTCAATCCGGCGGATATGGATACAAGCGGACAATTCTGGCGCCATCCCTATGATGCGGGATATCTGTTTTCCTTATTGTCCAGCAATAACGATATGGAAGGTCTGATCAGATCACTGTCGCCGCAAGGCCAGACCTATAAACGCTTGCGCGAAGAGCTTAAAAGACTGGTCAAAGAAGATGCCGAAGAAAACATAACCCCGGTCCATTTGTCTAAAACGCTCAACCCGTATGAGCGTGATGAAAAAGTGCCGCAACT
>JAGRIU010000010.1 GCA_020443075.1 Alphaproteobacteria bacterium
AACCCCGTTACAGGTCAGCGTGCGATCGTACAATTTCGGCTCGACTTGAGCAGGTGTGGCAAATTCGAACCCGTCATACACTAGATGCTCGTACATATCATCGCTCATGATGTAGACGTGCGGGTGGCGCGCCAAAACATCGGTTAACGCCTTCAACTCGTCATGCGTATAGGCCCCGCCCGTCGGGTTCGACGGAGAGTTAAAGATCAGCCACTTGGTTTTCGGCGTAATCGCAGCCTCCAGATCGGCCGCTGTAAGCTTGAAATTATTCTCCGCGCTGCATGGCACGATCACCGGCGTACCTTCGGCCAGCAAAACCATATCCGGATAAGACACCCAGTAAGGCGCGGGGATAATCACCTCATCGCCCGGATTAACACTGGCCATCAGCGCGTTGTACAGCACCTGCTTGCCGCCCGTGCCGACCGTGATTTGATCGCGTTCATAGCTCAGGCCGTTATCGCGCTTGAACTTGGCGATAATTGCATCTTTCAGCGCCGGTGTGCCGTCCACAGCCGTATATTTCGTCTGACCTTCGCGGATGGCCTTGATTGCACCCTCTTTGATGAAGTCCGGCGTATCAAAGTCTGGCTCGCCCGCGCCCAGCCCGATCACATCGCGCCCGGCAGCTTTGAGTTCGCGCGCCTTATTCGTCACGGCAATAGTCGGCGAGGGCTTAATACGGCTTAAACGGTCGGCAACGATAGACATGGCGAAAACTCCTTAATCGTCCAAGAATAATAAATGCGTGCTTTCCTTTTTACACAGCCCGTCCATGCGAGGCAAAGGGAAAGTTATTGACATATTTATAATAAAGGGGCATGCTCCCATCACTTTTGGAATGGAGCAGGACAATGAGCGATCAACACTATGACGCACAAAAAGAAGCTGATGTGCAGGTGACAGGAAACGGGCGAGGCTTTGCTGTTGCGGCAAGCATTCTCGCTGCCATTGCCGCTGCAGGTGCAGGGCTTGTTTGGGCGGATAAAAGCCTGCGAACAGCACAAACCAAAGACGCCCTGAGCGAAACGCTTAGCAACGGCACAGTGCTTGAAATCACATCCTCCGATGCGATCGCCCTGAAAAACAAACAAGGCTGCACGCTTTCATACGGATTCAACGCCTATGGCGCACTCGTCCGGCAAGACGCGGCGTGCGCTAACGGCGTGCCTTTCGAAGCCGACACCCCGCAATCTTTGAGTAAATTGCACCGAATAGCCTGTTCAATAGCTTCAGAGCCTCAAGGGTTCTTTGTTGATGATTTCGCCACCCAACGCCTGAGCTTTTTCAACGCGGAACATTGCATGAAATTCGTTGAATCCAGATATTTCCCCGGCTCTTAAGTCCTCTGCCACCTTTAAAGCCGGCTAATCGGCTCCGTATGCATTGTTTAAGGTATAAGGAAAAATATTGACATAAAGATAAGTTGTCATTACAAACAGGCTTTATTTAAAACAAATTGAAGTGACTTCAAATGGAACAAACAGACGTAAACGCGCAAAATAACGGGCAAAGCGCCAAAGCCAATAAGTCCAAGGTGCCTTGGGGATGGGGCCTTGCTGCAGCCGTGTTCATGGGCGTTTCTGCTGAATTTGGCCATTTCTCGTGGTATCAAAGTCATCGACCGCAAGTTGCTGAAAGTCAGCGCGTCCGCAACGGAAAAGACTGGCGCTTGCAGCTTGTCGGTGACGCTCAGGCCGTTTATACGTACCGAAAAGGGCCGGGGAAACTGGTTTACGATTTCACGAAAAGCGGCCCGGTTCTGGATAAATACGTAAGTGTAGCACCAGTCGGGTCAACGCTGGGAGATTTTAACACTCCCGAGACGCTTATGGATGTTTGGCAGGCAAGCTGCGTAATAGCCCAGAAAAGCGGCAAGATGACGTCGACATACCCATCCGAAAACGCCGTTTATGAGCAAAGCCGCGCGATGCTGAAAGAATATTGTTCGGCAGATTTTGTGCTCGCATTGGTAAAGGCACAAACACCTGCTGCGCCCGGCGAGCCGTAAATTTGCCAATTTCGCCAAAACCGTATAAACAGGTGGGCAGGAAAACGGAAATATAAGGAACAACATTATGTCTCAATCGACCCAGCCGGTTACACGAAAAGCGGCCCTTTTGCAAGCGCTAGAGAATCGGAAACGAACCATTCTAGGTGCCAGTGTTGCTGCTCTCGTGGGGACCGTGACGGTTATCTCATCCAATTCTCAAAAGGTCAAGGCGCCGTTAGATGTAGAAGGCGCAAATCCTGATTTACAAGGCGCCTGGAAACTGGCGATCAACACGTCAAAGCTTCCAAGCGAACATGAAAAGCACGCAGTGACCGTGGATAATGGAATGTTTACCGCCCATTATAAGCCTGTAATCGAGAGCTCCCATGCCTCGTTGACTTTCAATGGCATAACGACAAATGTAGGATTCAATAGGCAGTCCGCACCCGTTCAACAAAACGATATTCCGTGGGAGAAGCTGCAAAGCAAAGCCGCCCTAAGCTTTATTCTTGAGCAGGCCTGCGCCAAAGCGGAAAAACACGGCGTTGCGAGGCCGAGCGTTTTGAGCGCTGATGCAAACAGTGTTAGCGCAAGCCTCAAAGAATTCCACGAACACTATTGCAATGGAACGCTCAATGCCGCGCCGCAAACCGTCGCGTCTTTGGATGCGTCTTAAAACGTAATCCCTGCATCATCGAAAAAGCGTTTAAGCGGGGCCAGTAAAGGCTCCCTAAGCGCCCGCGCGATATAAGCTTTGAGCCGCGGGATATGCACGCCGTATTGCGCGCGGCCGTCTTGCTCTAATTTTATAAACAGCCCGATCACGCGGCAATGAAACTGCGTTCCCAATACGCGGTACCACGCATCGAAGGCCGCGCGTTCGTCCATATCCATCCCCGCGCAATACATCTCTTTCACGCCCGTTTGCACATCTTCAGGCACATCCGCGCGCGCATCCTCTAACAAATTCACCAGATCATAGGGTAGGGGGCCTTGCAAAGCCTCCTGAAAATCAATCAACGCCAGCCTCTCCAGCGCCGGGCCGTGACCCAACCACATAATATTCTCCAGATGATAATCCCCGTGAATAAATCCCTGTGGGCAGGTAGGCAAACCGTGCTCAATCTCCGCCCAAGCCTGCGCATAATCTTCGAAAAGCGCCGACTCGCTCTCGCACCCGCGCAGGGACGGCGCGTAAAATCGCAAAACATCCGCATGTTTAAGGTCAATCCGGCTGCCTTTATAAGCCGGGAGATCAACCGGCGGCGCGCAGCTTTTTAAATGCCGCAAAACCTCGCCCGCCCCCAGATAGGCCTCGCGTACTTCAACTCCGCTCTCCATGGCCGCCCGCAGGGACGTCGAGCCGAGATCCTCCAGCAAAACCAGCCCTTCGCTCTCGCGGGCTTCGATAATCTCCGGCACGCGCACCTCGTTATCGTACAGCCAGCCCCGCACCTTTAAAAAACTCTGCAAATTCGCCCGCGCCGTCTCATCGAAATCCGGATAGGTCATCAGGATATAAGAGCGCCCTGCGCGCTCCCCGCGATAATAGCGCCGCGGCGAAACGTCTGGTGCTAGCGGACGTAAGTCACTCAAAGAAAAAAGGTTTTCGTAGTGAGAGAAGGAGGTTGCCATAAAAATTTGCGTGGTGTGGTTTTTTCTGTTAAGAACACGCACCTTTATAAAAGTTTTAGGCAGAAGAGGAAACACCAATATGGGGGCTGACACAGAAAATCCAGACCTGAGACAAAGGTTTGAAATAAACGGAAATCAAGCTGAACACAAGCCGACAGCAATCTCTGCCGCCCAAAACATGATTGGCGAGCTGTTACAAATGGATGCTCCAACATTGAATAAGCCGTGGAGCGACGGCTACACACAAGCTCAACGCTGCGAACAAATTCTGAGAACGCTCCGAGAGATGCAGCTGAGGCTGGCCGAACGTCAGCCTTTGGCATACAGGGTTATGCGCACGTGGGGGTTCACACATATGCAGGCGCTGGGGAAAACGCACAGAACAGAAGAGCAGAAAGCCTTTCACGACATTCTGCAAAACAATCCGATAGACGCCATTAAAATAATGTGTGAGGTCAGAACAGCTCAAAATTTCCCGAATAACGGCCCCGCCGTAGCGCACGCCGCCCCGGCCGGTGATGCTTAACCTTGATGCTTAACCTTTAAAGGCGAACAAGATTTTTCTTTCAGGCTTTAAAATATTATTGCTCTGTCCTTTTGTTTTTGTTACGGAATCTTTCTGAAAAAAACTCAACGCTTGGAGAACAAAAAGCATGTCAAACGATCAAAGCGAACGTAGCGCCCAAACACAAACGCCCTTCCAAAGAGCATGGGTCGATGGGGCGCGGGGTGCCGCCGCCGAACTTTTACAAGAAGGCGAGCTTTTACAGGAGTTAGCAGCCATGGATTCTCCGATGTCGAGAGCGCTGCCTTGGGGTGAAGCGACAACCCAGTTCCAGCGGATGCAGAAAATTTTTGCCGAGTTGGCAGCCATGGATATTTCCGACGACATCAGACGGGCCCATGCACAATCTCTTATTGATACATGGGGACTGCAAGAATCCGATGCCTTGGATGGTGAGTTCTGGGACGCGCTGGAATATGACCCGCTGGACGCCATGATGGCGCTGTGCGTCGCCAGAACGGCCCAAACTCGCGCAAACAAGGCACTGGCTGCTACCCCCGTGCAGGCCAATAGCTAATCGTCTTTTTTCGGGGCTTTCCCCGCAATCGCGTTGATGGCATCAATGTGCTTTTGCGATACGCCCTGTGGACGCTTCAGTGCGCCGTTATCCTCCAGACCGAAAATCGTCGGATGCTCGCTGGCCACGGCTTTCAAAAGCTCCATGCCGAAAGCATTCTCCGGCTTTTTCGCCGGACTTTTCGCGGACCTGACAGGGGCGGGTTTTGGTGGCTGCTCGGCCGGAGGAGAAGGCGGTTGCTTGGCGGCCTCGGCGCGGCCCGAAGCCACGCGCTCGATATTATAGGCAACAATCCCCGATAAATGCGGCTTGGTGAGTTCATGCAAAAGCTTGGTATCTTCATAGGTCCAGGCAATGATCTGCTGGCGGGCCTTGAGCATGTTCCCCCCGCTGAGCTTCAGCGCTTCTTTAATCCGGTGCTCGGCGTATTCTCTGGACATAATAAAGCCTCCTGCCTGCAAACTTTCTTACCTTTCCAGCATGACACAGAAAATCCAAATGACCAAATTTTTAAGGTCTAAACCAGCCCCGCCAACTCTTTCACAAGAGACTGAACCCCTTTGACCCGTTTATCGGGTGTGTCCCAATGACGAATCGCCACCAGCTTTTGATCGGGGCGCAGTTTCACAGCCCCGCCTTTGGATGTCATCCAGTGCATCAAACTCTCGACATTCGGCGGCGTATTGTTATGAAAGCCCAGAACCGCGCCTTTCGGTCCGGCCTCGACGCTGGCGATCCCGGCGTGCTTGCAAAGCTGTTTGATCGCGACAATATCCAGCAAATTCTCGACCTCGGCCGGTAAATCGCCAAAGCGGTCGATCAACTCGGCGGCAAAAGAATCGATATTCTCACTCGTAATCAAATCCGCCAGTCTGCGGTACAAACTCATCCGCACGCCCAGATCCGGAACGTAGCTTTCCGGAATAATCACCGACGTGCCGATATTAATCGTCGGTGACCAGCTTTCATCCTGAGGCATATCGGATAAATTGACACCCTCGCGCGCCATCGCCACGGCTTCTTCGAGCATCTGCTGGTACAGCTCGACCCCGACTTCCTTGATGTGACCGGACTGTTTTTCCCCCAGAAGGTTTCCGGCCCCGCGAATGTCCATATCATGGCTGGCCAGTTGAAAACCGCTGCCCAGCGTATCGAGCGTTTCCATGACTTCAAGACGCTTTTGCGCCGCCGGACTGAGCATCGTATCCGCCGGATAGGTCAGATACGCATAGGCGCGCAGCTTTGAACGCCCGATCCGCCCGCGAATCTGGTAAAGCTGCGCCAGACCGAACATATCGGCGCGGTGAATAATCATCGTATTGGCGCTGGCGATATCAATCCCGCTCTCGATAATATTGGTCGCCAGCAGCACATCATATTGCCCATCGTAAAAGGCGCTCATCCTGTCCTCCAGATCGTGCGGGCTCATTTGCCCGTGCGCACTGATCACCTTAACTTCGGGGACCAGTTCTTTGAGCATCTCTTCAAGGTCCGCCATGTCCTTGATCCGTGGACAGACATAAAAGCTCTGCCCGCCGCGGTAATGCTCGCGCAGCAAGGCCTCGCGGATGACCATGCTGTCCATCGGCATCACAAAGGTGCGCACCGCCAAACGGTCCACCGGCGGCGTGGTAATCAGGCTCATTTCCTTCACGCCGGTCAGCGACATTTGCAGCGTCCGTGGAATAGGGGTGGCCGTCAGCGTGAGCACATGCACGTTGTTCTTGATCTCTTTCAATCGCTCTTTTTGCTTCACGCCGAAATGTTGCTCTTCATCGACAATTAATAGGCCCAGATTGTTGAACTTGATCCCTTTGCCGAACAAAGCGTGCGTGCCGATGACGATGTTGACGCTACCATCGGCAAGAGCGTCTTTGATTTGCGCCGCCTCGCGCGCGCCCACCATGCGCGAAAGTTGTTCGATGCGCAGGCCGCTTCCGGCAAAACGCTGGGTAAAGTTTTTGTAATGCTGGCGCACGAGCAAGGTCGTCGGCGCGACAATCGCCACTTGATGTCCGTCCATCGCCGCAACATACGCCGCGCGCAATGCGACTTCCGTTTTGCCGAAGCCCACGTCTCCGCACACCAGCCGGTCCATCGGATGCGTCCCGGCCAGACTCTCCAGCACATCGTCAATCGCGCGCTCTTGATCATCCGTTTCAGAGTAAGGAAAGCGCGCGGCAAATTCGTTATAAAGCTCTTTGGAAATCTCGATAGGATCGGTTTTTTTCAATAGACGTGCCGCCGCGATCTTGAGCAGCCCGTCCGCCATTTCCATCAGGTCTTTTTTGACTCGCGCCTTACGCGCCTGCCATCCGGCCCCGCCAAGCTTATCAAGCTGCACCGTGCCCTCGTCACTGCCGAAACGCGAGAGCACCTCGATATTTTCCACCGGCACATAAAGCTTATCCCCGCCCGCATATTCGATCTTCAGGCAATCATGCACGATCTTGCCGACACTTACGCTCTCAAGCTGTAAAAACTTGCCGATCCCGTGCTCGATATGCGTCACCAGATCACCTTCATCCAGCGCCGAAACCTCGCGCAGAAAATTCTCGGCCTTTTTCCGGCGGGCACTACTGCGGCGCGTCAGGCGATCGCCCAGCATGTCGGCTTCGGTGAGAACAACCAGATCCGGCGCATTAAATCCATGCTCCAGCCCCAGCGTAATCAGGCCGATCTCTGCGCTACGCAGCTTTTTCACGGCTGCATAATTGTCGCACGGCTTCAAAGCATTGACGCCCGCCGCCTCTAACAGAGTTTGCACGCGCTGACGCGCGCCTTCGCTATAACAGGCCAGTAAAACACTTTTGCCATCGCCATGTTGTGCAAGGATATGCCGCCGCACCTCACTCATCAAATCCCCGTCAGGTAGAGCACGGATATCGGCAAAATCACGCCCTTTTTTCGCGTAACGCCGAGTGTCTTCGATGCCCGGCGGCGCAAAAGGGGAAAGAAGCGATGCGTCTATCGTCAAAGCTTCCCACGCGCCTTCTTCCAGATACAGGTCTTTGGGCGGCAGGGGGTGATAAACCGTCGCCGCGATATCGCTACGGCCTTTCTTATCTTTCTGCGCCGCAGCCTCCAGCGTCTTGCGCGCCTGATAGAAATCGCGGATTTGTGCCATCCGCTCTTTATAGGCTTCCGGCCCGTGATGATCGAAACTGACCGCGCAGTCCGGCGCATAATCAAACAGCGTATCCATAGTCTCGTAGAACAAGGGGAGCCAGTGCTCCATCCCGTTATAACGCCGCCCCTCCGATACAGCTTCATACAGCGGGTCGCCGCCCTGAACCACGCCGAAAGCTTCTCGGTAGCTGCTGCGGAACCTGTCCACACTGTCTTCGCCCAGAAAAAACTCGCTCACGGGCTGCAAGGAAAGTTGAGTAATTCCCCCCCCACCTGAAGCGCTGTGCACTTCTTCCCTCCCCCCGCCGGGGGGAGGGTTAGGGAGGGGGGGCAATGTTCTTTGTGTTAAAGGATCGAATTTTTTTATCGTCTCCACCTCGTCGCCGAACAAATCCAGCCGCAAAGGCTCTTCATAGCCCGGCGCAAACAGGTCCAAAATGCCGCCACGCTGCGCATATTCTCCGGCCTCGCGTACGGTTTCGGTGCGGATATATCCGTTATGGCTCAGAAAATTCTGCAAATGCGCCAGATCGACGCGCCCACCTTTTTCAATGCTCAAACTGGTATGCGCCAGCGCCGATTTCGGCATGACTTTCTGGCTGGCCGCATTGATAGTGGTCAGGACAAGGCGGGGGTAACGCCGTTTTTCCTGCTCCCAGTGTAACAACCGGCTCAGCGCCCCCACGCGCCTCGCAACAATGTCCGCATTCGGTGAGACGCGGTCGTAGGGCAGGCAGTCCCACGCCGGAAACTCCACAATCTGCACATCCGGTGCAAAAAACGCCATCAGTTCTTTTAAGGTCGCTATGCGCGTATCATCCAGCGCGATATGCACAAGCACACGGTCTTGCGCCATCAAATCACGTGCGCGTTCAGCCAGAATACGGGCGTCTTGTCCCTCCGGTGCGCCATAGATGACGCGGCCTTCACTCTCTTGATGTCTTTCCTGTGTCTGGCTCATGTTTTTCCCGCAAAACGCATTGTACTTGCCCAGGTTTTTATATATAGATTTGGTCTTCAGTCAAAGGATGAATGAAATGACAGCAAAAGCCGCGGACAAAAATCAGAAATCTCAAGACGATCATGAGCTTGAAAAACCCGATCCGGCCCTTTTGAAATCCGCTGTCCACGAACATAAGCTGACCAGCAAAAAAGGCTTGCTGGAGCGCATGTTTACCTTGTCTTTCCGAGGCTTTGTTTACCCGCAAATCTGGGAAGACCCAGAGGTCGATCTCGATGCGCTAAAGCTGACAAAAGACAGCCGCATCATGACGATTGCCTCGGGCGGTTGTAACGTGATGAATTACCTCACCGAAAGCCCGGCCCGCGTGAAGGCGATTGACCTCAACCCCGCGCACGTCGCGCTGACCCGCCTGAAAATTGCCGCGATAAAATATCTGCCCGACTATGAGAGCTTTTTTGCTTTCTTTGGCCACGCCGATGAAAAGCGTAACATTGAAAACTATGATAAATACATAGCGCCCCATCTTGATGCATTCTCTAAGGCGTATTGGGAAGGGTGGTCTCCCTTGCGCGGACGCCGCATAAATTACTTTACCAAAAACATCTATCAGTTTGGTTTGTTGGGACGTTTTATCTCTGTCGTTCACGTTTTGGCGAAAATATACGGGCAAGACCCGCGTGAAATCCTGACGGCCAAAAATGCGCAGGAACAAGGCGAGATTTTCGACCGCACGCTCGGTCCGATCTTTGACAAGAAATTTGTGCGCTGGCTGTGCAATATGCCGCCTGCGCTCTATGGTCTGGGCATTCCGCCTTCCCAGTTTGATGACCTCAAAGGCGATGCCGAAATGGCCGACGTGCTCAAAGCCCGCCTGCGCCGTCTGGCCGTAGACTTTCCGATCGAGGATAACTATTTCGCATGGCAGGCCTTTGGCCGCGGCTATGACCGCGAAAACAAGCAGGCCATTCCGCGCTATCTCAAGGAAAAACACTACCAGACGCTTAAGGACAACGCCGATAAGGTCGAGATTCACCACACGACCATCACAGGGTTTTTGCAATCCCAGCCGCAAGGCAGCCTCGATTGCTATGTCTTCCTCGATGCGCAGGACTGGATGAACGCCGCCCAGCTTAATACGCTCTGGCGCGAGGTTGTGCGCACGGCCCGGCCCGGTGCGCGCGTGATCTTCCGCACCGCCGGTGATGATAGCCCGCTGACCGGGGCCTTGACTCCCGAGCTTCTGGCTCGTTTCCATTATGATCCGTCCGCTTCTGAAAAAGCCGTATCAAAAGACCGCTCCTCCATCTATGGCGGCTTCCACGTCTATACGCTGGGCGGCGAAGTCGGTCTGCAAAAGGCCAGGAAAGAAAGCCAGCAAAAAGAAGGGCAGTAAGCCGTGACCTCGGAAGCGCAGACCAAGGCCAGCATGGATAAAATGTATCGCTGGACGCGTCACGTCTACGATGCATCGCGCAAATATTATCTGCTGGGGCGCGACCGCCTGATCGCCGGACTAAAACCACAGGACGGAGAGCATATTTGCGAAGTCGGCTGCGGTACGGCCCGTAATCTGATTAAAATGGCGCAGGCCTACCCCAAAGCGCATTTCTACGGGCTGGATGCCTCCGATGAAATGCTGAAGACCGCGCGCGCATCGCTGCAAAAGGCAGGGCAGGGGAGCGTGCCGCTGGCACAGGCCTACGCGCAAAGTTTCGACCCGGCAAAACTCTTCGCCCTTGAGGTGCCGCTGGATAAAATCGTCTTTTCCTACTGTCTGTCCATTATCCCCCCATGGCGCGAATCCATCGACCACGCGCTGGAAATTCTCCCCGTGGGCGGAGAAATGCACATCGTGGATTTTGGAAGCATGGACGGCCAGCCCGCAGGCTTTCGCAAGCTGATCTTCTGGTGGCTCTCGCTCTTCCACGTCTATCACAAACCGGAAATTCTGGACTATCTCCAACGCCTCCAACTCGAAAAACGCGGCACGCTACAGGTCAAACACCTCTACCGCGGCTATACCTATCTGGCAGTGTTTAAGAAGGTTTAAGCTTGTTAGGGGCCAAAAATTCCGCGCGGATTGCGGTTTAGCCTGTAGATGAAGGAACTTTGTTGGCGGTCCTCGTCCGTTATGCGCTCCGCTATAGCTTTCAGAAAGAGCGGCACGATCGCGGCAACTTCACCGTTTGTTAAGTGTGAGGAAAATCTTGAGCCGTTCATAATGCGCCCTTGGGTCTCTTCATCGAAACCGCCATTTGAAACGCAGGCGTCAAACCAACTGCGTATCATATCACTGTGAGAGCTAATCTCATCTCGTGCGCCAGAGCTTAAAGACAGTCTTCTCAAACGTAACTCTGTAGTAACTAAATACTCAGTACAATCTTTCATAAACGCCTCAATGTTATGGAATTTATATTAGATTATTTGATAGCGCGCAAGTCTTTTACGAAACAAACTGGTGTTTTAAAAGCTTTTCCAAAACGCCGTTTATATAATTCGCCGGCGGACTCTCTTTGCCCGTGATCCAGTTATAAAGATCGGGATCGCTGTGCAGTAAAATCTCTTCATACAGCGCCAGTTCCGCTTCATCAAAACCGGGCACGTATTTTTTCGCAAACGTCTCCATGATCAAATCCATTTCCTTCGTCCCGCGGTGACCGGAGCGAAAAATCAGGCGCTTGCGTTTGTTTTCGAGGGGTTCTTCCATACACCCTTTATGTCATTGCGAACGCAGTGAAGCAATCCAGAAAAAGAAAATAGATGGCGTTGCCTCTCCGCTGTGACGGTATATGATAGAAAAATGTCTCGCCCGTTTGATCTCGATCCGCTGTTCCGTCCGCTGACCGTCTTGCCCGGTATCGGCCCGCGCAGCGCCGCGCTGATTGAAAAGCTGGTCGGCGGGCCGAAAGTGCTGGATTTGCTTTGGCATCTGCCCATAGAAGTGATCGACCGCCGCTTTGCCCCGAAAATTAATGAAGCCCCGAACGGGCGGATCGCTACGATCGAAGTCACGGTCGGCAAGCACAGCCCCAACGCCCGCCGCGCGCAACCCTACCGCGTGCAGTGCAAAGACGAGACTGGCACAATCGCGCTGGTGTTTTTCCACGCCAATAAAGGCTGGATCGAAAAACAGCTCCCCGTGGGCGCGCGCGTCATTATCAGCGGCAAGGTCGAGTATTACCAAGGCAACCCACAGATCGTACATCCGGAAATCGCTCCGCCCGAAGAGCGCGCCAGCCTTGAAACGCTCGAACCCGTCTACCCGCTCACCCAAGGTCTGACCAATAAAGTGATGCGCAAAGCCGTCAGCGCCGCGCTGGGCTTTCTTCCCGAACTTCCCGAATGGCTGGAACCCGAGCACAAAAAACGCCAGCGCTGGCCCGCTTGGCGCGAGGCTGTGAAGGGCGTGCATGCACCGGAGGATATCTCGGCTCTTAACCCTGAACACCCGCTGCGCCAACGTTTGGCTTATGATGAACTTCTCTCCAACCAACTCACCCTCGCGCTCGTGCGGCAAAACCAGCGTAAAACCAACGGCCGCAGTTTTAATCCCTCCGGCGCACTTAAAGAGAAAATGGTTGCCGCGCTGCCCTTTGCCCTCACCGGAGCGCAAATCCGCGCCCTAGAAGATATAGAGCGCGATATGGCCGAACCGGCGCGTATGCTGCGCTTGTTGCAAGGCGATGTGGGCAGCGGCAAAACAGTGGTTGCGGCGCTGGCGATGCTTCGCGCGGTCGAATGCGGAAGCCAAGCCGCTCTGATGGCCCCGACCGAAATTCTCGCCCGCCAACATGCCGAGAGCCTCAAGCCGTGGCTGGAGGCCGCAGGTGTGCGTTTTGTGATCCTGACCGGACGCGATAAGGGCAGCAGCCGCGACATTCTCCTCAAACAAATCAAAAACGGCGCCGCGCAAATCATTATCGGCACGCACGCAATCTTTCAGGACGATGTGCATTATGCCGATCTGGGGCTGGCCGTTATCGACGAACAGCACCGTTTCGGCGTGCACCAACGCCTACAGCTTTCCTCAAAAGGCAAGGGGGCCGACGTGCTGGTCATGACCGCTACGCCGATCCCGCGCACGCTCACCCTCACCGCTTACGGCGATATGGATGTCAGCCGTCTGGATGAAAAGCCCCCGGGCCGCAAGCCCGTCGATACGCGTTTGCTTCCATCCGAAAAGATGGAAAGTATGATCGAAGGTCTGAAACGCCAGATCGCCACCGGCGCGCGGGTTTATTGGGTTTGCCCATTGGTCGAGGAATCGGAAGTCATGGATCTGGCCGCCGCCGAAGAACGCTATGACGGCCTAAAACATTTCTTCGGCGAGCGCCTCGGCCTCATCCACGGGCGCATGAAGCCCCAGGACAAAGACGAGGTTATGGCGCGTTTCGCCGCCGGAGAGCTGGACGTGCTGGTCGCCACCACCGTAATCGAAGTCGGCGTTAATGTGCCAGAAGCCACGATCATGGTCATCGAACATGCCGAGCGTTTTGGTCTGTCCCAACTCCACCAGCTCCGCGGGCGCGTCGGGCGCGGCGGCGATCAATCCT
>JAGRIU010000011.1 GCA_020443075.1 Alphaproteobacteria bacterium
ATCGGAACCTTTATCGGTGAGCTTGTGAAAACGGAGCTGTCGGGCAACCTTGTCGATGTGTGTCCGGTGGGTGCGCTGACCTCCAAGCCGTACGCGTTCAAGGCGCGGAGTTGGGAGTTGCGTAAGACCGAGACAATTGATGTGCATGATGCGGTGGGCAGTAATATTCGCGTGGATGCGCGCGGGCGCGAAGTGATGCGCGTTTTGCCGCGTTTGCATGAAGGTGTGAACGAGACGTGGATTTCAGATCGGACGCGTTTTGCCTATGATGGGCTGCAGAAAGGACGTTTGGACCGTCCTTATATTCGTGATGAGGACAGCGGTAAGCTGGTCGCGGCCAGTTGGGGCGAGGCTTTTGCTTATATCGCCAAAAAGCTGCAAGGGATGAAGGGCGAGAATATCGCGGGCCTAGTCGGGGACATGGCCGAGGTGGAATCGATTGTCGCGTTGAAGGATTTGCTGGAGAAACTGGGCAGTCCGCATATGGATTGCCGTACGGACGGGGCGCGTTTTGATGTGAGCAACCGCGCAGGGTATCTGTTTAACTCGACGATTGCCGGCCTTGACGAGGCCGATGCGATTTTAATTATCGGGGCCAATCCGCGTTTTGAGGCAACAATGGTGAATGCGCGCATCCGCAAAGCTGCGTTCGAGCGCCGCGTGCCGGTTGGCGTGGTCGGCGAAGCCGTTGATCTGTCTTATAATTATCATCATGTCGGAACAGATTTGGCGTCGCTACAAGCGATGGTGAAAGAATACAAGGGCAAGATGCAGGCGAAGAAGCCTGTGTGGATTATCGGCTCAGGCGTGTTTGAATCTGAAGACGATGAGGCGCTGCATTTTGAACTGCGGAAGCTGGCCGAGGATCTTGTCGTTATTACCGAGGACTGGAACGGCTTTAATGTTCTGCACCGAGCCGCGAGCCGCGTGGGGGCGTTGGATGCCGGATTTGTACCGCAAGCCGGAGGTAAGGATTTTGCTGGTATCCTCGAAGGTACACGTGACGGATCGATCAAGGCGCTGTATTTACTTGGCGCGGATGAGTTTGATGCGCGGGCTTCCGTGGGCTGGAAGACCTTTGTGATTTATCAGGGTCATCACGGCGATCATGGGGCGGCGCGCGCTGATGTTGTTTTGCCGGGCAGCGCTTATACCGAGAAAAACGGGATTTATCTGAATATGGAAGGGCGCGTACAGTACGGGCGCAAGGCTGTCTCGGCTCCGGGCGAGGCGAAAGAGGATTGGAAAATTCTGCGGGCTTTATCGGAAAAGCTGGGCTGTACATTGCCTTATGATACGGCGGCGCAGCTCCGGGGGCGGATTTTTGCCGAGTTTCCGGCCTTTGCGCAGCAAGACCAGATTGCGTCTGCGGCTTGGGGCGATTTTGGCACTAAAGGTAAGGTGGCGAACCGCGATTTTGTTAATCCTGTGGCTAATTATTACATGACGAACCCGATTTGCCGGGCTTCGGAGACGATGGTCAAGTGCAGCGCAGCATTTCGAGCGGATGAAGACGATATTCTGGAGGCGGCGGAGTGATGGCGGATATTGTTGTTCAGGATGGTTATGTAGGGCTGGTGAGTGTATCGGGCTTTGGGCGTTTGCCGCCTGTTCGCAAGCGCGTGCCGGTTTTTTGTAAAAAGCCTTTGGCGGTCGCTGTTGAGGCGGCTTTTAAGCCTGCGAGTATGTTCGTGGGAGATTCTTTAGAAAGGGCTTTGCGGTGTCGAAATGCGCCGGCTGTGCTGGATGTTCTTCATGATCGTATGTATAGATTGGGGATATGATTTTAGGATTTTATGAGGTTTTGTATGACTAAAACGACATTGGAGCAGGTTCAAGAATTTCACGAGACGTATGGGTTGCCGGTTGAAGGCGCGCCGAACATCGAGGATGCGCAGACGAATGCCTTGCGGATCAATTTGTTGGCCGAGGAGTTGGAAGAGTTGCAGGAGGCTCTGGAGGAGGGGAATCTGGTCGAGGTTCTTGATGCGCTGACGGATCTGCAATATGTGCTGGACGGGGCGTATTTGTCGTTTGGACTGCATAGCCTCAAGCAGGCGGCGTTTGACGAGGTGCATCGTTCGAACATGTCCAAGCTGGGCGAGGACGGTAAGCCGATCCGCCGTGAAAGCGATGGTAAGGTGCTCAAGGGGCCGAATTACTTCAAGCCCGATCTGGCGCAATTTTTTATAACGAAAGAAGAGGAGGCAGCGTAAAATGCAGCAAAATCGAGG
>JAGRIU010000012.1 GCA_020443075.1 Alphaproteobacteria bacterium
CCGGGGCTGGATGATTTGAAGGCTTCGGGGCTTTTGGACCGTAGGCCGGCGATTGATGCTATTCCCGACAGTCTTTTGGGCGGCAGCGGGGATTTGTTCGCTGGACAGGGGCTGGATGAGAGCGTAGAACAAGATGAGGACGTATCAGAGGAGATTTAAAGTATGGCCCCCGGACCGTTTCAGATTTTAATCGTTATTTTGTTGATTTTTGTCGTCTTTGGGGCGGGCCGCGTGCCTTTTATTGCCGAAAATCTGGCCAAGGGCATCCGCAGTTTCAAAAAAGGGCTGCATGAAGAGGATGAGGCGCCCAAGTCTGTGTCCGATCAATCCGATAAAAAAGACTAGTGAATGTGAGGCCTGATGCTGGATTTTGGCTGGGCGGAGCTTTTGATGATTATGGCGGTGGCCGTTCTGGTTATCGGGCCGCAGGAAATTCCAACTGTGATGCGCAGTTTGGGCCGTATCGTCCGGCGCTTTCAGTATATCAAACACAATATTACCCGGCAATTTGACGAGTTTATGGGCGATGATCCCTATAGCGCGGTGAATTTTGAAGCGCATAGGGGGCATGGGCGCACGGATGGGCGCGGCGGGCGTGATTTGCCGGACGGGCATGAAGATTTCGATGAGGCATCAGCGGATGAGGATATCGACCTGCCTGCCTCTCATAGGGAAAAACTGGCGAAAGAGGCCGGGGATGAGTGAGAACCTGCAGTTCGCAGATTAGAGTGGGGACAATGCGCCTAAATAATCCGGTGTGATGTAGGTTTTTATATCTTCGGTTTTTGCGGCCTGCGCTTCGCTTTCTATGCGCCTTCTTTTAAATGTTAGAGCACGCTTTCTGCTTTTGAAAAGTGATTGCGCATAAGGCGTCCACGTCATTTCATTATTTTCTTTGGCAAAAAACCTTTTATCAAGCTGGGTAAGGTATTCGGATACTTTTTTTGATGCTAGGTTCTGCATGCCGCGCAGTCTGTATTCCACTCTTTTGGCTTCCAATGCGTTACGGGCGATTTGCGGGTCATCCAAATTTTTAATCATGTGTGGTAAAAGCTCTAAAGCTATCTTTGTGCATTCAATTTTTGTTTTTTTAAATGAGTCGGAATTATTTTCTAGTTGCGTTTGGTTAATGTCAGCAGCGGTTTTTCCTGAGGAGGTTGTGGCGGTTATATCCGCGCCCAGAAATCCCAAGGTTAAGACCATATCATGGTCTGCACGCTCGGTAGCCAGCAGAAGCATTGTTTTTTTGTGTTTGCCGGTGTATTCGTGCAGGGATTCCATGTCTGCGCAGTTTGCGGCCAGTAGTTCAGTTATCTCCAGACGTTTTGCGAACAGAGGATCAACATAGAGCATTTCCCACAACCATTTGGTTCGTTCCTGCATTTGTGCTTTTGTAATCGTTGGCGGGTGAGTGAGGATATGCCGCACGCATTCAGGATTGAGTTTGCTTATTGCATAATCCATTGCTGTTTGTCTTTTAAGGTCTTGATGATTGCGATTAGCGTCACGTTCAAGAAGTTCTTTGACAATTTCCGGGAGGTCGTACTCTGCGGCAAAGATGAGGAGTGTTTTACCGTTATAATTGGTGGTTTCGATGTGGGCGCCTTGTCTTACAAACCCCATGGCTTTGTTGAGGACGTCTTTGATTTCCTGGGCGCTGAGATTGAATTTTTCAGCTATCTGCTTGTCTATATCCCTATATGAACGCCAGCCTCCTTCGGTTTCACGCCATCCCCAGTCATATTCAATTTTATTTAGCCAGCGTTCCAGGCGTTTGTTCGCTCTCTCTATGGTTATTTGCTCAATGTCCATGGCTAATTCTTATAATTGTTTCGCAAGTTTTTTTAGCATTATTTATTGTTATGTCAACTTAAAAGCGCTTCGTCTGTAGAGGTCTTCGCGTTATAAAGCTTTTTATGAATGAAGAGACCCAAAAACATAGCAGTCTGACCGACCATCTCATCGAACTGCGGGGGCGGTTGTTGTGGGCGATGGCGGCGATGCTTGTGGGGACGGGGCTGTGTTTTTTCTTTGTCGAGGATATTTACGGTTTTCTCGTGCGTCCGCTGGCTAATGCGATGGATCAGGGGGATTCGAACCGGTTGATCTATACCGGCCTTACGGAGGCGTTTTTTACCTATATGAAGGTGGCGTTTTTCTCGGGGATTTTTATTACGTTTCCGATTTTGCTGATCCAGATTTGGGGATTTATCGCGCCGGGATTGTATAAGCATGAACGGCATGCGTTCCTCCCGTTTCTGATTGCGACGCCGGTGCTGTTTTTTGTCGGCGGGGCGGTGGTGTATTATATGGTTTTGCCGATGGCGTGGCCGTTTTTCCTGTCTTTTCAGACCTCAGGCGAGCAAACGGCGCTGCCGATCCAGCTTGAGGCGCGGGTGAGCGAGTATCTGGATTTGATTATGACGCTGATTTTTGCGTTTGGTTTGTGTTTCCAGCTTCCTGTTTTGTTGGTGCTGATGGGTAAGGCGGGGCTGGTGAGTGCGGACTGGCTGGCACGGCAGAGAAAATATGCGTTGATCGTGACATTTGTTGTGGCTGCTTTTATGACGCCGCCGGATGTGATTAGCCAAATCATGCTGGCTGTGCCTATCATGGGGCTGTATGAACTTTCAATCGTGCTTGTGCGGTATGTCTCAAAATCTTCTAGCTCCGAAAGCTCTTTATCAACAGCGTCTGAATGAGGGCGTTCTTAAGCCCGATCCTTTGCAGGCGCTGGCTTTGCAAAGCCTTGAGCGGCTTTATGGCGAGATTTTGGATTTTAAACCTAAAAAACGCTGGTTTTCCAAAGCTATTAGTGCGCCGCGTGGCGTGTATATCTATGGCGGGGTGGGGCGCGGGAAATCCATGTTGATGGATTTGTTCTATGAGAGCTTGCCGCCGGAAGTCTCTAAGCGCCGCGACCATTTTCATGCATTTATGATTCATGTGCATGATTATCTGCATGCGCGCAGGCAAGATAGTGTCGGCGGGGAGGGTGTGGATCAAGCCTTGCCGATGTTGGCACGGAGGATTGCCGATCAGGCGCGGGTTTTGTGTTTTGACGAGTTTCATGTGACCGATGTGGCCGATGCGATGCTACTCGGGCGCTTGTTCGAGGGGCTTTTTGATCTGGGCGTTGTCGTTGTGGCGACGAGTAACTGGGCACCGGACCGTCTCTATGAAGGCGGCTTGCAACGTGATCGCTTCCTGCCGTTCATTGCGCTTTTGCAGCAGCGGATGGAGGTTGTGCATCTGGATAGTCCGGTTGATTACCGGACACGGTTTTTGATGCAGGACGGGAGCTATTTCTGGCCTTTGGGGGCGGAAACGACGCGGCGCATGAATACAGTGTTTAACCATTTGACGGGCGATGCTTTGCCGTATGAAGACGAGATCGAGGTCAAGGGCCGCGTGATTAAGGTGCGAGCGGTTAAAAAAGGCGTGGCGCGGTTTGATTTTGCGCAGCTTTGCGAGCAGCCGCACGGGGCGGAGGATTATCTGGAGATCACCAAGCGGTATCACACTGTGTTCTTGGAGGGCGTGCCAACGCTGGCCTATGACCGGCGGAACGAGGCTAAACGGCTGATGATTTTGATTGATGTTCTGTATGAGGCCAGAACGAAGCTGGTGATGAGCGCGGATGGGCCGCCGGATAAGCTCTACCGCGGGCATGATCACGGGTTTGAATTCCAGCGTACGATTTCACGTTTGCAGGAGATGCAAAGCGGGGAATATTTGTCGAAAACTTAATGAATTTTTACCCTTATACGGTAGAATAAAATATGGCGAGGATGTTCAGTAAAATTTTCAAAAAAACGCCGAAATCCTATGAAGAGCAACGGGCGGCGTTGGATTCTGCCGACGTGAAAGCGCGGTTGACGCTGGCGCGGGATAGTCAGACCAGCAAGGAAATCCTTTATTATCTGGCCGAGCAGGACCCGGTGGCCGCGGTGCGTAAGGCTGTGGCGGATAATGAAGCGATGCCGGTGCAGGTGTCGCCGATTTTGGCCGGGGATACGGATGAGGATGTGCGAATGGCGCTGGCGCGGCGGTTGGTGGCGCTGCTGCCCGATGTGTCGCAGGACAAACAAAGCCAGCTTTATGCGTTTGCTGTGCAGGCGCTGGGGACGTTGGCGCTGGACGAGGTGCTTAAAATCCGTGTGGCGCTGTCTTCGACGTTGAAGGATCATGCGCATACGCCGCCGAAAGTGGCCGGGCAACTGGCGCGTGATGTCGAGCGCGAGGTTTCGGAGCCTATTTTGCGCTTTTGTAGCGCCTTGTCGGATGAGGATTTGCTGGAGATTTTGAAAACCCATCCGGCGAGTTGGGTGATCGAGGCGGTGGCCGAGCGGGAACGACTAAGCGAGGATGTGTCGGAAGCCGTGATTGAAACGCACGATCCGCCCGGCGGGGCGGCGCTGATTAAAAATGACGGGGCGGCGCTGAGCGAGAGCTTGCTTCACAAGATTATCGATATGGCGCGGAATATGCCGGAGTGGCAAAAACCGATGGCGGTGCGTAAGGGGCTGCCGTCTTCGATGGCGCGCGAACTGGCGGCGTTTGTTGATGCTTCGGTGCGGGATTTGCTTTTGCGGCGTAAGGATTTTGACGATGCGGAGGTCGAGGAGATCGCGGCTGTGTTTCGCCGCCGCGTTGATTTTGCTGATGAGGGCCCGCTTGAGGGGATGGAGGATAAGCTCAAGCGTTTGATCAAGGAGGGCGGCTTGACGGAAGAGAGCATTTCCGATGCTTTGGCGATGCGTGAATGCGATTTTGTGATCGGGGCGTTGGCGCATCTGAGCGGGAATGCGCCGGAGCCGGTGGCCAAGGTTTTCGAGGCAAAAGCGGCGAAGGCGATTGTGGCGCTCGTCTGGCGGGCGGGGCTTTCGATGCGGCTGGCGCTGGCTTTGCAGAAGGAGATGGGGCAGATTGCGCCGAAATCCCTGCTTTATCCCAAAGGCGGAACGGATTTCCCGCTCAGCGAGGAGGATATGCGCTGGCAGCTCGAGTTTATGGGGTTAAAGGCGTCCTAGGATTTTTTAACTGCAATTTTTCTGAAATACAGGTTTTGAAGAAAGATTGTGTATATTTTTATCCCAAAGATACACTTTTTGTTGCTTAGCACGTATTTTTTATTACATAATTCCAGTAGTTTGGTTTTTTGGGTAATTTTATTTTTTTAGAGGCGGTTTTATGTATCAATCTGCAGTTAGAGGAACAGAGTTTGTTCTCCGGGATAAATTTGAAGAACAGGGGCTTGCTATTTACGTTGAATTCACTGGTAAAGGGCGCGTAGTTGTTCATGCTGTTGTTAAGGATAGTACGCCTGACGATGTACGACATCTGACAATAGAGGGGTTGAGGCAGGGAGGACTGCCTTTTGAAAATGTGACGGTTTCTCCGTGTGCCCAGCAACCCCTTCCATCTGTTGGCAGTCTGGGGTGTGTTGCTGTTCATATTAGCTAGGCTTTGGTCAACTGCATACAGAGGCCCCTTGTTCGGGTGTCTCAAACATTGTAGCCTTTTTCTTGTTTGATAGAATCATCGATTAGAGAAAGGTTCATTCCATGAAAGCTCCTAAACGCGTTGTGGTGACCGGTGCGGCCGGTCAGATCGGTTATGCATTGCTCTTCCGGATTGCCTCTGGCGATATGTTAGGGCCGGATCAGCCGGTGATTTTGCATTTGCTGGAGATTACGCCTGCGCTGGGGGCTTTGCAGGGTGTGGTGATGGAGCTTAATGACTGCGCGTTTCCTTTGCTGCAAGGGGTTGTGGCGACGGATAAGCTGGACGAAGCATTCAAGGACGTAGATTATGCTTTGCTGGTCGGGGCGATGCCGCGTAAGGACGGGATGGAGCGCAAGGACTTGCTTTCGGCCAATGGCGGGATTTTCGGGCCGCAGGGGCGGGCGTTGAATGATTATGCGAGCCGCGATGTGAAAGTTTTGGTGGTGGGCAATCCGGCGAATACAAACTGCCTGATCGCCCAGCAAAACGCGCCGGATCTCGACCCGAGCTGCTTTTCGGCGATGACGCGGCTGGATCATAACCGCGCGAAGGCGATGCTGGCGGAGAAAACGGGCGTGCATTCGACTGACGTGACGAGAATGACGATCTGGGGTAATCACAGCGCGACGCAATACCCGGATATTCATCACGCGCAAATTGCCGGCGAGGATGCGACGGCGAAGGTCGATCAGGGCTGGTATGAGGGGACGTTTATTCCGGCTGTGCAGCAGCGCGGCGCGGCGGTGATTAAGGCGCGTGGTTTGTCTTCGGCGGCAAGCGCGGCGAATGCGGCCGTGGATCATATGCGGAGCTGGGCACTGGGGACGCCGGACGGGGACTGGGTGTCGATGGCTGTACCTGCGGACGGGTCTTATGGGATCGAAGAGGGCGTGATTTATGGTTATCCGGTGACGTGCAAGAATGGTCGATACGAGATCGTGCAAGGGCTGGAGATTAATGATTTTTCCCGCGCGCGGATGGATGCTACAGAGGCTGAGCTGCGCGAAGAGCGCGCAGCGGTCGAGCATTTGTTTGGCGGGCGCAGCGAAGCGGCGTAAAGTATTCCTAGATCAGAATAATGAAGGCCGCGCAGTTCATGGGCGGCCTTTTTTGTTGCAGATCGTTTTGTTTAAACGCCATTACCCGGTTGCGGAAGGTTTAGTAGGGCTGTTCTTGCGCCTTGTGGGGCTTCCAAAAGCTCTTTGAGTGCGGCTCTGAGGTCTTTGTCGTCGACCTTGCGCAGGCCTTCCCACTGGCCACGGAGTTTTTCCATCATCTTATCTATTGTCATGGATTGTCCGGGTTTTAATACGGTTTCATATATGTTTGCGGCGGAGGCGATCAACTGGGTCTGTGCGTTAAACGGATCACTTTCCTTGATGTAACCTTTTTCAATCAAGTATTCCAGTCTTGTGGATGTGAACTGGAAACGGCCGGTTGAGGTGGATCTGAAATAATTACCTTGTTGTTTTGCGCGGTCGCTGACGGCGGCGAGGCGTTCTTTTTCTCCGGCGGATTGCGGGTTGGGGATTGGAAGCCCTTTCGGGAAATCGTCGTCGCGGTGATCTTTTTGTTCCTGAAGATATTTCTTCTGGAAATCAAGAACGTCTCTGACCGTTTTGAATTCAGGCACGGTCAGGCCACCCAGTGTCGTGTCGCCGGGTTTGAGGCCATGGAACGGGCCTTTGTCTGCGAAGGCGGGCAGGCGGTTGCGGTAGTCATTGACGATGTACAAATTCCCTTTTGATTCTGTGGATGTGATCAGATCCATCATTTTTGTAGCCGGACCAATGATGGCCGGGTTGCTCAGGTCGTCGCGGTATTTTTGGACAAATTCCATCGGGGCGAGTTGGCGGTCCGGATGGTTTGGCGTGGTCAGGACTTTATAGGTTTTGCTGTCTTCGACGGGTTTGAAGGCAAAATCTTCGTAATCGTCGCCGCGCTGGGCATCCATCATCATCTGGAATTTTTCAGGGTCCGTGAAGGCGAGGAAAATCATGCGGATGGCATTGGAAAAAGCTTCGCCGAGATCTTCTTGCTCCGGACGGACGAGGGAGTCTCCAGGTTTTTCTAAGGCTGCCAAGAGGAAGGCGTCGGATGTTGCCTGTTTTTGTTTTTTTATGTCCGCCGTCGTAGGCGGGCCTTCAAAGCCTTCAGTACCGAACACGATGGTAGCGGTTTTTGTTAGTTTTTTGTCTGTATCCGGCGTTTGATCCGCCATTGTTTTACCCTCTATAATTCTTGTACGTTTTTATCCCATTTTGGGCGTTGCGGTTGTCGGTTGTATTGTGTTTGCTGCGAATTCCGATTCGTTATTTGGTGCAGCAATTTTGGGTGCATTTGTTTCCTGTTTTGCGAATACATCGTCGGCGAGTTTGGCGTTCGAGTTCGTGGTTAAGCTTTCTTCCAGTTTTGTTGCAAATGTATTGTATTCTGAAGTTGTTGCTTCTCTTCCGAGTATGTGCTCGAGTTCGGCTTTGATGTCGGCATTGCCAATTTCGCCGTAGGCGGTTTCTGCATACTTTATCGCTTCTTTTGCGAGACGTTCTTGTTCGAGATTTCTATTTAATACCAGTTGCTCTGTTTCGCCGTTTTGTGCGGCAGCGATTTGCGTGTCTATGGCGTCGATTTGCCCCTGCGTTTCGGCGATTTGCGTGTCGAGTTTGTCGCTTTCGACGATGGAGGCGAATTGATTGTTGATGTCACCGTTTTGTGCAGCAATGGCTTGTTCGAGTTCTGTGCGCAGTGTGTCGTGGGCCTGATATTTGGCTTCGGCGGCTTCGAAGCGGGCGGCGAGTTCCGGGTTTTCGTTGCCGAATTGCTGGCCGAATTTTTTCTGGTTTTCAATGTCTGTGACGGCCTGTGCGCGGTCGGCTTCATCGAGGTCTTTGACGTAGATTTTTTCTCCGATATTTTGCGGGTCGTTGATGTAGCGTTCACCGTCTTCCTCTTCATAGACGACATAGCTTTGTCCCGGTGCGCCGCCGACAACTGTTGCGTCGATGACGATGAGCGGTTTACCGGCCGCGCGGTCTTCGAGGATTTGCAGGTCTTCTGTGCGGCCTTCTTGGGTCAGTTTGTTCCATAGGTCGTCAACGCCGCTATAAATATTGGATAATTCTTGCTGCACGTTGGCTTGTTGATCTTGCAGTCCGGTGAGTTTTGTTTGTAGTGCGCTTCTTTGAATTTCCAGTGTTTGAAGTGTTGTAAAATCGTCTGCGCCGGGTTTTGTTGTTCTTTTTTCTTCCGCTTTCAAAAGGGCGAGCATTCTATGATGGTCATCAGGGGCGAGGCTGTCGGTTACATCATCTATTGATGCGATTTGTTCTCTATGTTGCCGGATGAGTTCTTCGCCGTGTTCTTGGACGCGTCTTGTTGCGGCAATCAGATCGGCTTCGTTTGTTATGCCTATGGTCGAGTATTGAACGCTGTGCACGCCATCCGGACCTTGCGTGTGCATGATTTTAGAGCGCATTTCTCCGAGGATTCTTCTGGTTTCGCCTCTGTTTTCTGTGGGTTCAGCCATTTCTTTTTCACACTCTTCTAAAATCTGAACTCTTTAATTTGCGCTTTGTTTTTATTGTTTTCGGATGCGCAAATTTTCGCCGTATTTGTCCGTTGCCCTAAGGGTACGTGAAAAGTCTTAAGATAGTGTTAAGGCGCAGCCTTAGGCCGTGTTGTCGGCGGACGCGCCGGATTGTAGCGTACGGGTGCTCGTCGGGATGATTTGTGTGTTATCCAGAGGACGTGTTTGATTCGGGTCGTGTGCGGCGGTAAAAGAGGCTTGTAGCGCACTCCGGTTGATGGTCCAATCCGCGGCCAGATCTTTGAATCTGGATGTGAGGCGTTCCGGCCTGTTTTCTTCGTTGGCCGAGAGGTCACCTTTTTGCACTTTTTCCAGTTTTTCTTTTGCTGGTTTGATCATGTTTTCTTCGGCTTGTTCACGAATCTTTTTGGTGGTGAGTTTCAGATCGTCCATCGTTTGTTCGAAGGTGTTGTTCGGGTCTGCACTGTAGATGGTTTCGTTCATGAAGAGTTTGCCTTGTACATAGGCAGCGCGGTGAATTTTTTCGATTTCATCGACGTCGGTGATATAGGTGCGTTTGCCGGTTTCTTTGTCGTATGTATAATACAGTCCTTTTTTTCCTTCATTGTCGCGGTAGACATCTTGTCCGTCGCTGGTTTTGACGCGGTTGTGTTTCCAGGCGTAGGCGAGTTCGTCCGAGACCATTTTCTGGCCGAGCCATGTATTGGCGAGCCATGATGCCGCGCCGGTGGGGAGTTTTTCTCCAATCGTGCTGGCCCAGTTGCCGTAAAGCCTTTTAAGTTGCCCGTGGCGGCCGCCATGATATTCCAGAGCTTTGTTTGCTTGTTCGACGGTTTTTCGAGCTTTGTCGAGTTGCGCTTTGACTTCTTCGAACGTTTTGAGCCCTTCGGATATGATTGCGTCGTTTTTATGTACGAGCTGGTACGTGTAGTTTTTTTGGGCTTTCAGTTCTTTATACATCTCCGCAATGGCAAATAATCTGGGGCCGAATGTGTCACTGGGGATGGGTTGCCCTGTTCTTTTGGCTTCGGCAGCGGCCTCTTTGAGTTCGGCTCTGAGCGCATCTCTTTCGGCGTCAAAGCGGGCTTGCAAGTTCTGTAATTTTTGAATGGCGATCTGGCTTTCTTCGATTTTGGCCAGAGTTGCGCCGATGGCGTCGCGTTGTTCTTCGCTGATGTCTTTTGCCTCGCAATAGGCCAGCATCTCTTTGTATTTTGCGTTGAAGTTTTCTATGCGCTCAGGTGAGATATCGTTGCCCAGTTTACGGCCTGTTGAGAGGAGCCTCTCGGCTTTTTCCGTATCGACGGCGATGCGCTCGCCGGATTCAGGATGTTTGATGTAATAGCCTTGCTCATCTTTAAAGAGGGCAAAATGTTTTTGCTGCTGGCCTTCAATGTCCATCTTAATAATGGCCATGTCTTTGGCTTGGGCCACGAGGTTTTGGAAGAAATTTTTGGCATCGCCGTCGATGCCGCCGATCTGTATCCCTAAATCTGTGTAGAGGATACCCAGTTTTTGGTATTCTTCTATTAACTGGTCTTTTAGCTCGGGACCGAAGCTTTTGTAGTTTGATTTGATCTCTTTGAGTATCTCTCTGTCATCTTGTGATATGAGGCCTTTTTCCAAACATTCGTCGATCAGCGTTTTTATTTCTTCGTAGCGCTTTTCGTTTTCGACGCTCCAGGTGTTGATAGCGCGCAGGGCTTGGTGGATTTCTGTTTGTTTTTGAGCGATATATTCTATGAAACGCCGATTGTCTTCCAGCATTTGCAAAAGGCGCAAGCATTGTTGGCGGATGGCCTGTTTTTGTTGCTCGGCGGCGCTGAGTTTTCCGCCGCGGCCTTCGGCGCTGAAAACCGTATGGCCGTTACCGTTGAGGCGGTCGCTATAAAGATGCAAAAGGCGTTTGATGTTTTGTGGATGGCCGCTGAAGATATCCGAGGCTTCTTTCAGGGCTTGTTCTTCGGCGGTGTCGTGATTCAGGACGTTTTGCGCCAGAGATTCAAGCTTGGCGCTTTGTATGTGAATTTGGTTTTCTCTTATGGCTTTTTCTTTGGCCATTTTCCCGTTCGTCCCCTCGTATTCACCATTTTATGCCGATTATTGTTACAGCTTACTGATACAGTTCGGCTTAGCATGAAGTGTAGTATGTAAAATTTAACAAATAATTAACGCATCTTTTAAAAATCCTTGGTTAATGGCTTGCAAAAGGGTAGATGCGCGTTTAAGTCTTTGGTTAGGTTTTAATTTTTAACGCATAAGCAAGAGAGCGTTTTCCTATGAATATCCATGAATATCAGGCGAAAGAGTTATTGGCGAAATATGGCGTGGCGGTGCCCAAGGGCATTCCGGCGATGAGTGTGGATGAAGCCGTTAAGGCTGCGAAAGACCTTCAGGCGGGCGGAACGAGCCTGTTTGTTGTGAAGGCACAAATCCATGCCGGTGGGCGCGGGGCCGGGCACTTTACCGATAATCCTTCGGGGAAGGGCGGTGTGCGCCTGTGCAAGACGCCGGATGAGGTGCGTGCGGCGGCCGAGGCGATGCTGGGCAAGGTTTTGGTGACCAAGCAGACGGGGCCGGAAGGCAAAGAGGTCCAGCGTCTTTACGTGACGGACGGGGTTGATATTGAAAAAGAATATTATGCCTCTGTTTTGCTGGACCGGGCGACGAGCCGCGTGACCTTTATGGTTTCGACCGAAGGCGGGATGGATATTGAAGAGGTTGCAGAGAAAACGCCGGAGAAAATTATCAAGGTTTCGGTCGATCCGGCCGCGGGTTTTTCCGGTTTCCATGCGCGGCGTCTGGCGTTTGCGCTGGGGTTGTCGGGGGCGCAGGTCAAGTCGGCCACGAAGTTCTTTGGCGCGCTTTATAAAGCGTTTTTGCAACTGGATGCCTCGATTGTCGAAATTAACCCGATGATTTTGGTTGGTGACGAGGTGATGGCGCTGGATGCGAAGATGAATTTCGATTCGAATGCGCTGTACCGTCAACCGGACGTGTTTGCGATGCGCGATGAGAGCGAGGAAGACGAGAACGAGAAGCTGGCGGCGGATAACGAGCTGTCTTATGTGTCTCTGGACGGGAATATCGGCTGTATGGTCAACGGGGCCGGTCTGGCGATGGCGACGATGGATATTATCAAGCTGGAAGGCGGCGAGCCTGCGAACTTTTTGGATGTCGGGGGCGGTGCGACGAAAGAGCGCGTGACCACAGCGTTCAAGATTATCCTGTCCGATCCGAATGTGAAGGGCATTCTGGTCAATATTTTCGGCGGCATTATGAAATGCGATGTGATCGCCGAGGGCGTCGTTGCGGCGGCGAAGGAAGTCAAGCTGAGTGTGCCTTTGGTTGTGCGTCTGGAAGGCACGAATGTTGACAAGGGAAAAGAAATTATGGCAAGCTCCGGCCTGCCGATTATTTCTGCCGATGATCTGGGTGATGCCGCGAAAAAAGTTGTTCAGGCCACCAAGCAGGCGCAAGCGGCTTAGGGTTTAACTTAATTATAAAGGGTATATTATGAGCGATAAGACAAAAAGCGGAGAGAAGAAGGTCGCAGTTATTTCCGGTAGAGCGTGGAAGGATGTCTTGGATAAAAATCCTGTGAAGCCATCTGCGGAGCGCGGTGGCGTTGATGCTGCTCTTGCTCCTGTTGCTCCGAAACCGCCGGAAGGGCCAACAACGGGAAACGACTAGAGGATAGAGATGTGTTCCACACACATAAATTAAAGCCCCTGATCGGGGGCTTTTTTGTTTTTTCACGTTATTTTTTTAAGCGATGCTACTTATTCCTGCTGTTGGTGATGGGCGCATGGGTAGATCGATTTTTGGAGCCGGTTCGATCGTCGGGGTGTTGTCGGCTGCGCCGAAATCAATGCCTTGTGCGGTTGTTGCAACGGTTTGGAATGCTCCAATGTGCAGTGCGGCATTGCCCAATAGGTTTGGACCGCTTGTTACGCGATCTGTGTCACTTGATGTTGGCATGCCGCCCGGCTTAATCAAGCCGAATGTAAACATGGCAACAAAATCGCCTTCGGTTCCTCTTTCCTGTGCCGCTGTGTTCGGTGCGTCTAGGTTAGACATTTTTATCCCTCATATTGTTGTGTTTTATCAGTATAGCAGGATATTTTTGTGAATGACAAATTTTACAATTGGGTCGACACCATTACGGGGACTTTGTACGACTCTATGGTGTTTCGTTCCGGGGTGTCGTCTACCCCGACGAGATAAATATACCCGGCTTTTTTGATGTCTTCGTATATTTCTTTATCTATTTCGTCCATGATAATGCCGCCTATCAGGCCCTCTTCACCGCCAATGCATAATTCGCCTTGGTCCACATCGAGTGATACCCATTCAGGCGTTTTAGGCAGATGTCCGATATAAAAGAATGCCATTTCTCCGTCTTCGTTTATGCCGAGGGAGGTTTTTTCTTTTGTTATTTGTTTCATGGCAGCTTTTTAACGATTAAGCCCGGCGTTGCAGGACATAGAGGGCGAGGTCTTTCAGGACATCGGCGCGGTTTTCAAAGATGTGAAGGTGGCGGATGGCCTGATTGACGATCATTTCGGCGCGCTCGCGGGCGGCGTCCTTGCCCATGGTGGAAACGAAGGTGGCTTTGCCTGCGCTTTCGTCCTTGCGGGTGTCTTTGCCTGTGTCTTGCGGGTCGGCTTCGACGTCGAGAATATCATCGGTGACCTGGAAGGCGAGGCCTAAATCGTGGGCATAGGCGCACAGGGCTTTGCGCTGGGGTTCTCCGGCTTTGCCGAGGATGGCGCCGGCTTCGCAGGCAAAGGCCATGAGCTTTCCGGTTTTCATGCGTTGCAGGCGGCTAATTTCGCCGACATCGAATTCAACCTCGTCGTTTTCGGCGATCAGGTCGAGCATTTGTCCGCCGACCATGCCGTGGCCGCCCGCAGCCTGAGCAAGCGCTTTGACGAGTTGGCAGCGTACGTGCGGGTCTTCGTGGGTTTCCGGGTCGGCCAGCACTTCGAAAGCGAGCGTTAGAAGGGCGTCTCCGGCAAGGATGGCGGTGGCTTCGTCGTATTGTTTATGCACGGTTGGCTGGCCGCGGCGTAGGGAGGCATCATCCATGGCAGGCAGGTCGTCGTGGATGAGCGAATAACAGTGGACGAATTCAATCGCGGCGGCAACGCGGCGGGCGCGGGCTGAAGGCACATTGAACAAAAAGGCAGACTGGATGGCCAAAAACGGGCGCAGGCGTTTTCCTCCGCCCAGTGTGCCGTGGCGCATGGCGTCATAGAGCGGGGCTTCGGGGAGGTCCGTTTCGGGGAGTAGACGGGCAATCGTGCGGTTGACGGCGTCCGTGATCTCGTCCATTTTAGCTTGAAGCTTGGGGCTGGCATCGCGTGGGGATGGCATTTTTTGTCCTCTTTTGTTCTTGTGGCTTTGTTACTCGTCGCTTACGTATTGTTCATACGCTGCTTATTCTCCGTCCAAAGGCTGGGTTGATAATTTACCATCTTTGTCGATGGTGATTTTCTCGATTTTTTCCTGTGCTTCTTTAAGCTTTTTGTCGCAGTGGTTTTTGAGCTTTATGCCGCGTTCATAAGCCGTAATGGATTCTTCCAAGGGGGCCTGGCCGCTTTCGAGGCTGCGGACGATGGTTTCAAGCTCGCCTAGCGCGTCTTCAAAGGTCAAGGTTTCAATCGCTTTTGCATTTCCCATGGGGAAAGAGTGTATGCCAGAGTGCGCGCCGGCTCAAGCGGAGAATTGAGGGAATCATAATTCTTGCTGATTTACTGATGGTTTCGTGAGGATGGTTGTTATATCAAAGCAACGGGTCTTTTGTTTGCATCTTGATTGTCTTGATCAAAGCCGTTTATGACCTGGGCGACTGTTTTTGCATTTTTTTTAAATTGTTCAACCTGTGTTTTTTCTGTGTCTGTTAGAGGGTTGTAGGTTCCTCCTGTGTAGATGCCCTCTGGTGAGGCTATGATGACGTGTATTGCGCTCAGGTTTCTGCGGTTCGCTATGAAGTGTTCAGCCAGTTCTTTGCGGGTTTGCGCATCCCATTTCTTGACCTGAAAGTTCTTGGTTTCTCGTGCCATAGTTTTTTTCGTGCCTTAGGTTGTTTTCTGTAAAAATGTTATGTTTATGCCAAGCTGTCAATGGGAAAATGATTACACCAGATAGAGGCGCTGTTCGAGGGCGCCGCAGAGCATTTGTCCGAGAGTGATGTGCATTTCCTGAATGCGGGCGGTGGTTTGCGAGGGGACGATGAGCAGGCAATCGCAAAGCGGGGGCATATTGCCGCCGTCACGGCCCGAAAGACCGATGGTTGTCAGGCCGATATCTTGGGCGGTTTGCAAGCCCTTGATGATGTTGGGGCTGGTACCGGAGGTGCTGATGGCGATGGCGACGTCGCCGGGTTTTCCTATGGCCTCTATCTGACGGGCGAAGAGGTCTTCAAAGCCCAGATCGTTGCCGATCGCGGTTAGGGCCGAGGTGTCGGTTGTCAATGCGAGGGCGGGGATCGGGATGCGGTTTTTGATGTAACGCACGGTGAGTTCAGTGGCGAGATGCTGGGCGTCGGCGGCGCTGCCGCCATTGCCGAAGAAGAGAATTTTACCGTCTTTTTCTATGCTTTGTATGCAAAGATCTAGCATTTGTTCAAATGATTTTTCCAATGTTTCAAAGGTTTTTTGCGCGGTTTCCATGTGTTCGCGCTGTTGCTCGGCCCAGAATGTCTCAAGGTTGAAGGAACTGGTCATTGTTTTTGGTCTTTCGCGCGGTTTAGTAATGGTTCGTCAGGTTAATGGGTGCGCCGTTGTTGTTTATGGGGGCGGTATCTTCCTGAATTTTTATGGTTTTTATTTTTTGTCCGTTGTCGCCTTCAAATAACTCGGCGGCTTGTCGGGCGCGGATTTTTTTGCGGTTATAGGCCAGTTGTTCGGGGCTGAGCTGGAAGCCGAGCAGAATTTTGTAGCCGGCCCCGTGTTCGTGGGTGTCGACCGGGATGATCTGGCGCATGTTTTCGTAGTATGTTTGACGGTTTTGTCCCGGTTTGTAGGTCATGGGGGCCGCGAAGATTTCTTTGGCCAGAATGTTGCCGCCGGGACTGGCGATGGCGACAAAGAACGGGTAGGAGAAGTAGGGTTTGTCGGAAGCGGAGTTGCGGCCTCTGGGGCCAAGGGTGCCTTCGAAAGCGATTTTGAGATCTACGGTGACGCTGCGCGTATCATAGCCGCAAGAGGTGTTGATTTTGGCGATGTTGGCGCGGGAGACTAGATTGTAGTCGCCGGGGTCTGTGTCGTCGGTAAATTCGTTATAGGCGCGGAGCTCTTCAACGAGCTCGACGCTGGGGCAGCGGCCTTGATAGGTCAGGTTATCAGGGCTCGAATCCAGGGATGTTGGAACGTCTAAAGAATAGAGATCGTCCCTGATGCCTTGCATCGTCTGGCAGGACATCAAAACCAAAGACGTAAAGCCGGCAAGAAGTAAGAATCTTAGCTGTTTCATTTTTGCACATCCTTCGATATGAATATCCTATCGCAAAGACTAAGCAAGAGTTGTCGATTAGGCAAGCTAAGAGGTGAAAGCGCCGCATATGGATAGGGATAAAATGCCGCTTCAGGTTTTATTGGCCGCGCCGCGGGGGTTTTGCGCCGGGGTTGACCGGGCGATCCGGATTGTTGAACTGGCGCTGGAGAAATACGGTGCGCCGGTTTATGTGCGTCACGAGATTGTCCATAATAAATATGTCGTGGATAGTTTGCGGGCCAAAGGCGCGGTTTTTGTCGAGGAACTGGATGAAATTCCGCCGGATGCGGACGGAGACAAGCGACCGGTGATCTTTTCGGCGCATGGCGTGCCGAAAAGCGTGCCCGAAGATGCGGCAGCGCGGGAAATGTTTTATGTTGATGCGACGTGTCCTTTGGTCAGCAAGGTTCACCGCGAGGCCGAGCGGCATTATGCCCAAGGGTATAAAATTGTTTTGATCGGCCATGCCGGGCATCCTGAGGTGATAGGGACGATGGGGCAAATTCCCGAAGGCGAGGTTATTCTGGTCGAGACCTTGGCTGATGTGGAGAGGCTGAAGATCGAAGAGGGTGCGCGGTTGGCCTATTGTACGCAGACGACGCTTTCGGTTGAGGACACGGCTGATATTGTGGCTGCTTTGAAGGCGCGTTTTCCCGGTATTCAGGAGCCACACAAGGATGATATTTGTTATGCGACGACGAATCGTCAGGCGGCGGTGAAGACAGTTGCGCCGCGCTGTGATGCGTTGATGGTGATCGGGGCGCCGAATTCCTCGAATTCCAACCGTCTGGTCGAGGTGGCGGCGCAGAACGGGTGTGCGAAGACGATGTTGTTGCAGCGTGCGGGCGAGATTGAGTGGAGCTGGCTTGAAGGCGTGAATGTGCTGGGGTTGAGCGCCGGGGCTTCGGCGCCGGATGTGTTGATTGATGAGGTGATCGAGGCTTTGCGCGGGCGGTTTGCGGTCGAGATTGAAGAGGTCTCGATCACGCAGGAGGATGTGAATTTCAAGATTCCCAAGGTTTTAGAGGAGAGAGCGGCCTGAAATGATGAAGCGTTCGGTGGAGAAATTTTTAGCCAGTCCGCGCAAGGCGGTGACGTTGATCGGGATGTCCGGTGTTGGCAAGTCCTATCTTTCCGGGAAGATGGAAGGGTGGGGATGGTGCAATTATTCGTGCGATCACCTGATCGGTAGCCAGTATTTGAAAGACCAGCTTGGCGGTGGGGCCGAGGGGGTGAGCGCGCAGAATATTGCGGGCTTGTCGGATTTTGTCGGGCAGATCGGCGATCCTGAAAAAGGCGGCTTGCCTTTAGATGAATTCCGGCGGCGGCAGGCACTTTATTATGAAGCAGAGCGTAGCGTATTAAAAGATATGCCGGTTGTATTGCAAGGGGTTGAAGGTCATTTTGTCAATGATTCCTCGGGCAGTCTTTGTGAGGTTGAAGACGGCGATGTTATACGCGGCGTTGCGGATTGTAGTTTGTTTGTTTATCTGAAGGTGCCGCAGGAAGATCATGCGGAAATTTTGCAGCGGGCGATTTCTTATCCCAAGCCTTTGTATTTTCCTCCCGCATTTTTGGATGATCATCTCAAGAAATATATGCAACAGTTTGATTTATCTCGGATAGAGCAGATTGATCCTGTGGAGTTTTTGCGCTGGGTGTTTCCGTATCTGTTTCAATCGCGTTTGCCAAAATATCAGGCTTTGGCGGATGCTTACGGGGTGACTGTTTCTTCGAAACGGATCGGGGCTATTAAATCTGAAGGTGATTTCTTTGATTTAATCAGGGATTCGGTCAAGGAGGCTGCGGCGTGAGTGCGCGCATCCGTATTTACACTGATGGTGCGTGTAGCGGAAACCCCGGGCGTTTTGCGCCCGAAGCAGCGGAGCTGCGTGGGCGCGTTGGCTCACGCGACTGCGTCGCTTCGAGCCATATGACTCGGCCCGGGCGGCTTTAAGGAAAGGTTTTTGGGTTGTCTAAGAAAATTGCTATTTACACTGATGGGGCGTGTAGCGGAAACCCCGGGCCGGGCGGCTGGGGGGCGATTTTGCGCTGGAACGGACATGAGAAAGAGCTGAACGGCGGTGAAAAAGAGACGACCAATAACCGGATGGAGATGATGGCGGTTATCAAGTCTCTTGAGGCTTTGAAGCGCGCTTCTCAGGTCGATCTCTATACCGATAGTAAATATGTGATGCAGGGTATGACTGAATGGCTGGAGGGTTGGAAAGCCAAGGGCTGGAGAACGGCGGCTAAAAAGCCGGTCAAAAATGTCGATTTGTGGCAGCAGATCGACATTTTGGTGGCCAAGCATGATGTGAAGTTTCACTGGGTGAAGGGGCATGCCGGGCACCC
The DNA here is from genome assembly GCA_020443075.1 of Alphaproteobacteria bacterium. Lineage (GTDB taxonomy): Bacteria > Pseudomonadota > Alphaproteobacteria > Micavibrionales > Micavibrionaceae > TMED27. The sequence continues at coordinate 18,911 of JAGRIU010000012.1, forward strand.
GGAGAACGAGCGGGCCGATGAGTTGGCGCGGGCCGGGATTCCCCGTTAGGGGCTTGATTTATCTTTTTAATCCACAGATTTTTCCCCACTTTTTCCTTCCGTTTTTTCCATTTTAAGACTCCCTTAATCTTTTGCGGTGACTCTGAATTTAGTGAAGGGGACTTAGCGATGGAGGATTTTGTTATGGACACATTTATCTGCGATACGGATCATGTGATTTTGCCTGTCCCACCCGAGACGGGTGATACGGAGATGGATCGGGTTTATGAGCGCTTTGTACGGCATATGCGCTGTGTGCCGAATTCGCGCTTGAGCATCAAGATTTTGTCTTCTATTCAGTTTACGGCTGATCTCTTGGGGTATAGCGATGCGCACGTGGCTAAATTGCTTATGGATTTGGGTTTGCGGGCGCCGCGTTCGGCGTTTCCGGCGGAGTTCTTACGCTTTGCTGATCAGGCACTTATGCGCAGCGGCTGGGATGTTGGCGGGCCTTCGGAATCTCTGCTGGATTTGAAACGGTTTTGGGATCGGATCGGCGAAGACAGGTTTTCGGCCTTTAAGGTTGATTATCCTTTGCTTTCAGAGCACGCCGTTTTTTAAGTGTTTAATTGTTATAGCGCCGCGATTCCGGCAGGCTGTTTTTATCCCGAAGAGGTCTTATAGGCCTTGTATTAAATTCTCCGGGTGTACGTTTGTTTGCCGGATTACTCCAAAACAGACCTTCGAGCAATCTTTCAAATGATGATGCCGGCTGGAAGTCTGCGTTGGCGAAAGGGCGGTATTGTCCTTGGGCTTTTTGCATGACTTGACGCCAGATTTGTGCCGGATAGCTACCGCCTGTAACGCCCTTCATCGGGCTGTTGTCATCGTTTCCAAGCCATACGGAACCGACAAGTTCGCGGGTAAAGCCCATGAAAAGGGCATCGCGGCTTTCCTGAGATGTTCCGGTTTTTCCGGCGGCGGGACGGCCGAAATTAGCGCCGCGTCCGGTGCCGTATTCCATGACGCTGTGCATCATGGAGGTGATATTTTGGATATCTGTGGGGTGGAAGACTCTTTGTTCAAATTGTTCGGGCGGGCGTTCATAGTAGAGGGTTCCGCTTTTGGATGTTATTTTTGTGATGCCGTAGGGTTCTACGCTTAGACCACCATTGGCGATGGTGGCGTAGGCTGTGGCCATCTCAATCAGCGGAATGCCGGAGCTTCCCAAGCCCAGGCTAAGATCAGGCTCGAGATCGGCTTTGATGCCTAGACGGCGGGCGGTGTCGATGACGGCATCGGGGCCGACTTCTTTCATCAGGCGCACGGCGGCGGTGTTCATGGAGTAGGTTAAGGCTTGTTCAAGTGTGACTTCACCGTAATATTTTCCGCCGAAATTTTTGGGTCGATAGCGCCAGTTTGTAATCGGGGCGTCTTCGATGATGTCTTGCGGGTCCCAGCCTTTTTCCAATGCGGCGAGGTAAACAATGGGTTTGAAGGACGATCCGGGCGGGCGTAGGGCTTGAGCGGCCCGGTTAAACTGGCTTGCGTTATAGTTGCGGCCTCCAACCATCGCGACCACAGCGCCGCCCGGGCGCATGAGGACCATGGCTCCTTGTGTGATGTGTTTTTGCTCGCCGTGAGCGGCGATGACGGAATCGATGGTTTGGGTGATGTAGTTTTGCAGTCCCGCGTTTAGCGTTGTTTCGACGATCAGGTCTTCGCCGGGTGTGCCGATCAGATCGTTAAGCTGGTCAACGACCCAGTCCGTATAATAGCGCTCAGCCATCTCATTGGACGGTTTTTGTGTCGGTTTCGGCGGGCCTTTGCTTTGTCCTTTGGCTTGTTCTTCGTTGATGTAACCGGCGTCGACCATGGCTTGCAAGACTACGTCGGCGCGCTGTTTTGACAGGCTGGGGTTGCGCAGGGGGGAGTAACGCGAGGGGGCTTTGAGCATGCCGGCTAGCGTAGCGGATTCTCTCAGGTTGAGGTCGGATGCCGGTTTTTCGAAATACAGGCGGGATGCGGCGTCAACGCCGAACGTGCCGGAGCCGAGATAGACCCGGTTGAGATAGGCGCTGAGGATTTCATCTTTTGTTAGCTGATATTCGAGCCAAAAGGCCAGCATGGCTTCTTGAATCTTGCGTTTATAGGTACGTTCTTGTGAGAGAAACAGGTTTTTGGCGAGTTGTTGGGTGATGGTTGAGCCGCCTTGGGCTACGTGACCGGCTTGTAGATTGACGATGATCGCGCGGGCCAGGCCGAGAGGATCCAGACCTGTGTGATGGTAAAAGCGACGGTCTTCAATGGATAAAACAGCCTGGACGAGGTATGGAGAGATGTCTTTGACTGTGATCTGTTGGCCAACGATATCACCATAGCGCGCGGCGACGCTTCCATCTGCGGCTTTGACGATGATGGCTTGTTTGCGCTCGAAGGTTGCCTTTTCGGTGATGTCGGGCAGATCCTTCGCATACCAAGCGATGATTCCAGCGACGGCAATGCAGGCCCATAACCCCAAAACGAAGAGCCATTTGATGATAAAACCAAGCAGGCCGCGTTTGGATTTACTGTTCTTTTTTTTGCGTATGGAAGGGCTTTTGCGGGCGTGTTTTTTGCTCTTTTTCTTGGCCATAGGGTTTTATACGCTTGTTTTGAGTCGGATCAAGTTTTGTTTTTATCTTGTTATTTTTAACAGCACTCTAGCCAGTAGCGCTGCCGGGCCGGGAATTTATCTGTTTCCGGTGTTTCGTCTTCAAATTTACCACCGCAAAACTCTATGATGCGGATGGCGGGTTTGTTTTTTGGGGAAACTGTCAGTAAGGCACGGTCTATCCCTAGATAGCAGATAAAAGGCATGCCTTTTTGCAGGATTTTTTTGCCAAATCCTTTGCCGCGCATTGACGGACGTATGACGAAGTTGGCGTGTCCTCCCCATTTTTCGAGGTGCCAGTTCAGGCGGTGGCGGATATTGAGAGTGCCGATATAGTGATGACCTTTGACAAGCCAAAGAGCGGTTTCGGGTACGGGTTCGACCCAGTCGGCATATTTTTTATGCAGGTGGCGTTTGCCACTGTTGAGATCACCCACGAATTGTTCGAAATTTTTATCCAGTTCTTCCGCATCCAGAAACTGATAGCGGCCCTCGGCATGAAATTCCTCTATGGCCTCAATGTAGCTTTCCTTAAATTCGATATTCGGTTTAACGAGTTTTGATGCGGTCATGACTTTACTTTGTTTTTTATATGAGGGGCCTTAATAGCATATTTTAGCGGGTTAAAGAAGGAGGATGGCGGCTAAGCCCAAAAAGGCAAAAAAACCAACAACATCGGTGACGGTCGTTAGAAATACGGTCGAGGAGACAGCCGGGTCGCTGCCGTAGCGATCGAGGAGAATCGGGATAGCTGCGCCGCATAGTCCGGCGGCGAACAGATTGATGATCATGGCGGCGGCGATGACGATTCCTAACATGGGGTTGGAGAACCACAAGGCTGCGACAAGTCCTGTGATGACGGCAAAAGCGGCGCCGTTGAGCGTGCCGACGAGCGTTTCTTTCCAGATGACGCGCATGCGGTTGGCGCCGGAGAGTTCTTTTGTGGCCAGCGCTCGCACGGCCACTGTCAAAGCCTGCGTTCCGGCGTTGCCACCCATGGAGGCGACGATCGGCATCAGGACGGCGAGGGCGACGATTTGTTCGATGGTTGCATCAAAGAAGGAGATGACGATGGAGGCGAGGATCGCGGTGAGAAGGTTGATGAAGAGCCAGCGAAAGCGTGTGCCGGTTGTTGAGAGAACGGCGCGGTAAAGGTCGCTGCGTTCGACCCCGGCCATTTTCATGATGTCTTCCTGTGCTTCTTCGTCAATCACGTCGACGATGTCGTCAATGGTGATGACGCCGATCAGACGTCCGTTTTCGTCGATGACTGGCGCCGATACGAGGTCGTCGCGGCGGAAAAGGTGAGCGACTTCTTCCTGGTCCATTGTTGCGGGAATGGTGGTGACGTCTGTTTCGGCCAGATCTTCGAGTTTTTCTGCGCGTTTGGAGCGGATGAGGCGGTTGAGCGGGACTTGACCGCGCACGTGGTAGGCCGGGTCTATGACGAAAATATCGAAGAATTCTTCCGGCAGGTCTTCTCCGGCGGCGCGCAGGTAGTCGATTGTTTTTCCGGCTGTCCAAAAGAGCGGAACAGCTACGATTTCACGCTGCATAAGGCGTCCGGCACTGTCTTCGGGGAAGCTTAGTCCTTCTTCGAGAGCGACGCGGCTTTTGGCGGAGAGCCTTTGAATGATTTCTTTTTGCAGGCGATCGTCCAGTGGACGGATCAGTTCCAGCGCATCGTCGCTGTCCAGTTCGGAGATGAGAGATGCGATCTGGTCCGGCGGCATGGCCGAGAGCGTGGAGCGGCGAAGCTCGGGGTCCATTTCCGTGAATACTTCCGGATCAATGGCCTCGCCATACATGACCAAGAGTTCGTTACGGTCGTCATCTTTGAATTTTGCAACAAGTTCGGCGGTATCTGCGGGACTAAGATCTTCCAGAACAGCGTGGACAGTATCGGAATCCTGAGATTGAACAGCTTGGGCGATTTCGTTGATTTCTTTATCGCTGAGGGTAAAGGTGAGGCTTTCATCCTTTAATTCATCGGCTGTTTTCTGACTTTCAGGCATTGAGCTTATCCTTTCGGCAGATACGCTTTGGGGCCTGTGAAAAGCCCCATGCGACTATAGCGGTCTTTTGCCCCGAATGCCAGACGCACTTTGTCAAAGCACCCGGTCTTTCGTGAAGGGATGAGTTTTATCCCTGCTTTTTCGTTTGGACGCTGATCACCTCGGCTGTGGCGGCATTTTCTTCTTCGAAAAGCTGTGCGCCAACGCTGGCCAGAGCCGTGACGTTGACGATCCCTCTGGGGGTCGAGACAGAGCTTACAACGTGGACGGGGCGTGCTGTGCCCAGCAAGAGCGGGCCGATCGTGATGCCGTCTGCAAAGCTTTTGGCCATGTTGAAGGCAATATTGGCGGCTTCGACATCGGGCATGATGAACAGGTTGGCTTCGCCTTCCAGCGTTGAATTCGGGATCAGTTCTTTGCGGATCGACTCCGAGAGGGCTGCGTCTGCATTCATTTCTCCGTCAATTTCCAGTTCCGGATCGCGGCGGCGAATATCCTGATAGGCGGCGCGCATTCTTTGGGCTGCCGGGCTGTCGGAGTTGCCGAAGTTGGAATGAGAAATGAGCGCGACTTTCGGTTTCATGCCGAAACGGCGGACTTCTTCGGCGGCGAGCAAAGTCATTTCCGAAATTTGAGCGACGCTCGGATTCGGGTTGATTTGGGTGTCGCAGAAGAAATAAGTCCCTTTAGAGACCAACAAACCACTGAGGGCGGCAGGGGTTTCTACGCCCGGACGCAGGCCAATGATGTCAATCACGTTTTTGGTGTGGAAGCGGTATTGGCCGAGTGTGCCGCAGATCATGGTGTCGGCTTCGCCGCGGCGGACCATCAAGGCACCGATCACGGTTGTGTTGGCGCGAACGATGGCGCGCGCGACCGCGGGTGTAACGCCGCGACGGTTCATGATTTCGTAGTAGGCTTCCCAGTATTCGCGGTATCGGTGGTCGTCTTCGGGGTCAACCAGTTCGACGTTTTTGCCGATTTCTATATTTAATCCCAGACGTTTTGCGCGGGTTTCGACGACTTTTTGGCGGCCGATCAGGATCGGTTTAGCCAGATTTTCGTCCAGTACTGTTTGCACTGCTTGTAAGACGCGTGGTTCTTCGGCTTCGCAGTAGACAACGCGTTTCGGATCGGTTTTTGCGCGCGTGTAGATCGGGCGCATGACCAGTTGTGTGCGGATGAAGTAGCGCTGGAGTCTGTGTTTGTAGGCCTCGAAATCTTCAATCGGGCGCGTAGCTACGCCGCTCTCCATGGCGGCTTTGGCTACGGCGATAGGCAGATCAACGATCAGACGCGGATCGAAGGGCTTTGGAATGAGGTATTCTGCGCCGAATTCGATGTCTTCGCCGCTGTAAACGTTGGCGACTTCAGGGGAGACTTCTTTGCGGGCGAGGTCGGCAATCGCCTGAACACAGGCCATTTTCATGTCTTCGTTGATGCCTGTCGCGCCGACATCCAGAGCGCCCCGGAAAATAAACGGGAAACACAGGACGTTGTTGACCTGATTGGTATAGTCGGAGCGGCCCGTGCAAATAATGGCGTTAGGTTTGGCTTCCTTGGCTTCTTCGGGCATGATTTCCGGCGTCGGGTTGGCCAAGGTCATGATCAAAGGCTTATCGGCCATCGAGGCGACCATCTCTTTATTGATCGCGCCGGCAGCGGAAAGCCCGAGGAAGACATCGGCGCCGACCATGGCTTGTCCGATTTCGCGGTGCGGTGTATCGACGGCGAAGGCTTCTTTGGCCGGGTCCATGCTTTCGTTTCGGCCTTTATAGACAACGCCCGAGCGGTCGCAAACGATGATGTTTTCTTTCTTTAGGCCGGCTTTGACCAACAGGTTCAGGCAAGACAGAGCGGATGCGCCGGCACCGGAGGCCACAAGGCGAATTTTCGACATATCGCGGCCGGAATATTTGATCCAGTTGATGAAGGCGGCGGTAACAATGATGGCTGTGCCGTGCTGGTCATCATGGAAGACCGGAATGTTCATGCGCTCTTTCAGACGGCGTTCGATTTCGAAACACTCGGGGGCCTTGATGTCTTCGAGGTTAATGCCGCCGTATGTCGGCTCGAGGCTGGCGACGATATCCACGAATCTTTCGATGTATTCTTCTTGGGTGTATTCGCCTTCGAACTGGGTGTTCATATCGATTTCGACGTCGACAGAATCGATGTTGGCGAATTTTTTGAACAGGACGGATTTCCCTTCCATAACAGGCTTGGCGGCCAAAGCGCCGATATTGCCGAGGCCGAGAACGGCTGTGCCTTCGGTGATAACGGCGACGAGATTACCTTTGGATGTGTAGTCATAGGCCGTTAAGGGGTCTTTTTCGATTTCTTCGCACGGAGCGGCTACGCCGGGGGAGTAGGCCAAAGCCAGATCGCGCTGGGTTGTCAGCGGGGTGGTCGGAAGCAGAGCGACTTTACCGGGTTCGGGGTAGCGGTGATAATCCAGAGCGTCTTTGTAGAGGGCTTCTTTGCTTTGTTTTTGCTTGTCTGTCATGGTTTTTCGTATCTCGTTTATATGACCTCTTATAGCTGTTTCGATAGCGAATAAGGGTGGGGGATGCAAGCTGTTTGTTATGGTGCGCTGCGGAAAGGAGATGGTTCCGGTGACATGTTTTGCTTGCAACGGGCAAAGCGGTTTGATAGATCAGAGCGATCAACCGAAAGCTTGCAGGTTTGCGGCCGTGGCGGAATCGGTAGACGCGCAGCGTTGAGGTCGCTGTGGGAGTTAAATCCCGTGGAGGTTCAAGTCCTCTCGGCCGCACCATTTTCGTTTTACGAAAATGGCTTTTAATGGAAAAGTGCCGAACGATCGGCGGCCTGCGGTCGCAGGCTTGTTTTAATCCATGCTATATTTCACACGATGGAATGGAAAATATCAAAAGATCTGGTGGAGTATCCCGAGGCGCTGGCGTTTATGGATGAGCGTGTGGCGGGGATTCGCGCCGGGGAGGACGAGTGTGTCTGGTTTTTGGAGCATCCGGCGCTTTATACGGCCGGGACCAGCGCGAAGCCGGAAGACTTGCTTGATGCGCGGTTTCCGGTGTTTGAGACGGGGCGAGGCGGGGAGCACACCTATCACGGGCCGGGGCAACGTGTAGCCTATGTGATGCTGGATTTGAAAGAACAGGCACAAAAACAGCATTCCCGCGCAGGCGGGAATCAAGATCCCCGTTTGCACGGGGATGCTTTAAAGGTGATGCCTGATATCAAAAAATATGTTTGGCAGCTCGAAGAATGGATTATCCGGGCACTGGCGCGGTTTGATGTGCAGGGCGAGCGGCGGGACGGGCGCGTGGGGATCTGGGTGGTGAAGCCCGATGGAGCCGAGGCTAAAATTGCGGCGCTAGGTGTGCGTGTGCGGCGCTGGGTGACGCTTCATGGGGTGTCGATCAATGTCGCGCCGGATCTCTCGCATTTTGGCGGAATCGTGCCGTGCGGGATTTCGGACTATGGCGTGACGAGCTTGGCCGATCTGGGCGTGACGGCGTCGATGGAGGAGGTGGATGCGGCTTTGCAGGCTGTTTGGGGCGGGGTTTTTGGTTGACAAAATGTAACCCCAGGATTATGACGTGATGTATTGGTCATAATTTTTTTTGAAGAGGTGATAATGCCGGTAACTGAGCAAAATTTTAGAGCGGCGCTTGATGCGGAGTTAGTGAGATTGAATGATGGGGGGCTTGACGATATTTGGCAGTGTTTGGCTTTGGCTAATCACTTTAATATTCAGCAGCTTCCACTGGAGTTTGAGATTGGAGTTTCCCGAAAGGCTGTTGGGCGGGTTTGTGAGTATCTTGGTATCCCTAATGATGGAAAACAATCTCTTGGAAACCGTGTTTATGATGCTGCGGTTCAGTTAGGGTAGATTTTTTAACGGTTAATCCGCGGCCATCGGTTTAAGCTGGCTTTCGACGAAGGATGCGGTGAATTCGAGTATGGAATTTATATCATTCCTAACCGTTTCGTATTGTTTATTTCTCGTGTTGTTATCTTCATGTAAATAAAGGGATTTGTTGATCTCTAGTTGGAGGCTGTGGACGCCACGAGCGGGGTTTGAGTAACGCTCGACGAGTTCGACGCCTTTGAACGGATCGTTGATCGAAACGCTGTATCCTTTTGATTTGATAAAGTCTTTTAGTGCTCGCGTGAGGAATGTCGAGCAGCTTGTGCCGTCGCGATCGCCCAAAACGAAGTCTACGGGCCGGATTTCGTGGCCTTTGAGGCTGTGCGGGCGGCGCGGGTAGGCGCTGGCGCCGGGCATGGAATGGCAGTTAATATGCCAGACCTGACCGAACATATAGTGCGTGTCGTTGATCAGTTTTTCCAGGGCTGCGTGATACGGGCGGTGGTATGTTTCAATTCTGTGCCAGATTTCTTCCGGTGAAAGATGGCGGTCGTAAAGCGGGACGCCCGGCTTGACGAGGCGGCGGATGAGGCCTATGCCCGCATCCGAGCGCATGGTCGGATTGATGGGGTAGCGTTCGGCCCATTGTTTTTCCCAGCCCTTGGCAAACAGGGCGGTGTCGATGTCGTCTTCGGCGCGGTTGGGGTCGATATAGCTGCGCGGGAAGAGGGCGCAGAGCAAGTGCGCGCCGTAATCAGGCGCGGCGGCGAAAAGCTCGTCGACGAATTTGTCCTCGGCGCTTTCCAGTGTGTGAGGGTCGCAGGCCGGGCGGAAATCCGGCGGATAGGCTGTCCCGCTGTGCGGGGAGTCGAAGATGATCGGCAGGGGACGGGTTCTGGGTTTTTGAATTGAAAAGACGCTCATGTTTTTTTTTACCACAGAGATAAATGAGTTAGGAAGAGTGCTCAGAGTTTTTTAATGCCTGCGGCGCTTTTTTTATAAAAACACTCTTTTATCTCTTTTAAAACTCTGTGTACTCTGTGGTTGAACTTAAAAAGAGGATGTTATGCACGATATTCGATTTATTCGCGAAACACCGGACGATTTTGATGCGGCGATGGCGCGCCGCGGTTTTGAGGCGCAAAGCCCGCGGATTTTATCACTGGACGAACAACGCCGCGATGTGCAGACGCGTTTGCAGGAGATGCAGCAGCAGCGCAACGAAGAATCCAAGAAAATCGGCGAGATCAAAAAGGCTGGCGGGGATGCGCAAGCGGCTATGGATGCTGTGGCGAAGCTGAAAGAGGATATGGCGGCGCTGGAGGATCAGGAACGGGCTCTGGCCGATGATTTGAAGAGCCTGTTGGCCGGATTGCCGAATATTCTGGCGGATGACGTGCCGGACGGGGTGGATGAGGACGAGAATGTCGAGATTCACCGCTGGGGCGAACCGCGCGATGCGGACGGTGTGCCGGAGCATTTCGAGATCGGCGAAGCGCTGGGGATGATGGATGCGGAAGTGGCGGCCAAAATGTCGGGGGCGCGCTTTACGATGCTTTCGGGTGGTCTGGCCCGGCTGGAGCGGGCGCTGGGGATGTTTTTCCTTGATGTGCACACGCAGGAACATGGCTATACGGAGGTGTCGCCGCCTTTGATGATTAAGGATCATGCGATGTTCGGGACGGGGCAGCTTCCGAAATTCGAAGAGGATCAGTTCCAGACGACGCGGGGAGATTGGCTTTTACCGACATCCGAAGTGCCGCTGACCAATATTGTGGCTGAGGAGATTGTCGAGGAGGAAAGCTTGCCGCGGCGCTATACGGCCTTTACGCCGTGTTTCAGGCAGGAAGCCGGATCGGCGGGGAAGGATACGCGCGGAATGATCCGCCAGCACCAATTCTATAAGGTCGAGATGGTGGGGGTCACCACACCGGAAGAGAGCGAGGCCGAGCAAAAGCGCATGGTCGAGTGTGCGGAGGCTGTGCTGAAAAAGCTGGAGCTGCCGTTCCGTACGATTGTTCTGTGCAGCGGGGATACGGGCTTTGGCGCGCGCCGGACCTATGATATTGAGGTCTGGCTGCCGGGGCAGGGCCGTTACCGCGAGATTTCATCGGTGTCGAATTGCTGGGATTTTCAGGCACGGCGGATGAATGCGCGCTGCCGCGACTCTAAGAAAGCGGCCGGGGGCGAAAAGAAGACACGTTTCGTGCATACGCTCAATGGCTCTGGCGTGGCGGTGGGGCGCGCACTGATCGCGGTGATGGAGAATTATTATGACCCGGCTGATGGCGGGGTCTTCGTGCCCGAGGTTCTCAAACCCTATATGGGTGGGGTCGAGAAGATTGAAAAACTTCGATAAATGGCCTGTAAACGCCACCTTTTTGTGCTTCCGGTGCTCACGTACTCCATGTACGCTGCGCTCCGGTTCTCAAAAGATGACGTTTTCGGTTCATTTTTCTTTGTTTTTTTATTTATACGCGGCTTGTTCGGCTTTTTGCTTGTGAGGACTTTAAAATGAACACCCAAGACATTAATCGCCGGATTCGTTTGGTTATGGATCTTCGCACGAAGGGGATTACCGATGCGAAGGTGCTGGGGGCGATGGAGCGCGTGCCGCGCGATGAATTTGTGCCTGCAGCGGTGCGTGATCAGGCGTGGGACGATATGGCTCTTCCTATTGGGCGCGGGCAGACGATTTCCCAGCCCTTTGTCGTGGCGAGCATGACGCAGGCTTTGAAGCTTTCGGATATGGATAAGGTTCTGGAGATCGGCACGGGATGCGGATATCAGACGGCGATTTTGTCCAAGCTGTGCCGCCGCGTTTATACGATCGAGCGGCATAAGCCGTTACTGGTGCGGGCGGAGCAAATGTTCGAGCATTTGAAGTTGCGCAATATTACGGCGCTGGCCGGAGACGGGATGAAGGGCTGGCCGAAGATCAGCGGCATTCAGCAAGCACCGTTCGATAAGATTATCGTCACGGCGGCGGCGCGGGAAAAGCCGCCTCAGGCTTTGCTGGATCAGCTCAAGCCCGGCGGGATGATGATTATTCCGGTGGGGCCGAGCGGGGATCAGTGGCTGAAGCTCTATAAGAAAGAGAGCGACGAGGCTTACGCGGTGCGTGATATCATGCCGGTTCGGTTTGTGCCGTTATTGCCGGATATTGCCAAAGATGATGAGGGCGAAATATCCAAGAATGCAGCGGTATAGTTTCTGAAGATTTGAATTTTGATATATGTTGTTAGAGTTTTTAAAATTATGCGTAAGGGTAATATAAATTGAAGCTATTTATAAAAATTGCACTAATCGTTGTTGTTACCGTTAGCGTTTTGCTTGGTGCGTTTGTGGTTTATTATAATTTAAATCAGGGAAAAATATGGATTATAGACGCGGATAATGTTTTGTCAGAATCCGAGCTTTCTGATGTGCAGAAAAATTTACAATCTTTGTTTTGGATTGAAATAAAAACCCGTCGTAATGCTTCCCTGCCTTTTGATCAAACCTACAATAAATTGAGACATCAAAATGAGGCTCATGCGCTTATACAATCTGATTTAACCCCTAAGCCGCAAAACAATGACTATTATATCTATTTGATAAACCGTGATATTTATGCCGGTGAAGAGAACAGTTTTTATTTTGCATGGACGGAGTATCAGCAAAGAACGACGATCCTTTCACTTTATAGGTTGAAATCACAAGCCGATAAGGACTCTTCTTTGAAGGACAGAGTTTACAAGATTTTGCTCCGTAGAATTGGAAAGTTGTATGGCGCAGGTATTGATCACGGTTGTAAGGATTTTAAATTCGCGGCGAAGGTTTTTACGGGCCGTGGTGAGCGTCTTCCGGCCAAGTGTCTTAAAGAGTGCGGCGTTATGAAGTATTCCAACAGTATCGGTGAACTTGACGCTCTCTATCCGTTCTATTGTGGAGAGGATATAAAGTATCTTCAAGGTATCAAAGTGCTCAAGAATATTCAGTAATCACCGTTTTGGTAACAGGCGGTTTATTGTATACTTTCTGTTATGAGAGTTCTTCCAGCCATATTCATGGCGCTTTCGTTATTTTGTCTTGTTTCTTGTATCGGCACGCAAAGACCCGCGCCGGTGATGCTGTATGGTTCGAGTGCGGGGGGCGGGAGTGCGGGCGTGCATACGGTGGTGGCGGGGGAAAATCTCTGGACGGTTTCACGGCGCTATAACATTGTGATGCGCGATATTGTTTATCAAAATAATTTGACGGCGCCGTTTATGCTGAATCCGGGGCAACGTTTGCGTTTGCCGCCGCCGCGCGAATACCGTGTGCGCGCCGGGGACAGTTTGTACAGCGTTTCGCGGATTTTTGATATTTCGAGTACGGAGCTGGCGAGTCTTAATCATATTTCCGCGCCGTATATTATCCAGCCCGGGCAGGTTTTGAAATTGCCTTCGGTTTTGGCCAAGAAACCTGTAGAGCCCTCTGCAGCAGCGAATGCGGCGCAGCCATCTGTGAAACCAGGAGTTAAGCCAAAGGTTCAGCAGGCCAGCGCGGCGACGCGGGCGAAGGTGCAGGCGCAAACGCCGAAGCGCTCCTCTTCAAAGTTTTTGAAGCCTGTCAGCGGCTCGGTGATCTCCTCTTACGGGCCGAAGGCGGGGGGATTGTATAATGACGGGATCAATATTCGTGCGGCGCGCGGGACGCCTGTTCAGTCGGCGGAAAACGGCGTGGTCGTTTATGCGGGGAATGAATTGAAAGGGTCGGGAAATCTGGTCTTGCTTCGCCACGAGGATCGCTGGATGACGGCCTATGCGCATATGGACTCTATTAAAGTTAAGCGCGGCGATGTTTTGAAGCGCGGCGATGTTTTAGGCACTGTGGGCTCTACGGGGTCGGTGGATTCTCCGCAGTTACACTTCGAGGTGCGCCGCGGGACGAATGCGGTGAATCCTGCGGCCTATATTGGCGGTTAAGCTGTCTTTTCTTTTTGGGCGCTGACTTATCCCCTCGCATGTCTGTTTCGGAGGTGGCTTCCCTCTTGTTTTTGGCAGCGGAGTCTTTATAGTCGCTCACACTTTAAGAATAATTCGGAATTTAAGGAGCTGATCTGATGTTGATTTCCAAAGCCTATGCGCAGGCTGTCGAAGTGAGTGCGAGCGCTACGGAAGCGCTGCCTGCTGCCCCAAGCGCGACAGAAGCGTTTTTGTGGAATATGGGGATGGTTCTGGTCATGGTGGTGCTGTTTTATGTGCTGCTGATCGCGCCGCAGCAGCGCCGTATGAAAGACCACGCGCATATGCTGCAGGGGCTTAAAAAAGGTGATCCGGTTGTCACAGGCGGCGGTTTGGTCGGGACGATCAGCAAGATCAAGGAAGGCGATGAGCAGGTCGAGGTTGATTTGGGGAGCGTCAAGGTTATGGCGCTACGCACGACATTGCAGGGGCAAGGCTCCGGTCTTTTGAAACAAAAGCCGGCGAATGATGCGTCTGGCAGCAACGCTAAGGCGAAGTAGGGCTCCAGATAGAACGATAATACGCTAGGCGGTTTTGTATGATTAATGTTTCTCCCTGGAAAATATGGCTGACCTTGCTGGTTTGCGTGTTTGGCCTTTTGTATAGCTTGCCGAACCTGTCGAGCGGGGCTCTGCGTGAAAAGCTGGCGAATATTCATGGGCTTTTGCCACATAAAACGGTGAATCTGGGGCTGGATTTGCGCGGTGGGGCGCATTTGCTCTATCAGGTCGAGGTCGGTGTTGTGTTCAAGGAGCGCGTGGCCTCTATGCTTCAGGACGCGCGTAAATCCTTGCGCGAGGACAAGATCGGTTATAGCCGCATTGGCTCGATTGAAAACGGCGTCAAGGTGACGTTGCGCGATGCGGCGGACGGGGCGGCCGCGCGCAAGATATTGCGCGGTCTGGAGCAGAATATCGATGTGACGACCTCTACAGATGGTCTGACTTTGGAAGCGGCTTTAAACGAAGCCGGGATCAAGCAGATTTATGACCGGACGCTTTCGCAATCGATTGAAATTGTACGGCGGCGGATTGACGAACTGGGGACGACCGAGCCGATTATTCAGCGTCAGGGCGAGGACCGAATTTTGATTCAAGCGCCTGGTGCGGATGCCGAGCAGCTTAAAGGGCTGGTCGGGACAACGGCGCAGTTGGCCTTTCATCTAGTGGCTGATCCCTCGGCTTCAAAAGGCGGGGCCACCAAAACGTTTCCTTATGCGGAAGAACCCGGGCGCAGCCTTACGGTTGACCGGCGGGCGCTGATTACCGGGGAAATGCTGGTGAATGCACAGTATGCGCAGGATCAGGGCGGGAACCATGTGATTAGTTTCAGGCTGAATAATACCGGTGCGCGGCGCTTTTGCGAGGTGACGCGCAAGAATGTCGGCAAGCCGTTTGCCATCGTTCTGGATAACGAAATTTTGAGCGCGCCGAATATCCGCGAGGCGATTTGCGGCGGGCAGGGGCAAATTTCCGGCGGATTTACCGTGCAGAGCGCGAGTGATCTGGCCTTGCTGTTGCGGGCGGGGGCTTTGCCGGCACCGATGAAGGTTGTTGAAGAGCGCACTGTGGGGCCGTCTTTGGGGGCGGATTCAATCGCGGCGGGGAAAAAGGCGGCGGTGATCGGGCTTGTTTTTGTCTTGGTTTTGATGAGCGTGTCTTACGGTTTGTTTGGCATGATGGCTAATGCGGCGCTTTTGGTGAATGTGGCTCTGATTTTTGCGTTGCTGTCGATGTTACAGGCGACGCTGACTCTGCCCGGGATTGCCGGGATTGTGCTCACCATCGGGATGGCGGTGGATGCGAATGTTCTGATTTTCGAACGCATCCGCGAAGAATTGCGAGCCGGGCGCTCCAGTGTATCGGCGATTGATGCGGGTTATAGCCGGGCGATGGCAACGATTATCGATTCCAACCTGACGACACTGATTGCGGCGTTTATCCTGTTTTCTTTCGGGACAGGACCGATTAAGGGCTTTGCGGTGACGCTAGGGATCGGGATTATGACCTCGTTTTTTACGGCTGTGATGGTGACGCGTTTGTTGGTGATCTGGTGGTTGAAGGGCAATCGGTCAAAGGTGTTGCCTGTTTAGATAGGATGAAAGCATGAAGGGCTTAAGATTAATACCTGAGGAAACGAACCTGAATTTTATCGGGCTGCGCTGGCTGGCGTTTGCGTTGTCGGCGGCGATGATTTTGGGATCGATCTTTTTGGTGGCCAAGGATGGTCTTAATTTCGGGATTGATTTTACAGGCGGGACGGCGATTGAAATTCGCACGCCTGTGGCACCGGACTTGGCCGATATGCGCAGCCGTTTAAACGCTCTGGATTTGGGGGCTGTATCTATTCAGGAATTTGGTCAGGCCGATGATTTGTTGATTCGCCTGCCGCAACAAGAAGGCGGGGCGGATGTGCAAAAGGCTGCGATTGATAAAGTGCGCGGAGCGCTGGATGAGATGTATGCTCAGGACGGCGTGGTGGATTACCGGCGTACGGAGTTTGTTGGGCCACAGGTCGGGAAAGAGCTGAAAAAGCAGGGGCTTTATGCGGTCTTGTTTTCATTGATCGGGATTTTGGCTTATATCTGGTTTCGGTTTGAATGGCAGTTCGGCGTGGCGGCGGTGGCGGCGCTGGCGCATGACGTGATTATTACGGTCGGCTTGTTTGCGTTGACGCAGCTTGAGTTTAACCTCTCGACGGTGGCGGCAATTTTGATGATTGCAGGGTATTCGATCAACGATACGGTTGTGGTGTTCGACCGCATACGCGAGGATTTGCGCCGCTATAAGAAAAAGCCGTTGACCGAGTTGTTTAACCTGTCGATCAACCAGATGCTCAGCCGGACATTGATGACCTCGTTTACGACGGTAGTGGCGTTGGTGGCGCTGTATCTGTTCGGTGGCGAAGTGCTGCGCGGTTTTGTTTATGCGCTGATTTTCGGGATTGTCGTGGGGACGTATTCGTCGATTTATGTGGCTTCGCCGTTGCTGTTGTTTTTGAATGTGCGCCGCGGCGGGGCTTCCGGCGAGAAGTCTGATGCGCAGGCTGCGCAAGCATAGAAGGATGCAGCGCTCATGGATGTGACGCCGCTGGTTAAGACCGGAACGCAGATTATACAAAGCTATGCGGGCGGGGCGTTCAAAGTGAGCGGCGTTTCTTATGATACCCCGATTATTGTTTTAAGCGATCAGACTTTGTCGTGGATTTCGGGCAAGGTTTTTGCGGATTTGACGGTGGGTGATTTTGCTGTGTTGGCCGACCGCACACAGGCTCTGGATGTGGTTTTGTTGGGGTGCGGAGCGCAGATGCGTCTTCTTGATCCGGCGTTGCGAGCTGATTTGAAAGCGCGGGGATTATCTGTGGATGTGATGGATACGGGCGCGGCGTGCCGGACTTACAATGTTTTGGTGGCTGAAGGGCGGCGTGTGGCGGCGGCTTTATTGCCCGCAGTCTAGAACTTCTTATTTTTGTTCTATGTTTTTCATCCAGTCGTTGATTTCATCGAGGTAGGGAAGTGTTTCGTGGTGGCCGGTTTTGGCGCTGGTTAATTTGGCGGCGATGACAGCACGGCTCAGGGTTTCCTCAAGGGAAAAGCCGTTGGAAAGCCCCGCAGCGTACGTGCCGCAGAAGGCATCAAACGCGCCGTCCGTGTCTCTGTGTTGGAAGTTTTCCGGTTCTTTGATGTTGACGGGGCGCGGGGGCTGTCCTTTTTCTTCGTAGATGCAATCGCCGTTTTCTTTGATCGTGATGATGTTGGCGTCCAATCCGGCAGGCAGGATGGATTTGTGTGCTTGCGGGATGATAACATCATCGCACAGGCTCAGATCGTATTCGGCTAAGGACGTGCGCAGAGTTGGCGTAAAAATTAGCCGTGCCCCTTGTTCTTCGGCACGTTTGAATACAGGCGTATTTTGTTTCGCGGGGAGTTCATCTTGAAGCAGAAGGATGGTTTGGGTCTCGACGATTTCACGCGGGATCTGCTCGATATTGGCTTTGGCGCTAGCGCCAAAGGCCATAATGCTTTGCGGATTCTGGCGGCCCATGGTGAATATCGTGCCTGTGGGCAGGCTTTCGTGGCGGGCAACGCCCGAGGTGATGACGCCGCGCTGGCGCAGGCGCAGAAGAATGTTTTTGCCATAATGATCATCGCCGACTTGTCCTATCAAGGCTGCACGGGCACCGGATTTTGCGGCGGCTAGGGCCTGAATGGCGGCATGGCCGCCGACGCCTATGTGATAAGAGGAGGCGCTGTGGCACCGGGGCGGGAGTGTTTGATCTTGATCCAACGTGACGTGAATATCCATCAAAATAGCGCCGAAAATAAGAATCATTGCTCTTGGCCTTTTCCTGTTCTGTTGCTTCTAAATTGATCTAGGTCATTTCATATTGACTTTTGTCTAGGATAGGCTTTCTTTTTAGAGATGGATAGGTTATACGAGCGCCTGTCCCCTGCGTTTGTTTTGCAGATAATTTGAGGTTTCCATGGATCATTTTGATTATATCAAGCATTTCGAAAATTGTATCGAAGGCGTGAAAGCCGAAGGGCGTTACCGTTATTTTGCCAATCTGGAGCGAATTGCGGGTAAATTCCCCAAGGCGATGTACCGTCCGGCCGATGGTTCGTCGGCGCGCGAGGTGACGATCTGGTGCTCGAATGATTATCTGGGGATGGGGCAGCATCCGGCTGTGCTTAAGGCTGCGCATGAGGCTCTGGATAACAGTGGGGCCGGGGCCGGGGGGACACGTAATATTTCCGGGACGACGCGTTATCATGTGGAATTGGAAGAGTCTTTGGCTGATCTGCATCAAAAAGAGGCCGCCTTGGTGATGTCTTCGGGCTATGTGGCGAATGAAGGCGCGCTCTCGACGCTGGGTAAGTTGATGCCCGAGTGCGCGATTTTTTCCGATTCTATGAACCATGCTTCGATGATTCACGGGATTCGCGAGGCCAAGCAAGAGAAGCTGATTTACCGTCACAACGATCTGGAGCATCTGGAAGAGCTTTTGAAGTCGGTTGATATTAATCGCCCTAAAATTATTGCCTTTGAATCTGTGTATTCGATGGACGGGGATATCGCGCCGATCAAAGAGATTTGTGATTTGGCCGAGAAATATAATGCGCTGACCTATCTGGATGAGGTTCATGCGGTGGGGCTGTACGGGCCGCGCGGCGGCGGTGTGGCCGAGGAGCGTGGGCTGATGGACCGCGTGGATATTATCGAAGGCACGTTCGGTAAGGCTTATGGCTGTATGGGCGGGTTTATTACCGGTCCGGCTGCGGTTGTTGATTCCGTGCGCACGTTTGCTTCCGGTTTTATTTTTACGACCAGCTTGCCGCCTTCAGTGTTGGCTGCGGCGCGGGCCTCTGTCGAGCATTTGAAAGTATCGCAGATCGAGCGCCAACGGATTCGCCGTAATGTGAAGATGTTCAAAGAAGCTTTGGAGGCTGTGGATCTACCGTATTTGCGCGGGGAAAGCCATATTGTGCCGCTGATTGTCGGTGAGCCGACTTGTTGCCGCGACCTGACCGATATTTTGATGAATGAATACAATATCTATGTGCAGCCGATTAACTATCCAACGGTCCCGCGTGGGACGGAGCGCTTGCGTTTGACCGCGACAGCCGCGCATAGCGCAGAGGATATTACCCGGATGGTGGGTACGCTGCATCATCTGTGGACGACGCACCATGCGCTGCGAGCTGTGGCTTGATCTGATTTGAAAAAAAACAATGAATAAGCCCTCTATTTGCGGGCTTTTTTATGAGCGCTATATTTTTTAAGCGCTGGTGTTGACGTTTGTGCCGCGTGATTCGCTTAAGGGGGCGGAGCGGACGGCTTGTTCGAGAATATTGGCGATGGCCTGATCTTGCTCGGCGTTGTGCTTGATTGTCGAAAGCGCGACGTTTTGACGGGCTAGAGCTGTTTCTGCAGCGATTGTTGGCGGTAAATCCATCTTATTCTCCCTATCCTTCTATTATCCTATCAAAAATTTAAGATTTTATAAAGCGATAAGGGTTTTTTTGCATTTCTATGTGTGTTTTTTGAAATAGCGTTTGCAGGCTTTGTGTAGTTCCATAACAAGCTCATAGCCTTCTGGACCGCCATCGCCTCTGAGTTTATTTTCTAAGATGACATCAATGGTGTTTTCGTAGGCTTCTATGATTTCGAGAACTTCGGCATCGTATTCTTTAATCGATTCGACAAATTGTAAACAGATGTCGGCCACATCGGAAATGAGCTGATAATGAAACATGCCGCCATTGGCTTTGAGCTGCATGACGGGGCTGAGAATTTTGAAATGCTCGACGTCCGAGGCTTTGACGTTGCTGCCTTTATTTTTGTTTTTTTTATGAATTTCCTGACGTGCGTCTTTTATTTGTTGCAAGAAGCCTTTGGCTTCCGGTTCGAAATTAACACGGAAGCGCGCAATGACTCTTTGAGCGGCGATGAGTGTTGTTTCCGGCAAGCCGCCATTTCCGGCTTTGCCTTTCAGAATATTCGGCGGGTTTATGTAGCGAACTTTTTGTTTTGTACTCATTTCTGTGCGGATTCGTTTTTATTAAAATTATGTGAACTATATTCTTTTAGCTTCATCCTGTAATTTTTTCAAAATATCTTTAGCATAGGTTGACGGGGCGTTGTCCGTTTCGTCGGTATCGACTTCCCGGCGGCGCGGACCCTCGTAGTCTTCCTTTATTTTACGGCGCCTGTCGGGGCCGAAAAAATGCTTTGTCTTTACAAATTGTCTGGGTTTTTCAATGGTGTGCTGGATGCGGGCGTAGAGATCTTTGGCCGTAAAGGGTTTAACAAGGAATTCCGTGATTCCCATATCTCTGGCTTTTTCTACGCGGTACTTGGCGCTAAAGCCCGTCATCATGATAATTGGCACATAAGGATTTTGGACTTTGGGATCGTTTCTGATTTTTTCTGTTAACTCCAGTCCGTCCATCGGATTCATAATGTGATCTGTAATGATCAGATCCAGACTTTCCCGATATGCAAAACGTAGAGCATCGTCACCATTTTCTGCCAAATGGATTTTTTTGAAACCAAAAGCGACGAGGATGGCTTTGGTTAAATCCAGCATCGGTTTCATGTCATCGACGATTAGAACGTTTATGTCATCCAGTTTGTAGGGCATGGGTCTTTTCAGGCGGGTGTGTTGTCAACAGCTTGATTATATCAAGGAAAGGAGGGGAAGCCTATGCTTTTGTTGTGTGTTGAAAATCAAAAAAAACCGGGCCGTTTCCACACAATGCGGAAAACGAACCCGGTGAGTTGAACAGGGAGGTTTTACGTCTGGGAGACGTAAGGACTAATTAAAGTCCGCCAGCTTCGAAAAGCTGACGTTTGCGGTTATACACCTGCGAAAAAAGTTCGTATAGATAAAAAGTGCTGTTTTGTGCAAAAAAACTGTTGTTATTCGGCGGCTTGCTTTTCAGTTTTTGATGCGTGCGCGGTTTTTGCCAAAAAACGGTCGGCTTCCAAAGCCGCCATACAGCCCATACCGGCGGCCGTGACCGCTTGTCGATAGGTGTGGTCGGCGACGTCTCCGGCGGCGAAGACTCCGGCAATGGACGTGGCTGTGGAGTTGGGGGCTGTGTCCAGATAGCCTGCTTCATCCATTTTCAGTTTGCCTTTGAAAAGATCGGTGGCCGGGGCATGGCCTATGGCGACGAACAGGCCGTCGGCCTTAAGCGTTGTTTCTTGTCCGGTTTGCGCGTTTTTCAGGCGCAGGGAGTCCATGCCGGTTTGCGGGTCGCCAAGGATTTCTTCGACTGTATGATTCCACAAGACTTCGACTTTTTCGTTTTCGAACAGGCGTTCTTGCATGATTTTTTCCGCGCGCAGCGAATCGCGGCGATGGATCAGCGTGATTTTTGAGCAGAAATTGGTCAGGAACAGGGCTTCTTCGACGGCTGTGTTGCCGCCGCCGACGATAGCGACTTCACGGCCGCGGAAGAAAAACCCATCACAAGTCGCGCAGGCCGATACGCCTTTGCCGCGGTAGGTTTCTTCGGAGGGCAGGTCGAGCCATTTGGCTTTGGCGCCGGTGCAGATAATGAGCGTGTCGCCCGTGTAGACAGTGCCTTGGTCGCCGATGGCTTTAAAGGGGCGGGCGTCGAGGTCGACTTCTTTGATGTAGTCGCTGATCAACTGCGTGCCGACATGTTCGGCCTGGACTTTCATTTGCTCCATCAGCCACGGGCCTTGAATGACATCGGCGAAACCGGGATAGTTTTCGACTTCTGTGGTGATCATGAGCTGGCCGCCAGGCTCGAAGCCTGTGACCAGAATGGGTTCCAAATTGGCGCGCGCAGCGTAAATGGCGGCGGTGTATCCGGCCGGGCCGGAGCCGATGATTAAGACTTTGGAGTGTGTTGAACTCATAACTTCATTCGCTTTCTTATCTCTTGGGCGATTGTTTGCGCATCATTTAACGGTTCATAGGTCCAGTGTTCAAGCTTTGCGTTGAAAATTTTCAAGGCACCGCGATCTTGTAGATTCTTATGAAGCGTTTTTATGCGCGGGGCGCCCCCTTCGAGTTCAATCATATAGACGGGTTTGCCAGTGGTGCAAGCTTCGGAGAGCATTGAGGCGCTATCGGCTGTGGCCAGAATGTAATCGGCCCAGGCGAGCATGCCGAAATAGGGGTTTGGCGGTGATCCGTCCCAGAAATAGACGTTTTCTTTGCTCGATAGCGCGTTTTTGAGGATTTGCGTGTTTTGCTCTCCGGTGCGGCGGGAGGTCGTGATCATGAGGCTTGTGTTTAGTGATGCGAGCTGTGAGGCCAGATTGTGCGTGATGTCCGGTGTGATTTTATAGGCTTTGCTATTGCCGCCAATCAGAACAGCGACACGTGGGGCGGGCATGGATTTAAACTGTTCGAATTCCTCTTTGGCTTTGGCGAGTGTGTCCGGCGTGATACGATTGGGAGTGGCGATGGTTTTTATGACGTTGGGGCCGTGGACAGGATCGTGGGCGGGGGCGGCCACAAGGTCAAAGGCCGCCGGGTTTATACGCGGGTCTTGCAGGAAGACCGTGAAGGTTTTGCCTTGGCTCTGGCGCTTTATGTAGCGCGCGGCGGCGATGGCTTTGCGGCCGCCGCAGATCAAAAGGTCCGGCCATGGCGGAATCAGAGAGGGCGTGAAACTCCAGTTTTGTTCGAAGCCGAGCCATGGCGAAAGTGTTTTCCAGGGTTGGCGGAGTTTTATGCGTTTGACCTGTGGAGCTATCCCGAGCGCTTCGGCAACTCCTAAACACTGGTTTTCTGTTCCTGTCAGGCCGTCTTCGGTGAGAATCCAGCATAATTGTATTTTGGAAGAAAAGGGCATGTGTTAGACTGAATTTATTGTGCAGATGCTAAAAAAACTTGCATGAGTTCTTGCGCAACTTTATATCAGGCTCATGAGTTTTTGGGAAATATATTTATAGTCGGGGAATTGTTATGCGCGGTACGAAGCTTGATAAGATTGATAAGAAGATCCTGCAGAATCTGCAATCTGACGGACGGATGAGTAATGTGGATTTGGCGCAGAAGGTCGGGATTTCTGCGCCGCCGTGTTTGCGCCGTGTGCGCGCGTTGGAGAAATCCGGCCATATCAGAAGCTATCATGCGCAGATTGATCCGGCGGTTTTAGGATATTCCGTGACGGTTTTTGCAATGGTGAAGCTCACGTCGCAGGCGGAGAAAGATCTGGAGGCTTTCGAGAAAAAGGTACGGAGCTGGCCGATGGTGCGTGAGTGCCATATGTTGGCCGGTGATGTGGATTTTGTTTTGAAAGTCGTGGCGAAGGATTGGGACAGTTATCAGAATTTTCTTACTCACGAGCTGACGGCGGCGCCGAATGTGACGTCCGTGAAGTCGTCTTTGGCGATTCGCGGCTCTAAAAGCGAGCCGGGCGTGCCGATTGAGGACTAGTGCGTCTGAGGATGCTGATTCTTATTTGAATTTTACATTTAAAATTTCGTAGTCGCGGGCGCCTTTGGGTGTTTTGACCGATACGGAATCGCCTTCGCTTTTGCCGATGAGCGCGCGGGCGATCGGGGCGGAGATGGAGATTTTCCCTTTTTCCATGTCGGATTCATAATCGCCGACGATTTGGTAGGTGGATTCTTCGTCGGTTTCTTCATCGACGATGGTTATTGTGGCGCCGAATTTGACCGTGTCGCCGGATAGGGTGCTCGGGTCGATGATCTGGGCGCGGCCGATAACGGCTTCGAGTTCCTGGATGCGGCCTTCGATAAAGCTTTGCTGTTCACGCGCGGCGTGGTATTCGGCGTTTTCGGAGAGGTCGCCGTGCTCGCGTGCGGTGGCGATGGCTTCGATGACGGCCGGGCGCTGAACGGTTTTAAGGTCTTTGAGCTCGGCTTCGAGTTCTGTGTAGCCGTTTTTTGTGACCGGAATTTGTTCCATGTTATTCTGCTTCCTTATAAAAAACAAACCCGCCGAAATGTTGGCGGGATTGTTAGGCTCAAGGATAAGGGGGATTTGTTTTTGCGTCAAGATTGTTTGTTTTTCGTATGATTTTTCTGGACAGGCGAAGTTTTTTATATTAGATGTATCTAATAAGTTGATGTGTTGAATGGTGTTAAAATGGCAGAGTTATTTCTAGTTTTCCAAGGTATGGCTGAAGGGTTGGTTAGAGATTACCAGCATGTTATTGCAAGTGTTTTTGGCGGTGATGTGCATGCTTCTGATCGCCAATCTATGAGTTTTGAAGGGGACGGGGATGAGCTTCTTCAGGTTTTAGGGCCGGGGACATTGCCTGAGGGTGTCGATTCCGGTCTTGTTATACGCAGGCTCGGACATGATGATGAGGCCCATACGTTTTCCGCGATGATTGAAGATTTTGAGACAGCGCTGCGTATTTAATCTTTCGGGTTAGGTGCTCTGTAGGACTCCTTGTACATTTGGTTTGCTGCATTTTTTTTGGCTGATGCGCTGATTAGTAAACTGCAGCATAAAAAGGCGCTTATCAGAGAGCCTTTTATTCCCGTGCCGGCAAGCTCCGATGCCGCATTGTTTGTTTCTATTCTTTTTTTAATCCCGCGGATTTCACGGTTTGTGCTTATGATGTTTTCAATAGCTTTTTTTTGTTCTTCTTCTGTGATCGGGGTTGTGCGCAAGGGGCAAGTGTAGCCCTTTTCCAAGGCGGATTGCGGGTTCACGACGCAAAGATCGGGCATAGCCATGTCCGTGAGAAGGCGTTTTTGCGCATACATGTGTCCGTTGTCATTTTGTGCGTTGAAGGCCATGTTCAGGCATAGCCACGCGGCTGTCAGGCTGGCGAATGTGAAGTGCGTACTTGCTTTTATCTGTCTTGTGTAGCCGGATATAGCAAGTCTTAACGATTCCGGTGTTGTGTTTTTTGTCGCGTTGGCCATGGGCGGGAGGTTTTAATCTTGCTATTCACTTTTAAAAAAGTCTTTTTAGAGCAGGTTGTTTAATATGTCAATCTTTAGGCGGCGTTTTGTTTTTTTGTCTCGGCCTTTGGAAAGTAGCTTTGCAGGCTGGCGACCTCAATATCCTTCGACTTTATAGCGCCGATGGCCTGCACGGCGGCGGTCGCGGCGGTCAGCAGTGTGTAGTAGGGGATTTTGTGCATGAGGGCCACGCGGCGGATGTTATTCGAGTCGGCAACGGCCTGTGCGCTTTTGGTTGTGGTGTTGATCATGAGAGCGATTTCACCGTTGATGATGGCATCGAGAATGTGCGGCTGACCCTCAAGGACTTTATTGATACGCTTCGTTTCGATTTTGTTTTCATTGAGGAAGCGGCAGGTGCCTCCGGTGGCGACCAATTCAAAACCCATGTCGGACAGATTGCGGGCCAGAGGCAGCAAGGCCTGTTTATCGGAATCCTTAACCGAGAGGAAGACGCGGCCTTGCTTGGGCAAGAGCGTTCCGGCGGCGAGTTGCGATTTGGCGATGGCGTGGGCGAGGTTTTTGTCGATGCCCATGACTTCGCCGGTGGATTTCATTTCGGGGCCTAAAAGCGGTTCGACGCCGGGGAAACGGTTGAACGGGAAGACGGGCGCTTTGACGGCGCTGTGGGTGGTGGACATGCCTGTGAGTTGGCCTGCGAAGTCTTTGAGTTTTTCTCCGGCCATCAGACGTGCGGCGATTTTGGCTACGGGCACGCCGGTGGCTTTGGCGACGAACGGCACGGTGCGGGAGGCGCGTGGATTGACCTCAATGAGGTAAATAACGGGCTCGCCGGTTTCATCATCGGGGCGCACGGCGAACTGCACGTTCATCAATCCGACGACATTCAGGGCCTTGGCGAGCGCGATGGTTTGGCGTTTGATTTCTTCCACCGTTTCAGGGGCGAGGGAATGCGGCGGGATGACGCAGGCGCTGTCACCTGAATGAATTCCGGCTTCTTCGATGTGTTCCATGATACCCGAGACATAGACCTCTTCGCCGTCACACAGCGCATCGACGTCGAGTTCCGTAGCGCTCTTGAGGTAGCGGTCGAGCAGGACGGGCGCATCGCCGGAGACTTTGACCGCGATGTTGATATAGCGTTTAAGTTCGTCCATGTTGTGCACGATCTCCATACCCTGGCCGCCCAAAACGTAGGAGGGGCGCACGACCAGCGGGAAGCCGATGCCTTCGGCTTTTGCGAAAGCTTCTTCGGCGGTAGAGGTGATCCCGTTGGAGGGTTGTTTGAGGTCAAGGTCGCCCACCAGTTTCTGGAAACGTTCGCGGTCTTCGGCCAGATCGATGGCGTCTGGATCGGTGCCGAGAATGGG
Organism: Alphaproteobacteria bacterium; assembly: GCA_020443075.1. Taxonomy (GTDB): domain Bacteria; phylum Pseudomonadota; class Alphaproteobacteria; order Micavibrionales; family Micavibrionaceae; genus TMED27. The sequence continues at coordinate 45,159 of JAGRIU010000012.1, forward strand.
TATACCTTCTTCCTCAAGGGCCTGAGCCAGTTTTAGCGGTGTTTGGCCGCCGAGCTGGACGATCACACCTTTGACGGGGCCTGATTGTTGCTCTGCGCGGATTAGTTCGATGACGTCTTCGGCTGTGAGCGGTTCGAAATACAGGCGGTCGGAGGTGTCGTAATCGGTGGAGACTGTTTCCGGGTTACAGTTGACCATGATGGTCTCGTAGCCTGCTTCTTTCAAAGCATAGGCAGCATGCACGCAGCAATAATCGAATTCAATGCCCTGACCGATGCGGTTGGGGCCACCGCCGAGGATGATAACTTTTTCTTTGTCTGTCGGGTCGATTTCGCTTTCTGCCGGTTCGAGGCCGTCGCCTTCGTAGCAGCCATACATATAGGGCGTTTCGGACGGGATTTCGGCGGCGCAGGTATCAACGCGTTTATAGACCGGGTGTATGTTGTGCGACCAGCGCGCTTTGCGCACGTCTTTTTCATCGACTTTCATGATTTTGGCGAGCTGGGCATCGGAAAATCCGAGTTTTTTGAGCTTCATCCAGCCTTCAGCGTCTGTCGGCAGGCCGTTTTCGCGGAAGCCCCGTTCTGTTTTCATGAGGTTGTCGATGCGTTCTAAAAACCATTTGTCAAATTTGCACAGGCTGTAGACTTCGTCGATGCTCAGGCCTTGATACAGGCCTTCGGCGACATAGAGGATGCGCTGGGGCGATGTGCGGGCGATTTCTGCGCGCAGTTCGTCCATTTCCAGATCGGCTACGGGTTCGAGGCCATCGAGGCCTTTTTCCAAAGAGCGCAGGGCTTTTTGCAGGGATTCTTCGAAGTTGCGGCCGATGGCCATGGCTTCGCCGACCGATTTCATGGCGGTGGTGAGAGTGGCGTCGGCGCCTTTGAATTTTTCGAAGGCGAAGCGCGGGATTTTGGTGACGACGTAGTCGATAGTTGGTTCAAAGCTGGCGGGGGTTTTGCCGCCGGTAATGTCGTTGCCGAGTTCATCCAGCGTATAGCCGACAGCCAGTTTGGCGGCGATCTTGGCAATCGGGAAGCCGGTGGCTTTTGAGGCCAGCGCGGATGATCGCGAGACGCGCGGGTTCATTTCGATGACGACGAGGCGGCCGGTTTCGGGATGCATGCCGAACTGGACGTTCGAGCCTCCGGTTTCCACACCGATCGCGCGCAGCACATTGATGGAGGCTGTGCGCATGATTTGATATTCTTTATCGGTGAGGGTCAGGGCCGGGGCGACGGTGATGGAATCGCCTGTGTGCACGCCCATGGGGTCTATGTTTTCAATAGAACAGATGATGATGCAGTTGTCGTTTTTATCGCGGACAACCTCCATTTCAAATTCTTTCCAGCCCAAAAGAGATTCGTCGATCAGGACTTCATTGGTGGGTGAGGCATCGAGACCTTCTCGGACGATGCGTTCGAATTCTTCGCGGTTATAGGCTACGCCGCCGCCTGTTCCGCCGAGGGTGAAAGACGGGCGGATAATGGCGGGTAGACCAATCTCGGCGAGGGCTTCGCGCGCGGCATCCAGGGAGTGTACGACGGCGCTTTTTGGGTTTTCCAGACCGATAGATTCCATGCAGGCTTTGAAACGCTCGCGGTTTTCGGCTTTGTCGATGACGTCGGCTTTGGCGCCGATGAGTTCGATCCCCAGTTCGTCCAGTGTGCCGTTTTCGGCCAGGGCAAGAGCGGTGTTGAGCGCCGTCTGGCCACCCATGGTCGGGAGCAGGGCGTCGGGGCGTTCTTTTTCAAGAATTTTGCGGACGACGCCGGGCGTGATGGGTTCGATGTAGGTTGCGTCCGCCATGTCCGGGTCGGTCATGATGGTGGCCGGGTTGGAGTTGATCAGGACGACGCGGTAGCCTTCTTCGCGCAGGGCTTTACAGGCTTGCGCCCCGGAGTAGTCGAATTCGCAGGCCTGACCGATGACGATGGGGCCGGCGCCGATGATGGCAATGGATTTTATGTCAGTGCGTTTAGGCATGTTTTTCGTCCGTTATTTATTCAAGGTTTTCTTTGTCTTCACTGGGCATTTCAATCGGTTCGAATTCTTCGCTGTTCGGGTTGTAGCTTAAAATTTTTCCTTCATCCATATCAAACAACCAAGGGGTGATTTGTATACGTTTTTCTTTCAAGGCTTTAGCGACGCTCGGGTAGGTTGTTATGTTTTCCGCACTTAGCAATACTATTTGTTCTTCTGCGTGACGGTGCAAATTGAGCGGGAGTTCTTCGCTTATCCATTTGCGTTTGGCGTTTGCAACGCCGCGCTGAGCAACGTCGAGAAAGCCTGAGATATCTTTATCATTTATTCCGTTTATCAAGGCCCGGATCGCAGAGCATCCTGTGTGTCCCAGAATGATGATTTCTTCCACTTTATTGTGTTCGAGCGCGAATTGTAGAGCCGCTGCCAGAGCTGTGCCTCTTTTATAAGGGCGAATGATGGCTCCCATTGCTTTG
>JAGRIU010000013.1 GCA_020443075.1 Alphaproteobacteria bacterium
ATGTCGGCCCCGAAGTCCCGCAAGCCGCTCTCGACTTTATCGCACAGGTCATCTCGCAAATCTACACGTTCGACACCATCGCCGATCTCGAAGCCCGCATGCGCGCCACCCGAGGTCTGACATGGGGGCCGGTCACGGACGAACAATGGCACCACATGGCCGAGCATAACGCCCGCGCGCTGGATGATGGCCGCATCACTTACGCTTACGACCCCAGAATCGCCGATATTTTCAAAACCCAGCCCATCGGCGAAATTGATTTATGGGATTGCTGGGACGAAATCGAAAGCCCTGTCTTGGTCATTCAAGGCGACCAATCGGTTTTACTGACCGATCAAATCATTGACAAAATGCGCAAAAAAGGCCCGGAATTCGACCTCGCCGTCTTCGAAGGCTGCGGCCACGTCCCCTCCCTCATGGCCCCCAGCCAGATCGAAGTCGTCCAGAACTGGCTCTCCCGCACCCCAAAGTAATTCCATAATTTCATATTGACTGTATAAGGATATTCTTATATAAACTAGGTATCGGAATAAATTAAGGACCTCAAATCATGCCAGCCAGATTTAGAAAACCCGTTAAAGACAATTTCGAAGCCATAGAAAGAGCCGGCATGGACAGGCAAGAAGGGCTTATACAGACCTACAAATCCTCAGGCGGCACTTGTCAGACAGGTTGGCGCGGCAGCGCCTTTGTCGGTGTCAGCGCGCTTACGCTTGCAATAGTTTTTGCATCGGCCTTCATAAATGGCGCAAAAGCGGAGCAGACAGACCCTGTTCCACAGCCCACCACAATCGAAATAACCCCACAATGAACAAAACTTAACACCTTGCCCCGCGCCCCATAACCGCTTAAAAAAGCGTCTATGGACACGCATACCCCCGACATTGTGATTTTTGGCGCTGGCATTGCCGGCCTCTGGGCCTTTAACCGCTTTAAGCGCGCTGGATACGACGTCCTGCTCCTCGAATCTGACGCTATCGGCGGAACGCAATCAATGGCCAGCCAAGGCATCATCCATTCCGGCCTTAAATACGCCTTCGCCGGAAAAATCAACAAACTGGCCCAGTCCATCAGCGCCATGCCCGACCTCTGGCGTGCTGCCCTCAAAGGCCAAGGTGATACAGACCTCTCGGCAGCACACGTGAATGCAAGCTCTCAATATCTACTCATCCCGAGCGGCTTGATGGGCGGTTTGATCAAACTCGTCACACGTCAGGCCTTGGGCAATAACGTCCACGAAGTCGCGCCCGCTGATTGGCCGGAAGAAATCCGCCAAAGCGGCTTTAAAGGCTCCGTCGTCTTCATGGACGAGCCCGTGCTGGATATCTCCTCCGTCATCCGCGCGCTGGCCGAGCCCTATAAAGACTCTATTCGCCAAATCGACACACCGGACGATCCTTTCGGCTTCCTTGAACGCCGCAACATCAACCCCAGACACATCATTTTCAGCGCCGCAGGCTCCAATCACCCCATCGCCAGCGCGAGCAAACAAGATCACGGCCTGCAAACGCAGGCCCGCCCGCTGCTCATGGGTATGCTTAAACCCGCCCCCTACCCGCTCTACGCGCATCTGGTCGGCAACTCCGATAAACCCGTGGCGACCATTACCACCCATACGGATAAAGACGGCGCGCTTGTGTGGTATCTCGGCGGCGGCGCAGCCGAACGCGCCAAAGACGCCCCGCCCGAAGAGGTCTATAAGGCCGTACGCAAAGGCTTTGCCAAATATTTGCCCAACGTCGATCTCTCGCAGGTCCAATGGGCCGTCCTGCCCGTCGACCGCATCGAAGGCAAATCCGGCATCGATGGCTGGATGCCCGACACTCCGACAATCCACAGCCACGACAACATTCATTATTGCTGGCCGACGAAACTCACCTTCGCGCCGCTACTGGCCGATCGCCTGATGGAAAAAATCGACACCCCCCCGTCCGGCCACACCACAGACTGGGACTTCCTGCCTGAAGTCTCTTACGCCGCCGCACCTTGGGATAAAGCACAATGGACAAAATAACCCTCGGACAAACCGGCATCAAGGTGAGCCCGCTAGGCCTCGGCACGGTTAAATTCGGCCGCAATCAAGGCGTTAAGTATCCCGAAGGATTTGAAATACCGGAAGAAACATTCCTCGCCGATTTACTCGCCACCGCCCAAGACCTCGGCATCAATATGCTCGACACCGCCCCCGCTTACGACACCAGCGAAGAACGCTTAGGCCGCCTCCTCAAGGGCCGACGGCAAGACTGGATCATCGTCGGCAAAGCCGGAGAAGAGTTTCAAAACGGGGAATCGCTCTACAACTTTACACCCGATCATCTCGAAATGAGTATCCTGCGCTCTCTCAAACGCTTAAACACGGATTATATCGACGTGCTGCTCCTGCATTCCGACGGAAACGATCTTGAAAATTTGAGTGATGACATCATCGCCAAAATGCAGGATTTCAAACAACGCGGCCTTGTCCGCGCCATCGGCGCCTCGACCAAAACTGCCCAAGGCGGCATCAAAGCCCTGCAAACCATGGACGTCCTCATGGCCACCTACACGCAGGATTATACGGATGAAAAACCGGCCCTTGATTACGCCGCCGCCCATAACAAAGGCGTGCTTTTGAAAAAAGTCCTGTCCTCAGGCCATAACAGAAACATCGAAGACGCCCTGCGCTTCGCCCTGACGCATCCCTGCCAACCAGCCGCCATCATCGGCACAATTAATCCGGAGCATCTACGAGAAAATTATCAGGTGGTGTCACGCGTATTTTCGTGATCTGGTTGCGCTGGCGACGGATAATATCGAAACGAAACCCGTGAAACATAAAGCTCTGCCCGACTTCAGGCACACACTGCGATTCATAAATCACCAGCCCGGCCAGCGTTGAATAATCCTCATCCGGCAAGCCCCATTCATATTCACGGTTCAAATCACGGATCGTCACCGTCCCGTCGATCACATAGCTGTTATTAACCTGACGGCGCACACCTTCAACGGCATAATCATGCTCATCGTCGATCTCGCCGACGATTTCCTCCAGAATATCTTCCAGCGTCACAATCCCCATAAACGCGCCGTATTCATCCACGACAATGGCAAAATGCTCCTGACGCTGACGAAAAGCCTGAAGCTGGGCATACAGATCCGTCGTCTCCGGAACAAAACGCGGCTCCATAATGATCTCGTCAAGATCAATTTTGGACATATCTCCATTACAAGCCCTCAAAGCTTTAAACAAGAGCTTCGAATGGATAACGCCGATAATATTATCCGGGTCATCCTGCCAGACGGGCAAGCGCGTATGCGGGCTTCCCAAAACCGTATCAGCAATATCCTCCAACGGCATATCCGCATCCACCATCACCACATTTTTACGGTGAATCATAATATCTTCGACGGGCACGTCCGCCAGATCGAGAATAGAACGCAACATCGCACGCTGCTCCTGCGTTTCCTGCTCCGGCCCCTGGTGCATATCGATCACCCCGCGCAAAAGCTCAAGATGTGACCCCGCACCCACTTTGGAAATATCAATTCCGAAAAGCCGCAAAACCCCACGCACAATCCACGTCACGGTTTCCGTCACTGGCGCAAAAATAAAAATCACCAGCCGGATAACCGGCGCGATTCTCATGGATAACGATTCTGAATGATGCAGAGCATACGTCTTGGGCAACACCTCGGCAAAAATCAGCACCAGCATCGTCATCACCAAAGTGGCATAGACAACACCCGCCTCTCCGAAAATCTTGATCAACAAACTGGTCGCCAACGCCGAAGCCAGAATATTGACCAGGTTATTCCCCAACAAAAGCGCCCCGATCATACGGTCTTTTTTATCGCGGATTTTATTCACTAACGCCGCGCGCTTGTCCCCTTCTTTTTCGCGGTTATGCATCCGCACACGCGAAGCGGCCGTCAACGCCGTCTCGGAGCCGGAAAAAAACGCCGACAAAAAGAGAAGAACAATAATCGCTAGGATAGAGAAGAAAACGCCGATGACCATCGCTTCGTTGCCTCCTTCTTTTCACCGCCCAGAGAATCTGTCAAAACCGCCCGCACCATATCCTCCGGCACGTCATCCTTCAAATACGCCCCGCCAATACCACCAACCACGACAAAAACCATACGCCCACCCAAGACTTTCTTATCCCGCCGCATCACAGCCAACAAATCATCAACCTTCGTCTCCAAGCCTTCAACCTGCGAAGCACGCGTCGGCAAGCCCACAGATTGCAAATGCGCCTCCACGCGTTCCAGATCTTCAAAATCACACAAGCCCAAACGGTGCGAGAGATCAAAGGCCATCACCATACCGATCGACACGGCCTCCCCGTGCAAAAGCGTCCCGTCATAATGCGCTGCCGCTTCCAGAGCATGCCCGAACGTATGCCCCAAATTCAGCAACGCCCGCCGCCCGGATTCTTTTTCATCAGCCTCGACAATTGCCGCCTTAGCCCGGCAACTCGTATCAATCACATGAGACAACGCCTCCTCATCCAAAGCACAAACACGCGCTCCGTTCTGTTCCAGCCACTCAAAAAACGGAGCATCCTGAATCAAACCATATTTGACGATCTCAGCATATCCAGCCAAAAGCTCGCGCTTCGGCAAGGTCTGAAGCGTTTCGATATCGGCAATCACGGCTGAGGGCTGATAAAACGATCCCACAAGATTTTTACCCTCGCGCGTATTAATGCCCGTCTTCCCGCCAACCGAACTATCCACCTGCGACAGCAACGTTGTCGGCACTTGCACATAGGACACCCCGCGCATCGCCACCGAAGCCGCAAAACCTGTCAAATCCCCGATCACCCCGCCGCCAACGGCCAAAACCACAGAATCTCGTGTTAAACCATTTTCTAAAAAGAACGACGCAACCTCCTCTAAATTATAAAAAGACTTTGTCCGCTCCCCATGCGGCAACACCAACATCTCTACACGGGCTGCCCCATCCTGCTGCAACGTCTCTTGCACCCGCAAAGCATAATCATGCACATGATCATCCGTAACGATATAAAATCGCCGCCCCTCCAGCGCTTGGGGAATCAATTCGGAAATCCGGTACAATAAGCCACTGCCGATATAAATATCGTAGGAGCGTTCATCCAGATCGATTGTTAAAATCTTAGTTTGCATCTCTTCCATGTGCCTTCAAACGCGATACTCTAGGCACAAACCCCTCTTCAGACAATATTTTTTATGATTTCAGCCACAACAGCCTGCCCGTCACCGACATTATTATCAACATGAATCGCGGCCTGCGCATACAACGGCTCACGCGCCGCCAATAAAGCCACCAGCCGATCCTTAGCATCCGGATAATTCAGCAAAGGCCTGTTCTGCGACTGGGAAACACGCGTCCACAAAACATCAGGATTCGAACGTAACCACACCATATAAGAATGTTTTTTGAGTGCCTCCAGCGTCCGCCCGTCCATCAACGCCCCTCCGCCGGTTGCCAGCACACAAGGAACACCATCCAGCACCTCCAGAATCGTTTTATGCTCGGATTCGCGGAATTTTTCCTCGCCATAGCGCTCGAAAACATCCGCCACACTCATCCCCGCCTTGGCCTCAACCAACTGATCCGAATCGCAAAACGGTACATCCAGAGCCTGAGCCAGCAATCGCCCGATATGCGACTTACCCGTCCCCATCATCCCGACCAGCGCGATCGATTTATCCAATTGCTTCTTTATATCCATCTAAAATCCGGTTTGCATTGCCTGTAAAAAGCCTCTAACGTGCATAGCACATCATAAATACAAGCCCAATACACGAATCATGAAACTGCTCCCGACCCTTTCCTTATTACTCATCGCCGTAGCCCTCTTGGGATTCGTTTATGTTTCCTTCGCGGAAATAAACATCCCGCAATCTGAAATAACCCAGACAATCCCTTTTAAAAAATAACTTTTTCCATTTAAAAGAATTGACAAGCCTTTTTAGATTGCATAAATAATTCATCTAAATTTATGAAAAAAACTTGACAGATTGAAAAAGGAAGCTTAATTAATCTGTAAAATAAAAGCAGCCACGGCTTTTCAAAGCTCAGGTTTTATCTAAAACCGGGTCAAGGCGCGTATAAAAAAGATAACGCGTAAACACGGAAAACAAGAGCTTTGCAAAAAGCCATGCCCTGCTTTATATACTGCGTAATACTCGTGTGGATTTGAAAACAGGCCCTGTCGCTTGAAAAAAACAGGGCCGCTTAGAAAAGGAGAAAACTCATGGCACGTCCAGGTCGCCCAGCTATGCCGAAACCGGATCTTCACCCGTTGGTGGATTCGTTTCTCGACATGCTCACAACAGAACGCGGAGCCGCAATGAACACGCGTCAGGCGTATTGGCGAGATCTTGCCGATGCAAGTCTGTACCTGCGCAAAGAACGCAACACGGATATCAACAAAGCTACAACAGCTGATTTAAAAGCTTATCTGAAAGATTTGAGCGAAAAAATTCACGTCAAAGGCGAAAATAAAGGCAAAATCGCTGTGCGCACCGTAGCACGCCGTTTGTCTGCCCTGCGTCAATTCTACCGCTTCATGGTCTCTGAAGATGCACGTCAGGACGATCCGACATCCGGCATCGAAAGTCCGAAACAAGGTCGCACGCTTCCCAAAACTTTGAGCGAAGCCGAAGTTGACCAGCTAATCAAAACAGCGGGCGCCGCCGGAACACCGGAAAGCCTGCGCTTGGTTTGTCTGTTGGAAACACTCTATGCAACCGGGCTGCGCGTATCCGAACTGGTTGGCTTGCCGATGTCTGCTATTGGCGAAGAAAACCAATTCATTGTGGTTGCCGGCAAAGCAGGCCGTGAGCGCATGGTTCCCTTGTCGGATCCGGCACAAAAAGCTTTAAAAATCTACCTCGATGTACGCAAACGCTTCATCGGAACCGAAGGTGCGGCCAATCAGGAACAATGGCTGTTCCCGTCCCGGACCTCCGACAGCGGTCACCTGACCCGTCAACGTTTTGCCCAGCTCTTGAAAGATCTGGCCCGCGCTGCCGAAGTTGATGAAAGCCGCGTCAGCCCACACATCCTGCGTCACGCGTTTGCAACGCACCTGCTCAGCCGCGGTGCCGACCTGCGCAGCGTCCAGAAAATGCTGGGTCACGCCGATATCGCAACGACACAAATCTACACGCACATCATCGGCGAAAATCTCGACAAGACCGTGCAGGAAAAGCACCCTCTGTCGAAAAAAACCGGTACAAAGTAGATTTAAAGTAACTTATACCCTAAAAGATAACATCAGGCGGGAAGTCGTTCATTGAACAGCCCCGCCTGTTTTGCTATAAACACCAAGCTTTTAAATAAATGTCATCCTGAAGCGCTTGCGCTGAAGGATCTCATTCACAAGACAACAGATTCTTCAGGGGCAAGCCCCTTCAGAATAACAGAGAAGAAAAATGAGTCAGTTGGAATTTGAAAAACCGATCCTCGAACTCGAAGGCAAGATTGCCGAACTCCGCAACGTCTCCAACGACAGCGAAGTCAACATCACCGAGGAAATCGCCCGCATGCAGACCAAAGCCAACAGGCTGATGCAGCAAACCTACTCCCGCCTGACCCCGGCCCAGAAAGTGCAGGTCGCCCGCCATCAGGAACGCCCGCATTTTTGTGACTACGTCAAAGCCCTGATCACGGACTTCACACCGCTGGCTGGCGACAGAAACTTTGCCGAAGACTATGCCTTGCCCGCGGGCTTGGGCCGTTTCCAAGGACAATCCTGCCTCATTATGGGGCATGAAAAAGGCCACGATACCGAAAGCCGCATCAAACACAATTTCGGCATGGCCCGCCCCGAAGGCTACCGTAAAGCCCAGCGCCTCATGGATCTGGCTTCACGCTTCCAGATTCCGATCATTACCCTGATCGATACCGCAGGCGCTTACCCCGGAAAAGGCGCGGAAGAACGCGGCCAATCCGAAGCCATCGCCAAATCCATAGAAAAATGCGTCCGCACCGATGTGCCGATTATCTCGGTTGTCATCGGTGAAGGCGGCTCCGGCGGCGCGATCGCTATTGCTGTAGCCAACCGCGTGTACATGCTGGAACACTCCATCTACTCCGTCATCTCACCCGAAGGCTGCGCCTCGATCCTCTGGCGTAGCGGCGAATACGCCCAGGACGCGGCCACAGCCCTAAAACTCACGGCCCAAGACTTAATGAAGCTCAATCTGATCGACGGCATCATCCCGGAAAACGCCGGGGGCGCTCACAGACACAAGGACGAAACGATTGCCGCCGTAGGTAAACAAATACAGACCGCCCTTTCCGAACTCCTCCCGTGGAATAAAGAACAGATCGTCAAGGACCGCCGTGAAAAATTCTTGGCCTATGGCCGCGCCGCATAAAGAACAAAAAAGAGCCGGATAAAAATAACATTTTTATCCACAGACCTCTTTCTATCACTCTGTTTTTATTGTACACTAAAGAAGATTCTGGGAACTCTCCCACCTCTTCTTTTTTCGCCACGTACATCAGAGAAAAAAACATCCGTGTGTAATCGGTCTAGATACAGCCAGTTTACATCCATGGGCCAGCCAAACCGAATCTGGTCAGTGCCCGCTGTTCACTCTGACATATCGGCCCTGACCGCCATCCATAACGGCCTCATCGCCCGCATAAAACCGGGCGACCGCATTCTTTATCACGGCAACTACACGGGCTTTGGCCAGCATGCCGTAGAATGCGTCGATGAAATTCTGGCCTTCCGTCGCCTAATCCTGTGCATCCCCGGCATGATGCCCACCGATTTCATCTATCTGCGCGGCCAACAAGAACAAATGTGGCAAAAACTCTTGCAACTCCCCTTCGCACCGGATCCCATGAACGTCCTGCTCTGGATGCTCGGCAATGGCCTTTCCACAACACTCTACAGCTATGGCCTGTGCCCGCATGACGCGATCGAAGCCTGCCGCGCCGGAACCCTGCCCCTGACAAAATGGATCGCCAAAGTCCGCGAAGCGGTGCGCAAACACCCTGGCCACGAAACCTTCGCCAATCACCAGACCCGCGCAGCCTTCACCGATGAAGAACAATCCTATCCGATGCTCTTTATTCATGCCGGCCTCAACAGCGCCTATAACCTGCAGGATCAGGGCGACAATCTTTGGTGGGGCGGAGAAGATTTTGATCATGTCGCACAAGCCTACAAACCCTTTGAAAAAGTTATCCGCGGCTACGATCCTGCCCACCGCGGACTGTACTTGAACTGCATCACAGCCACAACCGACAATGCCTGCGGCTTCGGCGGCAACCTCATCAGCGTCGGCTTCGAAACAGATGGCAGCGTCCACGAAATCCTCGAATCTTAAAAAAACTCCACACACGAACCCCGCGTCTAGAGCCAAAAATTAACTTTTTGGTAACTTTTTTGACTTTTGTCACGAATGGTTTATCGTAGCCACACGTAGGACACATTGAGAGCCCTTAGAATCGGCTACAGCCAAAAAAGGAGTTTTTAATGAGCTATATTGATGATCCTCAAACCCAAAAAGCCAACCTCGACTACATCCGTACGTCAATGGATGCGCCGTATCTTGAAAAAGAAAACGAATTGGCGCTCGCGCGGCGTTGGAAAGAAGATGGCGATGAACGCGCCTTGCATAGGCTCGTGAGCGCTTACACCCGGCTGGCGATCTCCATGGCGATGAAATTCAAACATTACGGCCTGCCCATAGGCGACCTTATTCAGGAAGGCAATATCGGCCTGATGGAAGCTGCCAAACGCTTTGACCCTGACCGCGAATTACGCTTTTCCACCTATGCCTCATGGTGGATCCGCGCCTCGATCCAGGATTATATCCTGCGCAACTGGTCGATTGTCCGCACCGGCAGCACCTCGGCGCAAAAATCCCTGTTCTTTAACCTGCGCCGCTTGCGCGCACGCATCGAAAAACAAAAAGAAAGCGAAGGTCTTAACGACAACGATCGCCTAAAAATCGCAAAAGAACTCGGTGTCAAACCCGCCGAAGTCGAAGCCATGGAAGGCCGCCTCTCCGGCGCGGATCAATCCCTGAACGCGACTTTAGGCGAAGACGGCGAGCAGGACTGGCAAAGCCTGCTGGCCGACAAAGCCCCGACGCCCGAAGAAATCGTCACCGATATGAAAGACGCGCAAACCCGCTCTCGCTGGCTGGCCCGCGCACTAGACGACCTGAACGAGCGCGAGCGCACCATTATTCGCGAGCGTCATCTAGGCGAAGAAGCCGTAACGCTGGAAACACTGGGCGAACAACTGGGCATCAGCAAAGAGCGCGTACGCCAGATCGAAAAAAAGGCGATGGAAAAAATGAAACATTCCATCGAAGACAATACAGACACAATCAACGACCTGCCTTTTTAAAAGGCAGGTCCGACCGCCCGTTAATTTTCTGTAATGATCTTGTAAACTCGCCCGGAAACGAGCCCTTCATTCGCATCCAAACCATTCAGAATCCGGAAACGCTCTTCCTGCAACTGCGTAAAGGGCTGGCGGCGGGCAAGTGAGGCTACGCTATCTCCGGCCTTAGCCGTATAAAGACGGAGATGATATGGTCGCACAGAATTCTTTTCGCTCGCGCTCATCGACCGGAAACTATAGGCGCTATCGCGCAAAGCCTGCACCAGAGCCGCAGATGCCCCTTGTGGAATGGCAATCTGGAAGCGCGCAAACGTATCGCCGCGCGCAATCGCCACCACGCGGATCGTCACCGGACGCCCGTTCACACTACCCGCAAACGCCGCTGTCGCTCCGGCTTGTCCGTTGACATTCACAGGCTCGACCTGCTGCACACCGGAATCCTTGAGCCAGACATTGGCAATATACTGCGCAGCGCTCATCCCGCCGGGGTTCTTCGCCATATCGAACAAAAGAACAGCCCCGTTCGAGGCGCTCGCTACAACCTGCGTCGGTGAATTTTGCAACCGGAAGCCCTCTGGCGCGCTGAACGTAAAATCAAGTTTAGGGTGATAAAAACTCTGTCCGCGCACAAAGCCTTGAGACTCGCTATCGCCATAAACCATCCCGTCGATGGCCTTTAAATGACGCATAACATTATCCGTCCCCTTTTGCGGGTATTGCGCGGCCTCACCGCGTGTCTTGTTCACGCGCTCGGATGTCGGCGGGTGCGTTGAAAAGTAACTCGCCCCTGTCCCGCTACGTCCGGCCAATTGCGCCTCCAGAGAGGATTCCCGGTTCAAAGAATACAGAAACGAAGGCACGGCCTGCGGATCATAGCCGCTATGCGCCATATAACGCAGCCCCAGCGTATCGGCTTCGCTTTCCTGAGAACGTGAATAGGAACTCATATACAAATTCGCCCCCAGCCCCAAAGCCTGAGACGCGCCCGAACTGCCAATCGCTGCCGAAAGAATACCAGCCCCCAAAGACGTGACCACGCCGCGGGAATAACGCTCGGCCGAATGACGTCCGGTAATATGCCCGGCCTCGTGGCCCAAAACGCTTGCCAGCTCCGCCTCGCTATTGGCCAACGCCAAAAGCCCGCGCGAAACATAAATATAACCGCCCGGCAACGCAAACGCGTTCACAATCGGGCTATCCAGCACATAAAACTTATATTGCACATCCGAGCGCTCGGTATCACTCGTCACGCGGTGCCCCACCTCGTTCACATAGGCATTCAACCCTGCATTCTCGACAAAACCGAATTGCTGGGCCACGCTTTGATGCTCGGACGCGCCGACCTGAATTTCCTGCTGCGGCGACATCAGGGCCGTAAATTGCTGCTTGCCCGTAGCCGGATTCGTCGAACACGCCGAAAGCCCCAAACCGCTAACCACAAGAACACTGAAAAAGAAAAGCTTGAAATTCTTCATCAAAACCATCCACTCTGTTGCCTATGATGAGAAAGATAATAGCCCTTTTTTGTATGCTTTCCACCCCTTTATGCTTCGGCCTGACGCTAAGCAACCAGCCTGCTATAGCGCAAGGTGTACGCAACCTTACACCGCCCCCCCTTGGCAAAAACACGGAAAACAGTTTTCCCGGCCTTATCAAAACCGGCAGCGCCGCCGTGAGAAAAATCATAACCCCCGATACACTCGAACTGGATAACGGCCGGATCATCAAACTGGCCGGGCTCTATTTCCCCGATGAAACGCCGCAAGAAACAGGCCCCTACGCCCTTTTGGCCATCAAAGTCCTCAAAGACATGTTGACCGGTAAAACCGTAGAAATCTACCAGACCCCTAAAAAAGACTGGGGCCGCGAAAACCGCATGGGCCATCAAATCGCCCACCTGCTGCGCGTGAACAAAAACAAAACCACAGATGCGGAAAAACCTCTCTGGGTTCAAGGCACTTTGCTTGAACTGGGGCTGGCCATCGCCGAAACAACCCAGCGCAATCCGCAAATGGCAACGCAAATGTACCAACGCGAAGAAAAGGCCAAAGACGAAAAGATCGGCCTATGGGAAAACCCACTCATTCTTAGCCCCGAAGACGCCCAAAAACATATTGGCAGCTTCCAAATCGTTCAAGGCCGCATCGAAAGCGTCTCTTTGAATAAAAACATCCTCTACATCAATTTCGGTAAAAACTGGCGCGATGACTTCACCGTCTCCCTTGGTCCCGCGCTCCAGCGCCAGCTAGGGGAACGCGGTCTCAATCCGCTACAATGGGGCGGAGAAAGCATCCGCGTACGCGGCTGGCTGGAAGAATATAACGGCCCACACATCAAGCTCGACAACATCGAAGCCATTGAATTTCTGGACAAAAACGGAAAACCCGCTTCCACCGCCTTGCCAGAAGGACAAAACGCGCCTATGTTCAAACACATCCAATAACAATGAAAAAGGCCCATGCCGCACCGCAAAGCCCAAAAACATCTGGAGCTATTTCCCGCGACCACCCCTTACTCCAGCGGGTTTCTCAGCGTTGAAAATGACACGCACCAGCTTTATTGGGAACAAAGCGGTAATCCGGATGGCGTACCGATTATCTTCCTGCATGGCGGCCCCGGCGCAGGTGCAACCCCGACGCATCGCCGCTTTTTCGATCCAGAACACTACCGCATCATCATTTTCGACCAGCGCGGCAGCGGCCGCTCGCATCCCCTCGGCAGCCTCGAAAACAATACGACCGCTCATCTGGTCGCCGATATCGAAACCTTGCGCAAACATCTCAAGATCAACCGCTGGCACGTCTTTGGCGGCTCTTGGGGCTCAACTCTGGCATTATCCTACGCAACCCAGCACCCCAAACACTGCCTCAGCCTGATCCTGCGCGGCATTTTCCTGTGCGAACAAACCGAAATCGACTGGTTTTTATACGGCATGAAAAATATTTTTCCCGAAAGCTGGGAAACATTCGCCTCAATTATCCCCGCAGACCGCCATAACGACCTGCTCAACGCCTATTACGAACGCCTGACAGACCCCGATCCTGAAATACAAATGCAGGCCGGCCTGCACTGGAGCGCTTACGAAGGAGCCTGCTCACTCCTCATCCCGAAAAGTACGCCGCCCAGAACCGACGAAGAAAGGCTGCACGCGCTGGCACTGGCGCGTATCGAAGCCCACTACTTCAAACACCACGTCATCGCGCCCGAAAACAGCCTGCTAAACAAGGTCAAAGCCCTGCGCGCTATCCCTTCAAGCATCATTCAGGGACGCTACGACGTCATCTGCCCGATCATCACAGCTCACCAACTACACGACATCTGGCCCGAAGCTGATTACATCATCATCCCCAACGCCGGACACTCCGCGCTCGACCCCGCGCTGCAATCCGCCTTGATTCAAGCTACAGAACATGCCAAAACCATCAGCGATGAATTTCAGAAATAGACCGCGCAGAACGCAACAAGGATCAAAAATATGAATTTTCACACTCTGAAAGATTTGCAACTTAAAGGGAAACGCGTTCTCCTGCGCGCTGATCTGAACGTCCCGGCACAACGCAGCAAAGTCACAGACACCACGCGTATCGACCGCCTGAAACCCACAATTGATTATCTGCGCGCCGCTGGCGCTAAAGTCCTGATCCTCTCGCACTTTGGACGCCCCGAAGGCGAACAAAACCCGGAAATGTCACTGGCCTTCATGCTTCCAACACTAGAAGAATGCTGGCAAACCTCGGTGCGCTTCGCCCCCGACTGCATCGGCGAAAAAGCCAGACAAGCTGCAGAATCCCTTCAAGATGGTGAAATTCTGCTCCTCGAAAACGTTCGCTTCCACAAAGGTGAAAAAGCCAATGACCCAGCCTTCATCAAAGAACTGGCCTCTTTGGGGGATATCTACGTCAACGACGCCTTCTCCGCCGCCCACCGTGCCCACGCCAGTACCGAAGGATTGGCCCGCATCCTGCCATCCGCCGCAGGACTCTTGATGGAAAAAGAACTCAAAGCCCTTGATGCAGCCCTTGAAAACCCGCAAAGACCCGTGGCCGCCATCACGGGAGGATCCAAAATATCGAGCAAACTCAATGTGCTCAACAACTTGATCAACAAAGTCGATTATCTGATCTTGGGCGGAGGCATGGCCAACACCTTCATGAACGCCAAAGGAATCAATGTCGGAGCCTCCTTATGCGAACACGACATGGCCGAAGAAGCCCGCACCATCATGAAAAACGCCGGAAAACACGGCTGTGAAATCATTCTGCCCATTGATTGCGTCACCGTCAAAGAACTGCGGATAGACGCGCCGCACAAAATCGTCCCCGCGAACGAAATTCCCGCCGACGAAATGGCCATCGACATCGGCCCGCAAAGTATAAACTCTATCAGTAAAAAACTGCAAAGCTGCAAAACCCTGCTCTGGAACGGCCCAATGGGCGTATTCGAGATCAAACCCTTCGATACCGGCACAAACGCTCTAGCCCGCGAGGCCGCCCGTTTAACCAAAGAAAACGGCCTTGTGAGCGTCGCAGGCGGCGGCGACACCACAGCCGCCCTCGAAAACGCCGGATGCAGTGATCAATTCACATACATTTCCACCGCTGGCGGCGCATTCTTGGAGTGGCTGGAAGGCAAAACCCTGCCCGGCATCGCGGCGCTCGACCCGTCCAACAAAAAAGCCGCTTGAAACGAGAGGCTGTTCTCAAGATTTTTGCAAAGAATTATTGATAATCTCGCGCGCCAATTCAGGGCGCATACGAATGTAATACTCTATCGCCTTACTCATACCGCTTAACTCAACCATCTGCCCGTGCGTACGCACCCTGTTGGTCAACAAATACATCGCAATAAAGTCTTCTTTACTAATGTCAAAAGCCTTACAAGCCACCGCCAGCCCCTGCCCGCTCGGTTGGTTGAGAATATCCAGCAAATCATCCGAAGACAGTCCCGTATAGGTGGAAAACTGAGCCACAAACGGCTTAATCTGCCCACGCCGCAACGTGCCCAAAATCGTCTTCAGCGTCAACAGCCCCTTTTCTTTATAGCGTTGAGCATCTTTAATCATCGCCAAAGTTGGAGAAAATTCACGCTCATAGCGCGTCGAATCAACAAACTCCAACAAAACGTCATCCACAGCCTCGACAACCGAAGTATCTTCAATCCCGAAATTGTTCTGGAGGTAAAATTTTAGCTCTTCGCTGACATAGGCATAAAGCTCGCGCGCCAACCCTTCATCCACCTCATCACGCCGCAAAAGAGGCTGCGCAAGATCTTCAGAACCTTGGGCCATAGA
>JAGRIU010000014.1 GCA_020443075.1 Alphaproteobacteria bacterium
ACAATCGAGTTCGTCCCTGATATAATGGCGAACGGCAAAATAGTCGTCATCGGGGGCCGTTGCTGCATTATTGACAAAACATAGGCTGTTAGCCCGAAAGGCATACCCAAGCCTAGTTTGGCGAGTTTTGCTTCTAAAGACAAAATTGTAAAAAACAGCTTATCCAGCGGACCCGGCAATGAAGAGGATTGTTTCTCGCGTTCATCCTGTTTTTGCCCGCCCCGTAATTTACTTTTCAGGCTCCAGGCAAAACGGGCCAGAACGGCCAGAGGAAACAGCGCCGTTATAAAATACCCCGAGCGGATAATTGTGAAATCATCGGGAAGCGCTTTTAAAAGTCTCGTTTTTGTATAACGCCGGAAATGCTGGTTGGCCACATCATGCGGGCCAAACAGCCATTGATAGGCCGGCACCGTCAGCAGCAAATAACCCTGCGGCAAAAGATGGGCGTTAATCCATGCAAGAGCCGCTTTTTCATCCTCAATATGCTCGAGAACCTCAAGGCCGATAATGGTCTGGTAGCAATGAGGAATATCGGCTTCGGGTAAGCCCTCCGTATAGAGATTGCGAATGGGCCGCTGCGCCAGATAATCTCGCGCCTCTTGTGCGACCTCGATAACATCGACTTCCCCGTAACTGATCATACAAGGAACGGCGTGTCCGCTCCCCGCGCCGATATCAAGAGAAGGCCCTTTCACATCACGAACGCTCCCAAGCAGGTTTTTTAGTAAGCAAACGCGGCCTCTGTTCAGCCAATTCTGATCTTCTGAATAAAGCTTTTCCTTGGCTTTCCTGTCCATGCTGCGGCCTGCGTTTTTAATCTTCGCGAATGCGATATTGAGAACGGGATTCTTTTTCGTGCAAGACCCTGATCAGAATTTCGGCTGTCAGGCCCTGCATAATAAGAATGACGGAAATAACGATCATAATCACGCCCAGCAGCAAAAGCGGACGCCCGCCGATCGCAGCCCCGAGAAGAAGTTTGATTCCGACCAGATAAAGGCAGATCAACCCGCCGACAACGCCGATGGCAAGGCCAATCCCGCCGAAAAAATGAAGCGGGCGGTGCAAATACCGGTGCATGAACGCGATCAAAAGCAAATCGAGCATGACGCGGAAAGTCCTATCAAGCCCGTACTTCGACACGCCGGCTTTTCTGCGGTGATGCGTGACCTCCATTTCGACAATTTTGCCGCCTGCTTCTTGAACCAGTGCAGGTAAAAAGCGGTGCAGCTCGCCATAAAGGCGAATACGCTTGATGATGGAAGCTTTATAAACTTTGAGAGAACATCCGAAATCATGGATCTTTAGCCCCGCAACTTTACAAATCAGCTTATTGGCCACTTTCGAAAAATAAACGCGGACAATATCGTCATGACGGTTTTTCCGCCAGCCCGAAACCATATCGGCCTTTTCAGCCTCCTGAAGCTCGAGCATACGCTTGATATCGGCCGGATCATTTTGTAAATCACCGTCCATGGTGATAATCAACTGGCCTTGTGCTTGGTCAAAGCCCGCTTGCATCGCCGTGGATTGTCCGTAATTACGGGCCAGAAAGATAGGCCGCAAAAATGGATTGTCTTTTTTTAACGCTTCAAGCTTTTCCGCTGTCGTATCCGTCGACCCGTCATTAATAACCAAAAGCTCATAGGTCTTTTGAATATCGTTTTCGAATATTTCGCCGATGCGCCGCACCAGCTCTTCGATATTGTCTTCCTCGTTGTAAACGGGAATGATCACGGAAATTTCAGGGGCTACAGTCATGGCTCTAGATTTAAGGGGCAAACAGCTTTCAAATCAAGTGTATAAACGAAAATCTCTCCGGCATGAACCGTTAAATTCAAACCGCGCTCACTGGCATTCCCGATCTCATAAGCCGAGAAAACCGCCCGCCCTCCATTATTTCGAAAAGCGCACCAGTCATAATCGGGCGTAATCACGCCGTCTTTGAAATGACTCGCTGCCAAAGGCGCGTAAATCCGTCCGCCCGCCAGTACGTCATCCTTTGATTTGCCCTCGGCAGCAACCTCCGGCGCAATAATCGGCCAAAATTGTTCATAAAATAAAGAGGCTGGATAGTTATAGAAATATCCATCAATCGTGCGGTATCCGTGATACTGCCCCACAGTCGGAGAAAGCCCGATATGCATGACGCTATAGCCGTCTTTAGGCCCCAAAGCTTTTTGAAGGAGAGGATCAATTTGTTCAAAAGTCTCAGGCATAAAATATTCTGATTCTGTGTACATCAGCGTGTTCAAAGGATAAATTTTGAACTTGCGGTGGCGTAAATCGTTTGCGGCCTGCTCCCCCGCACTCATCCCGAGCGCGGCTTTGACCATCTGTGTTGTGCTGAATTCTTTGGGCAACCCCATATCGGCCTTGAAACGAAAACGGTTGTAGCGGTTCGTCGCAAAGCTGGCTGTAAAGATTAAAACGATGCACCCCCATAAAAACACGGTCCTGAAAGAAAGGGGTTTAGTGTTTTCTACCGGAGCTAAAGATAAGAAAACAGCTGTCAGGACCGTTAAAAAAAGCGGCAAGGAAAAGCTGTCGAGCCGTCGCAGCGAAAGCGGGATGCCGATCATATTTTGCAAGAGGTTCAGATGCACATCGAAAAAATTAAGCAGCCCCAAAACAGGCCCGGCAACAAGAGCAAGCCGGAAAATATAGACCGGACTGAGAGCACAAGAGCCGTAGGAAGCATGCCAATCCTTCTTCTTGAAAAACAGATAGGCTCCAAGAGAGAAAAAGAGAGCATAAGCCAAAAACGACAAAGCATAAAGATCGACAATCATGTGGTGATGTCCGGTCGCCATAAACATCTTGTTGACCAGCTCGTGCCAGGTTTGTGCATCCGTAAAATCGGGGAAAACAGCCTTTTGATCCATTCCCCGCTGGGAATCGATTTTATACGCCGGATGCAGGGCCACCAGAAGACTGCGATATTCCAAAAGACAGTAAATGACCCCTGTAAAGGCTGTTAAGGCCATAAAAACAGGAGCTTTTGCATGGCGTTTTATAACGAGGAAACCTGTGCCCAAAACCATCGCCAGCGCAACGGCAAACCCGTTGTAATGTAAAAAAGCCACAAAGGGATAAAAGCCGAAAACCAGAAAGCTGATAATTTTGTGACGGCCATGATAAAGATTGAGGCTCCCCCAAAACAAAAACGGCAACATGGACACGCCTGCAAGCCTCTGCTGTTTAAAGGGCAGCGTTGCGAATAACAGCGCCATAATGCAAAGGACGAGCAAAGCCTGAACCGTCCTTTTATCCGCTTTCAGCACGTAATCGTGCGTCAGTAAGAAAAATCCTGTAAACCCGAGAAACAGCGTAACAATCCCGTTAGCGGCAACCGCGCCTGATGGAGAAAAAAGCTCGTAGTACAAAGCGCCAAGCCCTAAATCTCTCATCGCCAAAACGTTCAAGGGCAGATCTTGAAAAATGGAAATTGTATAACCCGGATTAAAGAAAAATCCTTCGGCCTGCGAACGCGCGATAAAATATAAAAAAATAGAATCTAAAAAATCATGGGCTTGGATCAGAATTTTATCGACTGGCCAGTATAGCCAGAAGGCATAAAGCGCCAGAAAAGTCAGCCCTGCCAGATAGTAAGGCCATGAAGCTGTCCTACTCATCGAGTGCATACCCATAAACTTCAGCCGCGGCCGCGAGTTCATCCAAAAGCTTACCTTTCGGTAAATCGGCGTAGGTGACTTGCGGACTGCTTTTGGAATTCAGTTTTTTCCCGCCCACAATAACGTCCTTGTAATTGGGTGGGCATTCATAACCCAGATAAGCAAAAATTTCGGGAAGGGCCTGCTCCATTTTCTCGATCTGGAAATGATATCCGGCATGCTTGGCGATTTGGGCATTCCATTCGATATAAAACCGCATGGCGTTATCTAAAAGATCATCGCCCATATCAAAGTGCTGATCAATAAAACGAATGTATTTATTATGCATACGTGATTTATCGACAGCCAAAACACTGACAAAAGAGTTAATGGTTTTGATCGGGTGACGGGTTTGATGCAGGATTTTTCCCTTGAATTCTCCTAAAAAGGGTGCGGCAAGCCACGAAACCTCACCCTTGATGCCGATACGCTTATGATACCCCTCCGCGCCATAGAAATATTCGTGCCGCGTCGGAATACCCAGCGCATCAAGCAGCCACGAGATATAAACTGTGCCCGAGCGCCCTGTCCCGGCAATCACAAATTCGGGCGCGGAACCAAAGAGATCGCAAATCATCGTATCGACCGATAAAAGCGGCCGGTACATCCGCTCTATATATGGAACGGTTTTTAAAGACTGTTTGAGATCAAAATAAAGGGCCATGAGCTCAGGTTCAATCTTGCTTTTGTTTTCTCAAAATCATGGCAAAAGAACCACCACCGACAGCCAAAAGTTCGGACAGGCGGGCCTTCTCCCAAAAGCCAAGCTGCGCATAACGCGCTTGCCATTCATGAGGAATAAGCTGGGGAAACTCCTTGCCTTGAGCGATCATCTTGTAAACCGAAAAGTGCCCGCTTTCCACCAGCGAATGAATTTCCGGCACTTCGTAAGCCCGTTCGCACGGATGGCAGAAATGATCAATCCACGGAGAATTTAGGTCCTTAAAATCATCATTCCAGGGCGGCGACCAGGAAACTTTTTTATGTCTGCGCTTCCAGTTGCGCAGCCCTATTTTGATCATGGAATACAGATCATACAAACTGGTATTGGCAATCCGTTTCAAAATCTTTTTGTTACGGTGATCCATCAATGTCCGGTAATAGAAAAACCGCTTTTCATGGGAGCCTAAATCAGGTTCGAGAATATCCAGAGCCATCTTCAAATCAAACTTGCCCTGATCGGCGCGCCAGCCATACATATGCCAGAGCATATAGCCGTCATCTTTCAGCAAATCATGCATGATCTGCATGGCTTTTTCAGGATCACCGCAATGATGGATGGTGCCCATCGCGGAAATGATATCGGCTTTATCTTTGAAAGGCAGGGGATCAAGATAGCTGCCTTGATGGAATTCTACGTTCTTAACGCCGTGTTTCTCGGCAAGCTGGCGCGCAATGTTAAGCGCTTGTTCCGAAAGATCAATCCCGATGCATCGCCAGTTGGGATAACGCTTGGCCGTCCCCACAATATAGTGACCTGTGCCGCAACCGACATCCACATAGACATTATCCTTCTTTTTAAAATCCTCACTCAAATGCCTTAAATAAAGATCCTGCGTTTTTAAATCCGCGCCCAGATCAGGATAGGGGCTGTATTCATACATCGCCTTTGTACGGGCTTCATCGGCCCGCCATGAATCACGCGACGGGGAGGCGTCATTCGCGGCGTTACTATAGGAGGCATGACGGGATTTGGTGGATGGTCGGCTCATTTTCAGATCACTTCAACTATTGTTTATTTTTTTACGACGAAACCGACTGTAGTCAGAAATAGCGAAAGGATCAAATGCTCTTTATGGATTTTCTCAATAACAAATTTGTACACCCTGATCACAAAGTCTTGCTTTTTAACGCCCTATAAAATTAGATCATCTAAAGACATTGAAAGGCCTGTTTTTATTTTTTCAGCAAAAGGAGTGATGTGTGTCCCTGGCAAAACAAAAAAAAGACATGTCATCGCTGGTGGAGAAACTGCAAAAAGCTTTGGAGCACCAGAAGAAAGGGGAGATGGAGCCGGCCGAAAAAATTTATCGCAGCGTCCTCAAAAGCCAGCCCCAAAATCTGGAAATTCTGCAAATGGCGGCCATTTTTTTCAATCAGATCGGCAACGATCACTATGCATGGACATTATTAAAAAAACTGATCAATAAAAAACCCAGTGACTGTAATGTACGCAGGCTGGCCGGTCAGGTTTTATGGGCTCTCAAGGACTATAATGCCGCTCAGGATCATTTAAAAAAAGCGCTCGCTCTCAACCCTCTCGATCCGCAAGCGAACTTGTATATGGGTTTATCGTATATGGCCACGGCGCAGCCGTTACCGGCCGAACCGTTTTTGAAAAAGTCTTTAGAGGTTTCCCCATGCGTCTTTACCGGAAACAAACTAGCCGAAGCATTATTGAATATGGCGCGTGCTCAGGATGCTAAAAAGATTTTGGAGCCCGCCTATGAAAACGGCGAATTTAACTATGATACGCTTTTACTGTTAGCGTATGCCTGCGGGCTGGAAACAAAAGAGAGCCTTGCCTACCTGACGCAGGCAATACAGCTGGCCCCAGACAGAGACGAGGCCAAAGGGTTATTCAGTCACGTCTTGCTTCAGGATATGGTGCTCAACAGGGTTGATCCGGCTTTATGGAACGTTGTGTTATCATGTTTACAATCAAAAAACGTCAACTATAACGGCATCAAATATCTCTGGTATCACCAGTTTTTTGAAAATCCGGAATACGCCAAAGCCGCAGAGCTTTTGGACGTGAAAACGTACGAAGATTTTAAAATTCTATACGAACAACCCGGATATAAAGAAACACTCTTAAATCCGTTTTTTATAGAAGGTGTAAAAAAAGTCATTCCTTTCAATGTCCGTTTTGAAAGCCTGCTCACTTTTTTGCGCCGCTATTATCTCGAAAAAACCGTGGAGAAAACCGCATTCGAAGAAGCGGAAGGCGTTTTCGTCGCCGCGCTCGCCACGCAGTGTTTTTTGAATGAATATGTTTTTGATGAAACACCGCAAGAGACCGAAAAACTGGCGGCTCTATCTGTAAAAACTCAGGAGCAAATAATGCTCTATGCTTGCTATCGGCCTTTGATAGATCATCCGGAGGCTCAAAATCTGATCCGGCAAAAAGACGGCGTCCCGCCTCATATACAAGAAACCCTGCAGACACAGGTGATTGATGTCCTCACGGAACAAAAACTCAAAACAAAAATCCCGGCCGTCGGCAGTATTAAAAATGAAATTTCCAAAGCCGTGCGCGCCCAATATGAAGAACACCCTTATCCACGTTGGCAAAGCGATAACAACATAAGGCCGTTTATTAAGACCATAGACGAAGTCTATCAACCCAAGCCGGATATTCTAATCGCCGGATGCGGCACAGGTAAGAACATTTTTAACGCGCGTGTACGCTATCCTTTCGGTAAAATCACGGCTGTCGATTTAAGCCTTGCAAGCATGGCCTACGCAAAACGCAAGGTCGAGGAATACGGTTTGAAAGATATAAAATTTCTTCAGGCCGACATTCTGGATTTGGGACAGCTGAATAAAAAATTCGATATCATCGAGTGTATGGGTGTCCTTCATCACATGGAAAAACCGGAAGACGGGCTGAAAGTTCTCGTGGAGATGCTCAAGCCGGGCGGACAGATAGATTTGGGCCTCTACAGTGAATATGGTCGCCGGGAAATCGTTCAAGCGCATAAAATTATCGCCGAAAAGGGTTTTAAATCCGACACAAAGGGAATGCGAGCTTGCCGCTCTTTTATCAAGCAGACAAAAGAATTCAATTATTTAATGATCAGCTCTGATTTTTTCAGCACCTCGACATGCCGGGATTTGATTTTCCATGTGCGCGAAGTGCGCTATACAATTCCAAGAATAAAGGAAATGCTGGAGGCCGTCGGACTAAAGTTTATAAAATTTCGCCTGCCCGAACATCGTATGAATCTCTACCGGCAAGCCTTTCCGGAAGATGAAGCGGCGGATAATCTGGAAAATTGGGATAAATTCGAACAGGAACACCCGCAAATTTTCTCATCCATGTATCAGTTCCGATGCCAGAAAATATAAAGGGAGTCATAATAACCGACGCGGCACTGACTGGGGATGGAGCGATAAATCATCTTGCAAATTCCATGAAGAATAGCTTACGCTGCCCTCTGGATATTCTTAACGGCAATATACAAAAACAACGGTTCAAAAACTAACCTTTTCAATAACGGTTATTGAAAAAGCGGTTTTATACCCTCGTAGAAGATAAAAATATGAACATCACAAAATTCAGATTGTTGCTCAAATATGCCGTAAGTCTGATTCTGTTGGGATTTTTGCTAAGACACATGGACATGCACGTACTGATCGAAAGATCAGCGGACCTGGATTTGTGGTTATTTGGGCCTGCGACCGCACTGATTGTGTTGCAAATTTTGTTCCTCAACATGCGCTGGCACAGTTTTCTAAACGTTGGGCGTCATAACATACCGTTCAAAATCTCCAGCTTGATCAATATATCCGGCTATCTCGCCAATATCCTGTTTATTGCCTCCATCGGCGGGATCATTGCCAAATCCGGTCTGGCGATTCGCCACGGCCTCTCGTTAACACAAGCCGTTTTCGCGACATTTTTGGACCGCTTTATGACGTTGGCCGCGCTGATCGTGTTAAGCGCTCTGGGTCTGCCGTTTCTTATACATACGATGGATAACCGGCTGATTATAATGCTGGCCCTGACCGTCAGCGGTGTGATCGGAGCTGTCGCCTTTGCCTTGCTGCTCCTGCGCTCAGGATTGTTTAAAGACTACATCTTATCCAACCGAAAGCGCTCGCGTCTCATCGCCATCCTGCGGAATTATACAGAAAACTATGATCTGATGCTCAAAACCGGACTCCTTAGTATCGTAGCGCAGTTATGCTTTATCCTGTGTGTGTACGTGCTGTCTTTAGGCGTAGAAGGCGCAACGCAAAACGGGCACACGATGGAGTTTCTGGCACTGATTCCCGTGTTGGCTCTGATATCGAGCCTGCCGATCAGTTTCGGCGGCTGGGGGGTGCGCGAAGGCGCTTTTATCTACGGTTTGGCTCTCATAGGCTTCCCGATGGAAAGCGCATTTCTACTCTCTGTTCAGGTCGGGCTTGTAACATTGATTGCCCCGTTTTTAGTCGGTTTGCCCTATCTGGTAAGATCTGATTTGAGAGCCTTCCTTCTGGGGAAAAAGAGGTTGTCCGCATAAAATCTATGTTTGATGCCTTTCTAAACCGCATACGCCATTTAGAACCTCTCGAATATATTTTGATTGTTATGGCACTGGCCGTGCAGATCCAGATAACTTTATTTGCTCATGGGGATTATCTGGGCTTACGTATAGGTCTGGCCGATCTCTTCGTTCCGTTTACCGGACTTTATGTGCTTTATACGCTTCTAACAGGCCGCTCGAAATGGCCGCGCTGGTCGGTGAAAAAAATGATGTATGGATTGGCCGCGTTGGTTTTCGTAATGAGCGCCGCCTTGCTGAATAGCTATGTCGTGAATAATGGCCTTTCCAGTTGGGCGCTGGTGAATAAATATACCGGATTTTTTCTACTGCTTGCCTATCTCATGCTCGGGGGCTGGATTGCGTCAAATGCCCAAAATACAAAGCGCGTTCTATCACTTTTCGCCGGCGTTTTCACAGGCTTCGTCGTGCTGAGTATGGCCCTCAGTGTGGTCTTTTTGTTTCTGCAGTTCTTTATCCCCTATCCTTTATGGCTGGCCGACTATCCATGGGACGGGTTTATGGCCAACCGCAACGCTTTTATGGCCATCTTTGTGCTCGCCTTTGTCTTCATCATCTGGAGCTACGCCGATAACGAAATTTATATCCCCGAAACATTGAGGCGCTTATTTTGGCTGTGCCTGCCGGTCTTTTTTATATTCAACGACTCCCGAACGGGCTGGCTGGTCTCCATAGCGCTGATGATTATACTCTTGCTCAAAGACCCCGTTCTCAGAATAAAAAAAATAGCGCTCCCGCTTCTCATCGGCGCCGTCATAGCCTACGGCTCGTATTATATTACAACAAAAGCCACCATGTTTGTTCTCGAGGGCGCACAGATGAAATATCTGATTAAAGTGGTAACCAAAGAAACGGGCGAAGACCTGGCCTATATCGGCGATCAAAAACGCTTTATCGCCGTCGAAGACGGTCTGGAGCTCTATCATCAACATAATCCGCTTATCGGCGCAGGCCTTGGTTCTTACAAACCGTTCCAGATTGCAAAAAGAGGCGAATTTATTGATGTGATGGACTTCACCGCGCTTTGGCTGCTTGTAGAAACCGGAGCCGTCGGGTTGCTGGTTTTTGCATCGTTTTTCATGATGTGCGTATGGGCGCTATACAAGACAGGCTTTGCGCAAAAAAATTCCGCATATCACAGGGCGATGTTCACGTTTCTGGTTCTCTTTGCCTGTATGTCCGTTCTGCACGAACTCATGTATACGCGCGTTTTGTGGCTGGCCATGGGATTAGCGCTGGCAGTCCCGTATGGCAAGCGCCGGAGCCCGCCACTTTAAATGTTTTTTAAAAAAGTTTGCTCTTATTCAACAGATAGCCTAAGATTTTTCATATGTTAAAACTAATTCAGGATATGATCGGCGCCGAAAACGTGCTGCATGAACATGATGCAGCCGCCCTCTACCCTTGCCCGTCACAGGTCCATACGGAAATCATGGCTGTTTTGCGTCCGCGCAGCACTGAGCACGTTCAAAAAATTGTAAAATGGGCCAACGAAAACAAAGTGGCGCTCTATCCTTTAAGCACGGGAAAGAACTGGGGGTACGGTGGGGGGAATCCGGCGTGCGAACAGAGCGTTATTGTGGATATGGGCGCTTTTAAAACCATCAAATTTTTTGATCGAGAGTTGGGGCTGGTCACAATTGAACCGGGCGTATCCCAAGGTATGCTGTATCAGTTTCTCGAAGAGCATAAACACCCATTCTACGTGCCGGTCACCGGCTCCAGCCCGGATTGTAGCCTGATCGGTAATGCGCTGGAGAGGGGCTATGGCGTGACCCCGACCACAAACCATTTCTACGCGGTGCAGACCATCAAAACCGTCTTGCCCGATGGAACGCTTTATCACGGACTATTATCGGAGCTTATGGAGCAAGAACACGCAGCTCTGGGGAAATGGGGCGCAGGACCTTATACGGACGGGCTATTCGCCCAAAGTAATTTCGGGATTGTGATTGAAGCGACAATCCAGCTGGTGCGAAAATCCGATGAACAGACTATGATTTTTTTCGAACCCAAAAACGGCTCGTTCGAAAAAGCCGTAAACGCCGCTAGACAGCTCATGGAAAGCAATGAGGGCGCGATAGCCTCTGTGAAGTTCTTTAATCAATATTAC